>NZ_JAVJQL010000028.1:0-786620 GCF_040218215.1 Fulvivirga sp.
TACACAACTGGGGTTTGACAGTACAACAATTAGCCATTAAATTTGGAGAACGATTGCCGCTCGATTTGATCAGCTAGCCCTTTGGTGGGGCGCTGATCATTGAGCTAGGACATCACCAGACAGAGTTTAGATTACACTACCTTCATCTACTATAGAAATTACTACAGAATTATGATTAACTTCTATCTTCACATGAACACTTGTTTCAGGATTTGAAAATTTTAAAGCATTAGATAAAAGGTTCTCTAATGCCGCTTTCAAATATGTCTTCTGAGTAACTATCTTAACTTCTCTTACATAATACTCCTCAACAATGTTTATTTTTTTTTGATCAGCAGATATCCTAAACTCATCAATTAGGCTACTTATCTCGTTAATTAATAATATTGCTTCAAAATCATCTGGTCTAAGTTGGGCTTTTAAATACAAGCCCTGATCCATTAACTTAATGACCATATTCTTTTGTTCTACTGAGACTTTTTTGGCCTTGTTCAATAGCTCTAACTGTTCATGAGTAAGATTTTCATTGGAAAACTCAATAACATTCAGCAGCCCTTCAATTCTGGTTAACGGGCTTTTAAGGTCATGGGCAACAATATTGATAATTTGCGTTTTCTCCTTGTTAACCCTTTCAAGCTCTTGGTTTTTTTTGGTCAGAAGTTGTTCTTGCAAATTCCAATTACGATGAAAATGATAAATTATAAATTATAAATGCCAACGAAATAAAAAGAACACTAGGGTTTACATAAGAGTAATGTTCATCAGGGTAAGTGTGAAATAGAACTTGTGGCATATAAAACAATATCACGTTACATAAATAAAGACTTATAAAAACGACTTTATTTTTGTAAAGGAGCATTTGAAGCAAAATAACTGACAAGAGTAAATACTCAACCATTTTCCCAGGTACTAAAATGAATATCGATGCGATTAAGAAGCTTTGGAGCAAAAAAATGAATGCGTGCCTGACGAATAATACAAAGCCCTTATTTTGGAAGTAAAATAGTGATGACAGAATTATAAAAAGTAAAATCTCAATAAATGCCAGAGTCTCCTTTCTTGTTACAAAAAAGTTAAAAAATATAAAAAAGAGACTAGTGAGACTGAAAATGAAAATAGACATATTGACCAATCTAATTTTTCTGTTTTCCGAGAATGAATACTTTTCAGAAGTACCAGTGTTCAGTAATAGTTGGGTCAATTTTTCAATCATCATTCAGCATGAACAATAAAAAAAATGATTGATAAAATAGTATTTATACCTATTAATTGATGGGTTGAAAGAAAATAAAATGTGACTTTCTTTCAGTGTTAGTTGATATAGAATGAATCAAACCAGTCGGTTACCTATTCGGTTACCAAGTGTAAATAATGGACTATAACTAATTGATTTATAATGGTATAAAATGGAGGTACAAGTTCCTCCTCGTATAATAACTTGTTGTTATTATTAATCAATCATTTCAACGAACATAATTATGCTTTGAATGGTATAATTTATTTCAAACTAATGGTGAACAATTCGGTGAACATAAATTCTGTGAAATGGATAAGTCTTTGATATACAGTATGTTTATTATTGTATATATCGGGCAGTCATCCCGACAAACAAGAAGGTGTCTCAAAAGGGCACCTTCTTCATTGTACTACTCATATAACTAGAATATAAGCATTTCATTATAAAAATTTAAACACCATAAAAAATAAAGGAAGGCACTAACTCTAGCACCTTCCTTTGTGTCTTTAAAATGTGTGTCTGTTTTAATTGCGATAAAACCTAATTCTCAGCCAGTGGTTGATGTTTAGATGGCTTCTGACCAGGCTCAAAAATTTCAGGAACAGTTTCTTTAAATTCAAAAATCACGTATTCATCTAACAGAATGAGTTTATAATCGTATAAGTTTGAAATATAAGATTTTGACGGGGTTCTGAAGCGTGTGTCAATCACATACCCACCCTGGCTATTCTTGTAGTGGATTTCATTTGTTGTCTCTGTCATTATTTCTTTTAGATCTGCCTTTAATAGTTCACTAAAAGCCATTAGTAAACCATATGCATCCTCTACACGTATGGCAAAAACTGCTTCTATATCTCGCAAATAATTGAGATCTACTGATTTAAGATAGGCCCAAAACATATCTTGGTTATTTTCAAAAACTAAACTATCTACAGCAGTACTTTTTGATACTTTATGAATTACACTTTTTACAGTTTTTAAGTTTAGGTTTTCCATTACTGACTTGCATGCCTCAATATCCTTATCCTTGTAAAACTGATAGGCCATATATATATCTGTTGCTAATTTTTGAGAGTTAGGATGCTCTCTTTCCGTATCACCGTTGCCGGCTAAAGAGATAAGACTAAGAAATATAAAAAGAGATGTGAATAGCTGTCTCATGGTATTTTCATTTTTGTTATCTAGTTCAAATGTATATCAATGAGAGAAGTCATACATCAGTAAAACCCTGAGTTTTTAAAATAGGGAATTCACCTAGAAAACTTGGCTCATGCTCTGCCTAGTTTTATGCTATTAGAAATTACGATTTATGCTTTTGAAATATTCTTCCTTCTAGTTCATAAGGTATTTGGATGCTAATAATGGTTTAACATGATAGTGAACCGACTATATTTGATTGGACAGTAAGTTAAGCCCGACTAGCTTAATAAGTCTGATTAAAGTTGGTAATCTCCTTTTTACTAAGTGTTTTACTGATTTTAATAATTAAGGAATGCACTCATGTTTCGCGATGGCTAATAGTCAATCATGGGAGCAGCAAAAATCTATAAGAATATGTTGCGCCTGATACTACTGCCCTTTAATTGGCAAAATCCCCGGCATGAAAAGGACCTGATACGTTGATGAGCTTTCTTGATTTCAATTTTCCTTAATTTTACCGGATGGACATCAATAATTTTTTAGGGTATAAAGAGCAGATTTTAGAAACCCTGGTGCTATTGGCACTTTATTTTGTAATCAAATATATCACCAATAAGGTGATTAGTGGAGTTGGGCGAAAATTCGAATATGCCAAAGAGCGGGTGAGAATGTTGCAAAAGATAGTCAACGGGAATTTGTTTATGGTTCTCATAGGAATCTCCTTGTTCATTTGGGGTATTGAGCGCAGTCAAATCGTATATTTTGCTACTTCACTGTTAGCACTTATAGGCATTGCATTTTTTGCCCAGTGGTCAATCATATCCAACATTACTTCAACGGTAATTATTTATTTCAGTCACCCTGTACGTGTGGGGGATGTCATCTCCATCTTAGATAAAGATTACCAAATTGAAGGGCGAATAGTTGATATTGGCATATTCTTCATGACTATAAAAACTGAAGATAAGGAGGAGATTACCCTGCCAAGCAATATTTTTATGCAGAAAATGGTGAAGAAAAAACGAGTAGACCAATAACCTTGTATATAGTTAAAAATGCCAGGAAACTGAAAAATCACTGAATACGTTGCACTTAAAAACACCCACAGTATGAGAAGTAAATTCACTATAATACAAAAGGTCAAAGCCATCACTGCCCTGGCAGTGGTGTTTCTATTGGTACTGGCTACCAATAAAATGGACAGCAATCATTTTGCAGTAGTTAAGGAAACGCTGTCAACCGTTTATGAAGACCGCCTTGTAGCACAGGATTACATCTATGACTTGTCAAAATATGTGCAAGAGAAAAGATTTGCACTATCGGCTCAAAGCAAAGTTAACACCGCTGTGAATGACTCAATTAATGAAATATTGAGCCTTTATGCTAAAACAAAACTGACGAAAAATGAGGCTCAACACTTTGGGACATTTAAAACTCATATAGATAATTTATATAAGCTTGAACAGAATTTTAAAGGGGAGGGTAATGAGGAACAAAAGGTAGAAATGGTGGAAATTTTCGGGGCATTAAGCAGTCAACTGGATATGCTATCCGAAATACAACTGGATGAAAGTAAAAGGCAGATCGATAATTCGAACAGGTCTATTGACACTAGCGATTTTATTGCCAAAATTGAAATCGGAACATTGATTTTAATAGGAATAATTATCCAAATATTGATCCTTTATAAGCCGTCTAATTGACTTGCTTTGGTGTTATAATCATAAGTACATTTTAGGTCCTCATTTTCAAAATAATGTGAGAACCATTACATTGTTGCAGTAGGCGAAATAACTGTGGCAATATCAACCGATCCTTTTCGCCCCCTTAATTCGTGCAGACCTAATTTCTTGATTTCAAATTCATTATGATAGCTTAATTGATCAATCAACTCATCTGAAATCAAATTATCAACCTCAAGATTATTACATAAGGCCTGAATCCGTGCAGTAGTATTGAGCACATCGCCAGTGAAAATGATCTCCTTTTTCAAGGCTCCAATTTCTCCTGTAGTAACCATACCATAATGAAGTCCCGCTTTAAAAGATGGTGTGACACCAAAAGCGTTTTTAAAAGCCTCCGCTTTAGCTTCAAGATCAGCTTTCATTGCAAAAAAGCACTTTATACAATTGTTGTTTCTTATCCCCTTTTTGTATTCCCATGAGACTACAATTTCATCACCAATGTATTGATATACTTCTCCTTCATGTTTAACGATGGCATTAGACATGGTGTCATAATAAGCCTTTAACAATTCGAAGTATTTTATATGTCCCAGTTTCTCAGCAATTGCTGTGGAAGATTTCATATCAAGGAACATGAATATTCTTTCCTCTTCTGTGGGTTTATGATACTTGCCTGTGAAAAAATTAAACAGCACATTTTGCCCAATATTTTCACTTATTTCAGCATAAAACAGACATGCAAAAAGGGAGACCCCCATTTGAACGAATGTGCTAAGGTTAGTTATACTGGTAAGATAGTCTACATATTTTTCCCAAACGCGGGCATCAAAAACTCCAACCTTCATCTCCATACTTGCAGCTATGGGGAAAGTGATCAGGATAATAGTAAATAGGAATAAGGCATAGAAAAGCAGCTTATAAATGATTTTAACTGTGAAGCTATGTTTGGATAGAGCCCTATTTAGCCAGATCATTTCGATAGCGCCAATTAGCAAACCAAGCATGGTGACAGCGATACTCGCAAATACCAATATCTGAGGACTCACACGAATAGCTGTTGTCGCAGCATTATCAAAGCCGCCCATTGCCACATACTCAACAAACATAAATGTCATGCCAAAAACCAGCCAGATCAATCCAAAAGGGATGATCCTGGCTATGTTTCTTTTGGTAATTGGTGACATTTGCATCAATCAGCGTTAATTATTTAATTGCCAACATAACAATTATTCACCTTATCAGGAAAATTAACTTGCTGAATAATAAGTTCTTACTATTTGCCAAACACCTAAATAATAGATCTATAATAGGTCTACTGCTCTTTCAAACTATCTACGGGATTAGCGGTAATTACTTTTTGTGCATGATAACTCAATGTAAGTAGGGTAATAACTACACTTGCTACGGCAGCCATAAAAATATTAGCCCAATTAAAGTCTGTGCGAAATGTAAAATTGTCTAGCCATGCATTACCAAAATACCAGGATACCGCTGAGGCAATTACCAATGCTATTGCAAATAATGCTATAAAGTCCTTTATCAAGGCATAATACAGGGTGAAAGAATTAGCTCCCAAAACTTTTCTAATACCTATCTCCTTTGTCTTTTGAAGTGCCGTATAGGAGACTAAACCGAATAACCCCAAGCAAGAAACAAAAATTATTAAAATTGAACCGAAAATAAGGAGGTTGAAAAGCCTGTCTTCTTTACCCAAAAATGAATCTAATTGTTCATCCATAAAAGAGTATTGAAAAGGGTAAGTAGGCTCATAGCTATTCCATAATTCGGAGATGTTCTCAATTACTTCTGCCTGATTTTGAGGTGATATCCTAATACACATATACCTGCGTCCTCCATTATAGTATAAGATTGTCAGGTTTTTCAAAGGTTCTGTTGCAGAACCCATAGAGAAGTTATTTACCACACCAATAATGGAACGTTGCTCTGTATCTTCAGGGAATTTAAATCTTGCCCCTACAGCTTCCTCTGCCGTATAGCCAAGATAGTTGGCCTGATACTCATTGATAAGTACACTATTAAAGTTACTATCTGCCTCAATAAATGTTCGACCAGCAATTAACTCTATTCCGATCGTTTCCAGATAGTTATCACTAACTTGCAACAGCTGAGCAGGTAATGACTCAAATTCTCCATTAGCTTTTTCCACCATGTAGCTAAACTCATTCAATCCATTAATAGGAGTTTCATTCATACGCGTTACATTTTCAACTCCTGGCAGATTAGAAACATCTTGCTGAAAAACCTTGATCTTGCTTCTGATAGCTTCATCTTTCAACTCTACTACTACCAAATTTTCTTTATCAAAACCAATATCTCTCTGTCTGACAAAAACCACCTGATCTATAACTACAAGAGTGCAAATGATCAATGAAAGTGATATTGCTTGCTGAAACATTACGAGGCCTTTTCTTACTGACAAATTACTACTGCCTTTGTCAGTTGGTGCGCCTTTCAGTACCGCGGCTGCTTCTAATGATGAAATATGAAAGGCTGGATATACACCCGAAATAATGCCGACAATAACCCCGATTCCCAGTATAATAATTAAGGTTAAAGGTCTTTCAATAAAATTTAAAGACAACTCCTGTCCAACAAGTTGATTGAATGTTGGCAGTATGGCTACAATGAAAGAAATAGAGATTAATGATGCAATTGATGCTGTAAGAACAGATTCTGAGATAAACTGCATACTTAAACTTTGTCTGCTGGCTCCCAGTGCTTTTCTCACCCCCACTTCCTTAGCTCTGGATAATGATTTGCTCAAAGCCAAATTAGTGTAGTTAAAGCATGCCACAATCAAAAGGAATACCCCTACCACAATAAACACATAAACATTTTGTTCGCTGCCATGTGCATATGGCTCCCAGATAAACTCAGGGGCAAGGTGTATACTTGTTAATGGTTGAAAGATAATCTCTGCATGACCATTTAAAGCATCAAAAGTCTCCTTCATATACTTTTCATAGAATGGTTGCCAGTGCCCATTCACATCCTTTGGACTAAAGGCTGATGTTGTTCTTACATAAGTGTAGATATGAGCACCATACCATTGATCCATTGCTAAAGTAGGTTCAAAATAGGTGCTATAAGAAATCAGTGCATCAAAAGGTAAGTATGTAGGCTTATCAATGTCATCAAAAACCCCAGTTACAACTGCTTCTTGCTCCTCCTGCAACTTTAAGCTTTTACCAAGTGCTGATTCGTTTCCAAATATTTTCTCTGCCGTAGACTTAGAAACAACGATACTATTAGGCTCCATCAAGGCCGTTGAAGAGTCACCTTCTATCAATGGCAATCTAAATACTTTAAAAAATGAACTATCAACTACAAATGCATTTTTAACTGAGATATAATCCTCCTTTTCATTCCAAATCATACCCTCATGCACCTGTAATCCGCTATAACCAAGCAGCCTTACTGATGCGATAATACCGGGGTATTCACTGACAAGCGCAGAACCCAGCGGTCTCGGTACATTGGAATACACGTCTTTATGGCCATCTAATGTAAAGTCTGCTGCAAGGCGATAGACATTTTCAGACTCATCAATATGTTGATCAAAACTCAACTCATATGAAACATAAAGAAAGATCAGAAATGAAAAACTTATACCAAGGGTAAGACCTATGATATTAATGAATGTGTATGCCCTGTCTTTGAGCATATTTCTGAAAGCTACCTTAATAAAATTGAACTTCATTTTAATACAGTTTTTAGTTGCGAATACACTGCAATAAAAAGCCATTCAGAAGTCTTAAAAGACCTATAAATAATTTGAGACTAAAAATATTAATTTAAAAATACCTTATTTAATGCAAATCAGGGCTGCTTTTGACTTCTCTTCTATATTCTGTTGGTGTTATGCCAGTATGCTCTTTGAAAATTCTATTGAACGAAGCTTTAGAATTAAACCCCGACTCATAGGCCAATTCCATTATGGTAGCTCTTGGGTCAGTGGATTTAGATTTTACTAATTTCTTAAACTCATCAACTCGATAATCATTAATATAATCATTGAAGTTTTTTCCAAGGTTAGCATTTATAAAACCCGATAGTTCAGGAATCTTAACTTCAGCTAAAACGGCAAGATCATTTAATGTGAGATCAGGGTTAAGATATGCCTTATTATCATTCATGACTAGTTTAAGCTTTCTTTTCATTTGTTCCTCATAATTAGCCAGCTCATGTGACTGGTATGAATCACCATTTTGATTGGTTGGCAGTATAGGTCGATTAATAAAAAAACCAGACACTATAACTAAATATAAAGCTGTAGCTAAATGAAACAGGTCTACGACTTGTACTGGCTCATAAAATATTACGGGCAATGTAAACCGTGTTATCACTAAAACGATAAGTCCTAGAAATAGAAATTTTAAATAGTGCGCCTTAAATGCACCCCGGTTCCGATGGGACTTTAGTGTTTTGCTAAGCTCAGAAAGGCTAAGTCCTGCATAAACTAAAAACTGAAGCAAGTACAGTCCATCAAAAATTCCTGAACGCATCTCCTGAGGAATCATAGTGCCGCTTAAAACCCAAATAACTGGGATTATACAATGCAATAAATAATTGAGGGGTATACCATTTCGATTGTCATGAACTACAGAAAACAGATAAAAACATGGCCAGATGAGTAAGCTCATTACCTCATAAAACCATGTTGTATTAGTTAATGTCCTAATGGCCAATACGACCGCCAGAGTGAGGCATAGGAATGCAAAAGTAAGTAATTCAATATCTGCTCTTCGGAAAGCTATTAGCAAAATGCTTATGAAGAAGAAAAAGCCTACCACGGCAATTGAAATTATTTCTGTATAGCCAAAAATCATTGTGCTAAATAAGCACAATTGCTCAACAATAGGTCAATAGGCCTTGCCTAAATAACTACTTTAAGATTTTAATAAAGGAGACATATTCTCAATGCCTCCTTTATTGCTTAAAGCTCAATAATCACACCTGCATTAATGATACTACCATCTGTAGGTGCCCAAATCTGTGGAAACTGAGGTTTATAATGCTCACCAATGTCAAAGTTTTCCAGCTTATGCTGCCTGGTATCGGTAAAGTTCTCAAAATTGGCATAGACACTTATGTTTTTAAACTTTCTCATAGCCATAAAACCCATGATCCAATAGTGATCTGTCAAAGTTCTGTCAGCTCTATATTGACTGCCTGTATAGTAAGCTTCGTAACCAATTCGCCACTTTCCATGCACTTCATAAACCAATACTGCCCCCATGCTATGCTTAGGAGTCAGCGGCTTTTGATCATTGATGTTATCGTAATTCAACT
This sequence comes from Fulvivirga sp., assembly GCF_040218215.1. Classification (NCBI taxonomy): domain Bacteria; kingdom Pseudomonadati; phylum Bacteroidota; class Cytophagia; order Cytophagales; family Fulvivirgaceae; genus Fulvivirga; species Fulvivirga sp. The sequence goes on from NZ_JAVJQL010000028.1 coordinate 9,376, forward strand.
CCGTATTCGTAAATGCATAGTTTGCAAAAACCTTAAAGTCTTTATACCCCAACTTAAGATTTGTTTCTATCCCCTGCGATGTTAAGCTGCCGTCTGCATTTTCAAAGAAAAAGCTGCCATCATCTGATTGACGAAAAACAAGTGCGTCATCCAACTGGGTATAAAAGAAAAGTTGATTGATTGACAGTGTCACCTCATCTCCTATCAAAGTTTTGAAATTCACATCATAATTTCCTCCAATCGACCTTTCAGCATCGGTCGCTGAATTATCAATTGGTGCTATGTTCTGAAAGGTTAAATTCTCCGCATCCTCGGTAAATATGGTAGGCAGCTTATAGCCCAGTCCACCACCAAGTCGCATGGCCACTTTGCTCCCTACTTTTTTTAAGATAGACAGCCTGGGCAACAGAAAAGACCCATAGTCGACAGCATAGTCCCACCTCAGTCCACTTTCAAGGATAAGTGATTCTGATAAGTCGGTTGTATTTTGAAGAAACCCACCTACAGTTACATTCTCATAATCACGTTCAAAATTGGAGAGTTTCCTTTCATTGAAATTGTCAGTATACAAATTCAACCCGCTAATCCAGTCGCTCTTTTTGTTACCAAATGTGTATGACACTTCATTAAAAGACGACCATTGCTTCCCTTCAAAGGTAAAGTTCGGCTCCTTTATTTTCCTATTAAAAGTTGTGAGGCTTGATTTAATATTTAAAGAATGAAGCTCATCAAACTCATTGGTATATTTCAACTGGTAAGATATTCTATCAGACTCATTTTCTTCAGTGAATTGATGAATGCCATTTTGATCATTTTCGATAACCTGCATATCCCCACCCAATCTATTTTCAGTGGTTCCATTGATGGTAAACCGCAGCGAAGAATGATCATTGAAATAATAAAAGAAAGACGGATTAAAAGTAAGCCCTCTGATCTGAGGAATGTCACTGAAATCATCGTCATTGGAATCATAAGCTTGCTGGCGACTGGCTGAAGCAAAAAGGGTAAGTCCAAACTTATTATTTCTTTTGGCATAAAAAGTATTCAGCGTAGTTCCCTGAGCCTGGGTTTGATCAATCATAATTTTCAACTTCCTTTCCTCTTCTGGTTTGATAGTCACCAGATTAACCAAGCCTGCAATGGCCCCCCCTCCATATAAAGTGGAGTTACTTCCTTTGATAACCTCAACCTGCTTCAAATCCAAAGGCGGAATCTGCATAATACTAAGTCCACCAGAGAAACCTCCAAACAAGGGGAACCCATCTTTCAAAATCTGGGTGTACCTACCATCTAGTCCTTGAATTCTGATGCTCTGATTTGCCGAGCTGGCAGAAGTTTGCTGCATTTGAATACCGGTACTTTCACGCAGGAGCATTGCGATATTAGAAGACCGCATAATTGCCTTTTCTTCCAACTCTTCAGTACCAATGGCCTCAATCCTTGTGGGGATATCCTCAATCATTCGGCTACTTCTGGTAGATGTTACAATCACTTCCTCCAACTCCTCTCCAGGGTGAAGTTCAATCACCAGTGTCTCGCCATTATTTGCGCCAACAACCCAGAGCTTAAGTGGTTCATAACCCACAAATGAGACTTCAATCTGAGTGCGCTCATTAGGAAAGTCAGGGATACTGATCTCACCGTTTAAATCGGAAATAGCGCCTTGGCTTTCAGATACCTTTAAAGTGGCTCCTATAAGAGGCTCCTGTGTATCTCCATCAATAATTTTTGCTTTAAATGTGCTTTGACCAAAGCATAAACCAGTGGTCAAAAGTATAATTATGCCTATAGCTAAAGGCTTCATAGTCTTTTGATTATGTTAATAAAAATTTAAAAAAATGATCTTGAAAGACTAGGCTATTTTTGGAGGATCCCAGATGCTTAATACAAGCTGCTCATATTTACTTGAGAAACCCTGTGGCAAACCAATATTTGATGAGTTGACGTTAAAAACGATTATCTGGCTGAAACCAACCCATTGTGACGGGCAGCACTGACAGGTACAAAGGGGAGAGCACAAATCACCAAAATCACAATGCTCATGAGAAGCCTGCTTAACGACAAGCACATTTGAGTCAGCTATTTCTTCTGCGCAAGGCAATAAAACCACACTCATAAATATGATTGCTATGAAAAGTACTCCCTTATACATGCTACAAAGCTAGATAATAAACCTGCGCAACGATGCTGCAAGTGACAATTATATCTAAAAACAAAAAGAGCCGTGTATTTCTACATGGCTCTTTAATATTGATGCGTAAAGATTACAATTTGTAAGTAATTCCTATTTTACCGCCAGAAGCCGTTCCTCCTCCAAACTCTACGTTAATGGCCCATTGGTCAGAGAAGAAGTACCTGCCACCAATTTGAGCATCAAGACCAAGACCTGATGACCTGTTTCCTAAATATTCAGAAGGTGATGACCAAATGTAATAGCCCAAAGTAAGTCCTGCGTAAAAATCAAATTCCTTACTAATATTTAGCAAAGAGTTGAAGTGATAGTTTCCGTTAAAACCTAAAACGAAAATGGAATGGCTATACTTATACCTGTTGCCGTTGAAATTATATCTTTCTGAATAACTTCTAAATGATACCTGTGGCCCAATGGTTACATCAGGATGAATGCCAAAATCAATCCCTGCATAAACGGGTACTCCCCAACTCGAAAACCCAAACCCTGCATTTAGCTGCTTATTGCCCTTCCCTAAGGGGGCCTGAGCCTGCAAACTTGTAAAAGCACTTAAAAAGACAACACAACAAATTGATGTGATAATTTTCATAAAAAGTTCAATCGTTAAAATTAAAAATGACTAATTCTACAGATAATGTTTTTACCCGTTTAACCAACTAAGACTTCAAAGATAAGCTAATTTTTACTTGATACTTCAGTCACAAAAGTTTACAGATATGATTTTGTAATAACGTGTTGAGATTAAGTCTGTTGTAATTTTATTTTAAAATATAATTCCAATATATTCCAACAGTCCCATTCTGGGATTTTATCTCGATTTGATTTTATTAAAATAGGCTCCTGTTAGCATTTAGGGCTATTTATGGCAAAAGAACCATTTTGGCATGAATGCTGATAACTTATCTGTATTAACTAGCAAATAAAATGAGCGGATCAGAATTAAAAGGATTTAAACTATTGATAGGCCTTGTATATATTGCCCTAGTAGCAGCTGCTATAATGATGTACTTCCTGTTGTAATTATTTCTTTTTCGATCTAAGCGAACGAAAAAAATTTGCCCAATTGAATGGATTGAGAAGTGGATTGCTTCTCGGTCCATATCTATCATTTTGATACTGAATCCAATTATCCATATAATAGCGGTGATTAGCCGCACCGTCCATAGGCACAGATTGCAGCATTAACGCCATTAATTCTTCATTAACATCAACAGCTTCATTAGGATTTATTGGAAGGTTAAGCGCCAATACAGCTTCTTTAAAAATTTGTTCCGTAGGAAAAGGCATAATTTCCACTGTTTCCAGAAAAGTAGTGTCACTTATCATTTCAACAACTATAGTGAGATTATCCCTGTCTGAAGCAGGTACTCTGTAGAATTGCCTTTCGTAGCCAATAGCACTTATAATAATTTCATCTCCTTCTAGCACAGGCAATGAAAAATAACCTACTCGGTTACTCGTTGTCCCGCGTCCTGCTTTAGGCACATAAACATGTACACCAGGCAAACCGGCAACGCTATCTTCTCCTAGAATTATTCCAGACAGCTGCATCACCTTTCTTCCACCCTGCGCATTAGCTTCAGGTGCTTTGATAGCCATCAAAACAATGCCAAGAAATAGCGATAATGTCAGTTGGGAAATAAGTTTTTTCAATTGCTTAGATTATTAAACTGAAAGAGATGCAATTCAACCCCGAAGATATCAATTGAACGTCAAAGTTCCTTACAATGTTATTGATTTCTGCTAAATTTGGCCAAGGTCATGAGATTAAAAAACTTCAATCTTGCTTTCGGGTCACAGATATTCAAAGCATGCTCTGATGAGTCCAGAGTGCGCATACTTCACCTTATTTTTAAGAATAAGGAGATGTGCATTTCAGACCTCGAACACATATTGGAATTTACCCAAACCAAAACCTCAAGACATCTCATCTACTTAAAAAATTCAGGTATTTTAAGCACAAGAAAACAAGATCAGTGGGTCTTTTATTATTTAAAAGACGAAGTTTACGAAATCATAAGTCAGATCTTCCAATTTCTAAATAAGGATCAACTTTTAGTAGCTGACCTTAATACATACAAAACCATGTATAGTAATAGGGAGCTGGCTCGTAACAAACTTGAATCTAAGACCTGGAAACCCTAAATGAGTTCATTTAAAGCAGTATTCTTCGACCTTGACCACACCTTGTGGGATTACGAAACCAATTCATATGAAACTTTAAAAGAGCTTTTTGATGGTTATAACCTGTCGAGCATGGCAGATGTTACTTTCGAGCAATTCATCAAGAAGTTTACAAAAGTAAATGACAAGCTATGGGATAATTACAATAGAGGGCTGATAGACCGACAAGTAATTAAGAAGAAACGATTCGAAAAAATTCTGAAGGCCTTCGGTATTCATAAACCTGAAATGTCGCTTTCTATGTCTGAAGAATACATCAAAAACTGTCCTTACAAAACTAACCTAATGCCATATGCGCATGAAACTTTAGCCTACTTGCACAAAAAGTACCCGTTGTATCTTTTGACAAATGGTTTTAATGATGTGCAAAATATCAAAATCAAAAACTCCAATATTGATCATTATTTCAGTGGCATGGTGACCTCGGAAACTTCAGGGCATAGAAAACCATCATCTGAAATTTACAATTACACCTTATCACTTGCCAAAGCAAAAGCGGAATCTACTATAATGATAGGTGATAACCTAAGTGCCGACATTATTGGAGCAAAAAAGGCTAACCTGAGTACTGTTTATTATAACCCCAGAGCACTTAAACATAAAGCAGAAACAGACTATGAAGTCAGCTGCCTAAGTGAGCTTTCGTCAATACTTTAGTAACCTTTTTAGGTACATATTGGCTAACTTTGCATTTCGAAAAAACAATCCTATAAATTAAACCACAAACGTATGCCAAACGGAGTCTATCAAATACCTGCAGTAGCAAACGAACCAGTATTATCTTACACCGCTGGGTCTCCAGAAAAATTAGCTTTGAAAAAGGCCTTAGAAGAAGCCAGATCAAAGCAAGCTGATATACCAATGTATATTGGAGGTGAAGAAGTAAGAACTGGAAATAAAATTCCGCTTTCTCCTCCTCATGACCATAAGCACATTTTAGGTCATTTTCATGAAGGTGATAAATCTCATGTTGAACAAGCGGTAAATGCCGCGCTAGGCGCCAAAGAGGCTTGGGCCAATTTGTCATGGGAGCATAGAGCAAGTATTTTCCTGAGAGCTGCTGATCTTCTTGCCGGGCCATACAGGGCTAAAATTAATGCTGCTACTATGTTAGGGCAGTCTAAAAGCGTATATCAGGCTGAGATTGACGCTGCATGTGAGTTTATAGATTTTTTAAGATTTAATGCACAGTACCTGATGGAAATATACGAAGAGCAACCTGCCTCTTCTCCAGGTATTTGGAATAGATTGGAATACAGACCATTAGAAGGCTTTGTTTTCGCTATCACTCCTTTCAACTTTACTGCTATTGCAGGAAACCTACCAGCGTCTGCAGCGCTGATGGGCAACACTGTAGTATGGAAACCTGCATATACCCAGGTTTATTCAGCTCAGGTAATTATGGAAGTGCTTAAAAAGGCTGGCCTTCCTGATGGAGTTATTAATCTGATATATGTTGATGGCCCTGTTGCAGGAGATGTTGTTTTCAACCATAAAGACTTTGCCGGTTTGCATTTTACCGGAAGCACCAGTGTTTTCCAAAACCTATGGAAGACAATAGGAAACAACATTCACAAATACAGATCTTATCCTCGAATAGTGGGTGAAACAGGTGGTAAGGATTTCATAATGGCGCACAAGTCCGCTGATGCAAAAGAATTGGCAACGGCAATTACAAGAGGGGCTTTTGAATATCAAGGGCAGAAGTGTTCTGCCGCTTCAAGAGTTTATGTTCCTTCCAACCTTTGGGATGATGTAAAAAAATATTTGGTTGAAGATCTTAAATCCATCAAAATGGGGCCAACTGAAGATTTTTCAAACTTCTTTAATGCCGTAATTGATGAACGTTCTTTCGATAAAATTGCGAAATATATTGAAGGAGCGAAGGCCAATAGCATGAATGAGATTATAGCTGGTGGTGGGTATGATAAGTCGAAAGGATATTTTATTGAACCAACAGTAATACTTACCAAAGATCCTTCTTCTACTACCATGTGCGAGGAGATATTCGGGCCTGTGGTTACTATCTACGTCTATCAGGCAGAAAGATTTGAAGAAACACTGGAGCTAGTAGATAGCACTTCACCATATGCACTTACAGGTTCTATATTATCTCATGACAGATATGCCATTGACCTGGCCATGAAAAAGTTGGAGAACGCTGCCGGAAACTTCTACATCAACGACAAGCCTACAGGTGCTGTTGTAGGGCAGCAGCCATTCGGAGGAGCACGGGGATCTGGCACAAATGACAAGGCGGGATCAAAGTTAAACCTTCTAAGATGGGTGTCTCCGAGAACAATAAAAGAGACTTTTGTTCCACCAACCGATTATCGTTATCCTTTCTTAAATGAGAAGTAAGTAATTGACAAAGAATGAATTAAATAGCCATCCTTCAACTGACTGATGGCTATTTTTATGCCTTTTTTAGACTCATATGGCGTTTTCGCTATGATTTTATCTGGAAATCGTCTAAATTGGCCGATGTAAGTTTTGAGGCGGTTGGAGAAAATTTAAACAAGTAGTACTCAAAAACGATAATGTCTGCATTTTCATTAAGTAAAGTCGATAAATTTCGACAATCACAAGAAACAGGTCGTGAGGATTTGATTGACATCAAATTCCCTTCAGAAATGGTTAAGCCTAAAGTTGCCATTAGAGAGAAAGAATTATTAATATTTGTTGTGGATGATGATCCATCGTTCATGCAAATCCTGAATACTCACTTTTCTAAGTTGACCTTGAAAAGTGATAAAGGGGATGCCTTTCAATTTAAGGTAAAAAATTATGCAACCGGCAGAAGCTGTATTGGCGAACTCGACCGTAAACCTGATCTAATCTTTCTTAACTATTATATAAATAAAGGCATGCCCAATGCCTTAACAGGTAAAGACACATTAAACAAGATTATTGAAATCAACCCTAATCAAAAAGTATTGATACTGGATGATCTTAACGTAAAGCTCAGAGGTGCCTTTGTAGAAAATGGTTTGAGAGATTATATTATAAATGACATCGCAGCTCTGGAAGAACTGAATAATACCATTCTTGATATTATTAATAGGGAATACTAATTGTTTTTAAAATTCTTGATATCCTCCAAGTTGGATGGGCTCATGGTTTTTTTTTATAAATTCTTAAATGTAAACTCAGTTTGATTCACTGCATTTCAAAATCAAATGACATTACGACCCAAACACAGATGGCAACCACAGAGAGTTTACTGCTTGGTCTGGAGTACACTGTTCAGCATTAACTAAATGTAAAAAATGCGACTAACTAGAGATAAGACAACTAGTTGCCCTTCTCAGCAATTTTTCCGCAATTGAAGTTCTGAAGGAGCTATTACATATTGAAGAGAAGAAGTTAAGTATTATGCCGGAAAACTTCACTTAATATATATCTTGCCAATAATATATATACGCAATTGCGTATAGCGAATTGTTAGTGTCTATTAAATAGAATTAAATGGCTCAGTTAATTGAATACTTTAATAATGACTTTAATGACACTTCTTTAGATAAAACAATAACAGTAAACTATATAATTAAGCACAAACTTACTGGAGAAGAACAAAATCGAAAGATAGAAGTAAGGCAACGTTTATATATTGGAACAAACTCATCAGCTAGATTCTTCACATTTTACATCCCCGAAACACAGGATATCCATTTTATATGTGACCATCTAATTGATAATTTGGCAGAACTAAAAAAAGATGCTGATAATATTGAATTCCGAGGAGGATTTATAAATGATATAACACTCGGTGAACATGAATCAGTCTATTCAAATAGAATTTACTTTTATTGTGAAACAGCTCTGGCAGCAAATGAATTAGATCTTTTAGAGAATAAGTCTCGTCAAAATAATCTCTACCTTACAATTCGAAGTATTAATTATTTAAATGCCAAAATGCAAGCTGAAAAACCAATTGCCTTTATATCTCATGATTCTGCTGATAAAGCCGAAATTGCAAGACCAATAGCACATGGTTTAAATTCAAGATTATGCTTTGTATGGTATGATGAATTCACCTTGAAAGTTGGAGATAATTTAAGAGAGAGCATTGAAAAGGGTATCAAAGAAACCAAAAAATGTATTCTAATAATCACTCCAAATTTTTTAAGTAATCCTGGCTGGACTAAGAAAGAATTCAATTCGATTTTTACAAAAGAGGTTTTGTTTACTGAAGATATAATATTACCTATTTGGCACAACGTAACCGCAAAAGAAGTTTTCGAATATTCACCTGATTTAGCCAATAAGTTTGCATTGCAATGGCCTAAGAAAGATAGCCTAGGTGAAGCTGAATATAAAAAGGAAATAGAATTAATTATTAGCAAGCTTCATACTTCGATTAAATCATAACACTATTACACGTTAAAAATCTCAAGTGACCTTTCTTAACACTTAAAACAATACATGGCAAAAAAACAGAGCGGACATTCTTAATGCCTTGGGCGCAATTATTCACAAAGTTCTGCTTCAATTTAAATTATACGGATATTTTAATTATTTTTGTACGTATAATAATATTATTATGGACACGAAACTGACTTTAAAGCTTAATCAAGAGATAATTGAACGAGCAAAAAAGTATGCTTCTGATAAAAAAATGAGTTTATCTAGAATTGTAGAAGCATATCTACAATCGTTGACCACCGACAAGAATGATTCTGATTTTGAAATTACTCCATTCATTAAAAGTCTAGCTACCGGAACAAAAATCCCAAATGATTTAGACTACAAAAAAGAATACTCAGATTCATTGTTGGAGAAATATAAATAGATGAAAAAGAGATTATTTTTGGACACAAATGTAATTCTTGATTTACTTGGTGAACGAAATCCTTACTATGATTCAATTGCAAAATTAGCCTCTCTGGCTGACAAAGGAGAATTAACATTAGTTGTTTCGCCTATATCCTTTGCCACCTTAAACTATTTTATTTCAAAATTTGAGTCAACTCAAATTGCTCAAGAAAAGCTTAGAAAATTCAAAATCATTTGCGAAATCTGTAGACTAGATGAACATATCATCGAGAAAGGATTGAACTCCGATTTTAAGGACTTTGAAGATGCACTACAATATTTTAGTGCGGTTGATTCGGATTGCGATATAATAATTACCAGAAACGGAAAAGATTTCAAAAAGTCTTTGTTAGCAGTTTTGACTGCAGATGAATATTTGCAGAGCATAAAACCAAAATAGCTACTCTCTGGCCTGTAGCACACAGAACATATTAGCCAAAGGTCAATAATCCACTTACTAAAGACCGCAACCACCGCTTGAAACAAAGTCTTATAAAGAGAAATTGGTTATATAACTTCAATTAATGCATATATTGTTGGTGATCATTAAACCTAAGACATGAGTTCAAAGAGCAATAATGGGATCAACCGAAGAGCGTTTATAGAAATTACCAGTAAAACGGCAGTGGGAATGGGTCTCGTCTCTTTGCCGCTTGTTACCTCCAGCTGTATTGATACAAATACAACTAAAACAACTCATGGTGCATGTTATCACGACTGTCCTGACAGATGCAGTTGGAAAGTAACTACAGCCAATAACAAGGTAATTAATTTTGAAGCTGGTCAAGATTCCTATACGGCAGGCAAGTTGTGTAATAAAATGGAACGCTTTCCAGACGATGTAACCTACCATCCTGATCGAATATTGACACCCTTAAAAAGAAAAGGTCTTAAAGGGGCGGGTGAATTTGAAAAGATTAGTTGGGAGGAAGCCATAGCCGAAGTAGCTTCCAAACTCCAGGACATTATAGATAAAAAAGGAGGTGAGGCCATCCTTCCATATAGCTTCGGTGGCAATCAGGGTAAAGTACAGAGCCAATTTCCCAATCGTTTTTTTTGCGCACATTGGAGCCAGCCAACTGGAAAGAACTATTTGTGGCGATACGGCCGTAGAAGGGGTTTTAGCTACAAATGGACAGACAACAGGGATATTACCTGAAGATTGTGTACATAGCAGGTTCATAATTTTATGGGGTACAAACCCAGTAACTTCCAATCAACATCTCTGGCCATATATTCAAAAAGCTAAATCAAACGGAGCTACCATTGTGGTTGTTGACCCTTTCAAATCTGCCACTGCTGAAAAAGTCGACTGGCACATTCAACCCTCTCCTGGAACGGACACGGCCCTGGCTTTAGGATTAATGCATGTCATATTTAAGGAAAACCTTCAAGATCAAGACTACATTGATCGTTATACTGTTGGTGTTGAAGAACTAAAAAAGCATGTACAAGCATACGATCCGGAAGCCGTTGCTCAAATAACGGGTCTGGAAGCGGAAACCATCATTTCATTGGCCAAATCTTATGCGCAAAGCTCACCTGCATTGATACGTGTGCTCATTGGCATGGAGCATCAGGTCAATGGAGCCAGTGCGTTTAGAGCGGTGGCCATGTTGCCCGCTTTAACGGGTGCATGGAGACAATTTGGAGGAGGGCTGATGCACATGACCTATGAGCTTTTTGGAGCATCTCTGAACTGGGAAAGCATCACTTTACCTGCAGCATTGGCCAACCAGCAAACCCGGTCTATCAATATGATTGAATTGGGGAAAGCATTGACTAGCAAGGATCTATCTCCCGGAATCGATGCATTATTTGTATTCAATTCCAACCCTGCAGTTACTACTCCCAATCAAAACCTGATTTTGAAAGGGCTGGAAAGAGAAGACTTATTGACCATCGTATCAGAGCACTTTATAACAGATACCGCACGATACGCTGATTACGTTTTTCCTGCTACCAGTGTCCTTGAAAATTGGGATATTCTGGATTCCTGGGGGAGCACGTATATCAACATCAATGAACCGGCCATTGAGCCATTGGGAGAATCAAAAACCAATTCGGAACTTTTCAGACTACTTGCTAAGGAAATGGGGTTCACGGAATCATACCTATACGAATCAGATATTGACATTGTAAAGAAAACACTGCAAAGTGATCACGAATATTTGAAGGGGATCACTTTTGAATCTCTGAGAAAAACAGGGGGACAAAGATTAAACCTGCCTGAAAAATGGATGCCTCATGTGACGGGTAATTTTAAGACAAAAACGAAAAAATGCCATTTCTACGATGAGGATATTGAACCGAACCTCCCAACCTATATTCCCCGAGAGTATAATGAAGCAGATATGGAGAAATACCCATTGCATTTATTGACCTTAAAAACGCCTAAATATTTACTGAACAGTAGCCATGGCAATGTAGATCATATCCTTGAAAAGGAAGGACAGCCCTATGTGGAGATCCACCCTAAAGATGCCGCCATCAGAAATATTGCAGATGGTGATGAATTGAAAATATTTAATCAGCGGGGCAGGGTATTTATGACAGCCAGCATAAGTCATAAGGTTACTCGAGGAGTTGTATGTATGCCTCAGGGGTATTGGCCTTCTTTGTTAAAAGGGGGATCTTCAGCCAATGCGCTTACTGATCATCTTTTAACAGATATGGGACGTGGAGGCGCCATCCAAGAAGCAAAAGTTGAAATATTAAAAGTTTAAAAACAATCACTTAATGTATATCTTGTCAATAATATATATACGCAATTGCGTATATATATTATTGGCAACCATTACGCACTATATGGACGAGCATGATTTAATAGTAAAAGAGATATTTGCTTTTTATGGACGAGCAATGTACTTAGCCCAGTGTCTAGAAAAAGGCATAATGAACGTTCTTCTTATTAATCAATTTGAAAAAGGGATTACTAAAACCAGATATGAAGAATTACTTCAGGAAAAATCTGGGTTAACTCTCGGGCAATTAAAAAGGGAAGTGGAAAATCTAGGAATATTCACGGAAGCGGAATTGGAAGAGATTAACATGTTCCATAAACAAAGGGATTTTTTAGCTCACTCCTACTGGTGGGAACGCACCGTTGAGTTTTATGACCCTAAGTTACAACCGAAATTGTTGAAAGAACTAGATGAATTCAAAGTGAAATTTGAAGAATTAGACATTGTGATCACCAGTAAAACAAGTGACTTCATAATAAAAAGCGGAATAAACATGGATGAAATTATGTCTGAAATGTTAAATGAAGGCGAAACTGTACCTTTCGATAAATTTATTAAACTCTCCAAAAATGAGAGTTTAATAAATATTTTCGGTTACAATGAGACAGAATCTAGTCAAATTCCAATTTTTGAACTTGAAGATAATACCTTTTGGACTGTCAGTGATATTGGGCTTTCTCAGTACAAATTAGATGTTGACGAGAAAAAGAAGTTTATTTTAGAAAAGATAAATGGTATATTCCCAATTAATCAGTTTAATCCTCGTCCCAAGGTAATAGGACCCTGGAATTATGAATTGGATTTGAAAAAGAAGGGACTAAAAATGAAAGTTCCAAAGGCAGATGCAAGTAGTCCTATGAAATGGAATATAAAATAAACAGTTGCCAACATTCAGTATGAAATCATAGCGGGATAGTGGGTTATTTCAGTTCTTTACTACTTGTGGGTGCGCCAATCCTGTGGATTGGCTAAGTAGTAAATTGATACTATATTGCTTTCTATTCGCTTCAATTCATACTATGGCGTTAGGTTCAAATAAAATTAAAAATCAAGTTCATTATAATAAGTCAGCTTTATGAGCGATACACGTGCATTCGTTATCAATTATGGTGTTATGTTAGAGGCAGAAGCTAATTTTACACTTTCGGCAATTCTTAACATCGAACTGGATTCGAGCAAAGCGCTAGGAGACTCCTATCAATCTTTAGGATTTAATCAAAAAATCACCTTAATACAGGATTTAAAAGGATTGAATAAGGATACCATCAATAAACTTCAAAAATTCATGGAAATACGTAACAAGTTTGCCCACGTCCTGAAGATCGATTCCTTTAGTGCATTTAAGACAAAAACCCAAGAAGGTAAGGCAACGATTACAAAACTTGAAAATTGGTATTTAAATAAAATATCAGATAAAATAAAGATTAGTAAAAATAAGGAGGAAGATTATCGTAACCTGTTTCTTGAGCTTTACAAAGACATTTGGCAGTTTCTTCAACATACAAAGGACGTACATCTTGTTGAAAAGCATCGTGAACAAAGCATATCTTATCTTCAACTAGGTTTATTAGAGATTCTTAAGCAAAAATTATCTGCGTCAAATGAGCTTGCCAAAATCCTGGAAAATGCTGAATCCGAAATGAAAGAAAAATGGGAAGAAAAAAAAAGGAGAGATGGATTTAGAGTGCCTAACAAAGGCTTCCATGAATAATCCCTAGTATTTCCTTGGTCTGGAACACACAGACCTGTATTAGCTAAAGATGCGAAAACTTACTAGAGACAAAACTAGCTGCCCTTCTCAGCAATTTTTCCGCTCTTGAAGTGCTGCAGTAACTCCTTTAAATCAATAATGTATTCCTTTAATGATTTGCCGTCATCAATGTCTTTAACACGAATTACCTTGCTGGATGGTGAGTAGAGCGTTTCATAAGAAAGTATATCTATTTCCTCTGCTATGGCTTTTTGCTTAGACTCAAAAGGCATATGTGATATCAGCTGCTTTCCTTTCTGATCAAAAATCATTGTGTACCCGGCTATCCCTGTCTTGCCTTGGTATGCCTTTGAGAATCCACCGTCAATTACATAAAGTTTGCCATTGGCCTTAACAGGGCTCTCTCCTCTTTTTGCAACTACCGGCACATGGCCATTGATGATAATGGCATTCTTGTTATCAAGACCAAAGTCATTTAATATTTTAACGCAGGTTTCTTCATCATTCCTATACTGATAGTAGTAGGACTTCTCCTCTTTATGTGTTTTTGCATCAGTTATAAAGTACCTTTCAAAGGTGGTCATCTTACTCTTGCCAAATAGCGGAGAATCCGGTCCGCACCACAAATACCAAATAGTATCCAGACCAAGTTGTTTGTTCTTATCATCTGCCTCTAAAAAGTAAGCATCCCTAACTTTAGCATCCAGAAAGTCTAACAAAGACTTACCCTTTAGTTTTTTACCAAGTAGCTCTACCTCTTTCAAATCACCATTTTCATCGAGAGGAATACAGCCATGATACAAAAGGCAATTATTGGTGACTTTGTACATGCCGCCATTCTTGATCAGAAAATCAACATGTCTTTGAAGGGGTCACTTTCTTTAAATGCTTGTATCAAAACACCCATTAAATCCTTCTCGCCTTTTGACAATTCATGAGGTGCAGCAGGGTCCACGGTGGGTAATGACTTATCATGCAGATCGTACTTTTTGCCATCTATTGTAATTTGATAATTACTAAAGTCGATATTTGATAAAATCAGCTGATCCAACATGTTAAACCCTGATTGTCGCAACTTCAATTGCTCTTCCAACTTAAACTGAATAATGCTAATGGCTTTATGCATGATGCGATTGAGCCATTTTTCACTGGCATTTAACAATTCAGTGGGGTCTACTTTTGGGTCAAAATGAATGCTTTCTTCCTCCTTGTAATGCTCAAGTGCAAAAGAAGCCAGAGGTATAAGATTGATGCCATAACCCTTTTCAAGTGTATTTGTATTTCCATAGCGCAGAGACAGCCTGATCACATTAGCAATACACGCCAAAGAACCACTGGCGGCTCCCATCCAAACTATATCATGATTTCCCCACTGCACATCAACAGAATCATACTCCAACAGGTCATCAAGGATATTCTCAGCAGCTGGTCCTCTGTCATAAATATCACCAATGATATGAATAGAATGTATTGAAAGTCTTTGAATAAAAGTGCTTAGTTCGATAATTATAGCATCAGCTTCCTGAATATCAATAATGGTTTCTATTAACTGATCATAAAAAATTGCCTTGTCCTTATTGGTGTAGTCAGAATACACCATGGCCAGTATAATTTCCTGATACTGCCCTTTGAGCAACCTTCCCAATTTCCTTTTGGCATAAATGCTCGTGAAATCTTTGGCAATAATGATAAGATCTTTCAGCGTTGATTTATAAAAATCAGCATTGCTGATTCCACTTTTATGAAATGATTTTAACTTTTCCTCAGGATAATAAATAAGCGATGCCAAAGACTTCAACTCCTTTTCTGATTTACTTTTTTGAAACAGGTTGGTCAATCGCTGCCTGATCATACCCGACCCATTTCTTATCATGTGCTGAAAAGAGTCCTACTCACCATGGACATCGCTGATGAACAGCTCAGATCCTTTTGGCAATGACAAAACGGATTCAAGAAGCATTATTTCTTTACCCAATGCACTTCTGGTCGGAAATTTTTGAGCCAGTTGCTTGAGGTACTTTAGTCGGTCAGGGGTCAATTTTTTAGGGTTGTATTTACCATCTCAAACTACGAAAGTAATACCAATTAGCCCCGAATTAAGTGGTAAATTTTACCTGTAAAAGCACTTTTTGCCAGCATTTTATTGAATTACAAAAATGCACACGATTTCAAAAATCTATGGCCCTTTAAACAAAGTAAAATTGGTCTTTTAAACAAAGTTGTCGAGTGCGCCACAAACTAGCTTTGTCTCAACAAATCAATAAAATATGAGACGAAATAATTATCAAGGAGCCCTTCAGAAGCCATTAGGCTCAGGGTTTAAGGCACAAACTACAGCTTTTGAAGTTGTGAATGGAATTGACTTAACTGGCAAAATCGCCATAGTAACAGGTGGGAATACTGGCATAGGACTTGAAACAACTAAGGTTTTAGCTGCTGCTGGAGCCACTGTTATAGTTCCGGCAAGAGATATTGAAAAAGCCAGGAAAAATTTGGGTGGGGTATCTAACATTGAGTTAGAAAAAATGGACTTAATAGACCCTGGATCAATTGATGAGTTTGCTGACAAGTTTTTAAAGTCCGGCAGACCGTTGCACTTACTAATTAATAATGCAGGGATTATGTGGGTACCCTTACGTAGAGACAACAGGGGCATTGAATCTCAGCTGGCTGTAAATTATTTAAGTCAATTTCACCTGACGGCCCGGTTATGGCCCGCCCTTGTACAGGCTGATGGAGCTAGAGTGATAAACGTTTCTTCCCAGGGGCATCACTTTGGATCTTTCAATTTTTCCGACCCTAATTTTGAACATAGAGAATATGAAACACTCCAAGGCTATGGCCAGTCAAAAACGGCTTGCAACCTGTTTACAATGGAACTGGATAGCAGAGGAAGAGAGTTTAATATTAGTGCCTTTTCTTTGCATCCCGGATCAATTAATGGGACAGAACTGGCCAGAGAAGCTTCGCTAGAATTGTTTCAAAAAATGGGCTTTTTAGACTCAGAAGGAAACCTTAATCCAGAGGTGGCTGCATCTTTAAAAACTATACCTCAAGGTGCCGCCACAACAGTCTGGTGCGCAACCAGTCCTATGTTGAATAACATTGGCGGTGTCTACTGTGAAGATGGTGACATTGCTGAATTGGTTCACGAAACATCGCAGCAAGGTGGGGTAATGTCCTACTCCCTTGATGAGGCAAGTGCAAAACAATTGTGGTCCTTGAGCGAAAAATTAACAGGAATTACGTTTCTATAAACCTTATATTGAGCAAGTTTTTGAGAGAGAGGGTGTAGAATCCTCTCTCTTATCCAAATATTTATCGGCTATGATTACAATATTTTATTGACATATCCGACCAATATATTATACGAAGTTACTTTTCACTTATGTTGACATGGATCACGTTTCAAAATACATAACACCAGAAATAAAGCTATCCTGCTATGATGACAAATTTTTCAAATCCGAAATAGTATTTGATCACCATATGCTAGTATGGTTTATTTCAGGGGAAACCAAAATAGTTCAGGCGGAATCAACCCACATCTTTAAAAAAGGAGATATTTTTCTTATCCCAAGAAATAAGCCTGCAACGGTCATTAATTACCCAAAAGATGGTTTGCCTCATAAAACCGTTGTTATGCTTCTCACCAAAGATGTTCTCAGAAAATTTTATAATAGCATTGGATTACAACCAAACGTTATAGCTACATCCAAAATTCAAAGTTTTAAAAACCACCCTCTACTTGAAAGTTGCCTTGCGTCATTGATACCATATTTTGATATGGAAGGATCATTTCCTGAAAATTTGGCATCTCTTAAAGTTACCGAAGCTATTAGCATATTACGAACGATTGACCCTGGTATTGATGGAGTACTAGCCAGTTTTGATGATCCTCATAAAGTGGACCTGATAAGCTTCATGGAAAAGAATTACATGTTTAATATGCCCATTGAAAGGTTTGGATACCTAACCGGCAGAAGTCTTACTACATTTAAGAGAGACTTTAAGAAAGCTTTTAACATCACCCCTCAAAAATGGCTAACACAAAAAAGGTTAGAGCTGGCGCATTACAGACTTTCGGAAAAAAAGGAAAAGCCAGTTGAGGTTTGTTATGAAACCGGTTTCGAAAATTTATCGCATTTCTCATTCGCCTTTAAAAAATATTTTGGTTATCCACCAACTCGCTTAACTACTTGACCCATTAATATTTCGTGCTACTATTTTACTTGTTATGAAACCAGAAAAATTTGAATACACTACAATGGCACAGCGCTATACGGCCCGTTACCCATTATTGACTTATTTAAGTATTCAGGTAAACTTCTGGATTATAGCCAATGTTCTTCTGGCCTTGGTTATAAGTCTTTATTCAAAAATTAGCAGTTTGATATATGGCATCCATGTAATGATGGAGTTGAAATCAATGCTTGTGATGGCTGTTATAGCAGGTATATTTTATGGGGTAAGTTATGGTTTGTTGGCCCATTACCTTGAGAGAAGATTCTTTAGAAATTTAACACTCGGAAAAGTCATTCTATTAAAAACCCTGGGTTCGGTTGTTCTTCTAATACTGCTTCTGCTGCTTCTTAGGCATTTATTCTGGAGTTTTTATATTGATCTTGCTAGTGAAAAGGGCACTAACCTGAGCAATGAGATTTGGGACAATGTATTTTATCTACTTTTAGTGTATTACTTTTTCATGGCAGTGCTGATAAGTTACATCAATCAAGTAAACAAAAAGTATGGCCCCGGAGTACTAATTCCATTGTTACTGGGTAGGTACAGACATCCGCGGGAAGAAGATAGAATATTTATGTTTATGGATTTAAAATCTTCAACAACCTATGCCGAAAAACTCGGACACTTAAAATACAGCTCCTTTATCAGAGACTATTTTGATGATATAAACCAATTGCTATTACCGTTTCGAGCACAAGTATATCAATATGTGGGTGACGAAATAGTGGTTATGTGGTCTGAAAAAGAAGGATTAATAAATAATTTCTGCCTCATGTTTTTCTTTGCGTGCCAGCAGCAGTTTAAAACCCGGGCTGACTATTATCTCAATAAGTATGGAATTGTTCCTGAGTTTAAAGCCGGACTCCATTCTGGGAGGGTATCGGCAGTGGAAATAGGAGAAATCAAAAAGGATATTGCGTATCATGGAGACACAATAAATACGACTGCGAGAATTCAAAGCATATGCAATGAGCATAATAAAAGCTTTCTTATCTCCAATTACCTACTTTCCAAAATTGAGCTTGATCCTAATATTAAAATTGAAAATATTGGTAATATTTTGCTAAGAGGAAAGTCTGAGAAAATTGAGATAGCAAGTATCGAGTATATTAAAAATCACTAGAGATGTGAAAACAAAAAACCATTGATTTTGAGTAAGTAAAATCAGCAGAGATTATACAGAGAACTATTTGATCTTATACCATTATGTACTCCTCTGGGTTAAAATAGACCTTAAGATTTTACCCTCGTCTATCCCCCGTCATAAGAGGAAGCTAATTCATGCTGCGGGGTAGTTTCCTTGCCAAATAGCGCTTTAACATCTTCCAATACTAAATAAAAACAAGGTACAATAACTAAAATAATGGCAGTGGCAAAGACAATCCCGAAACCCAAGGATATGGCCATTGGAATAATATAAAAAGCCTGGCTTGAACGTTCTAAAATAATGGGGGTAAGGCCTCCAAAAGTGGTCAAAGTGGTTAAGATTATTGGACGGAACCTGCGCAAACCAGCCTCATGAATAGCATTATAAGCCGAAGTGTCTTTTCTTATGCCATTAGCATAATCTACCATAATGAGCGAATCATTTACTACTACACCTGCCAAAGCAATCATTCCCATCAAACTAACAAGCGAAAGGTCATAACCTAAAATGATATGTCCTATCACTGCTCCAACGATGCCAAAGGGAATAGCAAGCATCACTATTAAAGGTTGTGTATAATTATTAAAAGCTAGTGCCAGCAGTATGTAAATAATAAGCATGGCCATGGTGAAAGTGCCCCAAAGTGACGCAGTAGATTCTCTCATATCGGCTTGAGTACCTTCAAAGCTCCAGGTAATACCAGGATAGTCAGCTCGTAGTTGAGGAAGGACTTCTTCATTAATACTAGCAATAACTTGATTGACTTTATTTTTAGGCTCTACATCCATACCTACACTAACCACTCTTCTACCATTTCTACGGCCAATGGAAGTAAATGCTTCTTTTTCATTTAATTTCACAACATCAAAAAGCGGCACCTCCACACCATCTGGGGTACGGATGATGAAATCTTCCAGGTTTCTAATATCTTTTCGCTCTTCATGAGGCAACTTAACGCGAACTTCAATTTCATTATTTCCTCTTAATTGCCGCATTGCCAAAGCCCCGAAAAAAGCGTTCCGCACTTGCCTACCCACCTCATTGCCAGTCAAACCTAAATTTCGTCCTGCGGGTAAAAGTTCAAAATCAAACTGCTGTTTTCCACGATCATAGTTGTCACTCACATCTCTCGTATTTTCAAAAGCATCCATTCGCTCGACAAAGGCCAGGCTTGCTTTTTCTAAAACATCAATATCGGAGTGGCTAAGGTCAACGGAAATATCTTGCGCCCAGCCACCAGGGCCTCTTTCTGCTTCAAAAGTAATTTGATCTACACCACGGATATCGCCTATATTATCCCTCCAGATTTCGATCAATTCCCGGGCAGACATATCCCTCTCGTCAGGTGGCAGCATTACTATCTCAACATCAATAAAATTTTGCCCACGCACATTGGTTTTAACCCCCTCTGCCACTTCATATAAATTGTACTGCTCAAACATTTTTTGGGTAGAAATGGTAACCTCTTCAGCTACAATGGCGGCTTGATCAAGAGTAGTACCTACCGGTAGTCTAATTCCTGCTTCTATTTCATCAGCAGCCACCTCGGGCATCATAATCATACCCATATGATCGCTAAGACCATAGCCACCTACTAATAATAAAAGCGAAATGGCTATACTTAAAGTGATGTACTTGTATTGCAGGCAGCGATCTAAGAAAGGACGATAATAGGTATTGATTATTTTATCAAAACCACTAGCAAACCGTTTTTGAAAGTTTTCAAATTTCAGAGCAAAGCCTGTCTTTTTTTCCTTTTTTAAATGACCCAAATGTGCCGGTAAAATGAAAAGGGCTTCCACCAAAGAAAGTGCAAGGATCACAATGACAACAGCCGGCAGTGGTTGCCAGAACTTTCCGGTTTCTCCAGGAAGAAAGAGTAAAGGGATGAAAGCGATGATGGTTGTAACAATGCTAAAGAAAACAGGTCTGGACACCTCTTTTGTTCCTTTTATAGCAGCTTCCATAACTCCGTACCCGCGTTGGCGATACTCAAATACATTTTCCCCTACTACAATAGCATCATCAACTACTATTCCCAGCACTACCAGGAATCCAAACATGGATATCATGTTAACGCTCACCCCGATTAGGGGAAGTAAAATAATGCCCCCTACGAAGGAGACTACCATTCCCATCATTATCCAAAATGCGAGTCGGTATTCCAGAAAGAGCGAGAGGATGACCATTACAATTACTATGGCCATCAGTCCGTTCTCCGTAAGAAGGGAAAGACGCTCGCGGTAATCCTCGGCCCTATTGCTATCAATGCGATACTGCACACCTTGTGGTAATTGAAAATCCGCCATCATTTCTTTGACCAGGTCTTCTATATCGAGCGGAGATTGATCACCTACTCGAAATATTTCCATACTTATAGCAGTCTGCTTGTTAAACTGCCCATGGAATCCGCTTTCTACAAATCCATCCGTAATTTCCGCTATATCGCTTAGCTTTAATTGGGTGCCGGTTAATGAAGTAGCAATGGTAATGTTCCCAAATTCTTCTGCCCATTGTTTTCGTTCTTTCATGCGCAGCAAAATTTCTCCGGACCTTGTTTCTACTGCTCCCGCAGGCACATCTTGACTGCTTTCTGCAATTAGGTCAGCAACTTGTCCTAGCGTCAACCCGTATTTGCGTAAATTATGTGAAGAAATCTCAATACGCGTTTCATAGTCAGGCACATTGTCTAACTCTACCTGCGTAATTTGAGGCTGAGATAACAAGCGGTTCCGAAGACGCTCTCCTAATTTGCGAAGGGACCAAATGTCCGCATCTCCATAAAGTGAAATTTGCATAACATCGCGTTGCCGGTCTTGAAGGACTACTTCTGGCTCTTCGATATCGTCTGGAAAAGTTCGAATGCGGTTAACTGCCTGATCAATATCTTGAAAGGCCTTCATGCGGTCAGTGCCAGCCACTAGTTCTATGGTCACAGATCCTGATCCCTCACGTGCTTCAGAAACAAGTTCTTTAATGCCTTGAATACCACGCACTGCCTCCTCCACTGGCATTAGGATTCCCTGTTCCACCTCTTCAGGTGAAGCACCTGGATAGGTTACACTCACATTTACAAAATCCAATTGAAACTGTGGAAACACTTCCTTTTGGATGTTGTACATAGTATAAAAACCACCTACTAACAGAAACATCATTAGTAGGTTGGAAGCCACATTATTGCGCGCCATAAACTCTATCATGCCCTTGCGCTTTTTCCCTTGTTGTTTTTCAGATTTACTCATCGCTGCTTTCTTCTTTTTCAACTTCAGTTCGCAATGGAATACCATCGGTAACGGTACTAATATTTGTAGTCACTACTTTCGCTTTGTCTTCCAACCCTTCAGAAATGTAAGCATAGTACGCATCCATCAATTTCACTTTCACTTCCTTAATTCGTAGCTCCTCGTTTTCCATCACCCAAACGGTATTGTTCGTTCGCAAATAATCGCGACTAATTCTAACCACGCCTTTAATTTCTTCGCCTTCTAATTCTGCTTGAACAAAACTGCCAATCATGAGCTCTGGTGCCTCATCATTTTCCTTGTCTAAATTCAGCGGGTCTGTAATTTTAATGAGTAAGCGAGCTAAACGACTTTGCTGGTCTAATGCACCCACACGGTTTTTAAGAAAACCTGTTCTGCTTTGGCCTTCCTCCCAGTCGGTAGTATTTTTGATAGTTACTTTAGCACCATTCTCGTTTTCGGGAAAAGTCAACCACTTTAACTTATTTACCGGCAAGTTCACTTCTACCCAATACTGTTCAATTCCGACTAAACGGCCCAGATTAACCCCGGGAGAAACTTGCGAGCCAACTGTAACATTCTGTGAGATAATCTGAGCATCAAAAGGTGCCTTAATTGAAGTTCTCTGTAGGTTCAATTGGGCTTGACTTACAGCTGCCTTTGCGGCCGTGATATTTGCTTGCACTGCACTGAATTGTGGCTTTCTCAACACCAAATTCTTTTGATCTTCCGTAAGGGAGTCTTCCCCTATTAACTTAAGGTCTTGTTTGGCAATGTTTTGTCGGCCAAGTTCAACTTCTAAATTAGTCTGAGCTTGCTGTAGTTCGCTTTTACGAAGTTCTAAGTCATTTTGATAATCTGCCGGATCGATCTTCAGAAGCTCCGTACCTTTTTTTACCCTGTCACCCGGTACAAATTTTGAATTTCTCTTTATGACCTGTCCGCTCACCAACGCATTAAGTTGAATATCTTCAAAAGCAAGTACTGATCCTGTGGCCTGAAAAACAGGTGTGTAATCTCCCAAAAACACAGGTTCTACACTTACTAACATGGCAGATTTTTTGGTAGCTCCTTCGCTTTGAGCAGTAGGTTCAGTGGAAAATATCAGTACGATAAACACTGCCGCAATCACGAATGTAAGTACACTTAAAATGATTGTTTTTTTATTGCTCATGGATTTAATTTTATGTTTTCTTCATCAGCGGGCAAATACTGAAAATCTCCTGCCAAGGCTCGATAAAGAGAAATTCTGATTTCATATTGATCTTGAATAGCTTCTAAAAGATTTCTTTGTAACTGCTGCTCTTGATCTTGAGAAAGTAAAACATCTAAATATGGACTGAACCCATATATAAACTCAGTTCGCAGCTGCTTATTTGTTTGTTGAGCCATTTCTAAGCGTTTGCGTAGAATTTTAACCTGATTTCTTTGGCGCTCCTCATTGATCAGTCCATTCTCTACTTCCAGAAAAGCATTAAGTACCGTTTCACCGTATTGATAAAGCTGCTGATTTTTCACCGCCTCTGTTCTGTCTACTTCTGCCTTAAGTCGACCCCAATAAAGTAGTGGTGCCGCCAGGTTAGCACCCAGCGTATAGGCCCAAGAACTAAAAAGCTGACTGTAATTATTTGACCTTGCTTGTGCTGACAGATCGAGCGACAAACGTGGAAAACGGTTACGCACCGCTTGTGCCATTTCCCGATCTGCGGCCATCAAAAAACTGTAATCTCTTTGTATATCTGGTCTCCTGCGAATTAACTCCAATGGCATGCCTGCTGAGGGGGCTGGAGGGATCACTGGAAGAGAATCGATTACTTGTAATTCAAAGTTCTGTGGCGGCTTGCCCAAGAGTACGGCCAATTGATTAAGCGTTTGCTGATAATTGGTTTCAAACTGGATTTTTAAACTTTTGCTCTGCTCTAACAATTGTTCTTGACGCAGAACATCTACTCCCTTTACCTGTCCTGCACCAAAACGAGCCTTGATTAACTTAATGACCTCTTTATTGGTTGCTACCTGATTATTAATTAATTCTAATTGTTCCTGATTTATTAGAAGCTGAAACCACAAAGTAGCTACGTTGGCGCTCAAGGTCATAGCAGCGGCTTGATAGTCGTAATAACTACCTTGAATACGAAAGTCTGCTGCCTGAACTCCCGCTCGAATCCTACCCCAGAGATCAATTTCGTAACTTGCTGAGACACCAATTTGGGTGTTTTCTCCTCCCGCAAAGTCAGGTTCCGGTCGTCTTGCCGCAGTCTGTGCCTGAGCATCTATATCTGGTAACAAAAAGGTGGATTGAGATTTGCGTACCGCCTGCGCAGCTACTATTTGCTGATATAAACTATTAAGATTCATATTGTTAGCAAAAGCACTATCCATAAGCCCATTTAATTGCTCGTTCTCGAAACTTCTCCACCAATGGTTAATTAAGGTGTCTCCTTCGATTTTTGAGAACACTTCTGGTTCTTCAATTGGAGGGGAAATGGATGTAATTTGAGGAGTGCACGCAGCTAACCAGTATAGAGCAACAAAATGGCTTGCACCTAATAGCAAATATCTCATTTGCTTGCGGTTTCCTATTATTGTGGTTGTCTTACTTTTTATGTGGTTTGAATTTTCCTTTAACTATAATTTCTAAATTAACAGGTCTTGCATCAGTAAAAATTTAACACTTTCCGGATAATAATGTTCATTAGGAATTTACATCTGCATATCTACCAGTCTGTATTAATATAGCTTTCTCCATTAAAAAAGCAAACAAAAAAGCCATGGCTAACTAATTGTTGGGTTGAAGGGAGTCAAAAACCCACATGTATAAGGACTATTACTTACAAAATGATTATGACGAGAAAGCCTGTTGCAAAATCACTGGTCTAGCCAGTATAAAATTTATCCAACTTTGCGGAATATAGGATGTAAACAGTAAACATTTTACAAATGAAAAAAGCCACCTCTCGGTGGCTTTCAGCTCCCCTTCTTGGGCTCGAACCAAGGACCTACTGATTAACAGTCAGCCGCTCTAACCAACTGAGCTAAAGGGGAATGTTTTTAAATGGTCTGCAATATTAGAAGTTCAATTTCTTTTTTGCAATACTATCTTTTAAAAAAATTTTTATTTAAAAAATAAGGACATAAAAATAGATGAGCGTAAATATTGAAAGGAACAAAAGACCGGCTATAGCAAGGCCTTTAAGCCATTTTGGAGGCCTGTGCGCTTCGTCTATTTCTTTTGAGAAAATTACTTTGTAATTAAGCGCAGCCGCTAATGGAGCTATTACAAATGAAACTGTAGTGGCCAGATCTACAAGGCTTTTTAAATTATTTAAGTATTGCGAGATAACTACATACCCACCAAAAGCGACAATGAATATCCAAAGCATATAACTCCATTTCCTTTGCTTGCCAATAAGCAACGTCATTATTCTGTCCATTGCCCTACCGTACCCGTCAACAACGGTAATAGATGTACTAAACATGGTGCTAAAGGCTGCAGCGGCTATGATCAAATAACTCCACTCACCAATAGAGCCAGTGTACAAACCAATAAGCTGTCCGGCAAATATTGTAGAGTTGTTAGAGAGCTCCGTTCCGCTACCGTACATCACAAGCGCTCCCAGCGATAAAAATATTACTGCAAGCACACCAGTTATAGCATAGCCAATATTAAAGTCCAGCAATGTCTCTTTTAATGTGGGTGTATAGCTCGTCTGTTTTATTCGTTCTTCAGCCCATAAGCCAGTCCAGGTAGACATATCAACAGCGGTAGGCATCCATCCCATCAGTGCGATCAAAAAAATGATGCCTGAACCAGACATTACCTCTTTGGGAACAAAATCAGAGCTTATTTGAGCACCACCATTATAAAAGGCGATGAAGGCAGCTGTTATTGTACTAATCAATAGAACGAAACTAACCATCTTCAATAAGCCGTCTAAGGCATTGTATTTGCCTCCACCAAGGATTACAGCACATATAATAAAGATGATTCCTGCAAGCTTATCAGTGTCCAGGTCAAGACCAAACAAATTACCCATGAGACCCGCAGCAACAAAAGTTACAGCAGCAGTTACAATAAACATGGTCGCTACTGTAACCAGAGCATACAGCCACAGAATCCATTTACCCTGTTTAGCATAACCATGCAAAATACTTTCTCCAGTGGCACTGGTGTATCTTGAAGAGAATTCGAAAAATGGATATTTGAAAATAACCGCAGCTAAAACCGCTGGCAATAATACAAAACCATAATCGGCACCAGCACGGGTTGATTGAACAAGATGAGAAACCCCAATGCACATGCCTGCAAAGACAATACCCGGACCCAGGGTCTTTATAAAATTTCTAACGTTTGAATTCATAAAAAAATAAACTAATCTCCTAATATACATTAGTCTTGCGTAAGACAAAATATGTCATTTTGTCTTATTAAAAGATTAAATATTTCTATTTAAAAGACATTATGTCATTAAAAATAAATGGAATATTGCTTTTTTAAGCTTGGTACAATTTTGATAGGATGTGAAAGAAATTAAACTTTAAATTTTATAACTATGAAACTAGTAAGATATAATCCGCTTAACGATTTTGTACCAAGCACTTTTGGTGACCTTTTAGAAAATGTATTGCAAACTCCTAACAATGGTTTCTACCCATCGGTAGATATCATAAAAGGTGAAAAAGAATTTACATTGTTATTAGAAGCTCCAGGTATGGAGAAAAGTGATTTCACCATTGACCTGGAAGAGAAGACTTTGATAATTAGTGGTGAAAGAAAAAGACCAGAAGGTGTCAACTACACTCAGCTAGAGTCAAATTATGGAGCCTTCAAAAGAACATTCAAATTAAATGATTTAATTGACAGGGAGAAGATTAGCGCTGAATACAACAATGGAATTCTAAAACTAACACTACCAGTTAGTGAAGATAAAAAAATCAAAAATGTGATTACTGTTAAATAATTGCATTTGATAGAATCAAAAAAGGGTCAACTCATATGAGCTGACCCTTTTCAATTTTAAACAATCCTTATTTTATTTAAGGTTCTTCTTATCCAAATCTACAACGATAGGAGAAGCCACAAACACTGATGAATAAGTACCAACTAGGATACCTACCAGCAATGCAAAAGAGAAACCTCTCAACACTTCACCACCAAATAGGAACAATATTAACACCACAACCAGTGTTGTTAATGAAGTCATCATAGTACGATTAAGTGTACCATTAATGGCTTGATTAAATATTTGTAAGCGATCGTTGCTAGTTCCAAGATTTAAGTACTCTCTAATTCTATCAAATACTACCACGGTATCATTTATTGAGTAACCAATGATGGTAAGGATAGCGGCCACAAATACCTGATCAATTTCATATTTGATTCCAAATAGGCCTGCAATAGCAAAAGCAGAGAATACAAAGGCCGCATCATGTATCAAAGCGATGATAGCACCTGTGCTGAACTGCCACTTTCTAAACCTTACCAAAATGTAAAGGAAGATAGCGATGATGGCAAAAATACCCGCCTCAAATGAAGCACTCTTAATATCATCGGCAATAGTTGCTCCTACTTTCGAAGACCCAGAGATTGAAAACCGTGCAACATCTACCTGTGAATCATCAGCTACATATTTCAATCCTGTAAATGATTCTACTCCGCTTACCAATGCATTTTTTACTTTATCATCAGCTCCGTCAGTTTCATCATTTACCAGGTAAGAGGTTGTTACTTTCATGATGTTATTACCACCAAAGTTTTTCACTTCTGTACCGGCATTTTCAAATGACTCACTTAGAGCCAGTTTCATATCTGTGGCTACAACTGGGTCTTTAAAGTTTACGATATAAGATCTACCTCCTTGGAAGTCAACACCTAAATTAAGACCCTGAGTAAATGTTAAGGCCATACCGATAACAATAAATATTGTTGAGAATAAATAGGCCATTTTTCTTTTGCCCATGAAATCGATATTCACGTTTGAC
The DNA here is from genome assembly GCF_040218215.1 of Fulvivirga sp. Classification (NCBI taxonomy): domain Bacteria; kingdom Pseudomonadati; phylum Bacteroidota; class Cytophagia; order Cytophagales; family Fulvivirgaceae; genus Fulvivirga; species Fulvivirga sp. Next base: position 37,637 of record NZ_JAVJQL010000028.1, read on the forward strand.
AATATGTTTTTTGACATTGGTGTAGAAAATGAAACATTAGCATCATCTCTTCTACCTACCATCCACTCAACAACTACTCTGGTAATATAAACTGCGGAGAAGAACGAACAGAAAATACCGATCATTAATGTGATGGCAAATCCTTTTATAGGTCCCTGACCTAGTACAAATAAGATAATAGCAGTTAATAAGGTTGTAACGTTAGCATCTACAATAGAACTGAATGCCTTTTTATAACCCATAGTGATCGCCTCTCTAAGCTTAACACCATTCTTCATTTCTTCCCTTATTCTTTCAAAAATAAGTACGTTGGCGTCAATGGACATACCAATAGTAAGCACTATACCAGCTATACCAGGAAGCGTAAGTGCAGCATTAAACTGGGCTAAAATACCCAAGATAAAGAAGATGTTGAACACCAAAGCAATGTTGGCAACCAAACCACCTTTAGCATAATACGCAATCATAAACAACACTACCATACCCAAACCAGCCAATATTGAAACAATACCCTGGCTCTGAGCAAGCTGACCTAATGTTGGCCCAACTATGGCCTCTTCAACAATTCTAGTTGGAGCAGGCAACGAACCCGCTTTTAGAATGTTTGCTAAATCTTTTGCCTCCTCTAAAGTGAAGCTTCCAGAAATCTGAGAGTTACCACTAGGTATTTCTCCATTTACCCCAGGTGCAGAGTAAACTAAATTGTCAAGAACGATGGCTATCCGTCCTCTAGGATTTTGGTTAGCTGCTTCAGCAGTCATTTTTCTCCACACTCTTGTTCCTTGAGCATTCATTTGCATACTTACCGCAGGACGTGCATACTCATCTAAATCCTGTCTTGCATCCGTAATTACTTCACCAGTCAGTTGAGCCTGACCTCCTCTACCAACAGTCACAAAATATAATTGAAGCAATTCTTCACCAGTTTGCTCATTTACTGTTGGTTTTACTTCCCATAATGGTTTGATAGTTCTTGGAAGTAAACTTTTCACATCAGGTCTTCTTATGATTTTACCAATTTCAGCAGTATCCCTAACATCATAGATCAAAGTACCACCTGCTCTTGATAAGGCAAATAGTGGAGAAATCTGAGAAGATAACGAGTCCAATTTGCTCTGAGTTGAATCAGTAGTTTGCCCTTCTAAAGCAGCACCAAGATCATCAGTTTGCGTTGTATCAGCAGAAAGTGCATCTGTTAGATTTTCAGTGGCTGCTGCCGCAGCGCCAGACTTACCTTGTTCAAAAGCCTGTTTCTGCTCTTTAACCAGAAGATCATTAATAGCATATAGGGAGTTGCTATATTCTGTTGGCTCCGCTACCTCCCAGAACTCTAGTTTTGCAACACCTTGCAATAATTTTCTTACTCTCTCAGGGTTATCAGCCCCAGGTATCTCTATTTGGATTCTACCTGTTCCCTGTAACCTCTGAATGTTTGGCTGTGAAGTACCAAATTGGTCGATACGGGTTCTTAAAATAATGAATGATCGATCAATAGCATCTTCTATTTCCTTTTCGATTACATCCATCACCGCATCATCAGAATCCCCTCTACTAACTCTTCCTCTATTCGCAGCATTGGCAAAAATATCTGCCAATGGCTTTTGTGAAATTTCAGAGTATGACTGATAGAATAATGCAGCAAATCTCTCCTGGCTATTTTTCTGCTTTTCCTTAGCGGCTCTGATGGCCTCGTTAAACTGTGGATCAGTACTGTTTCCGCTAAGTCCTTTAATAATGTCAATAGGAGAAACCTCAAGGGTTACATGCATACCCCCTTGCAAGTCAAGACCTCTGCTTAATTCAGTATCCTTAACTTCTTTATAGGTATACTCAATACCGAAAAGGTTATAAACTGGAAGGTTCCATACAGAATCTAGATAATTCTGCTTCTTACCTAGATCAACAACGCCTGTATCATCAGTAGCATATTCAACAGCATCTTGCTGAATACCACGAGAAACAAACGTAAACGATAAATAATATACGCATAGCAGCGTAATAATGATTGTTAGAGCAACAACCGCACCTTTGTTTTGCATTTTTATAAAATTTAAAAAGAATGAAATTATTATTTTGAGTGAGCAAGGCTCACCAATTCGATTGTATCACACCTCCCTGTTAAGGGGCGTTTGGCGATATAATTAACCTGAATAAGGTATGAAAATAGGCATTGAATAATGGCTTAGGCTTGTATTCAATGTGATTTTGTTGCGAGTTATCTAAGTAAATATTGGAAATGAAGTGGAGTACATTTTGTAAACTCACCTGAGCTACTTGAGCTACCGCTTCTGAACCAATTTTTAGAATGGTCTGATCTTCATCAGTATTATCAGACTGTTCTGTTTTTACCTTACTTTCATTTTCAGCAGCATAATCGAAATAGAAACTCTGGGTGAATAAAATCACTGCAGCGGCTAATATTCCTGTAACCAGACTTACTGAACTCTTAAATTTCGATATGTTTTTTCTTCTGCTCATTTATTGAAAGCGGGGCAAATCTAAAGATTTATTGATAGAAAACAATATTATCTTTTGAGTCTGGAATGAAGAAACCCCGACAATACTCCTAGTGCATTGTGGAAGTGAGTATTATTTGGAATAATAAGATCAGCCTCAGATTTAAGTGGTTCGAGGTACTTATAATATGTGGGCATTACATGATTTTCAAAACGGTACAGAACGTCATCAAGGTCATACCCTCTTTCATTGTTATCCCTGATTATCCGTCTTTTCAAACGAATATGATCTTGGGCATCAATAAATAAGCGCAAGTCGAGCAGCTTATTCACTTCAGGAAAATGCATCACAAAAAGCCCTTCAACAATTACAATTGGAGCCGCATTAAAGACAAGTTGTTTTGGCGTTATAGCAGGGTTATTAAAGGTGTATTCCTTTCTTGTGAACCCTTTTCCTTCTTTTATCAGTTTGATGTCTCTGGCAAACTCAACATCGTTAATGCAGGCAGGAAGGTCAAAGTTTATCACTCCATTTTCATCAACCGCTTGCTGATCCCGATCCAAATAATAATTGTCCTGAGAAATGAGGCATATATCATCTTCTCCGAACTCATTAATAAGTTCATTCAAAAACAAGGTTTTTCCCGAAGCACTGCCACCAGTTATACCAATCAAAAAAGGATCCAAGGCCACTCTTAATAATTTTGATTAAGGTAATCTACTAATTTCTTAACAGCTAAACCACGATGGCTGATCTCATTTTTTTCGGCCATGGACATTTGGGCAAATGACATATCATAACCATCAGGAACAAATATTGGATCATAACCAAACCCTTCATCACCCAATTTGGCTTCTGCAATTCTACCTCTTACCACACCTTCAAACTGCACTTGCTCCTTTTCAGTAATCAAAGTAATTACTGTTTTAAACTGTGCATCACGTTTTGACTTAGCTTTTAGATTTGAAAGTAGCAATTGAATATTAGCTTCATTGTCCCTCTCCTCACCAGCATATCTGGCAGATTTTACTCCTGGTTCTCCATTTAAAGTGTCAACTTCCAGCCCGGTATCATCAGCGAAAACCGCCACCTTATACTTATTAAAGATATAATCCGCTTTTTGAAGTGAATTACCTTCTATGGTATCCTGGGTTTCTTCCAGATCTTCAGTACAACCAATGTCCTGAAGACTTAACAAAAGAAGTGACCCGCTCAAAAGCGATGACACTTCTTTTAATTTGTTCTTATTATTAGTAGCAAAACAAAGTTTCACTAGTTGATACTTAACAATTCCAGTTCGAATACAAGTGTTGCATTTGGTGGAACCACATCTCGGGACCCTCCTGTACCATAAGCATAAGGAGAAGGAATATACATGGTCATTTTAGCACCCTCCTTCATTTTAGGAATCATAATCTGCCATCCCAAAATAAGTCTGGACAATTCGAATGTGGCCTCAGTACTACTATCAAACACTTCTCCATTACTCAATAGTTTACCTTCATAGGATACAGACACAATACTACTAGCATCAGCAAAATTGCCAACACCTTGTTCTAAAAAATACCTGATTCCACTTGGATCAATTGTTGGTGTCCTATTCATTTCCTCTAAAGCCGCGTCTATCGCATTAATTTCGGTGATTAGCTGCCTATCTACTACTGCATCTAAACCTAAATCTATCTTCATTATTGAATTTGCCGGTATGTCATCAGTAGCTGTTGCTCCAAATCCATAAAATGATGGTACATAAGCAGTAACACTACCCCCTTCTTCAATAAATGCAGCTGTATATGCTATACCCGAAAGCAAATCCGTAGTCTTGAAACGCTCACCATCTGCCTCATCGAAAACAAAGCCTGAGCTCAAGACAGAAGCTTCATAGGTTAATGTCAAAGAATCAACAACAGACAGAATTGGATTTAGTCCATCCCCCGGATTGTTGACCACATATCTTATTCCTGTAAATTCATCAGCAATGGCATCTATACCATTGCTCGTTAAATATGCGTCAATAGCAGCTACATCTTTTTCAAACTGTTCAAACTGTGGATTTACTGGTTCTTCTTCAGTATCCAAACATCCATTTAGAAAGAACATTGCACCCAAAAGTGCTATAGCATTAATTAATTTAATTGATTTCATTTTACTTAAAATTCACTAACTCAACATCAAACACCAAAATAGAATTGGCAGGAATCTTCTCGCTTCTCGCTCTTGCTCCATATGCCAAACCTGATGGAATATAAAACGTAGCTTTTGCTCCTTTATTGAGTAAAGCCAAACCTTCATCCCATCCACTAATTACAGCGCCTTGTCCTAAAGGAAATTCAAGTGGCCCATAAGGCTCTCTTTGCTCGTTGTAAAGTCCCTTCTCCTGTGCTATTTCTTTGATACTTGTATCAAAAAACTCACCATTCAAAACATGGCCAACATAATTAACCTCTACAGTTTGTCCCACTTCCGGAGTAGGGCCTTCTCCTTCCTGTGTAATAACATACCTCAACCCTGACTCTGTTGTCTGGGCATCTATGTTGTTTTCTGTCAGGTAAACATCAATCAATTCAGCATCCTTAATTTTTTGCCCAGAGGCTTCTTCTTGCATCTTAGCCATTTGCTTAGATTGCATTTCTTGCTGCCATGCTCTTAGACCTTCTTCATCCAACACATCCTGTACTCCTATAAAAAATGAAATCACTGTTTCAGGCTTAATACTTGGAGGCAAAGGTGCCTGCCATGTTTTTGTAAAAAGATCGTTGGCAGAAACATCAAAGAATACACTGTCGCCTTTTCCCAGCTCAACAAATATTTCCTGAATGCTTCCATCTTGTTTAGCCCAAATAGAATCCTCTTTGAAAATCATGATAGGCACCCCAGAGTCTTTAGTGTCAACCCAAACAGAGTCAGTATCATCTTTGTAGATCATATTTAGCATCAAATAACTTCCGCTAGGAGCTACTCCTTCACTGCCTCTATTCACCACTGTATATTTTAACCCAGACGGAGTTGTCTCTTCACTACCACTAGTACAGGCTTGAAACAATCCAACCAAGATCATTACTCCTAATAAATTATTCAATTTCATATTATGCGTATATTTTCGTTTTTGTTGATAATTCGTTTTTATTTTCTTGTAATAACTCTTCAAACTTTGACACAGTTTCTTCAAGGGTAGTATGAGAAATTCCACCAGCGGCATTTTTATGTCCACCACCGGAAAAGTTCTTCTTGGCAAACTCATTCACCGAAAAATCACCAACTGAACGGAAGGACATTTTAACAGCCTCGGTTCTATCGATAATTACAGCGGCAAATTTTATCCCTTCTATAGACAAGGCATAGTTTACAAGCCCTTCTGTATCGCCTGTTTTAGAATGAAATTTTTCAAGTTCCTCGGCTGTAATAGCAAAATATGCTGTATTTAATTCTGGAATGACCCTTAACTTTTCATTTAGAGCATAGCCTATGAATTTGATTCTATTCAAAGAATTATTGTCATATATAAGCTTGGCCACCTTAGCAGTATCAGCACCTCTCCCCACTAAGTCACCACAAACATCAAAAATATTTTTAGTGGTATTAGGATGTTTAAAGCTGCCAGTATCTGTCATTATACCAGCATATAACGCCTCAGCAATATCTTTATCGATAAGATCCTGATCCTTTAAATCAACTATCAGTTGATGAATAAGTTCTGCTGTAGCAGCGGCCTTGGTGCTCCACAATACATATTGGGCAAAGTCCTCAGGCTCAAGGTGATGGTCAATCAAAACCTTTTCGGCCTTTGATTCCCTAACCAGATCGCCAACTTCATTAATCCGTTTCAAACTGGAAAAATCAAGACAAAAAATCAGGTCAGCCTCATCTATTGCCTCTTCGGATTTACCTTTTCCACCTTCACTATATTTCAACACATCATCGTTACCTACCATCCAACTTAAAAAATCCGGATAGTCAGTAGGACTTACTACTGTAACCTTATGATTTTTTTTCTTGAGATAAGAAGCTAGGGCCAAAGAAGATCCTAAGGCATCGGCATCTGGTTTATGATGCGTGGTAATCACTATATTTTTTGGAGATTTTAATTTCTCCTTGAATGCTTCGAAATTTTGCATTATACTATAATCTCCCACAATCAACCTGGTCTGTAAAAAATTTAAGGGGCAAAATTGGTTATAAATTAGTTCTAAAGCAAAATGGAGGAATGGCTCTGTAATCTCTCAAATAAATGAAAGGAGCTATTCTTCTTTTAAATATTGTGCTATTTTTGCGGCAAAATTTAGAAAACAAAAATATTATGGCGGGAATTAGAACATTCACAATGATTAAGCCTGATGCTGTGGCAGCAGGAAACAGTGGTGCAATTATCAAAATGATTGAAGAAGCCGGTTTCAAAATCATTGCAATGAAAAAAACTTATATGTCTAAGGACAGAGCAGGTCAGTTTTATGAAGTACATTCAGAAAGACCTTTCTACAATGATCTAACTACTTACATGTCTTCAGGAGCTATTATTCCTATGATTTTGGAAAAAGATAATGCTGTTGAAGATTTTAGAAAACTAATTGGTGCTACAAACCCTAAAGATGCTGCTCCAGGTACTATCAGAGCACTTTTTGCTGAGTCTATCGAAGCAAATGCTATCCATGGTTCTGATTCAGATGAAAATGCTGCTATCGAAGGAAGTTTTTTCTTCGCAAGAACTGAGCAGTTCTAATTTTCTTTTGTCGAGAATTTTAAAGAAGGTGACTCAAAAGTATTAAATCTCGTCTTTGCGAGGAATCGAAGCAATCTCAAAGTTGCTAGCGAGTCTTAAGAAGAGATTACTACTCCGCCAGCTGGCGGATCGTAGTGACGCTTAGCTTTTGAGACACCTTCTTTTTATTTCAGTGCAATACAAATATTCTTGGGCTCGGTAAAGAATCTGAGCGCCTCCCATCCCCCTTCTCTACCTACACCTGATTGTTTCATCCCTCCAAAAGGTGTTCTTAAATCACGAACTAACCAGCAGTTAACCCAAATGATGCCACTTTTCACTTGATGGGCTACTCTATGGGCTTTCTTTAAATTCTCCGTCCAGATGGTAGCAGCCAAACCGTAAGCAGTGCTATTGGCAAACTCTACTACCTCCCCTTCACTATCAAAAGGCATAATGGTCACAACAGGGCCAAATATTTCTTCTTGATTGGTTCTGCAATCATGCGATAAGTTAGTGATCACTGTAGGTGCAATAAAATAACCATTTTCACATCGGCCATCTACCTTTATCCTTTGCCCACCAGTAAGCACCTCACCACCTTCTTCTTTCGCTAGTTCAATATAGCTCAAGACTTTATTCATATGTGGCTCTGATACCACCGCTCCAACTTTAGACTCATCCGTCAATGGATCAGCAACGGTTAAGTTTTCAACTTCCTTCACAAATGCATTTACAAATTTTTCATAAATGGGTCTTTCAACCATGATTCTAGAACCACATAAACATATCTGTCCTTGATTCGCAAATGATGAGGTAACTGAGGTTTTCACTGCTTTATCGAAATCACAATCTGCAAAGATGACGTTAGGGTTTTTGCCGCCTAGCTCTAATGATAGCTTCTTAAACATTGGAGCTGCAGTAGCAGCAATGCTTTTTCCAGTTGCTGTGCCTCCTGTAAAAGATATTACAGGAACATCTGGGTGTTCAATAATCGCCTGACCAGCTTTTGCACCTAAACCGTGGACAATATTCAAAACGCCAGCAGGAAGACCCGCCTCAATACACAACTCTGAAAAAAGGAAAGCTGTCATTGGCGTAATTTCCGATGGCTTAGCCACCACAGTATTACCAGCAGCAATGGCTGGGGCTATTTTCCATGTAAATAAATATAAAGGCAAATTCCATGGAGATATACAGCCTGCCACCCCAATAGGTGTTCTGGTTGTATAGTTTATGTATTCAGGGTTTGGCTGGTGTGATTCAGAAGCAAAATGCTCAATACCTGTAGCATAGAACCGCATATTAGCAGCTGCTCTAGGTATATCTACCCTTTTTGCCAGTTTCAAAGGTTTTCCATTATCAACCGACTCGGCCATTGCCAGCTTATCATGATTTTTATCAATCAAATCAGCTATTCGGTTCATGACCTTTGCCCTATCCGTAATAGATGTTTCTGCCCAGGATTTAAATGCTGCCTTGGCTGATTTCACAGCATTCTCTACATCTTCTTTGTCAGAATCAGGGATGTAAGAATAAATCTCACCAGTAGATGGATTTACATTATCAAGATAAGACTTACTGATTGGTTCAACCAGCTCTCCATTAATATAGTTTTTTATCTTTTGCATGCTTCAATTATAAACAACTCAACCTTCCACCATCCACAGGCAGATTGATACCATTAATATATCCAGCAATGGGGCTTGCCAGAAAACAGGCTGCGGCCGCCACTTCTTCCGCAGAAGCGAACCTACCAGCAGGTATTTCCTTCTTCATATTCTCACTTGATTGCTCAACAGTGATTCCGGCTTTTTCCGCCTTATTCTTTATTATAGACTCTAATCGACCAGTAAAAGTAGCTCCAGGCAATACATTGTTAACGGTAATACCATCGGCTGCCAATTCGTTAGATAGTGTTTTCGCCCAGTTAGCGACAGCACCTCTGATTGTATTGGAAACGCCCAACCCGTTAAGTGGCGATTTTACAGAAGTAGAAATAATATTTATGATTCGTCCAAAACCAGCAACTTTCATGGCCGGTGTTACGGCTTTCGCCAAAATTTGATTGCAGATTAAATGTCTGTTAAAAGCCAAATGAAACTCATCTAGCTCAGCATCTATAGCTTTGCCCGCTGCAGGCCCTCCAGAATTATTGATAAGGATATGGATATCATTACCTTTACTTACATAACTGTTTATTTCCTTTTCAACCAGATCTGGTTTATCAAAATCTGCTACGATAGCATCATGACTTTGGCCTTTTTCAATACTTAAAACCGATTTTACACCTTCAAGTTTTTCTTTGTTTCTAGCCATAAGGGTTATAGATGCGCCCATATTAGCTAGCTCAATGGCGATTGCTTTGCCAATTCCTTCAGTACTTCCACAGACCAACGCCCGCTTTCCTGTCAAATCTAAATCCATAGAATATGATTATGTCTTATTATAAACTTTAATTTTCGTTAAATTTAAAGAGAAAATAACAAACAACTTTATGGCTATTAGAAGACCTTTCAATCTCAAAAAATGGATAGAAGATAATCGTGACGTATTGAAACCTCCGGTAGGTAATAAAAATCTTTATACAGATGCTGGCGACTACATTGTAATGGTCGTTGGTGGCCCAAATGCCAGGAAAGATTACCATTATAATGAAACAGAAGAGCTATTTTACCAGCTTGAAGGTGATATTACCGTAAAGATTCAGGAGGATGGAAAAGCCGTTGAAATTCCAATAAAAGCTGGAGAAATGTATCTGCACCCGGCAAAAGTTCCGCACAGCCCGCTCAGACCTGCAGGGTCCGTTGGGTTAGTAATAGAGCTAAAAAGAGAAAATCTGACCGATGGTTTAATGTGGTTTTGTGACAACTGTAATAACAAACTCCACGAAACTTATTTTATCCTGGAAAATGTAGAAAAGGATTTTCAGCCACGCTTCAAAGAATTTTATAACTCTGAAGAAAGCCGAACATGTTCTAAATGCGGTCACATAATGGAAACTGATCCTAGATTCGTTTAATGGGTCAGGCCAATTTCAATTCACCTGTTGGGCCAATTGCTATCTATTCTGAAGATGGGTGCATAACCAAAATAGAGTTCAATAAGCATCTGGAAGCAGAAGCAACTGATTCAGTTATTGAGGACTGCCAAACTGAACTGACTGAATATTTTGATGGTAAGCGACAGACTTTTGGTGTCAAAATTAAACCTGTTGGCACGGAGTTTCAATTAAGGGTTTGGAATATGTTAAAGAAAATTCCTTTCGGAAAGACTATTTCTTATAGTGATCTGGCCATCAGACTGGGAGACTTGAAGGTTATACGAGCTGCCGGCACAGCCAATGGTAAAAACAAAATACCAATTATCATTCCTTGCCACAGGGTGATTGGCAAAGACGGTAGTCTGGTTGGTTTTGCGGGTGGCTTACACATCAAAGAAAAATTGCTTAGGCACGAAGGTGTAATTTCAGGGGAACAGATAAAGATTTTTGGCTAATATTGGCAAAATTTGAATTATGACTTTTGAGAACTCCTTACAATTCGCTCAATCTTTAGACGAAAAAGACACTCTTAAAACTTATCGCAACCAGTTTCACATCCCTAAAATAAATGGAAAAGATTGCATTTATTTTACTGGTAATTCTTTAGGCCTCCAACCTAAGTCAACAAGACAGTTTGTAGAAGAAGAGCTTTTAGATTGGGAAGAATTAGGTGTTGAAGGCCATTTTCATGCAAAAAAAAGGCCTTGGTTTCACTATCATAAATTTTCCAAGGAGGCCTTGGCATCCATAGTAGGAGCCAAACCAATTGAGGTGGTTTCCATGAACAGCCTGACTACCAATTTGCATTTGATGATGGTTTCCTTTTACAGACCATCTGAAAATAAGTTTAAAATAATCATGGAAGCAGGAGCTTTCCCATCTGATCAGTATGCAGTGGAAAGTCAGGTGAGGTTTCATGGATTTGATCCTACCGAAGCCATCATCGAAGTAAAACCAAGAGAAGGTGAAGCCACTTTAAGAACCGAAGATATTGTAACTGCAATCGATAAAAATGCTGAGAGCATTGCCTTAGTATTGTTTAGCGGTGTTCAGTATTACACCGGGCAATTCTTTGATTTAAAATCAATTACCAAAGCCGGACATAAAGCCGGAGCAAAGGTTGGGTTTGACCTGGCCCATGCTGTAGGCAATGTTCCTGTTAACCTTGACAATAGTGGTGCCGACTTTGCAGCGTGGTGCAGCTACAAATACCTAAACTCTGGCCCTGGCGGGGTAAGCGGAATTTATGTAAATGAGCGTCATGCCAATAATCCAGATTTACCAAGGTTTGCGGGCTGGTGGGGTCATAATGAGGAAGAGCGTTTTAAAATGGAGAAAGGCTTTATCCCAATGGAAGGTGCTGATGGATGGCAGCAAAGCAATGTCAACGTACTGTCAAGTGCCGCTCATATGGCATCACTTCAAGTTTTTAAAGAAGCTGGAATAGATAAACTAAGAGTAAAGAGTCTTCAGCTGACAGGCTTTTTAGAATATTTGATAAAAAGTGACCTTCAGGATTCAGTTCAGATTTTAACACCTGAAAATACGGAAGAAAGAGGTTGTCAACTATCGTTAGTAGTTAAAAAAGATGGCAAAAAGGCATTTGATACATTAACTAAAGAAGGTGTGATTGCTGATTGGAGAGAGCCTGAAGTTATAAGGGTGGCTCCTGTGCCTTTGTACAATACTTTTGAAGATGTTTATAATTTCTATTCGATAATGAAAAAAGTTTTGATCGGATGAAGCAAGTAAAAAAAATAGGAATTGTTGGTGCTGGACTAGTGGGTTCGCTAATGGGCATCTACCTGGCCAAAAGAGGATATACTGTTAATGTATTTGAAGGAAGACCTGATATGCGTGCTGCTAACCTGGCTGGGGGTCGATCAATAAATCTGGCGTTGAGCAACCGAGGTTGGCTACCACTAAAAGAGGTAGGACTGGAGGCCACTGTTGAAAAAATGGTAATACCCATGCGCGGCAGGATGATGCACGACCAGGAAGGGCTCTTAACATTTCAACCCTATGGCCGCGAAGGCCAGGCCATCAACTCAATATCAAGAGGTGGGCTTAATGAAGTGTTGATTAATGAGGCGGAAAAAAATGGTGTTAAGTTTTACTTCGGTCATAAGTGTGTAGGCACCAATTTCGAGGAGAGCATACTTTTTTTTGAAAAAGATGGCAAAAGGGGCAAATATCAGGCTGACCTTATTATAGGTGCCGATGGTGCATTTTCTGTTGTAAGAAGGTTGATGCAGCGTACTGACAGATTTAACTATTCACAACATTATATTGAGCACGGCTATAAGGAGCTTTCCATCCCAGCTGCACTCAATGGCGGTTTCCAGATTGAGAAGAATGCACTGCATATATGGCCAAGGGGCAAATTCATGCTTATTGCACTCCCCAATCAGGATGCAAGTTTTACATGCACGCTCTTCTTTCCTTTTGAGGGAGAAACATCTTTTGCTTCACTGGATACTGACGAAAAAATCAAATTATTCTTTGAGACAACATTTCCTGATGCTGTGGAGTTAATGCCCTCTTTAATGAAGGATTATCACCGGAATCCAACATCTTCGTTAGTTACTGTTAAAAGTTACCCATGGGTAAAAAACAGAACTTTGATTATAGGAGATGCTTCGCATGCTATTGTACCTTTTTATGGCCAGGGAATGAACAGCGGCTTTGAAGATTGCAGGGTCTTAAATCAAATGTTGGATGATTATGATGACAACTGGGACAAGTTACTACCAGCCTACCAAAAACTAAGAAAACCAGATGCAGATGCCATTTCAAACCTTGCACTACAGAATTTTATTGAAATGCGCGACCTGGTAGCAGACGATAAATTTCTGCTTAGGAAACAGATAGAAGCTAAATTATCAGATCTATATCCTCAAAAATGGATTCCTTTATACTCTATGGTCACTTTCAAAGAGCAGATGAGATATTCTGAAGCTTTGGAAATGGGTAAAAAACAAAAAGCCATCATGGACAAAGTGATGGCTCAAAATAATATTCATAAGAACTGGGAGTCTCTCGATTTTGAGAGTATTGTCAATCAGCTATAGGCCAAGCTCTTTTTTTAGTTTCACATAGTTCTCCTTTTCATCCGGGCCTGCGTCTGCATCCGGACCAGCAAACAAATCCAGTGTTTCATTTAGAAATTCCACAGAAGCTGGATTGTTTGGTAAATACTCTTTTAACGCTTCAAGAAATTTAGGTTCCCACTTCTCTCTGTTTTTTAATAGATACCTGATCTCAGCTTTGTATATCAACATGAGGTTTTCTTCTTTCTCATCAGTACCCAAGTCATCTGAAGCAAACTCATCACCCAAAATCTTTGACAGTTGCTTAAGGGTCACCCATTCTTCAGAGTCAAGTAAGCCATCACTCATTACCAAAATACAAGATGGTAAAAGGTGAGCTATATATATAAACTGCTCTTTATTTACATCAAGAAATCTTACTTGGGTATATTCCTTGTACAAGCTATCCATCTTAGAAATTGACATATTCCTCTTAGTTTAATGTGACTTTTGCTAAAATATAATATTTGAAACTATTTCAGCTATTAATAAGCTGTTTATACTGCTCATAATATAGTAGAATATCCCTCACATAGTTTACAGGCTCATCACCACGACAATAACCTGAATTGACTATGGGATCAGTAAAATAATCCCTGTTAGACTTTAATAATAAATACTTTTCTACATTATCATTCCACACTGTAGGGTCTGCACCATACTTGTTGGCCAGATTTCTGGCATCCTCTACGTGGCCAAGTCCTACATTATATGAAGCCAATACAAATTTTATTCTCTCTTCATCATCTTTAATGGTTTTGAACCAGAGCCCATCCAGATATTGCAGGTAGTTGCCTGCTGTAAGTATATTCTGCCTTGGGTTATACAAATCTTTAGCACCAAACCTTCTACCCGTTTCAGGAACCAGTTGCATCAGACCAATCGCACCTGCCCAGGATTTCACATTTGGGTCAAACTTAGATTCCCTATACATTTGCGCGGCCAGCAACCTCCAGTCCCACCCTAGTGAGTCTGCAACTTGCTTTAAATATTTATCATATTGAGAAATACTTTTTCCTCCGAAGGATGAGAAATCGCTCTTAGCTCTGAGAGTAGATGCCCTGGTACTCTTAAAATACTTATTATAGATAACATTAAACGTTGCCTCTTTCTTAATCTTTTTTAGCCAGGCATTGGCCTCAACCAGCAGTTTAGTGGCATTGGGTCTAACCGCCCAGGCTATTTTTTGAGGAAAACTTATGGGTGTCTTTACGTCTATTGAAGGGTAATAAGAAGCATTTACAATAGCTACAGTTTCATCTGCAATTGTATATTCTATTGTACCATCTGCTACCTTTTTAATTAGTGCTTCAGTTTCTACCGAATCAGGCTCTTCAACTATTATAATATCTCCGCCAATCTCCTGGGCCAAGCTATTCAACCGATTTATATAAGATGAATGCTTTCTAACATGAACCTGTTTGCCCAATAAATTAACTTGATTTCTAATCAGGGATTTTTCCAACTCATCTTTAGTCAGTTCATACCAATTATCCGGCTTTTTCTGCACCAGCATTTGTCTTGTAGTAAAATGACTGGATGTAAAAGCCACGCGTTCCTTCCTTTCTTTCGTAACAGTAAGCGAATAGGCTATGATATCACCCTCTCCATTATTTAGCATTTCGAAGGCACGCTCTATACTAGGGGTAAATTTTATTTCTAACGGAACCTCCAAATAATCAGAAAACAGCTTTAGCAAGTCATAGTCATAACCCATAGGCCGGCCCTTGTAAATGAAATAACCTGTTGAGCTATTATCAACTATTGCCACCAAAGAGCCTCTGTCTTTAATCTTATTTAAATCAATATTTACGGGCTCAGGATATTTACTCTTGTTATTTTGAAGATTGTCACTTTCACTACCAGAGCGATGGCAGCTACCAACCAATGTGACAATTGCAATCATAATAATTGCTTTATACTTCATAGACAAAGTGGACATCGATGTTGAAAATAATGATAATTTTGCTCCTATAAAAAATAATGACCTTTCGCCAAGAAATAAAATACCATGGTTTTATATAATGTAACAGTAGGAATTGACCCGGATGTTGAATACGAATGGCTGGATTGGATGCAATCAGTTCACATTCCAGCAGTTATGGATACAGGTATGTTTGTTGAACATAAAGTATTTAAAGTTCTTAGCCAGGAAGATGAAGGAACTGTTTCTTATAGCATTCAATATTTTGCTAAAGATGTGGAGTTTGTAATGAAGTATTTGAATGAATTTGCCCCTCCATTAGTTGAACAGCACAAAAACAGGTACCAAAACAGGCATGTGGCCTTTAGAACCTTACTGCAGCAGGTTTAAGCAAAACAACAAAAAGTGCTATGTTGTGCTTTGACCGAGGTTTTTTACCAATAAACGTTTCTTCTTCGCAATAATCATAGGTTTTAACGAGTTTCATAGTAGTTGAATAAAATAACTATGAAAACCTTTTTGCTAGAAGCCACAGAAGATTCTCCATTAGTTTATCTTAATGCTGACAAGGGAGAATTAGTATTGAGAGGCAGGTCTTATATGGAAGACACACTGCCTTTTCAAAAGCCTATTATCGATTGGTTACGTAACTATGTGCAAAAACCAAGACCATACAATTCCTTCAAAATTGAGCTTGATTATATCAACTCAGCTTCGCATCAGATGGTCTTAAGTATAGTTTCAGAACTCAATAAGTATTTTATTCTTGGCAAGAATTTCGAGGTGATATGGACCTATCAAAAAGAGGATGAGTACATGGAGGACTTAGCTCAGGAAATGAAAGAAATGTTTGATCTTCCAATAAAAGAACTGGTGTTAGTTTAGCTCGATACTGCAGTTAAACCAATCGCCATCTAACCTGGCGTTATAATATTTCTTATAAAAATTAATCGCTGGCTCGTTCCAATCCAGCACCTGCCACATCATACCAGTGCATCCTTCTTCTCGTCCTTTTTCAATGGTTCTATCGAATAGCAGTTTACCAATTCCATTTCCCCTTTCAGATGCTGTAACCACAATATCTTCTAAGTACATCCTCTTGCCTTTCCAGGTAGAGTAGCGATAATAGTAAATAGCTATACCGACTATGTGATTATCATCATTTTCAGCAACAAAAAAACCGTATATTGGATTTGGCCCAAACCCATCAATTTCCATCTGCGCAACAGTATTTTCCACTGCATCAGGCTCATTTTCATAAACAGCCAATTCTTTAATTAGCTCCAGCACTCGTGGCAAGTCAGATTTTTCGCCAGCTCTTATATTCATAATTAATGGATTTAATGAAGCGGGCGTCTCAAAAGTATTAAAATTACGTGTTTGCGATCCCGATGGCTATCGGAAGAAGCAATCTCATGACCGTTTATGCCCATTTTATAGAGATTGCTTCACTGCGTTCGCAAAGACGTCTACTTTTGAGACACCTCCTTCTAAATTTTATTGCACTTCCTTAGCTACTGGAGGAATAATACCCATATTGTACCATGCAAATGAATACATATCAGCCTGCTGCTCTATTGCTTTTGAGATAGGTGTGCCAGCTCCATGACCGGCATCGGTCTCAATTCTTATCAGCACTGGGTTATCCCCAGCTTGTTTTTCTTGCAATGTAGCTGCGAATTTAAATGAATGCGCAGGCACCACCCTGTCATCATGATCTGCTGTAGTCACCATAGTAGCAGGGTAATTCGTTCCCTCCTTCAGATTATGAAGCGGTGAATAGCCTTTCAGATAGTCAAACATTTCTTTAGAATCTTCAGAAGTGCCGTAATCGCTTGCCCATGCCCAACCAATCGTAAACTTGTGATAACGTAGCATATCCATAACCCCTACTGCCGGGAAAGCAACCTTTGCTAAATCTGGTCTTTGTGTCATAGTGGCTCCAATTAACAAACCTCCATTAGAACCTCCGGCTATTGCCAAATAATCGCTTGATGTGTATTTATTACTGATCAAATATTCACCAGCAGCAATAAAGTCATCAAAAACATTTTGCTTTTGCATTTTAGTACCGGCTTTGTGCCACTCCTCGCCATACTCACCCCCACCACGGATATTAGGTTGTGCATAAATACCTCCATTCTCTAACCACACTATTCTAGAGGTGCTAAAACTTGGGCGAAGGCTAACATTGAAACCTCCATAAGCATATAAATAAGTTGGATTTTTACCATTTAACTCTACCCCTTTCTTATAGGTGATAAACATAGGAACCTTGGTTCCGTCTTTGCTCTCATAAAATACCTGTTTGGTTTCAAAATCATCAGGATTGAAGTCAATTTCTGGCTGCTCATACAATTCAGATTCGCCACTTTCAATATCATATTTAAAAATAGTAGGAGGATAAGTAAATGAAGTGAATGTGTAATAGATCTCTTTATCTTCTTTATTACCACCAAAACCGTAAGCTGTTCCTATACCCGGTAATTCCACCTCACGAATAAGCTTACCATCATAGTCAAATTGCTTAACAGCAGTTTTGGCATCTTCTAAATAGCTGCCAAAAATGTAACCACCAGCAGTGCCCGCAGTTAGAACGTTCTCAGATTCAGGAATAATGTCCTTCCAGTTTTCAGGAGCTGGGTTAGTTGGGTCAACTTCAACAACCCTATAATTTGGAGCATTTAGGTTGGTGTAAACCAATAGTTTGTCGCCTTTACTTTCAATTACATTATGATCATTGTCAAAATGATCGATAACAGTTATTAAAACTCCTCCATTTTGCACGTCTTTAATAAAAAGCTGATTTCCTGAAGTGCCTTGAAATGTTGTTAGCACCAAGTACCTGTCATCTTCTGTTAAATAGCCACCAGCTCCTGTCTTCTCTGTCTCAGGTGCAAAAACTACTTCGTCTTCACTTTGTGGTGTCCCAATTTTATGATAATGAACACGGGCTTGAGAGTTTATCCCTGACAACTCCTCACCTTTTTTAGGCTCATCATATTTGGTATAATAAAACCCTTCGTTTCCCTTCCATGACAGGCCGCTGAATTTTATATGTCTTAAGGTGTCATCGACCTGAGCTTTGTCATCCGTATTTATAATAATTGCCTTTCTCCAGTCGGACCCACCTTCTGAGATAAGATAGCCAAACAGGCTACCATCTTCAGAATAACTGGTACCCCCTAAAGAAATGGTGCCATCCTCTTTAAAATTATTAGGATCTAAGAAAACCTCCGGCTCACTATCTAATGTTGCCTTCCTGTAAAGTACATTTTGATTTTGGAGACCATCATTTTTATAGAAATAATAGTAATCACCATGTTTATTCGGTGCATAAACACGCTCATAATTATATAGGTCGGTAAGCCTCTTTTTTATATTTTCCTTGAAATTGATGTTATCTAAATAGGAATGCGTCACTTCATTTTGGCTTGTGACCCATCCGGCTGTAGCTTCTGAGTTATCATCCTCAAGCCATCTGTAGGGGTCAGAAACATCAGTTCCAAAATAAGTGTCTACTGTATCAACTTTGGCTGTTTCAGGGTATGCCGAAACTTTTGCCTTTTCTTCAGGCGGAGTGCATGACAGGATCATTGCTGTAATGATTGAATAAATTAACAGTTTTTTCATTTTGGTATTAATTGGTTGATTTACTTAAACATACAAATCAAACGGATGTTAAAGTAATGAAATTTGATAGGTGGCTAAATCTTGATATTAATCCAATAATGAAATTGAAAATACTAAACACAATAGGTCTTATAGTGGTACTAGTCACAAATTACCTGGCTAATGCACTTCCTATAAATGGATATAATACAGGAGAACTGTCTGACTTTTACCCGAACTTATTTGTGCCTGCTGGCATTACGTTTTCCATATGGGGAATAATCTACTTGCTACTGCTTGGTTTTGTTATTATGCAATGGGTAAGTGCAGATGAAAAACCTATTCAAAAAATAGGAATACTATTTTCCTTAAACTGTTTGCTAAACTCTTCGTGGATTCTGGCATGGCACTACAGATTGGAAGAACTATCTGTAATCATAATGCTTCTCATTCTGACTACGCTAGTTAAAATCTGGCAAACATTGCAAACAACAAATTTTGAATCAAAAGTACTGAGGTTCTTTACAAAGGTTCCCTTTAATATATATTTTGGGTGGATATGCGTTGCCACTATTGCTAACATCACCACATTATTGGTTCATTGGAACTTCAACACTGCCTACCCTGAATACTGGACGGCAGTTTTGATTTTAATAACCCAAATACTAGTGTGGTTAGTGAACAAAAGAAATGTCAACCTTGCTTATTCTTTAACGATAATATGGGCCATCTCTGGGATTATTTTGAAACAATCACAACTGGATGGCCCTTCTATAATTGTAGTAACGGGTTACATTGCAATAGCAGCTACAATAATTATTACAATAGGTTTGAAAATTAAAGCAGCAATTAATTAATTAATCATATCAAAACCTGTGTAAGGTACCAATACCTCTGGTATTTTTATTCCTTCTTCAGTTTGATTGTTCTCAAGAATAGCCGCTAATATTCTAGGAAGAGCTAATGCACTTCCATTCAGAGTATGACACAGCTGCGTCCTTTTATCCTCATTCTTAAATCTCAATTTGAGCCTATTGGCCTGAAATGTTTCAAAGTTACTCACAGAACTAACCTCAAGCCACTTTTCCTGAGCAGCAGAATACACCTCCATATCAAAAGTTTGAGCTGCAGTAAAGCCTAGGTCCCCTCCGCATAAATTAAGTACTCTATATTGAAGCCCTAATTTCTCAAGCAAACCCTGAACATAAGCACACATTTCTTTAAGCGCTTCATACGACTTATCAGGATGTTGTATTTGAACAATCTCCACCTTATCAAATTGGTGCAATCTGTTTAATCCACGAACGTGGGCACCCCAAGATCCTGCCTCTCTTCTAAAGCATGGTGTAAAACCAACATGTTTGATTGGCAACTGTTTAGGATCAACAATCACATCTCTGTACATATTAGTAATTGGAACCTCAGCGGTTGGGATAAGGAAATAATTCTCTTCAGTGATATGATACATCTGGCCATCTTTATCCGGCAGCTGGCCTGTACCATAACCAGAATCTTCATTTATCATTATTGGTGGCTGCACTTCGACATAACCCATTTTTGTTGCTTCATCCAAAAAGAAGTTGACCATAGCCCTTTGAAGCCTTGCCCCTTTGCCTTTATAAAAAGGAAATCCGGCTCCTGTCACTTTATTGCCCAGATCAAAATCGATAATATCATACTTTTTGATCAGCTCCCAATGTGGCACTGCGCTATCAGCAAGCGCTGGCGATGTCCCGTGCTCATATACTACAGCATTATCTTCAGGAGTGGCGCCATCAGGCACATCTCCGTTAGGCGTATTAGGTATTTTATACAATAATTGCTTTAACTCCTCCTCTATAGATGAAAGTTTATCACTTAAAACCTTACTCTCCGCTTTAAGGGCAGCGCTTTTGTCTTTTATTTTATTGGCCTCGTCCTTTTGTCCAGACTTCATCAAGGCTCCTATCTCTTTCGATAAATTATTGGCCTCTGATAAAATCTCATCATTTTTGCTTTGAGTAGTCTTTCTATTGTCATCCAATTCGATGATAGAAGCTATCAAATTTTTGGCGTCAGCAAATCTTCTTTTTTCGAGTGCTTTTACAACACTTTCCCTATTATTCCTTATCCGATTAAGTTCCAGCATAGCTTTTTATTAAAATCGCTGCAAAATAATGCATTTTTGAGGTAAATGAAGTAGAAATACTAACTAAGAATAATTATTTGCAATTAAATATTTGGCGATTGTAGATGGTTAATCTATTATTGCAATACCATAAATGAATGATTAGGCTTTATAAGTCATTTCTGATTATTAAAAGCCCACAACCAGCATTATTTTATCAAGCACAATTCGAACACTAAAGGTGAATCTAAACCACCCTATACGTTGATATTATTTTAAATAACAAACCATTCCAAAATCACACTTAAGATTTTATGTATACCATTGAAGAATTAAATGTCAGGCTTCTATCTGAATTGAAAGAGATAGCAGAGGAGATGAGCCTGAAAAATTTCAAAAAACTTTCCAAGGAAGAGCTTATCTACAAAATACTTGACCAGCAAGCCATCTTACCAGAAAATGACCTCCCTAAGAAAAAAGCTCCCGAGAAAGTAGAAAAGCCTGCTCCAAAAGCAACGAACAAGCCCCCAAGAAGAGAAAATGTAGCCAAGAAAAAACCAAGCGACAAAGATGAGAAAGATCTAAGCGCTGATGAGCTTCTTGAATCATTTAATCTTGAAATAGACAAGACTGCAGCATCTTTTGATGATAAAAAAGCTGGTAAGCCTGAGAAAGGGCAGGAAGAAAAGCCTAAGGAAGACGATGCTAAGGATAGCAGGGAACGAAAGCCTAGGAACGAAAAAAGAGACGATAACAAAGAGAAGGAAAACAGGGAGCCTAGAGAGAAAAGGGAAGATCGTCCAAAACGTGAAGACCACCGCGAGCACAAAAAGAAAGAAAACAATATCAAAGATTTTGATGGTGTAATTGAAAATGAAGGTGTACTTGAAATCATGCAGGATGGCTATGGTTTCTTGAGATCTCCTGACTACAACTACCTTGCAAGTCCGGATGATATTTATGTATCTCCATCGCAGATCAAATTATTTGGATTAAAAACAGGTGATACAATTCAGGGACAAATCAGACCTCCAAAAGAAGGTGAGAAGTACTTTGCTCTCTTAAGAGTAGGGTTTGTAAATGGTAAGACTACTGAAGAAATAAGAGATCGTGTTCCTTTTGAATACCTTACGCCACTTTTCCCTGAAGAAAAATTAAGACTTAGCTCAAAAGCTGATAACTATTCTACCAGAATTCTTGACTTGTTCTCCCCTATTGGAAAAGGACAAAGAGGTATGATTGTAGCACAACCTAAAACTGGTAAAACAGTACTCCTTAAAAATGTAGCTAATGCTATAGCCGAGAACCACCCAGAGTGTTATTTGATCATATTATTGATTGATGAGCGTCCTGAAGAAGTTACAGACATGGCAAGAAGTGTAAAAGCTGAGGTAATAGCTTCTACTTTTGACGAGCAGGCTGAGCGTCATGTTAAGGTATCAAGCATGGTGCTTGAGAAGGCTAAAAGGATGGTGGAATGTGGTCATGACGTAGTGATACTTCTTGACTCTATCACAAGATTAGCAAGAGCTTATAACACAGTTGTACCTTCATCAGGTAAAATCCTTTCTGGTGGTGTGGATGCTAATGCGCTTCACAAGCCTAAGAGATTCTTTGGTGCAGCAAGAAATGTCGAGAACGGTGGTTCTTTAACAATCATTGCTACAGCGTTGATTGAAACTGGCTCTAAAATGGATGAAGTAATCTTTGAAGAATTTAAAGGAACAGGTAATATGGAACTTCAGTTGGATAGAAAATTGTCTAACAAGAGAGTTTACCCTGCTATTGATGTTCCTGCTTCTGGTACAAGAAGAGAAGACTTATTGATGTCTGAAGAAGAACTTCAAAGAGTATGGATACTTCGTAAATTCATGTCTGACATGAACTCAAACGAAGCCATGGAATTCCTACTATCGAAAATGAAAGGAACCCGCAACAACGAAGAGTTTCTCATATCAATGAATGGATAAATGATAAAAAGCTGCTCTCGGGCAGCTTTTTTTATACCTATGCTCATTTACCTCTTACTTTTTATTGCAGGTTTATTTGGCGGTTTTATTGCCGGAATAACAGGAATAGGCACAGGCTTCATTATGATTGCCATTATTCCCATTGCCCTTCATAGTATTGGCATTCCTGAGTCCGAAATAGTAAGGTTTACAATAGCCAACACCATTTTTGCAACTATGTGTTCTGCCTTTGCAAATAATCTCAGATTATTACTGCAAAATCAATTTTATAAAAAGGAGACCATAATACTTGCCATAAGCGCTGCTATTACTTCTTCTGTATTATTGCAGATTGTGGTTATCGATTCCAGCTATTCGAAAAAGACCTATAATATCATTATCTGTATTTTGCTGGTTTATATTATTTACAGAACTCTCAACAAGCTCCGAAAAAACAGAACTTTTAAAGAGCAGGTGAGTAATGTGAAGCTGACCATAACCGGTCTAAGTGCAGGTGCTGTAGCGGCATTAACGGGTCTTGGTGGTGGCTCTTTGACAATACCGATGCTCAACCTCTGGATGAAGATCGATATTAAAAAGGCCAAGTCAATCAGCTATGGTACCATTTTTACCACAGCTTTTATTCTGACAATTATCAATCTATATAATCAACCTGAGGTACGTATTCATCATGTGCACTTTGGTTTTATTCTAGCACCCATTGCCATACCCTTATCAGCTGGGGTAATAATAGCTTCTCCATTAGGCATGAAAATAGGTGAACGTTTTTCTGCAAGAACCATATCTTTCATTTTCTTAGCAGTTATTACTATGGTTTTAATCAAAAAGGCCACAGAGCTGATTTTATAATATTTCATTCGATTGCGAGATGTAGTCTATAGTGACTAACTTTGATAAAAATTATCATTATGAGCTTTCTTTTTAACGACTTTTCAGGCTGGAAATCTTATTGTGAAGACAATAAAGTAAAACTCTTTGAACCTGTTTTAGAATACGAAAAAGATCAGAAAGGCAGGTCTGAAACCGAAGTTTGGGAAGGGCTTAGTAGAGCGTATGGAGTGATGAAAGAAGCGGTGGACACTGGTCTTAAGGAAGAAATGACATCCCGGTCAGGAATGATCAACAATGGTGCAAAAAAGGTCTATCAGAACAAGGTGACCGTTCTATCGAGAGAATTTCAAAATCTTATCTCTCGAGCGCTTGCTGCCAAGGAAGTTAATTCTTGCATGGGTAGGATAGTTGCTGCGCCAACGGCAGGAGCTTCAGGTATTTTACCAGGATGCCTTTACACACTTCAGGAAATACATGGACTTGACGACAAAAAAATACTAGAAGGCCTATTAATAGGAGCAGGCATTGCCTTGGTAATCGAGCAGAAAGCATCACTCGCAGGTGCCGTTGGCGGTTGTCAGGCCGAGACAGGAAGTGCTGCGGCTATGGCATCTGGGGCAATAGCCTACTGTTTAGATGGAGATATTGATCAGGTATTTAACGCAGTAGCAATCACGATTCAATGTACATTGGGCTTAGTGTGCGACCCTGTCGCTGGCTTGGTAGAAGTGCCCTGCGTAGTAAGAAATGCCAGTGCCGCTGCCATTGCTAACTCCTCTGCACAAATTGCTTTATCTAATGTAAGTGCGGTAATACCCGTAGATGAATGCGTAGAAGCTATGGGTGAGGTTGGCCAAAGTATGGAAAGCAGGTATAAAGAAACAGCCTTAGGTGGCTTAGCTGCAACAAAAACAGGTCAACAGATATCAAAAAAAGTACTTATTCAGGATATTGAAATACTTCCGGATGAGGAGTATCCTCAGGAATAAAAGATTTAATAGTATCACCTGCATAATATACGAGCGCTGTAAGTATAAATGACCAAACAACAGCACTAATCATCATATAGGTTAATACTAATTTTTTAGGGGTATGATAGGTAGTCAATAAAAGAGTGCCTCCAATTGGTGTTAGTAAAATTGGCGTCAAAAAGGCTACACCCTTTATTCCATACTTTTTCCAAATAGCTACAAATTGCCTGTTCCGTTTCGTGAAAGTTTTCTTTTTCTTGAAAATTTTACTTAGCCACTTTTCTCTGATAAAGGTTCCCAAATAGGTAAATACAATAACGCTTAACATCATTCCTATGACAGTAATAATTACCGTTAATAAAAATGGAAAACCAGCACCATAACCACCAACTGGTCCAAAAATGAACTTCAGCATGGTTAATAATATAATGGAAATTATTTTGGCTATTTCAACAAGCATCTAAGAAATTACCGTGTAGGTGTAAATGACATATGTCATCAGCAAAACTACACCAGCAAATCTGGACATCCTTCGTTTATATAACATTAATGGTAATATGAGCAATGTTATCCCTAACATCACGGTCATGTCCTGATGAATGATTATTTCACTAACATGGATATCTTGGATAATACTTGTTATACCTAAAATGGAAAGGATGTTGAAAATATTAGAACCCATCAGGTTTCCAAGAGCCAAATCCGTTTCCTTCTTAATAGAGGCCACTATAGCTGTAACCAATTCTGGCAAACTAGTACCCAGGGCAAGTACTGTTATTCCAATAACACGCTCGCTTACTCCTAAAAAAGAAGCCATCTCTTGTGCTCCACCTACAAACCACTCTGCGCCAAAATACAATCCCGTACACCCCCCGGCAATATAAATCAGGTCTTTGATAAGATTGTTTGAAGGTTCGGGCACATCAAGTGTTTCTTCAGCAGCACGCAATGCCTTGGTTTCCTTTCTGGATTTTCTGATAATATAAACTGTGTAAACAATTATAAAGAACAGGAACACTATGCCTTCAAAAGTATCTATAACGGCCTCCTTTTCCTTAACCACAAAATAGAGTAATAGAGAGCTACCCATAGTCACAGGCCAATCTATCTTGATTGAATCACTTTGGACATTAATAGGGCCAATTAGGGCAGTAATACCCAAAACCAAAGCCAAATTACAAATATTTGAACCCACAACATTGCCCATGGCCATGTCAGGGCTTCCATCCAAAGCGGCCTTTATACTTATTAAAAGTTCTGGTGCAGAAGTACCAAAAGCCACAATAGTGAGCCCTACAACCAATGGTGAAATATGAGCACGCAATGCAATGCTTGATGCCCCTCTAACAAGGAAGTCGCCTCCTAAAATAAGGACAAACAAACCAACTATAAGCATTACAATGTTTAAAAGCATAAATTTTAACTCTTAACCCCGAAACTTAAATCACCGGCATCTCCAAGCCCGGGTACGATGTACGAGTCTTCGTTCAATTTTTTATCTAAAGATGCGACCCAGATGGTATAATTTGTTTTCAAATGGGCGGCAATATACTCAATTCCTTCGGGTGCAGCAACAACTGAAACAAAATGTATTTCAGATGGCAACCCCTTACTTATCAGTTGATTATATGCAGCAATCAATGACTTACCAGTAGCCAACATAGGATCAACAATTATTAAAGTACGGCCTTCTAAATCAGGAGCGGCCAAATAGTCTAGTTTAATTGAAATATCTTGGCCTTCCTCGCGGTAAGCACCTATAAATGCGCCATCAGCTTTATCAAAAAAATCCATAAAGCCTTCAAAGAATGGCATAGATGCTCTGAGTATTGCAACTATAACCGGACTCTTGTCCAGTAACTCCATTTCGATTTTGGCCAATGGAGTTTCAATAGTCTCTTTCGTATAATTTAAACTTTTAGACAGTTCATAGGCCATTACCTGGCCAAGCTTTTTTAAATTATGTCTAAATTTGGAGCGATCTTTTTGAATATCCTTATGCCGCATTTCAGATAAGAAATGATTGGCAATGGAAGCCTGATGATCCAAAATATTAATCATTGAGAGAGGCGGACGTTAAGTGTTGAAATTAAAGATTCTTCATTTGGAAATATAATTATTATTATAAAACTACTCCTAATACCTAACATATTATTTTTCCAGTTTAAACATTGAACATTTGATATTTATGAAGCTACTTAAAGACCTTTGCGAAGTCCACGCACCTTCTGGAAACGAATCTGCCATGAAATCATTCATTCTTGATTATGTTAAAAATAATCAGAAAAATTGGGTGAGCATGCCCAAGGTTGTTCATGGCGAAGATTTTCAAGATTGTATTATTCTGAAATTCGGCCAGCCAAGAACTGCGGTTTTTGCACATATGGATTCCATAGGTTTCACTGTTAGGTATGAGAATCAGTTAGTGCCCATTGGCGGACCGCAGGCCGAAGCTGGATATATTCTCACTGGTGAAGATAGTCTCGGGCCAATAGAATGTGAATTAAAGGTAGATGAAGATCATAAATTAACTTACAAGTTTGGCAGGGCAATAGACACTGGTACAGATCTGGTTTTCAAATCTAATTTTAGAGAGACTCAAAACTATGTCCAAAATTGTTATATGGACAACAGGCTTGGTGTTTATGCAGCTCTCAAGCTTGCAGAAAAGCTGGAAGATGGCGTAATAGTTTTTAGTTGCTGGGAAGAACATGGCGGTGGCTCCGTTCCGTATTTAGCCAAACACATTTATGAACAGTATAATGTAAAACAGGCGCTTATTGCAGATATTACCTGGGTAACTGATGGCGTTCACCCTGGCAAAGGCGTTGTTGTTTCCATGCGTGATAGAAATGTCCCAAGGAAATCATACATCAATAAGATTATTGCGCTGGCTAAGGATTCAGGTGTTGATTTTCAATTGGAAGTAGAAGGTGGTGGGTCAAGTGATGGCAGAGAACTTCAGGTTTCTCCTTATCCATTTGACTGGTGCTTCATCGGTGCACCAGAAGACAACGTACACAGTCCAGACGAAAAAGTGCACAAGCATGACATACAGTGTATGATTGAGCTATACCGATACCTAATGGCCAATTTGTAGTTTGCAAATAATAATGAAGGCATTTAAAGGAAATTTCTATATTTGCAGGCCTTTTAAAAAAAGGCATTTTTTGTTATAGAAGCTTATGGTAGTTAAAGACAAGGCGTTTAAAAAGTTTATTCTCAAAGAGGAAATTGAAAAGAAGGTGAAAAGCCTTGCTCGAAAAATCAATGTGGATTATAAAGACAAGCGCCCACTTTTCATAGCCATCTTAAATGGTTCTTTCATGTTTGCCGCAGACATCCTAAAGGAGATAAAAATAGATTGTGAAATCTCTTTTGTTAAAGTTGCAAGCTACGAGGATATGGAAAGTTCAGGCAATGTAAAGCAGCTCATCGGCCTTAATGAAAATATCTTTAATAAAGATGTGATCATTATTGAAGATATAATTGATACTGGTAGAACGATCTCCAAAATACTGGAAGAGTTTAAGTCTTTAGGTGCAAATTCTGTCGAGGTTATCACCCTACTACAAAAACCAAAATCAAAAAATATAGAGACGAAGTTCAAATACATTGGCTTCGAAATACCTGATAAGTTTGTTGTGGGCTATGGACTTGACTATGATGGCCTTGCAAGAAATACAAAGGATATCTATCAACTTAAGGACTAGGTCAGGTTTTTTACCTTATATTTAAGAATTCAAAAATATTAACATGCTGAATATTGTATTATTTGGCCCTCCCGGAGCGGGAAAGGGTACTCAAAGTGAAAAACTGATTGAGAAATATCAATTAAAACATATATCTACAGGTGATCTTTTTCGTTGGCATACCAAAAACGACACCCCTCTTGGCATTAAAGTAAAAGAGATTATGAATAGTGGAGAGTTAGTATCTGATGATATTACAATCGCTATGCTAAAAGAAGAGGTGGAAAAAAATCCAGGTGCAAAAGGTTTTTTATTTGACGGGTTTCCTAGGACTGTTGCTCAAGCACAGGCCCTTGATGATTTAATGAAATCAATGGATACCGAAATCCATAAAGTTATTGAATTAAAGGTATCTGAAGATGAAGTTAAAAAAAGGATTGCCAAACGAAGAGAAGAAAGTGGTCGTGCAGACGATGCAGATGATAAGTTGATCAAAAGAATAGATGAGTATTTTAATAAAACAGTTCATGTTTTACCTTTCTACTCTCAGTCAAACAGGCTAACTACTGTAAATGGTATTGGTGATATTGACCAAATATCATTATCTATAATTGACATATTGGATAATTAATTGCTCCAATGGCCTCTTCTAATTTTATTGACTATATAAAATTTTGCTCCAGGTCTGGTGCTGGAGGTAGTGGGGCGGTCAGCTTTAGAAGGGAAAAACACGTGCCGAAAGGTGGCCCCGATGGCGGTAATGGTGGACGTGGTGGCCACATCATACTTCGAGGCAATGCTCAATTATGGACTTTGCTCCATCTCAAATACAAAAAGCATGTCCTTGCGGAAAACGGCCAATCAGGTTCAGGAAGCAGGAGCTCAGGTGCTGATGGTGAAGATGTAATACTTGAAGTGCCTTTGGGTACCATTGCCAAAAGCGATGAAACCGGTAAAAAACTTTTTGAAATAACAGAAGATGGTCAAGAGGTAATTCTTACACCTGGTGGCCGTGGTGGATTAGGAAATGAGAATTTTAAAACCGCCACCAATCAAACACCTCGTTTTGCACAACCCGGAGAAGAAGGCAAGGAAGAATGGATTATTCTAGAGCTAAAAGTACTAGCCGATGTGGGTTTGGTAGGATTCCCGAATGCAGGCAAATCAACACTACTGTCTGCTGTTTCTGCAGCAAGACCAGAAATTGCAGATTATCCGTTTACTACACTTGTACCTAACCTTGGAGTAGTGCCATATCGTGACCACAAGTCATTTGTTATGGCAGACATTCCCGGTATTATAGAAGGGGCAGCAGAGGGAAAAGGCCTTGGAATTCGATTTTTACGACATATAGAAAGAAATTCTGTGCTGCTTTTCATGGTGCCTGCAGATGCTAATGATATAAAAGAAGAATATCAAATACTGTTAGGTGAATTAACTAAGTACAACCCTGAGCTTTTGGATAAGGACCGGCTTTTGGCCATTTCCAAGTCAGACCTTCTGGACGAGGAGCTAAAAGCTGAAATTAGAAAAGAACTACCAAAAGACCTTCCCCATTGCTTCATTTCTTCCATAACTCAAGAAGGCATTACCGAGCTTAAAGACCTTATCTGGAAATCTCTCAATTAAATAAGTGTGTCATTTTGACATAAGAAGTCCTTTGGCAGAGTAATTGCCATTTTTGCAAAGATATTTTAGTGATCTATTCAAAAAAGATGAAAACAGAGAACATAGAAGAGCAAGAATCTCAAAATACTGAGGAAATAGCAGCTGAAGAAACATCAGAACAGCAAGAGGTAAAGGATAAAACTGAAGATTTTGAAGAGGAAAAGTCTGAAGAAACTGACGAGTTGACCAAACTTCAGGACGAGTTGGCAGAGAGCAAAGACAAATATTTACGTCTATACTCTGAATTTGACAACTTTAGAAGAAGAACAGCCAAAGAAAAATTAGACCTCGTGCAAACTGCGACAGAGGATTTAATGATAGCGCTTATCCCGGTATTGGATGATTTTGAAAGAGCTGAAAAATCATTTGATGAAAAAGAAACTGATATTAAAGCTGTGAAAGATGGTGTTAACCTTGTTCACAATAAATTTAGAAAAATATTAGAGCAAAAGGGACTATTGGTAATGCAGGGTAAGCAAGGGATGGATTTTGATCCGGACTTTCACGAAGCAATTACTCAGACACCTGCTCCAAAAAAGAATTTAAAAGGAAAAGTTGTAGACATAATCGAGAAAGGCTACTTGCTAAAAGAGAAGGTCGTTCGATATGCAAAAGTTGTTATAGGCAATTAATTATTGCTTAAATAATTTAAACATGGCAAAAAGAGATTTTTACGAAATATTAGGTGTTGACAAATCGGCAAGTGCTGAAGAAATAAAGAAGGCTTATCGAAAAGTTGCCATTAAATTTCACCCCGACAAAAACCCAGGAGATTCTGAAGCTGAAGAGAAATTTAAAGAAGCTGCAGAAGCATATGAGATTTTAAGTAACCCTGAAAAGAAACAGCGCTACGACAGGTTTGGTCACCAAGGCATGAACGGAGGCGGTGGCTTCAGTGGCGGTGGTATGAATATGGAAGACATATTCTCTCAGTTTGGTGATATTTTCGGAGGTGGTGGCAGCCCATTTGACAGCTTCTTTGGTGGCGGAGGCGGAAGAAAGCGAGGCAGAAAAGGCTCGAACCTTCGTATAAAGCTCAAATTATCATTGGAAGAAATTGCCAATGGTGTTGAAAAGAAAATAAAAGTAAACCGACTGGTTCAGGCTGCTGGTGTTACTTTCAATACTTGTTCATCATGTCAGGGCACAGGTCAGGTAAGAAAGGTAGTTAACACTATGCTTGGCCAAATGGTATCATCATCTACTTGTCCTACATGTGGTGGTTCTGGCCAGATCATTGGCAATAGACCATCTGGAGTTGATAGCTCAGGACTAGAGCCTAAAGAGGAAATAATCTCAATAAAAATACCTGCCGGAGTTAGTGAAGGCATGCAGCTTTCTATGTCTGGCAAGGGTAATGAAGCACCCGGTGGGGGCGTTCCCGGAGACCTTTTGATCCTTATCGAAGAGAAGGAAGATGACATTCTTATAAGAGAAGGCAACAATGTGGTGTATGACCTTTACATCAGTTTTATAGATGCTGCTCTAGGTACTACCGTTGAAGTTCCAACAATCAGTAGTAAAGCAAGAATTAAAATTGAGGCCGGAACACAGTCAGGTAAGGTTTTGAGGCTGAGAGGTAAAGGAATTAAAGATTTGAATGGTTACGGCACTGGAGACCAGCTTATTCACATCAATGTTTGGACACCTAAAAGCTTGTCAGCTGAGGAAAAAGAAAAGCTGGAAAGCATGCGGAATTCAGACAATTTTACTCCAAAACCTGGCAAGAATGAAAAAGGATTTTTCGAAAAGATGAAGGAGTTCTTTTAATATTAAAAGATATAATATCACTAAAGGGGAGATGTAATAATTTCCCCTTTTTTACACCCTATTTTAGTGAAACCTTCGTAACTCCCAAGATCATATTCCCGTAAAAGACTGTCATGCGAGAAGGATTTTTGTTATTGGGTGTTGGAATCATCAGTTCTACCCTTTCATTTGCCCAAGTAAGAAAGCAGTTTTCAGTAGAAGACTATAAAGACATAGAGCGGGTTGATGTGGATTTTAGTGTAAACAGCGGCTCCTGCTTTATAAAGCCAAATCCTACTTCAGAAATACTCACCGTTTACGGCAATCAGGATTATGATAGCTACTCGCATTCATTTAATAAAGAACTTTTAGGCAAAACTTGTAAGATAAACCTGGCGCTTGAAGATGATAAATCAGCAGGCCTAAGTAAGTCCATCTCCTACCGTGTTTTTGGTAATTCTAAGGACGAGCAAAGCAATATATGGAAGTTATTCCTCTCTCCAGACAAAACATATGATCTAAACCTTCGCTATGGTATAGGAGTGGCTGATATTGATCTTTCAGGTTTGGCCATTGACAAGGTTAAAATCAATACAGGAAGTGCAGACGTCAATATTGGTTATTTATCTGGAATGAGCAATACGGTGTCTATGGATACTTTCTATGTAAAAGTAGATCTTGGTTCTGTAAAAGTTCAAAACTTAAACCTGTCTAAATCAAAAAATATAATTGCTGAAATTGGTTTTGGCGACCTGCTGCTGGATTTCAGTGATAAAAATGAGATGAGTAGCCACATTCAGGGAAGTGTTGGTGCAGGAAATCTTATTATAGTTTTACCATCGGAGGACACTCCAGCTATCATAAAAATCAACGATTCATGGTTGTGTAAAGTTGAAATTGCTAAATCATATAAGAAAATAGCCAACAACACATTTGTGAACGCAGCATACTCTGAAGATGCTAAAAACCTTCTTTCATTCGATCTGGATGTTAGCATGGGCAAAATTATTTTTAAAGAAAGTCCATCTTCAAAATAAACGCTTCAGCATCCTATCTTTCCGCTCAGTTACTATTTAGTCATGCATGTGACTAGTTGAGCTAACTTTATTTTTTAATATTTGACTAACTCTGTAATAATTATTGAGTTAGGTACACTAACATTAAAAAAATAAAGACAATCAACTTGGAAACATTAGTAGTTAAAAACATTTCGAAACGGTATAACGAGCACATTGCTTTAGATAATGTGAGTTTGAGCATACCAGAAAAATCAATCTACGGGCTGCTGGGTCCTAATGGCGCTGGAAAAACCACCCTTATCAGAATTATCAATCAGATTATTAATGCAGATGAAGGTGAGGTTCTTATCAATAATGAGTTATTGAATCAGGATCACATCTCTATTATTGGCTATCTGCCAGAAGAAAGAGGTTTGTACAAGAAAATGAAGGTTGGTGAGCAGCTCGTTTATCTTGGGCAGTTGAGAAATCTATCAAAAAAAGAAGCCATTTTAAGAAGCAAAGCCTGGTGCAAGAAACTTGACATCATGGAATGGTGGGACAAGAAAATTGAGGACTTATCTAAAGGCATGGCCCAGAAGATCCAGTTTATATCCACCGTACTTAATGAGCCTAAACTTATCATTTTAGATGAGCCATTCTCAGGCTTTGACCCAATCAATGCCAACCTTATTAAAGACGAAATATTAGAATTAAGAGACAAAGGAAGCACTGTAATATTCTCAACCCATAGAATGGAGTCAGTTGAAGAGATGTGTGATTACATTGCCCTTATCAATAAATCAAAACTGATTCTTTCAGGGAATAAAAATGATATAAAAAATTCATTTAGAAACCACACCTACCTGGTGCAGCATAAAGGAGCCCTCAATGGCTCAATGCCTACCGACATTAATGTTTTGCAGAGCGAAAATCTGGATGAGCAAACATTCAATTCGGTAATACAAACAAGTGATAAATACACGTCAAATGATTTAATCAAGAGTTTGGTTGATAAAACCGAAGTGCAGTCATTCAATGAGAAGATACCAAGCATCAATGAAATTTTTATATCAAAAGTGAAAGGAGAAGGTCATGAATAAAATATTACTAATTATACAGCGTGAGTTTTTAAGCAGGGTAAAAAAGAAGTCTTTTCTTATTGCTACACTATTAGTGCCTTTGTTATTTCCCACCATCATTGGTGGAATGATCTACTTCACTGTTCTTGAAAAAGAGAATGCAGCAGCTAAAAAAATAATGGTTGTTTCAGAAAGCGAAAGTGTGATTGTAACTGATAATGAAGATTTTGAATTTTCAAACTTAGAAGGTTCGCTGGACATGGCCATCACAACGTTCAAAGAAAGCGAACATTATGGCCTGCTTTACATCCCTGATGTAGACATAGAATCACCTCAAGGAATCACGCTTTATACTCAAAGTACACCAGGCCCAACTATTGTTAACAAGCTTGAAAATAAGCTTGAAAGTGTTGTAAAGGATCTAAAACTCGTCAAATACCAAATTGATCAGGAAACCCTTTCAAAGTTAAATACCAATATTTCACTAGACACCAGAATAACCTCTGAAGATGAAGATGAAAAACAGAGCAATTCTGGCATAGCTTCTGGTATCGGGTACGTGACTGGCTTTTTAATCTACATGTTCCTCTTTATTTATGGCGGTCAGGTGATGCAGGGTGTTATTGAAGAGAAAAACAGCAAAATTGTTGAGGTAATTGTCTCAACAGTAAAGCCATTTCATTTTATGTTGGGTAAGGTTATTGGTGTTGCTTCCGTTGGACTAGTCCAGATAATAATTTGGGTTGTTCTCATGGGTGGAATTTACACTGGTGCAGCCAGCTACTTGGGCGTTTCAAATACTCAAAGCCAAATTGAGCTGGCATCTGGCACATCATCAGATGAACAAGTTAATGCACAATTAGAAAGCAACCCAAAAATTGCAAAGGCCTTTGAAGAGATTTCTAATATCCCCATTGTAAGTATTGTAGTCACTTTTATTTTCTATTTCATTGGAGGGTACTTATTATATGGTGCTTTATTTGCGGCTGTTGGCTCAGCTGTGGACACACCAGCCGATGCACAGCAATTTATGCTGCCCATCATGCTGCCCATTATTATTGGCTTCTTCGGAATGACCATGTTCGTTTTCGATGATCCTAATGGCACTATGAGCTTCTGGCTATCCATGATTCCATTCACCTCCCCTATTGTCATGATGGGTAGAATCGGTTTTGGAGTGCCTATTTGGGAGTTGGCACTTTCAATGCTATTCTTAATAGGAGGCTTCATATTTACTATCTGGCTGGCTGGAAGAATATATAGAGTGGGTATTCTTATGCATGGCACAAAGGTGAACTACAAGGTGCTTGCCAAATGGTTTATGATGAAGAATTAAAACCTGTTTACACAATTCAAAAACCGGATAGCGTTTACTATCCGGTTTTTTTGTTTTAATTTAATCCTGCCAGATGTCTACAACTAATAAATTAACAGGCTTTGATATTTACTCCAACAAGTCCAGGATTAAATGGATTGTTCTTGCATTCTCTGTAGTCATCAGTTTTAGCTCGATCTTCTACACCAGCATTCTCGTAGAACAGCTCCAGGATCGAGAAAAAAGACAAATAGAACTATTTGCAAAAGCACTAGAATATACTGTCAACGAGTCCCAGAACAATAACCTCTATTTTATAACAGAAGAGATTCTTTTTCAGAATAATTCCATTCCGACCATTCTGGTTGATGAAAATGACAGTATTACCAGCTATCGTAATATTGATCTGGATGGCGTTTCAGAGAGTCAAACTTATAATGCCCTTCGTGACAGGCTGGAAAGCATGAAAGGCACCTTTGATCCTATAGAGATACGGCTTAGAGATAGGGATACCAATGAAATCTATGATATACAATATATCTATTATGAGAACTCATTCCTTCTTACTCAACTAACCTACTATCCATATATTCAGCTTTCGGTAATAGCCATTTTCGCATTCATTTCTTATATGGCGTTTAACTATTCAAAAGCTGCAGAGCAGAATCAGGTGTGGGTAGGACTAGCCAAAGAAACAGCTCACCAACTCGGCACGCCTATTTCATCACTTATGGCCTGGATGGAATACTTTAAAGATGATGAGGATTTCAAAAACAAAAGCCTCATTGATGAGCTGGACAAGGACATTAAAAAGCTTCAAGTCATTACAGAAAGGTTTTCCAATATAGGTTCAACGCCTGTATTAAATAATGAAGCACTTGAGCCACTGATTAAAAACATAATTGCCTATCTAAAGCCACGCATATCACCCAAGGTTAATATCAGTGTGTTGGCACTAACACCAAACATAATGGGCAAGGTTAATCCACCATTGTTTGAATGGGTAATAGAAAACCTATGTAAAAATGCCGTTGATTCAATGGGCGGCAGCGGTTCAATATTTATCAACATATTAAAGGGCAGTGAAAAGCGGGTTTTTATAGATATAGCCGATACAGGAAAAGGGATTCAAAAGTCAAAAATCAAGCAAGTGTTCAACCCTGGCTTTACCACCAAAAAACGCGGCTGGGGATTAGGACTTACCCTTGCCAAAAGGATAATAGAGGTCTATCATGAAGGAAAAATCTTCGTAAAAGTATCAGAAGAGGGTCAGGGCACTACCTTCAGAATTGTGCTTCATAACTAGAGATAAAGGTTTAAGATTAAAAGTCTAAAACTGCCTTTGGTATATAAGATTTTAAATGTAGTTTTGCGGTCTGAAATAGCTGAGGCTTTTAATCATTTCTAATAAACAATAAAAAATGGCAAATATTGGTAAAATTACCCAGGTAATTGGCCCCGTAGTAGACGTTAGTTTTGACACTGAAGGTGCTAAATTGCCCAACATTCTAGACTCACTAATAGTGACTAAAGATAATGGTCAAAAAGTAGTTCTTGAGTGTCAGCAACACCTAGGTGAAGATAGAGTGAGAACCATCTCAATGGAAAGTACTGAAGGTTTAGTAAGAGGAATGGCAGTAACTGATACTGGTGCTCCTATTGCAATGCCAACTGGCGATGACATCAAAGGAAGACTTTTCAATGTAATTGGAGAGGCTATCGATGGCATCAAACAACCTGAAGGAAAAACAACTCTTCCAATTCACAGACCATCTCCTAAGTTCGAAGACCTGTCAACTTCTACTGAAGTACTTTACACAGGTATTAAAGTAATTGACCTTATCGAGCCTTATGCAAAAGGTGGTAAAATTGGTTTGTTTGGTGGTGCTGGTGTTGGTAAGACAGTATTGATCCAGGAATTGATTAACAACATTGCAAAAGCATACTCAGGACTATCAGTATTTGCTGGTGTTGGAGAAAGAACGAGAGAAGGAAACGACTTACTTCGTGAGATGATTGAATCAGGCATTGTAAACTACGGTGAAGAGTTCATGAAGTCTATGGAAGCTGGAGGATGGGATCTTTCTAAAGTTGACCAGGAAGAATTAAAAGAATCAAAAGCAACATTTATTTTCGGACAGATGAATGAGCCTCCAGGGGCAAGAGCCCGAGTGGCCCTTTCTGGTCTTACTGTTGCTGAATATTTCCGTGATGGGGATGGAGAAGGACCAGGAAAAGATATTCTTTTCTTCGTTGATAACATCTTCCGTTTCACTCAGGCTGGATCAGAGGTGTCTGCACTTCTGGGACGTATGCCTTCTGCTGTGGGTTACCAGCCTACATTGGCAACTGAAATGGGTGCTATGCAGGAAAGAATTACTTCTACCAAGAAAGGTTCTATTACATCAGTACAGGCCGTTTATGTACCTGCGGATGACTTGA
The DNA here is from genome assembly GCF_040218215.1 of Fulvivirga sp. Lineage (NCBI taxonomy): Bacteria > Pseudomonadati > Bacteroidota > Cytophagia > Cytophagales > Fulvivirgaceae > Fulvivirga > Fulvivirga sp. Next base: position 75,283 of record NZ_JAVJQL010000028.1, read on the forward strand.
CTGACCCTGCTCCTGCTACAACATTTGCTCACCTTGATGCTACAACAGTACTTTCAAGAAAAATTTCTGAGCTAGGTATTTACCCTGCGGTAGATCCTTTGGATTCTACATCAAGAATTTTGAGTGCTGAAGTACTAGGTGATGAGCATTATGACTGTGCGCAAAGAGTAAAAGAAACACTTCAGAGATATAAAGAATTACAAGATATAATTGCTATCCTTGGTATGGACGAACTATCTGATGAAGATAAATTAGTTGTACACAGAGCTAGAAGGGTACAAAGATTCTTATCTCAGCCATTCCACGTTGCAGAGCAGTTTACAGGTCTTAAAGGAGTTTTGGTAGACATCAAAGATACCATTAAAGGCTTCAATGAGATTATGGATGGTAAATATGATCACCTTCCAGAAATGGCTTTCAACCTTGTAGGAACCATCGAAGATGCAGTTGCTAAAGGTGAGAAGATGATGGCTGAAGCGAAAAAATAATTTTGATTAGTCCCGTGTAAAAACGGGACTTTTAAATTTCAAACTATGTTTTTAGAAGTTGTAACTCCAATAAAAAAGGTATTTTCTGGCGAAGTTTCTTCAGTTACTTTCCCAGGTGTTGATGGGTTATTTCAAGTGCTTAATGATCACACGCCATTGGTAAGCACGTTAAAGAAAGGCGATCTTGTTTATAAAAGCGCCAAGGGAGAAGACCATGTGGGAATTACCGGAGGAGTAGTTGAAGTATTAAACAATAAAATTATTGTATTGGCAGACGGACTTGCTGAATAACAATATTTTTCGATCATAAAAAAAGCAGATTCTTTAGTTAGAATCTGCTTTTTTGTTTCCAGTCATTCTTGAAAACATTCGCTTTTCAAATTTCCAGAAAAAAGGGAACTGACCGAATATAAATCCATAGCCTAGCAGCACTACATTATATACAGGTAAGATTAGAATGTAGTATATGACAGTAAACCAGATGCTTCTTTCCTCTTTATCGGCAATTAATGAAAGCACAGGTTCTTTTAAAAACATCACAGTAAAACCGGTACAGGCAAATACCACAAGGATGACAATAGCCTGCCAGGTGCTTACCTCCCATTTTTTCTTTAATCTTTCGAGCATTAAACAACTATTTGAACAATCCCCAAATCTGATCCTTAGGTACTGCGGCTGTAATTTGAACCCTGTCTTTTTTAATAGGATGAACAAAATTTACCTCTCTAGAATGAAGATAAATGGCTGATTTGTTCTCAGATTTTTCGCCACCATATTTCAAATCACCAAAAATAGGGCATCCCATTTTAGCGAGCTGAACCCTTATCTGATGGGGTCTGCCTGTTTCTGGTTTTACTTCCAGTAGATAGAATTCTCCAATCCTACCAATCATTTTAAAATTTAAAACTGCCTTTTGCGCACCTTTGCCAGCCTTATTGAACGCACTTACTTTGTTCTGTTCACTATTCTTTTTGAGAAAATGAACTAACTCGCCTTCAGTAGAAGGTGGTTTATGCTTTGTAATAGCCCAGTAAGTTTTATTCACTTCCCTGTCATGAAAAAGCTTGTTCATTCGCTCCAATCCTTTGGAAGTTCGAGCAAAAACAACCGCTCCACTTACAGGCCTGTCTAATCTATGAACAACTCCTAAAAATACGTCTCCAGGCTTTTTATACTTCTGTTTGATATAGGCTTTGCAGTCATCAGCCAGCGTTACATCACCAGTTTTATCACCTTGCACGAGGCTGCCAGCTGGCTTATTTATTACCAGTAAATGATTGTCTTCATACAGAACAATGGCTTTTATAGACATAATCAACCTCTTTAATTTTAAATCGCTCCAAAAATAAGAATTAAAATATCGCAATAGAGAATTGAAGATGGATAGTTTATAAAACTGGCTCGTTAAATTTGCCTTATGTATAGTAGGGAAGAAGCTTCTGCGATCAGAAGAAAATTCTGGACGACCTTTGGTCAATATTTATCTCCACATTTATCCGCTGAAGGTTTAAAAGTCAACTGGATCAACTATCGAACCGGCTTAAAGCATGTATTATTCAAAATGGATAATGTTGACAAATCAGCTTATATAGGAATCGAACTACATCACCCTGATGAAGGCATTCAAGAGCTATTCTTCGAGCAATTTCTAGAATTGAAAACATACTTCCACTCTGTCATGGAAGAAGAATGGATTTGGCTGCCTTTAAAACTTGACGATGAATCTGACAAGACCTTCTCTAGAATATACCTGACAGAACCTAATCTGAATGTTATGAAAGAGGCCGACTGGCCAAAGCTCATTCAGTTTTTAAAACCCAGAATTATCAAATTGGATGAATTCTGGGCTGATGCTAAGTACAGTTTTGATGCTTTGAAATAGCATATTCAAACTTTTCCCAAAGTTCTAAACTTGGGAAAATTAAGTTAATATCATTATCACTTATTCTAATTCCATTGACAATATGAACTTCACCTTTTCTTCCGAACAATAAATTAGGTTTTCCAAATCATCAAAATATGATAAAGCTATATTCCTATCAATTAAAGTTTTGGCATACATCTTTTTGTAAGCATGCCAACTGCTCCATTGCCAAGATTCAATATTTTTAGAAAACCCATGCTTGATAGGGTTATGATGAATGTATAAAAAAGTATCTCGCCATTGTTCATCTGAAACAACAGGTTTTCGTTTGAAGTTTTTCATAAATAAACTTCCTCTCCGATTATAATGCTTATTGAAACCCAGGGTGTAAGCACTAAAAAAATTTGCGAATTGCTTACTAATGAAATTATCTAACTGGCTTTTATCCCCTTTCCCATCTATGAGCTTTTCCAAAGTTTGAAACTTTGGAAAAGCTTCCCTCAAACAATCAGTTTCTTTCACCCTCACTAAAAATTGAAAATGATTAGGCATCAAAACATATGCAAAAGTATCCACTGCAGGATGAATATGCTTTTGATAGAGTTCCAAGAAATAGCGGTAATTGTCGGGCTCTACAAATAAGTTTTCATTACCGTTAGCGTGATTGAATATATGGTAGGTTTGGCCTGGCTCCACATGTTAAAGATATTACATTATACTTTTCTACAGACCAACTTTTCCAAAGTTCTAAACTTTGGAAAAGTTATTAAGGAATAGTTTAAAACTCCGATGTAAAGTGGAATTCTATTTCAGGGAAATTATCCTGAACCATAGTTAACCACGATCTTGACTCGGCCATGAATACCAACTTGCCGTCTTTGTCTTTAGCAATGTGTCTTTGCTTGGAGGCAACAAATTCATTCAGCTTCTTTTTATCGCTACTGCTAATCCAACAGGCTTTATACAAATTCATTGACATGAAATCGCATGAAGCACCATATTCGTGCTTTAGCCTATGTTGGATAACTTCAAACTGCAGCGCTCCTACAGTGCCCACAACCTTTCTTGAACCCAACTCATAGGTAAAAAGCTGTGCAACACCTTCCTCCATCAACTGGCTAAGACCCTTCTCCAGTTGTTTGGTTTTCATTGCATCTTTATTGACCACCTCTTTAAAGATCTCAGGTGAGAAACTAGGAATACCTTTATAAATGCCCTTCTCACCTTCTGATAATGTATCACCGATTTTTAAGTTACCAGTATCATAAAGACCCACAATATCTCCAGGCCAGGCTTCATCAACCAACTCCTTTTCCTGTGCCATAAAGGCAGTGACATTCGAGAAACGAATCTTCTTGTCAGCACGCACATGATGGTAGGTTTTACCTCTCTCAAACTTGCCCGAGCATATTCTTATAAAGGCAATTCTGTTTCTATGATTAGGATCCATATTGGCATGAATCTTAAAAACAAACCCAGAAAATTTACTTTCATCAGGTGTAATTACCCTTTCTTCAGTTTCCCTGGCCTTTGGTGGTGGTGCTAGCTTTATAAAGCTGTCCAAAAGCTCCTTCACACCAAAATTATTCACAGCACTACCAAAAAACACGGGAGCAACTTTACCGTCAAGGTAATCCTGAACATTAAACTCTGGGTATACTCCTTCAATTAGCTCTACATCTTCCCTCAATTGCGCTGCGTCCTTAGCTCCTATTTCTTTATCAATTCTTGGATCATTAATATCATCAATATTCAATCCATCAGACTCAATCTTAGATTTGCTTGGAACGAACAAATGAAGGCTTTTGCTAAAAAGGCTATAAACGCCTTTAAAGGTTTTTCCCATGCTTATTGGCCAGGAAAGTGGCCTTACTTTAATGTCAAGTTTTGCTTCGATTTCATCCAGCAAATCATAAGGGTCACGTCCTTCCCTATCAAGCTTATTGATAAAGCATAAAACGGGTGTATTACGCATTCTACAAACCTCCATTAGCTTCTCCGTTTGTATCTCTACACCTTTTACACAATCAATTACCATTATCACACTATCAACAGCCGATAAGGTTCTGTAAGTATCTTCGGCAAAATCCTGGTGACCGGGAGTATCAAGAAGGTTGATCTTAACACCGTCATAATTAAAACCCATTACAGAGGTAGCTACAGAAATACCCCTTTGCTTTTCAATCTCCATCCAGTCAGAACGGGCATGCATTTTAATCTTATTGGACTTTACCGCACCAGCCGTCTGAATGGCACCACCAAATAACAATAACTTCTCAGTTAAAGTGGTTTTCCCAGCATCGGGGTGACTAATGATACCAAACGTTCTTCGCTTCGCTATTTCCTCTTTGATTGCCATAGTAAATTTTCAAAGCTGCAAAGGTAGACATCTTTAAATGAAGAAGGATATCGTTGTTTGATTTTCCTTAGCTGTTAAGAATTTGTTTTTTTACATCGGTCTGATAGTTACGACCAATAGGTAGCATTTTGCCAGCTATTTCTACCTGATTACCATTAATAGCCTTTATTTTTTCGAGAGATACGGTGTAGCTCCGGTGTATCCTTATGAAATCTTCCTTTGGCAAGAGTTCGGTAAAAGACTGCAAGTTATGGTGTACAATGAGGTCTTCGTTGCCAGTACGCACCATCACATAATCTTTCAGGCTTTCAACATATAATATATCCTTTAAAAAAACCTTAACCATCTTCTTGTCCACCTTTAAAAAAAGGTGATCAACCTTGTCAGACTCCTGAGCTGGAATGATTTTGCTTGGTATTTTAAGCCTGCTAGTCACTTTGTGCACCATCCGAAAGAAGCGTGGAAGCTCAATAGGTTTCATAAGATAATCCACAACATCATAATCATAGCTTTCAGCAGCATACTCTCTATAAGCAGTGGTGATAACAGTGAGAGGTGGGTTTTGCATGGTTTCCAGAAACTCTATCCCACTGAGTTTTGGCATATTAATATCAAGAAATATCAGATCAACAGACTGCTCAGAAAGAAATTGAATGGCCTCCACTGCACTACCACAGCTACCTACACATTCAAAGTCATTCACTTCAGATATATACTTTTCCAGCACTTTTATGGCCAAAGGCTCATCATCAATTATCAGGCATTTAACTTTCATTGCTTAAATAATTTAAAGGCAGTACCAATGCAACGCTATACTTTTGATCATCAGTTTTAATGTTCAATTGATAATTGTCCCCATAAAGCAGCCTTAGTCTTCTGACAGTATTCTTCATCCCTATACCACTTTCTTCATTAAGCGCTTGTAATTTTTTAGAGTCCTCATAATTCTTAAACCAGTTTTCTACATAGAACTCCAAATTATCATCGTTGACATTCAATTTAACAGATATTTCAAAAACACCTTCAGGTGACTCTCCCCCATGTTTGATACTGTTTTCAATAAATGGTGACAGAATCAATGGTGGTATCCGTTTATCATCCATCTGGCCGGAGATTTCGAAATCAATTTGTAACCTATCCCCAAACCTTATCTTTTCCAACTCAAAATAGTTCTTCATATGGGTTACAGTTTCCATAAGTGTTACCTCATCGGCCTTGGCCCTGTAAATAACAAAACTCATCATATTGGAAAGTTTTAAAATGGTATTAGGGGCAAGATCTGATTTTTCCAAGGTAAGAGCATAAAGGCTATTGAGTGTATTAAAAAAGAAGTGGGGTTGTATTTGACCTTTTAGATAAGCCAATTCCGTTTCCAGGCTATTTTTTTTCAGTTCTTGTTGAGCATCACGCTCCATCACCCGATCTACTGTAAGTTTTATGCCTACTGTTAGTCCTACAATATAAAGCTCTCCAATAAATACTGTAAAAATGTAGCTCAACCCAAATAGTTCAGCTTGCTCTTTTGGAGCTTCCGGGGCTTCAGGCCAAATGTTGGTAGTCACCAAAACATAGGTTAAAACTATCCTTACAAAAGCCATGAATAGTGTTGAGAGGAATAATGAGGATATATACCCTAAATATTTCTTCTTTGATAACAGCTTTGGTATGAGAAAGTAAAAGTTAAAATAAACAAGGATGATATGGATAGGAAACTCAACCAGATTGGACTTTATAGAATACACATAGTCACCAAAGTAGTGCCCCCACCTAATACTGTTGAAAGAAAAATACCCCACCCAAAATAGGATATGGAAGAGTATTATCTTGTTTTTACTAATCTCGTGCAAGTCTCTTTATGTTAAAACCAAAAAGGTAAGAACTAATAACAACTATCTAAGCCAGATAAAACAGAAAATTATACAAATCGTTTGGTTTTGCCTACAAAACGCACTTTCGCTATTCATAGTGGTTCAAATGTCATTCAGCTACAAAATATTGTCGTACTGCGAATAAATTTTGTTTGGCAATTGCAACCAAGTTAATTGGACTTTATGGCTGCAAAGTGTCAGCCTTCAAATGTATAACCCAAAAACCATTTTTCATGAAAAAAATACTACCATTCTGTATGCTTTGGCTCCTTGGCATAACCGTGTACGGACAACAAACTGTTACCGGTACGGTGCGGGATGTCCAAACGGATGAACCAGTGATAGGAGCAACTGTTTTAGTTAAAGGCACCTCCAATGGAACCGTTACCGATGTTGACGGCAACTACTCGATTCAAACTAAAGGCCAGAGCGATGTGCTCGTTTTTTCCTTTATAGGCTACGCTGCGCTAGAAGAAGCGGTAGGGTCAAGATCAGTGGTTGATGTTTCAATGGAGGTTGACATTACACAACTGAATGAAGTTGTTGTAACAGCTTTCGGAATCGAAAGAGATAAAAAAGCATTAGGGTATGCTGTTACTGGGGTTGATTCAGACGATCTTTCCACAGTAAAACAGGCCAATGTTATTAACTCACTAGCTGGCCGCGTACCGGGTGTTGTGATTACGCAGTCCACCGGAGGATTAGGAAGTGGCTCTCGTGTAGTCATAAGGGGTAACAACTCCCTTACCGGCCAAAACCAGCCACTATATGTGGTAGACGGTGTGCCAGTTGATAACTCAGGATTTGGCTCAGCTAACCGTAATGATCCCAATAGTCAGACACCGAATACAGCTAATTATGAAAGGGTAGACTACGGTACGGGTATTTCTGACCTTAACCCTGACGATATAGAATCTATGAGTATTCTTAAAGGCCCAAATGCTGCGGCTTTATATGGTTCCAGAGCCGCCAATGGTGTTATAATGATAACCACCAAGAAAGGAAGAAGCTCTCAGGGACTTGGTGTAAGCTATTCAGCAAACTTTACCTGGGAAAATCCACTCTTACTGCCTGATTACCAAAATGAGTATGGGCAGGGCTCAAATGGAGACTCCTATACTGATTTAAGCGAACTGAAGAACAACGGTGCCAGCTGGGGTGCCCCTATGGATGGGTCAAACCAACTTTACTGGACAGGTGAAACCAAGCCTTACACTGCTCAGCCGGACAATGTAGCTGACTTTTTTGAGACAGGTTTTAATGCAATAAATACAATTGCCATTGAAGGAGGATCAGAAAAAGCAAGCATGAGATTTTCATACAGCAACTCTTCATTTAATGCCATTGTGCCAAATTCAGACCTTCAAAAGCACAATTTTAACTTGAGAGGATCATCACAAGTAAGCGAAAGGCTTTCTGTTGATTCCCGTGTTACCTACTTCCACCAGAGTACTCAAAACAGGATTTCACAAGGTACAGAAGGGTTAATGGCATATGTGTACAATATGCCAAGAAACATGAATATCAACGACCTTAAAGATTTTCAGGGAGATGGCTTTGCTGTTAACTCATGGAGTAATGGAAACGGAAACCCTTATTGGACACTTAACAATGACAGAAATGAAGACTTTAGAGATAGATTTTCTGGCTTTGTAAAAACAACCTATAAATTCTCAGATAATCTCACAGGTTTTGCAAGAATTGGTTCTGATCAGGTAGCTCAAAAAACCGAAAGAGTAGAACAGCCAGGACATTGGTTCTACCAGTCGGGCCGATTTAATTATGCCAACTACAGAACGGGCGAAACCAATGCGGATTTCTTATTAATGTTTAATAAGGACCTTTCCAGCAAACTTGATCTTTCTGTAAATGCAGGAGGTAACTGGCGATTAAACACTTATGAAAGTCAAAGTGTAAGTGGTGAAAACTTCAAAATACCAACAAAATCCATTGTAGCAAGTGCAACTACTACAATACCCAATTATACACCAACACAGAAAAAGAAAGTCACTTCAATGTATGCATCAGCAGAGTTTTCTTATGATGATTTTATTTACTTAAATGTATCAGCCAGAAATGACTGGTCTTCGGCTTTGCCAAAATCCAACCAGTCATATTTCTACCCTTCAGCAAGCTTATCTGTATTAATTGACCGTTTTGTAAATCCTGCCGGCAACTTCCTCGATTACTGGAAAATAAGAACAAGTTGGGCGCAAGTAGGTAATGACACCGATCCATTTCAACTATCAACACCTTATATTCTTGCAGGTGCAGCAGATTCTTATTTAGGCTTACCTATTTTAACAAGGTCAACGATTCTTTTCGATGAGAACCTTAAACCTGAGAATACTTCTTCTTTTGAAATAGGCACTGAATTCAGTACCTGGGGCAACAGGCTTTATGGTGACATTTCATACTACAAGATTGTCTCTCAGGATTTGATCATGCGAGTACCTTATCCTGCTCCCGAGTATGACCAGTTTAACACCAATGTTGGTCAAATGACTAACCAGGGAATAGAATTAATGTTAGGTGGAACAATAGTAAAAACCACAGACCTGACATGGGACATTTCAGCCAACTTTGCCAAGAATAAAAACACACTGGATGAGTTGATCGGTGATGTTGAGAACTTCACTTTTTCTTCAACAAATGCAGGTACTGTAACAGTATTGGCCACAGTTGGCGGAGGATATGGTGATATTTATGGTTATACCTATGAAAGAGATGATGCCGGAAATATTGTAACCGATGACCAGGGTATCCCTCAAAGAAATTCTGACTACACTCAATTAGGTAATTATCAACCTGACTGGACAGGTGGTTTATCCAATACTGTTTCTTATAAAGGGCTTTCCCTACGCGTATTAGTAGATGCCAGAATTGGTGGTGAAATATATTCAGGAACTGATGCTGCCATGGACGGTGCAGGAGTTAGCGCAAAGACAACTCAATACCGGGAAAATGGTGTTGTGGTTGATGGTGTTTTGGCATCAGGTGAGGCGAATACAACGAGTATCACTGGACAGCAATATTGGGGCAACTATAGCTCAATACCGGAAAACTATATTTTTGATCAGACAAATATCAGGTTGAGAGAAGCTTCTTTAAACTACAGACTTCCAAAATCCCTTATTAAATCCACTCCTTTCCAGAGTGTTTCTGTAGGGCTGATAGGTAGAAATTTATTTTTCTTCCATAAGAAGATTGACAATTTCGATCCTGAATCGAGCTATAGCACAAACAACTACGCACAGGGTGTGCTTTTTTACAACCTACCTACCACAAGGCAGTATGGTTTTAACCTCAACATCAAGTTTTAAATATTAAAATCAATTGAAATGAAAGTATTAAAATATATAACTACCCTCATTCTGGTTGCGTTTTTTGTGTCCTGTACCTCTGATTTTGAAGAAATCAATACTGACCCAACTAACATATCTACTGAGGAAGCAAGTGCAAAATACTTCCTTACGGGAGTTCAATTTAAATTGTATGGGCCTGACCGTTATCCTTATTGGAGAGCCCAACTGATTCATGCAGACAGATTTGCTGGTCATTTCACTTTTGGGTTTAACGGATCCTGGTGGGACGATGGCCTTGCCTACACCTATGACCCTGCCTATACTGATGCAGCATGGGACTGGTTAGCTGGGTTCTTTGGTGGTCTCAATAACTTTCGTAACCTAACGGGTGTAGGTGGTGATTTTGAGAATGACAAAATGTATGCTGTAGGGCAGATCATAAGTGGGTTATATTTTCAAATGTATACAGATACTTTTGGTCAAATCCCTTATACACAAGCATTTGACCCTAATGTATTGAGCCCTGCCTTTGATGATCAGGTTACTATTTACAGAGGTATCATTACCGAACTGAATGAGGCTATGGCCACAATAGGAGATGCTACTACAACAGGCACTGGCATTGAAGATTTAGGTGTCAATGATATTTACTGCGGTGGTGATCTGCAAAAGTGGAAGCGATTAGCCAATACCTTAAAGCTGAGAATAGCAATGAGAGCCTATGGCGCACCAGGAGAAAATTTTGCACAGGCGGCAATTACAGAAGCGCTAAATGCCCCACTACTTGAAAGCGATATATTGATGGAAAAGGATAATGTTATCAGCCAATGGGCAAGCGCAGCTTACGGTGATGTATGGCATAATTTTGCACCTTCAGGTTCACGATGGAAAGTGAGTAAACCCCTTTTAGATTACCTTAAAAATTATGATGACCCGAGACTCAGCAAATATGCTAAACCCGCTGTTGGAGGTACCGTTACCTGGACAAGACCAAATGCAGGTGACAACCCAGAAGGAAATGAGAATTTTGACAAACGCGTTGATTTCATTGTTCAGACGCTTACTGATGCCGGAGCAAACCCTGTAGTGGAAGACAATGGAGATGAAGTAACCGTTACCGTAGAAGGTGGACATTATATTGGTCAACCTGTGAGGTTAAATGGTTTCATTTACCCTTTTGTTTCTAATGAATTTTTCTCGGAACCTGCTGATGTAATCGTGAATGCAAAAGGCGGTGATAACATTTCATCTGAGATTGTATTTACATCTGCTGAAGCTTACTTCTTACAAGCAGAGGCCGCTGTAAAAGGCCTCGGATCGGGCAATGCACAATCTCTATTTGAAATGGGTATTTCTCAGGCAATGAAAATGTGGGAGGTAAATGATGGAGAAATAGCAAGCTATTTGGCCAATGCTGATTTAGCTCATCTGACAGGAACACCAGAAGAACAGTTAGAAAAAATTGCTATCCAAAGATGGCTGGCTTCTTACACAGATGGGTTTGAAGCATGGGCTGTAGTTAGAAAATCTGGCTATCCGGCATCTTTGGCTGCTGGAGTTACTGATGCTGACATTTATGCCATGGGTGACATCAATGGTGCCTACCCTATGAGAATGCAGTACGGAAATGCTGTAAAAAGCGAGAACCCAAATAACTATCAGGGTGCCGTTAGTGCTCAGGGTCCTGACAAGCAGGATGTTGCACTTTGGTGGGCGCAATAGACCTGACAAAAAGGTTTTAAGCATAACAAATAACAGAGGCTCCTTTGGGAGCCTTTGTTGTCTTTCAAACCCTACAAACAGTCCTTTTCACATGCTCAATGACACATCTGCAATTCGTAGAGATCAAAATGTCATTCAGCTATAGAACCACCCCAAACGGCTAATAAATTTCCTGCACCCCTTCTTACTATGTTAATTAGGTTATGAAATGTGACTAATGATCAACAGGGTAGAGTTACCCGCTGATCTGTTCGCTGTCTACAAAAAACTATGGAAGTAAAACAAAATACCAGCACTGTACTTGCCACACCTTTACCAGAAACCAAAGGGTACTCAGGCCCCATCGCTTTGATGGTCTCCCTGTTCTTTATTTTTGGCATCATCACTGTTTTTAACGATGTGCTCATCCCCCACCTTAAATCAGTATTTAGCCTAAGTTACATCCAGGCAATGCTAATTCAATTTGCCTTCTTTAGTGCCTATTTTTTAATGTCCTTGCCAGCTTCAAAGGTTATTAACAGGTTTGGGTATAAAAATTCCATAGTCATCGGCTTGCTTGTGGTAATGGGCGGCTGCTTACTTTTTTATCCGGCTGCGTCATTGGTCCTTTACCCACTGTTCCTTTTGGCATTATTCATCATGGCCTCTGGTATAACACTATTACAGGTTTCGGTTAATCCCTATATCTCGGCTTTGGGTTCTCCAGAAACTGCATCCAGCAGACTTAACCTTGCCGGAGGATTCAACTCATTGGCAACAGTGATGGGCCCTTTGATTGGAGCTCATTTTATACTCAGTAATGGAGATATTCAGCGGGGTGCAGAAGCAGTGCAGCCACCCTACCTTTTTCTGGCGGTTTTTGTCCTGATAGTGGCCATAATCATTCACTTCTATCAATTACCAAAACTTGCCATTGAGACAGAACCGAAAAAAAAGAAAGGCGCTTGGAAGTTTAGGAATTTAAGACTCGGCATAGTGGCCATTTTTCTTTACGTAGGTGCCGAAGTAACAATTGGCAGTTTCCTGATCAACTATTTTTCTTTGGAGCATATAGCCGGGCTATCAGAACAGCAGGCTGCCAAATATGTTTCTCTTTACTGGGGCGGAGCCATGATTGGCCGTTTTATTGGAGTTTTGTTTTTAGGCAGGGTCAAAGTTTCCAAAGCGCTTACTGCTGTCAGTGTAATTGCATTTCTACTAATACTCACCTCAATTTTCGCTACAGGGGCTATTTCTATGTGGGCCGTAATAGCAGTAGGTCTATTTAACTCTATTATGTGGCCTTGCATTTTCCCATTAGCCATTAAAGACCTTGGTGAATATACCAGTCAGGGGTCAGGACTGCTCATTATGGGCGTTGTCGGTGGTGCCATTATACCACTGATTCAGGGTGTTCTTGCAGACTACTGGTCAGTTCAAGCTTCTTTTAGTATTGCGCTGGTTTGCTATGGCTACCTAATTTTCTACGGATTAAATGGCTTCAAACCTAAAAATAATCAAGTGACAGTATGAAAGTAGCAATTGGAATAGATATCGGGGGCACTAACATTAAAGTAGGCTTAATAAACAGGGCCGGTCAACTGCTACAGGAAAATAATATTTTAGTAAAAGAATGCCCGAGTCAAAACATTCTTTTTAAAGAACTGAAAAACAGTATCCATTCTCTTACCTACCAGCTGGAAAATATTGAATTAGCTGGCATCGGTATTGGAAGTCCGGGAGCAAATGTTACCACAGGTGTCATTGAAAATGCTTCTAATCTACCATGGGATAAATTGCCAATTGTAGAATTTTTGATTAATTTATTTAATGTACCAACCTATTTAACAAACGATGCCAATCTCTTTGCCATAGGCGAAAAGGTTTTTGGTGATGCAAGACACATGAATGACTTTGTGGTAGTCACCCTAGGTACAGGAGTTGGGGCAGGTATTTATTGCAATGGTTCATTATTACAAGGAAGAGATGGGTTGGCAGGAGAATTTGGACATGTGATAATACAAAAAGATGGCAGGCCTTGCCAGTGCGGACGTAAAGGATGCCTTGAGCGCTATACTTCAGCCAGTGGATTAGTGCTGACGGCTCAAGAAATATTGAATAGTGGGGTTGTTAAGTCAAGCACATTGCAAGATCAACCCATAAAAGAACTTACCTCTATGCAAGTAATGGAAGCCGCGGCTTCAGGAGATTTTATGGCACTGGAAATTTTCAGGGTAACAGGAAAAGTCCTGGGTGAAGCTTTGGCAGACCTGACGGCTTACTTCAATCCTGAAGCCATCTTTCTGGCAGGAGGTCTGGCTAAAGCAGGAAGTTTCCTGTTTGAGCCGACAATAAAAAGTTTTAAAGAAAACCTATTAAGTATATACCCTAATGATATTCCCATTTTACAAGGCTCCATACAAGACAACCATGCCGGGGTTTTGGGGGCTGCTGCTTTGGTATGGGATTCAGAGGGGCACTTCAAAAAAATTCATTCATCAGTAATTTGAAAACAATATTATGGAACCAACAATGAAAAACACGACCGATTTCTTTGACAGAAAAAGCTGGGAGTATTCCTCTTTCACACAAAAAGAAAAAATCCATACTGAAATCTTTGAGCACCCTGAAGAAGCCTCCGCTTTAATTGCTAAAGAAATTGCTGAGCTTATTCGTCAAAAAAATGAAAAAGGAGAAACATGCGTATTAGGTTTAGCTACGGGCTCATCTCCAAAGGGAGTTTATAAGGAGCTTATTACCCTATACAAAGAAGGAAGCCTAAGTTTCAAAAACGTGGTGACCTTCAACCTGGATGAATACTATCCGATGGAACCCAATGAGTTGCAGAGTTATGTGAAATTCATGCATGAGTACCTCTTCGACCATATAGATATACCAGTGGAAAACATCAATATTCCTGATGGAACGCTGGCCAAGAATGAGGTGGCTGCCTTTTGCGAAAATTATGAAAAGAAAATTGCTTCTTATGGTGGACTCGATCTGCAGTTGTTAGGTATAGGTAGAACAGGTCATGTCGGTTTTAATGAGCCCGGTTCCCCGCTTCACTCAAAAACCCGATTAATCAATCTTGACAATATTACCCGTATAGATGCTGCTGGGGATTTTTTTGGTGAAGAACATGTGCCAAGAAAAGCCATAACCATGGGTATAGGCACTATTATGAAGGCTAGAAGAATCATCATTATGGCGTGGGGTGAAGGTAAAGCAAGTATTGCCAAGGAGGCCATTGAAGGTGCCATGACAGATCAGGTGCCAGCTACTTTTTTGCAAACACATGCCAATACCACTTTTGTACTTGACACTGCTGCCTCAACAGAGCTGACCAGACAAAAAACGCCATGGCTGTTAGGCCCCATTGAGTGGACGGACGAGACTGAAAAGAGGGCCGTTATCTGGTTGGCACAAAAATTAGAAAAACCTATTCTAAAGTTAACCGACCGTGAGTATGCCGATCATGGCATGAGCGATCTCATTTTGGATGATGGGCCAGCCTACAACATCAATATTAAAATATTTAACCTGCTTCAGCATACCATTACCGGCTGGCCGGGCGGTAAACCCAATGTAGATGACACCTATAGACCAGAACGTGCCACTCCCGCTAAGAAAAGAGTACTTATTTTCAGCCCTCATCCTGATGATGATGTGATCTCCATGGGAGGTACTTTTATCAGGTTGGTTGATCAGGGGCATGACGTTCATGTGGCCTATCAAACTTCTGGAAATATAGCTGTGTTTGATGATGACGTGGTGCAATATGCCGATTTCTTTGGCGAGCTGTTACATAAGGAGTTTAACACCGATGCCAAAATAGGCTCCATTTATAACACCGTTCTCGATCAAATAAAAAACAAAAAACCGGGAGAACAGGATTCTCACGAAGTACAAAAAATAAAAAGACTAATTAGACGTAGTGAAGCAAGAGCAGGCGCCCGTTATGTTGGACTGTCAATGGACAAAGTGTATTTTATGGATATGCCTTTCTATGAAACAGGTCAGGTAAAGAAAAATCCTCTGGGCTCTGAAGATATAAAAATAACTGCAGATCTTATCAGGGAGATTAAACCACATCAAATATATGCAGCTGGTGATTTGTCAGACCCGCATGGCACGCACAGGGTTTGTCTTTCGGCTATTTTTCAGGCCCTTGATGGCCTTAAGAATGAAGATTTTATAAAAGACTGTTGGGTATGGCTTTACCGTGGCGCCTGGCAGGAGTGGTCCATAGAAGATATTGAAATGGCTGTGCCTATAAGTCCCGATGAACTTATGAAGAAACGCAGGGCTATTTTCAAACATCAGTCGCAGAAGGATACAGCTGTATTTCCCGGAAGTGATAAACGGGAATTCTGGCAGCGTGCTGAAGACCGCAACAAGGACACCGCCAATCTTTATGACCTGCTCGGCCTTCCCGAATATGAAGCCATTGAAGGATTCAAGCGATACAAATTTTAAAGTGTGATAATAATTAATTCTACCAAAGCAGGCATCAATAGTGATGCCTGCTCAATGACCTCCAATTCATGAATATTAAATCAACTATAGTTAAAGTCATTCTCTGCAGTATACTACTTATCAGCAGTTCATTAAATGCCCAGCAAACACAATATGACCTAATGCCAATGCCTGCAAATATCAAAGCAGGGAATGGAAAATTGCTGATAGACAAAAACTTCAGCATCTCACTTGAAGGGAATTATGATGAGCGTTTAAACAAGGAGGCCACTAGGTTTTTAAGAAGGTTAGATCAAAAAACAGGTAAATTTTTTATCCAGCATAAGGTAAAGGGGAAAACCGAAAATGCCGAATTGGTCATTTCTGTGAGTCAACCAGGTAAAGTAAAGCTACATGAAGATGAGAGCTATGCAATTACTGTTTCTGCAACTAAAATTGACCTTAAAGCACAGACAGACCTTGGGGCTATTAGAGGTCTTGAAACTCTTCTGCAGTCAATTGAGGTAGAAGAAGGTAATTATTACTTCAAATCTTTAATTATCAATGACAACCCCAGATTTGCCTGGCGTGGTTTAATGATGGACGTTTCGCGTCATTATATGCCTATGGATGTAATCTATAGAAACATTGATGCTATGGCGGCTGTAAAACTCAATGTTCTGCACCTGCATCTTTCTGATGATCAAGGTTTCAGGTTTCAGTCAAAAACCTTTCCCAAATTAACAGAGCTGGCCTCAGATGGTCTTTATTATACCCATCAGGAGCTCAGGGAGATAATCGATTATGCAGATCAACGTGGGATTCGGGTAATGCCCGAAATTGATGTTCCTGGTCATGCTACTGCTATACTCGTGGCCTCTCCTGAGTTAGGCAGTAAAGACACTACTTATATGCTTGAGCGATATGCCGGCATTTTCGACCCAACTTTAGACCCTACAAAAGATGAGGTGTATGTCTTTCTAAAAGCCCTCTTTGAAGAAATGAGCACAATTTTCACCGATGAGTTTTTCCATATTGGTGGCGATGAAAATATGGGTAAGCACTGGACTGAAAGTAAAAGTATACAGGCATTTAAGAAGAAGCATAACCTTGCAGACAACCACGATCTTCACACCTATTTTAACATCCGGCTTCAAAAGATACTCTCCCAAATGGGCAGGCGCACTATGGGCTGGGAAGAAATAATGAGTGAAAAAATGCCCGAGTCAGCAGTAATTCACTCATGGCGAGGAGAAAATGAAGGAACTGTAGCCTTAAAATCATTGAATGATGCCGCTAAAGCAGGTTATGAAACCATTCTTTCTAATGGTTATTATCTTGACCTGATGTATTCTACCACTGACCACTACCTGGTTGACCCAATCCCAGAAGGTTCAGGTCTGACAGATGAAGAAAAGAAACGCATTTTGGGTGGTGAGATGTGCATGTGGAGTGAACTAGTAGTTCCAGAAACTATAGACAGTCGCCTTTGGCCAAGAGCAGCAGCTATTGCAGAGCGATTATGGTCCCCAGGAAGTGTAAATGATGTAGATGACATGTATCGCAGATTGCAAATAACAGGTCTTGAGTTGGAGGGGCTTGGCCTAAAACATTATACAGCTCGTGATGTCATTTTAAGGAAATTGACAAAAGGTCATGACATAACACCGCTCAAGACTTTGGTAGAAGTGGTAGAACCAATGAAAGGCTATACAAGAAACCCAGGGGGCACCATGTATGCAACATACTCACCATTCACATTATGGGCAGATGCCGCTACGGCTGATGCAAAGGTTGCCCGTGAATTCAATCATAATGTTGATCTCTACCTTGCCGGAAAATTGGATGAGAATGTATTAAAGGAACAACTTGAATTATGGAAAACGAACCATGTCAAAGTTTTGTCACTAATTGAGCGGTCTCCTGTTCTTCTTGAAATAAAGGGACTTTCTGAAAACCTATCTATAATATCCACTATAGGGCTAGAAGCTATAGCGTTTATTGAAAAAGACATTGCTCCTACAGCCAAGTGGTATGAAACCAGTAAAAAAAGTCTCGAAGCTGCACGGGAAAATGGTGGCCGCACGGAATTACAGGTCGTCAGTGGAATAAAAATGCTCGTGAACCAAATAGAGGTGAGCCTGAAGCAATAGTCCAGATTTTCTGACGAAAAATTTAGTTTCTATGCATACATAGCACCATGTTAGTCTAACTGCCTTAATGTTTTCTGCCATAATGTCACCAAAAGTGGATTGGCATAACCATTGATAAATGAGAAGTACTGAAAAAGTATAAAATAGAATAACAATTATAAATAGGTACTAACTATCATGGGAAAAATTATTGGAATAGACTTAGGAACAACCAACTCATGTGTTGCCGTAATGGAAGGTAACGAGCCAGTGGTGATCCCTAACAGCGAAGGAAGAAGGACTACTCCTTCTATCGTTGCATTTCTGGAAGATGGAAAAGGAGAGAGAAAAGTAGGAGATCCGGCAAAAAGACAAGCCATTACCAACCCAACTAATACAATAAGCTCTGTAAAAAGGTTTATGGGTAAAAAATACACTGAAGTTGGTGAGGAGTTAAAAACAGTATCATATTCTTTAGAAAAAGGAAACAATGACACTGTAAGAGTTAAAATTGGTGACAGAAACTACACCCCTCAGGAAATTTCAGCGATGATACTTCAAAAAATGAAGTCAACTGCTGAAGATTATCTTGGCACAGAGGTGAAAGAAGCTGTTATCACGGTACCTGCTTACTTTAATGATGCTGAGCGTCATGCGACTAAAGAGGCGGGTCAAATTGCAGGACTTGATGTTAAAAGAATTATCAATGAGCCAACAGCTGCGGCTTTAGCTTATGGTCTTGACAAGAAAAATGCAGATATGAAAATAGCAGTGTATGACCTTGGTGGTGGTACATTCGATATATCTGTGCTAGAACTTGGTGATGGTGTTTTCGAAGTAAGATCTACTAATGGTGATGTTCACTTAGGTGGTGATGACTTTGACCAAGTAATTATCAACTGGTTAGCAGAAGAATTCTTGAAGGATGAGAACATTGATCTTAGAAAAGATCCTATGGCTCTTCAAAGGCTTAAAGAAGCTGCTGAAAAGGCTAAAATTGAATTATCAAGCTCAACTGAGACTGAGATCAATTTACCATATATCATGCCGGTAGACGGTGTTCCTAAACACTTAGTAAGAAAACTTACCAGATCTAAATTTGAGCAGTTATCTGACAGCTTGATTAAAAGATCATTGGAACCTGTGAAAAAGGCAATGAAAGATGCTGGCTTAAGTCCATCTGATATTGACGAAGTAATCTTGGTTGGTGGTTCTACCAGAATTCCGATCATTCAGGAAGAAGTAGAAAAGTTCTTTGGTAGAAAGCCTTCTAAAGGAGTAAACCCTGATGAGGTTGTGGCTATCGGTGCTGCAATACAAGGTGGTGTATTAACCGGAGAAGTTAAAGATGTATTGTTATTAGATGTTACTCCACTTTCTTTAGGTATTGAGACAATGGGAGGTGTAATGACAAAATTAATTGAATCTAACACTACCATTCCATCTAAAAAATCAGAGACATTCTCTACAGCGGCTGACAATCAGCCATCAGTAGAAATTCATGTTCTACAAGGTGAGCGTCCAATGGCAAATGACAACAGAACCATTGGTAGATTCCACCTTGACGGAATACCACCATCTCCAAGAGGAGTGCCTCAAATTGAAGTAACCTTCGATATTGATGCCAATGGTATAATGAACGTTTCTGCTAAAGATAAAGGAACCGGTAAAGAGCAAAAGATCAGAATTGAGGCTTCCTCTGGTTTGACAGACGAAGAAATCGAGAAAATGAAGCAGGAAGCGCAAGCTAATGCTGAATCTGATAAAGCAGCTAAGGAAAAAGTTGAAAAACTTAATGCCGCTGACTCTTTGATCTTCCAAACCGAGAAGCAGTTGAAAGAATATGGTGACAAGTTATCTGATGATAATAAGTCTAAAATCAACGGTGCTTTAGAAGAACTTAAGAAGGTGCATCAAGCACAGGAAGTAGATAAAATTGACGCAGCTTTAGAAGCATTGAATAAAGCATGGGAAGGTGCTGCTCAGGAAATGTATGCCGCTACAGGTGGACAGCCAGGTGCTGATGCGGGTGCAGCAGCGGGTGCTGGAGATGCCTCTCAAGGTACTGCTGACAGCGATGTTTCTGATGTAGAATTTGAAGAGGTTGACGATTCTTCCAAGAAATAATTAACCTTAAATAGAAAATAAAAGGGGCTCGATGAGCCCCTTTTTTATTTATCTTCGAACCCTTCGGCAACTCATCGTTATATAATGTAACTCACAGAGAATAGGCATTTTAGTAAGCTTACCACAGACAAAATCATCGTATATATTGCTGTACTAAACATTTATTAAAGCATATGAAATTACTTGGAAAATTATTTACAGTCTTAATAGTGGCTTCGGTTTTTGTGGCATGCAGTGAGGATAATGAGTCAGCAAAAGGCCGAGTGAGTATATCCATTACAGATGCTCCTATAGATGATGCAAATGTTTCGGCTGTATTTATAGCTATTAACAGTGTAGAGTTAAAAGGCCCTGACGGATGGACAACACTGGATAGCTTTGAGGAGCCAGTTTCAATAGACCTTTTGAGCTATCAGAATGGTGAAGTTTATTTCTTAACTGATGAAGTCATTGATGCAGGTTCGTACTCTGAAGTGAGATTAATGCTGGATATTCAAGAAAGAGTAAATGGAATTCAGCAGAATGAGGGATGCTATATTGAGTACAAAGATGGTTCAACACAACCTCTATTTGTACCAAGCGGTGGTCAATCTGGCTATAAAGCTAAAGGAGATTTTGACATCGCTGCTGGTGGTGTAGTTGCACTAATACTGGATTTTGATGTTAGAAAAGCAGTAGTTGAAGCAGGATCAAGCGGAAAATTCATTCTTAAACCAACCATTAGGTTAATTGCCAATCAAGATGCCAGTATGATTACAGGCAGCTTCGATCAGGAAGACGGTGGTTTTTCAAAAATAATTGTGTTTGCCTATGCCGATGACACATTTACAGGAAGTGAAACTGATGAGCCTGATGATGATGATGAAGTTAGATTTTCAAATGCCATAACCAGCAGTGCATTAACCGAAGAAGGCGGGTTTACTTTGGCATTTATGGAATCAGGTACTTATGATCTCTATTTCGCATCTTATGATGAAAATGGTGAATTCATTGAGCTTATCGGATCTTCTAATGATGTAGAAGTTGAAGCCGGAGTTAACTTAAGTCTTGAAATAAGTTTAAGCCTGCTGAACTAAATAATAGACCTCTTAAATAATAAAAAAAGCTCCATAATGGAGCTTTTTTTATTATTTAATTTTCTTGACCTATTTTCGCAGCCTATTTTAATACAGTTATGATCATTTACAAATTTGGAGGAACTTCTGTAGGCAATGCCCAAAGAATGAAGAAGGTAGCATCACTCATAACAAATGATGATATTTCTAAGGTTGTTGTACTGTCTGCCGTATCTGGCACAACCAATACATTGGTTGAGATTGGCGAACTTCTTCAAAAGCGAAAACCTGAAACTGCTATTAAGCTGATAGAGAGTTTACGTAACGATTATAATCAACTAATATCAGAACTCTACGACACCCCAGAGGCACATAAAAAAGGCACTGAAATACTTGATAAGTATTTTGGTCAAATGCTTTCTTTGGCAAACATCCCTGATTTTAACCTTGGTAATAACAAGACCATGCTTGCCTTTGGCGAGATACTATCCACTAATCTGTTTCAGATTTACATGGAAAGCAATAACCATGACAGCCAACTTATTTCTGCTTTAGACTTTATGACTATTGATGCAGAAGGTGAGCCTGAAATTGAAGAAATTGGTAAAAAGTTAAAACCACAATTAAACAAAAGATTAACCATCACTCAGGGTTTTATCTGCCGAAACCCACAAGGACAGACTGATAACTTAAAAAGAGGTGGAAGCGACTATAGTGCTTCTATTATAGGTGCTGCCATACAAGCTGAGGAAATTCAGATCTGGACAGATATTGATGGCATGCATAATAACGACCCAAGGATAGTGAAAAAGACTGCTCCTATCGCAGCTTTGACCTTTGATGAAGCTGCAGAGCTTGCATACTTTGGTGCTAAAATTTTACACCCTGCTTCAATTCTACCTGCTCAGAAATATAAAATTCCTGTAAGGTTAAAAAGTACTATAAATCCGGATGCTGAAGGTACGCTTATAGGCTCTAAAACTTCCAGTAGAGATGTAAAAGCCATTGCTGCCAAGGATGGTATTACAGCAGTAAAAATTAAATCATCGAGAATGCTATTGGCCTATGGGTTTCTTAAAAATATATTTGAGGTATTTGGCCAGTTCAAAACATCTATTGATATGGTGACTACCTCTGAGGTTGCTGTTTCATTGACTATTGATGATGACACTCACCTTGAATCTATTAAAACTGAGCTGAATAAATTTGGCAATGTTGAAGTAGATATCAATCAAACGATAATCTGCATAGTAGGAGATTTAATATCAGAGAAAAGCGGAATACTAAAGCGTATTTTCGATGCTGTATCAGACATTCCCGTAAGGATGGTAAGCTACGGAGGAAGTAGAAATAACATTTCTTTGCTTATAGACTCCAAACTTAAGGCAGATGTTTTAAATGCCTTAAATGATGGGTTGTTTGAAAATGTGAAAGACTGAGGGCATATTAAGAATAGTAGTGCCCTTTATCTATTAGGTAAAAGCAAAGAATATAAGCCACGTGATGAATAGAAGTGGCAATAAGAATGGGATTGAAAACCTGATAATATAACCAAAGAACGATGGCATTTTTAAACCAATCTGCTCAGCAATAGATTTTACCATAAAGTTCGGCCCATTTCCAATATAGGTAAATGCTCCAAAGAACACAGCTCCTATTGATATAGCCTTCAGGTCAAGAATAGAATCATGGAAAACACCACCATTCGCGAATGCCATAACATCAGTAAGTTTCGAAATAGATCCTCCTTGTGAAGCTAAAGCCGCAGTTAAGAAATTAATATAAGTAGGGGCATTATCTAAGAACCCTGAAAGGATACCTGTACCCCAATACAAGGTATTATGACTTATCATTTTTGCTCCTTCTGGTGAAGCAGCAAAACCTCCAACAAGCTCAAGTGCAGGCATCATAGTGCCAAAAATGCCTATGAAGATAAAAGCCACCTCTCGAATAGGCTCAAAGCTAAACTCGTTGCCTTTTATGGCATCTTTATTAGCAAACCTGAAAGAAAGAAAAGCAACAAAAAACATAATCAGTTCCCTTAAAAAAGAGAATTTTTGTCCTTCAAAATGTATAGCTGGTACCCATGGTAGCACATTGGGGTCTAGAAAAACTGAGCCAATAACCAGACCAAGCCAAATAAAATTTCTTGTACCTATCAGCTTAATTTTATTGGAAAATGTTACTTCGTCATCGCCTAAAGAGTAATTAGATTTATTTTTGATATCAAACATGTAGAACACTACCAACAAAATTAGGACGGCTACAAACCATGGAATAATGTTGTGTTCCAAAGTCCAGAAAAATGGTACCCCTTTTAAAAAGCCCAAGAACAAGGGTGGGTCACCTATAGGCGTTAATGAACCCCCGACATTGCTGACAATAAAAATAAAGAATATAACGTGGTAGGCTTTTATCCTGGTTTTATTCAACCTCATAAAAGGTCTTATTAAAAGCATTGATGCTCCCGTTGTTCCAATCAAATTAGCCACTACAGCTCCCAATGCTAACAACATGACATTCGCCATTGGAGTTGCCTTCTTATCGATATCTATCATGATGCCCCCAGATGCTATATAAAGAGCCGCCAGCAAAGCGATAAATTGCACATACTCAGCCAAGGCATGTACAGGGCTGTGCGTATTATGAAGTACAAATAAATAGTAGGCCACAACCAGAAGTGCAAAGGCTACAGCTACCTTTGGATAATTCTTATGCCAAAAGTGTTCGTAGAATAATGGGCCCGTGGCAATCATTATCAATAAAATAACAAAAGGAAGCACTGTCCATGCTGGTGGCATATGAGCTTCTTCGTGCCCTCCTTCTTCAGCTGTGCCATGTTCCTGATTGTGTGAATCATCAGTGGTATGATCATCAAGAGACTGTTCAACAGCTGTGCTTACTTTTGCTTCCTCTTTAGCCGTTAAGACATGGACGGAAATGAAAGAAAAAAATATTACTAAAAAGCCTACTAGTGTTTTATTCACAAAAGGAAATTTTCATTAAAATTTATCGAAATACTAACTCTTTTACAAAAGTTGTGTGATTCAGGCAAAGCCCAAAGATATTGAATTAGTAGTAATCAAATATTACCATTAAAATTAAATACTGTTAAGTTTTGTAATTTATACAAGCTGGTTTAAGGCTATTTCAAAAGATGTTTTAGCTATATCTGTTCTTGACTGATTTTTCTTATACGTCTTTTCAAGGGCCTTTCTTATAATATTCGATGTATCCTCAAAAATTGATTCGTCAGTTAACTCCACTTCACTTTCCATTAAATAAGCAAAAACCCGAGCCATCCCACAATTTGCAATAAAATCTGGAATTACCGAAAAGTTACTGTCAGCATATAAGCCTGTAGGGCCAAAAAATATCTCAGGATCCGCGAATGGTACATTAGCTCCGCAAGAAAAGACCTCCAATTCTGATGAAATCATTCGTTCAACCTGATCTTTTGTAATCAATCGAGATGCTGCCGCTGGTATAAAAATTTCAAAATTCAAATCCCATATTTTTTCATTGATCTCATCAAAAGGGATCATATCAGGTGTGCTTAACTTATTGCCATCCCTGGTTAAGAACAATTCCCTGATTTCTTCATGGGAATATCCCTCCTCTTTCATCACCCCGCCATCCCTGTCAATGATACCAACAATTTTTACACCTATTTGCGAAAGGTAAAACGCTGCCGCTGCTGCCACATTGCCCCAGCCTTGTATGACAGCTCTTTTGGTATTTACATTACCTCCCCAAATGTCATAGTAGTGTCTTATAGCCTCTGACACACCAAACCCTGTGATCATGTCAGCCACTGTATATTTTTTCTTCAATGAAGGTGAATACTTTTCGCTTTCCAATACTTTGATAACACCTTGTCTCAGCTGGCCAATTCTGTTAATCAATTCTGGCTCTCGAGGCTGAAAGTGTCCGTTAAAAACACCCTCCTGTGGGTGCCAAACGCCAACATCCTCTGTCATTGGTATTACCTCATGTATTTCATCAACATTGAGATCACCACCCGTTCCGTAGTAATATTTTAATAAAGGTTTTACAGCAGCATACCACCTTTCCAACACGCCCTTCTTTCTTGGGTCATTAGGATCAAAGTTAATTCCAGACTTAGCTCCTCCTATGGCAGGGCCCGACACTGTAAACTTAATCTCCATGGTTTTGGCCAGTGATTCTACCTCACGCTTATCAAGTCCCTGACGCATTCTGGTACCACCACCTGCGGCACCTCCTCTTAAGGAATTAATGACAACCCAGCCTTCTGCCTCGGTTTCAGGGTCACTCCATTCGAAAACGATTTCAGGTTTCTTGTTTTCAAATTTATCTAGCAGCTCTTTCATAATACTTTAAAATTGAATAGGATGATAGGCCGCAAAACTAAGGAATTTTAAATATCAAAAACCAACCATGGTACCAGCAGAGGAATCCCTTGCGGCTCCGGTCACTGATGAAAGGCAATTAACTTCATTTCTCACTTTCAAAACTCCTAAAAAGGCAAAAATCAAGGCTTCCTTATAATCTAATATTTTATCATCAGGAACGTTCAAGATTTTCCCGGAATCAAGATGACCGTTAATCCTCTCAATCAAGTACGAGTTTTTAGCACCACCTCCCGTAACCAGAACTTTTTCCTCTTGATGAGGAATTGAATTAATAACATTAGCAATCTGAATGCTTATGTGTTCAACGGATGTGCACAGCAAATCTTGAGGCGGATAATTATCTACATTTATTTTTTTGAGGAAATTGTGGTGCACCCACTCATAACCTAGAGACTTTGGGTATGTGCCATGGTAGTAAGGAAGTGAATTCCAATTTGATAGCAATTCGTTTATAACCTCCCCTGATTTAGCCAGCACTCCTTTATCATCAAATGACTTACCTACAGTATTCATCAAATAGTTGAGTGGCATATTACATGGAGATATATCAAATGCTATTCTCTTATTATTAATATCAAAAGAAATGTTAGCAATCCCTCCCAGATTCAGACAAGCATCATAATCTTGAAACAGTAGTTTATCTCCAATGGGCACCAAAGGGGCACCCTGACCCCCAAGCGCCACATCCATACTTCTAAAATCATAAATTACCGGTAATCCGGTTTCTGCACTCAAGATATGTCCATTCCCGATCTGGAGTGTAAGTTTATGCTCAGGCTGATGAAATATGGTATGCCCATGAGAAGCAATAAAGTCTACACTTGCATTTCCTTTAAAGTCATTTACAACCTTACCATACCACTGCCCTATTTCAATATCTAGATTTGCCAACTTCTCCCCACTAAGTAAAGTACTTTCCTTTAGCAAACCCTGAAGTTGCTCTGCGTAAGGAACGGTAATTGCCCTTTCTATTTCAAACGACCAGCTATCCGTTTCTTTCCAGAAATGACAGTACGCAATATCCAGTCCATCCAGCGATGTGCCAGACATAAGTCCAATTACACTATATCTGTCATTTTTTTTCATAATTTTGATTTTCCAATCAGAACTTAAAAGTCCAAAAATTATCGATCAGATAAGTTTTGTGTCTTTCTTAAACTTAATCGATTATTATAAAGTCTTTGGCTTCTTCAATGTTTCAATAAGCAGGCATGAATTTAATTATAGATTTTGGCAATACACATGGCAAGGTTGGTTTATTTGAAAAAGATGAATTACTCAAGGTATTGAATCCAGTAGAATTAAACCAATTGCCTTCTATTGAAAAGGAATACAACCCAAAAAATTGTATTGTCAGCTCTTCGTCAGTTGCTCCACTTGCTATAACCGAACACATAAAGACAAAAACGTTAACGCTCAGTCACAAAACTCCATTGCCTTTTAAAATAGGATATAAAACTCCAGGTACATTAGGACTTGATAGAATAGCAGGTGTTGCAGGCGCATACTTTAAAAATAATGGTGCTAACAGTTTAGTCATTGATCTTGGCACTTGTATTACTTATGATGTCCTTATTGATAATGTTTATCTGGGAGGCGGTATATCACCAGGAATGCACATGCGATTGAAGGCATTGAATACTTTTACTGCCAATTTGCCGTTAGTTGAGCCTATTGAAGAGGCCCCTTTAGTTGGTGATACTACTGCAAATTCAATTTTAAGTGGAATAATCAACGGAATAACGGCTGAAATAGAGCAAATAATTCGGATGTATAGTGACAAATACGGAAGTTTGCAGATTATTATTTGTGGGGGTGACAGCATTTTTTTTGAAAAAAGGCTCAAAGCTAGCATATTTGCAGCCCCTGAATTGGTTTTGAGAGGTTTAAACGGGATTTTACAGTATAATGTATCATAGAAAAACAAGCCGGTTTCTTTCGGTATTGACAGTGTTGTTGGGTTTTGCGATGGTTGCAAATGGTCAGGCTACAAAATCACCTTTCACATCTTTGGGTATAGGAGATGTTATTGACAACAGTCTGGCACATAATCAGGGTACTGCAGGGTTGGGCATTAGCAACGGAAGCTACTGGCATTTAAATAACATGAACCCTGCCCTACTTCCTTATAATTCATTAACGGTGTTTTCCGCAGGTTTTGTTGGCATTAACAGCAACCTTAAAAGCAATGGTGCCAATGAGCAGCACAATGGGGGTAATATTAATTATTTGGCAACAGCATTTCCTGTTAAACCTGGTAAATGGACTACTTCTATAGGTTTATTGCCATACTCAAATGTAGATTATAATTTCAGCTATACTTCAACAGTAACTGGCAGCACCGATTTAGTAGATATCAGTGAAGAAGGTACAGGAGGTTACAATCAGTTTTTCTGGTCTAATGGCTATGCCATTAATAAAAGATTTTTTGTAGGTGTAAAAGCCACATACTTGTTCAGTTCAGTAGAAAAGAAATTTTCAAATACCATTCAGGATGTAGGCAATGTTTATACTCCAATAGTAAATAGCAGAATCAACCTGTCAGATTTTGTTTTTGGTGCAGGGCTTGCGTTCAACCAAGATTCCATTTTTAACTCAAGAGTTCAATTCAAAGCTGGTTTAACTTATGATTTCGAATCAAATGTAAAAGCCCAAAAATTCGAAAGTTTTGACAGAAGCGTTAACGGCCAACCACCCATTTCATCTGATACATTGGTAAATAACCAAAGCGGAGCAATTGTGCTCCCAAGTGCCATAGGTGCGGGCATCTCATTTAACAGAGGCCTTAAATGGATGGTAGGTTTGGATGTAAAAATGCAGCAATGGTCTGCTTACCAAAATTTCGAAGGGGAAAATAATGATTTAGATGACAGCTATAAGGTAACTCTCGGTGGAGAATTCACGCCAGACCCATCTTCAGTCACAAGCTACCTTAGCCGTGTAACTTATAAATTAGGGGCTTCATATGAAAATACGCCCTATGTTGTAAATAATAACAACACTTTAAATCAAGTTAAGGATATTGGCATTAATTTTGGGTGGTCTTTGCCAGTAGGTAGATATTCAAGTTTTGACATGGCCTTTAGGTTTGGAAAAAGAGGAAGTGTTGACAAAACTTTAATTGAAGAAAACTATTACAAGGTTTACCTGGGAATTACATTCAATGACCAGTGGTTTATTAAAAGGAAGTATGATTAATTTTAAGATTATGAAAAGATCTAGTTTGAAACACATTTTATTGTTCTTAGTATTTGCGGCACAAGCAAGCATAGTTAATGCTCAGTGTGACGATTGGAAATGGCCTGAAGGTGAAATGAAGGCAACAGCAGAAGAAAAAAATGTGTTATATACAGATGCATTGAGAAACAGCAATTTTGAGGCGGCTAAAAAGCCCCACCAGTGGATTCTTCAAAACGCACCTGACCTTAACACTGCCATCTACATCAATGGTGAGAAAATATACAAAGGCTTAATGGAGAGCACTAAAGATGAAGCTCAACAGCAAGTTTACTTTGACTCATTGATTATGATGTACGACATGCGTGTTAAATATTGTGGTGAAGAAGAGGCTGTTATTGTTAGGGAAGCCTATGAAACCTATAAGCAGAATGCGAAAAAGGTAAGTGAACTTCCTAATATGCTCGATCTTTTTGATAGAGCTTATGAATTGAAAGGTACTGATATGGACTACTATGTTATACTTCCTTATATGAGTACTGTAGTGAATAACGCTAAGTATGTTAAGAAATTAACTGAGATAGAGATTTTAGATAGATACGATAAAATCATGAGTATTATTGACTATAATTTGGCTCAAGGAAAAGATCCAGACAGATGGAATGGGTATAAAACTACGGTTGACGGGATGTTAGTTTCAGTGGTTAATGTTGACTGCGATTTCGTAAGAAAGAACTTAGGCCCTAAATTCAAAGAGAATCCTGATGACTTAAAATTAGCTAAGAAAATTTTCGGTTTCATGTTGAACGGAAAATGTACTGACGATCCATTGTGGTTAGAAGCTGGTAAAAAGATTCAAGAAGTGCAGCCAGAATTTGGTTTGGCCAAAAATATTGGATTGAAATTCAAAGGTGAAAATAACGCTGAAGCTGAAAAGTATTTCACTCAGGCCATTTCTTTAACCGAAGATCCAGGTAACAAAGCAGACATGTACATCCAGTTAGGAACGTTAAAATCAGGTGCTGCTGCAAGGGAAATGTACAGAAAAGCATTAGCAGCTGATCCTACAAAAAGAGAAGCTTATGGAGCAATCGGTTACTTATATTATGGTAGTTTCGAAAGCTGTGCTGGTAAACAAGATATCGTAAAAGACAGAGCGGTATTCCTTGCAGCTTATGACATGTTTGAAAGAGCTGGTAATTCTAAAATGATGCAAGCGGCTAGTGAGCAATTTCCATCAAAAGAAGAGATATTCACTTACAACTACAATGCCGGTGCTTCTATCTCTGTTGGATGTTGGATTGGTGAGACTACTACTATCAGAACTAGAGACTAATAATATAAACCTAAAAGAAAGGCCATAGAAGTTATTTCTATGGCCTTTTTAGTTGATGAAAGCACTTAAAATCATATCACTCCTCCTCATTATTTCTGCCTGTGGAAACACAGACAAAGAAATTGATGATTTAAAGCCATATGAGGGTCCAATGAATATGATTGAGGGCATGGATCTGTATCGTAGTGAATCTGCAACACTAAAAGTAAGGTTAGTGACTCCAAAACTTGTAGAATATGTCAATGGTAACAGGGAATTCCCAGATGGGCTTTATATGGAATTCTTTGATGAATCGGGCAAAATGACAACAACCCTCAAGGCCAATGAAGCTATTTATTTCAAAGAAGAAGATCATTGGCGCGGGAGAGGTAATGTTGTAATAAAAAATATTGAAAACCAGCAAGAGCTTACTACTGAAGAGCTTTTCTGGAAACCCTCTGAAGAAAGAATGTTTACTGAAAAGTTTGTGACTATAAAGTTACCTGACCAGGTGCTTTATGGTAAAGGCTTAGAAGCCAAACAAGATTTTTCTGAGTATACTATTTTACAGCCCGAAGGAGAATTTTATATTGATGAATAAATTATCCACCACTCTCATATTCTCGGCCACTGTAGCACTTTTTATAATTGCTGTCCACCAAACCATCACTTTAGGTTTTTCTTATTCCTACTGGATTTTTATGTTAACTATAAGTCTTTTATTTTTATATCAACTCATGAAGGGTAAAGATAGATCTTCCAACAAATAATGGACTTAAACTTACTTCTGCCAATATTGGCCACCTTAATGCTTTCTGCATTTTTTTCAGGTATGGAAATAGCCTTTGTGTCTGCGGACAGGCTTCATATTGAGCTGCAAAACAAGAAAGGCATCTGGACAGGTAAAATCATTTCTAAGTTCATTCAAAACACCTCTAGGTTTATTAGCACAACACTTGTTGGAAATACATTGGCATTGGTAATCTATGGCATTTATATGGCCAGGTTACTGGATCCAATAATCCGCGAATCGTTACCTACCGTTTTGTTGAACGAGCCAACGGTTATGATTTTACAGACCATACTGTCAACAATACTAGTCTTGTTTACGGCTGAGTTCTTGCCCAAAAGTATTTTCATGATTAATCCAAACACTATGTTAAGGGTGTTTGCATTACCTATGGATATTATTTACAGATTCATGTACCCTGTTGTGGTGATCATAGTTTCATCCTCAAAATTCATCATTACCAAAATATTCAACCATCCTTACGAGGATGATACTCCTGTATTCAGATTGACAGATTTGAATAACTATATCAAGAACACACTTCTCGCAGATGAGCAATCGAATGTAGAGGTTGATACTAAAATTTTTAACAATGCCCTTGAGTTCAAGACTATTAGGGTGCGCGAATGTATGCTACCACGCACAGAGATTGTAGCGGTAGAGGTTGAAGATACTATTGAAGAACTTAAGCAGGCTTTCATAGAAAGCGGGCACTCAAAAATACTGGTTTATAGAGATTCGATTGATGACGTAATTGGCTACTGCCACTCTCTAGAGCTTTTTAAGAAGCCCAAGAAAATTGAAGACATACTAACACAAATTGTTATAGTTCCTGAAACCATGTTGGCAAATGAGCTTATGATCCAATTTATTACCGAGCGTAAAAGTCTTGCTTTGGTAGTTGATGAATTTGGGGGTACATCAGGCATAGTTAGTATAGAAGATATAATTGAGGAGATATTTGGTGAAATACAGGATGAGCATGATGATGAAGACTGGGTAGAGCAGGAAATAGACAAAAACACTTATATCTTTAGCGCGCGCCATGAAATCGACTATTTAAACGATAAATACAACTGGAATTTGCCCATAGGCGACTATGAGACCCTTGGAGGAATGATTCTTTCCTTGACGGAAGACCTCCCCGATGTAGGTGAAATAATAGAACATCCTCCATACACATTCATAATTCAGTCCACCAATGATATTCGCATTGAGACCATAAAATTGGAAGTGACAGAGCATTAAATATTCAGTTTTTCATCAAATAATTTCTATTAAAAAAAGGGAGTTTGATTTTAGTGATATACTCATTAAATTTGCGCCTCTTTTAGACTTAAGAAAGTAATAAAACAAGCAAGATGGCATTAATAAATACATTGAGGAATAAGATGGGAAAATTCATAGTTGCTGCAGTAGCGATAGCAATTATGTCTTTTGTGTTGGCGGATCTTTTAGGTCCTAACTCATCTCTTATGGGTGGTGGAAATGATGTTGGTGAAATAGCCGGACATGATGTTTCCCTTAAAGAATTTCAAAACACTGTTCAGGAAAGGGAGAATAACTACATCCTCAATTTTAACAGACAAGCTACTGAAAGAGAGAGACCCACTTTGCGTCAGCAGGCATGGGATCTGTTAATTACTCAGTATGCTTTTGAAAAGCAGTATGACGAAGTTGGCGTAACTGTAACTGATGAAGAAGTTTGGGATATGCTTCAAGGAAAAAATATTAATCCTTCGCTTCAGCAGGCATTTACAAATCCAGAAACAGGTCAGTATGACAGAGAGCAATTTCTTTCTTACCTACAGCAACTTCCAAACCTTGACCCTAATGCACAGGTTCGTTGGGAGCTTTTCAAAAAAGACTTGGGCCCGGGAAGAAGAAGATTGAAGTATGAGAACTTGCTATTAAACACAAATTATGTGACCAAAGCAGAGGCTATGAAAGAGTATAGTGCTCAAAATGACGTGGCTGAGGTCAAATACCTTTATGTTCCTTTCTATGCTATTAGCGACTCTTCTATCACAGTTAGCGATAGCGAACTAAATACTTACTATAACGAGCACAAAGAACAGTACAAAGTAGATAATACAAGATCACTAAGCTATGTGAGCTTCGATATCATACCATCAGCAGCAGATAGTGCATTTGTTAAAGAAGAAATGCAGACGCTTAAAGAAGAATTCAAAACTGTACAGGATGATTCGGTATTTGCTGGTTTAAATACAGATAGCGATGCTTTCTTCGGACAGTATCATCCGGGCATACTGCCAGCTCAGCTCAAAGCTAACATTACTAACCTTACAAAAGGTGACGTTCGTGGACCATACCTTGAAACTGAAGGTTACAAACTATATAAAGTAACTGACATCTATGAAGATACAGTTGGCTATGCTAAAGCCAGTCATATCCTTATCAAAGGAGATGATGATGCAGCCAGAGATAATGCCAGAGACATTCTAAAGCAAATAAAAGATGGTGCTAGTTTCGAAGCAATGGCCCGTGAGCACGGTACTGACGGAACTTCAACAAAAGGTGGTGACCTTGGTTGGTTTGCTAAAGGCAGAATGGTTGCTGAATTTGAAAAGCCAGTATTTGAAGCTACTTCAACAGGTCTTTTAAATGACGTTGTTAAAACTCAGTTTGGGTACCATATAATCAGAGTTGATGAACTAAAAACCAACACAGCCTACAAAGTAGCAACTATATTAAGAGAAGTATTGCCAAGTGATGAAACTATAAATGCTGCTTACACTAAAGCAGATTTATTTGCTAATAGTGTTGAAGACGTAGCTAGCTTTGAAGCACAGGCTGCCGCAGATACTGTACAAATAGGCAGAGTTAGTGCTTTAAAGCCTAATGACAGAAGGGTGTCTAATTTAGGTGAAGCACGTCAGATTGTTCAGTGGTTATTCACTGATGCTTCAAAAGGCTCCATTTCTCAAGTATTTGAACTTGATGGTGCCTATGCTGTTGCTGTAATGACGGGAGAGATTGAAGAAGGATACAAGTCTCTTGAAAATGTAAAAGGAGAAGTTTCTATAAAAGTTAAAGATCAGAAGAAGGGTGAGCAGATCATTGCTAAGCTTAACGCACTATCTGGAAGTTTGGATGAAAAAGCAGCAGCCTATGGTGAGGACGCTAACGTTTATTCATCAAGCAACCTATTATTAAGCACTACTTCATTGCCAAGTGTTGGTTTTGACCCAGAGGCAGTTGGAAAAGCCTTCTCTTTGAAATCAGGAGAAACTTCTGCTCCTTTTGCCGGACAAAACGGAGTGTTGATTATTACAATGGAAAACTTAACTGTTGCACCAGAAATAGCTGACTATGCTACTTATAAAGATCAGATTCAGCAAAGAGTGGCTGGTCGGGTAGGCTTTAACATTGCTGAGGCTATAAAAGAAAATGCTGATATTAAAGACGAGCGCTACAAGTTCTATTAATTAAAAGCTTAATCATTGTTACTAAAAGCGGGATTTTTATCCCGCTTTTCTTATTTTAAGGAAATATGCACGAAGATTCAATCAACTCTTTTAAAGAAAAGTTGGATAAAGAATACCAATGGCCTTCTCTTTACTCCTTTAAGTTTATTGTACCTAAGGGAAAAGAGGATGAAGTGAAAGTTATATTTCACCAACATGAGGTAAAGGAAAAAGCTTCGAGCAAAGGAAATTATATAAGTGTAACCGCCAGGGTAATGGCACAAAGCAGCGATACAATAGTTGATTACTATATCAAAGCCAGCAAGATAGAAGGTGTCATTGCCTTATAAAGTTTAATATCATGTGGAAAGAAGAAAATAACACACTTGTTAAGTCATTCAAGTTCAAAGACTTCATAACAGCTTTCGGTTTTATGAGCAGTGTGGCAATTGTAGCAGAAAAAATGAACCATCATCCAAATTGGTCAAATGTCTACAACACTGTGAGTTTTCAACTGAATACCCATGATGCCGGAGACATAGTAACCGACAAAGATCATAAACTGGCCGCTGTTATTGACGATATAGCAAAAAATTTCAATTGAATTGGAAGACAACACACAGTTATATCTTGTTCCCACCCCTATTGGCAACCTGGAGGACATTACCTTAAGGGCACTTAATATTTTAAAATCCGTTGACGTTATACTTGCCGAGGATACCAGAACATCGGGTAAACTGCTTAAGCATTACGAAATATCCAAGCCACTGCAGAGCTATCATATATTTAATGAACACAAGACTGTAGAAAAATTAATACAGCGTTTTCGAAATGGGGAAGTGATGGCTCTAATCTCGGATGCTGGTACACCTTCAATATCAGACCCTGGCTTTTTGCTTGTGAGGGCTTGCCTTAAAGAAAATGTAAAAATAGAGTGCCTTCCTGGGGCTACAGCCTTTGTTCCGGCTTTAGTAAAATCAGGATTACCATCAGATCGTTTTGTATTTGAAGGGTTCCTTCCACATAAAAAAGGACGTAAGACAAAGCTTGAATTATTGGCTCAAGAAGACCGAACGATTATTCTTTATGAATCACCACACCGATTGGTTAAGACCTTAGACCAGTTAATAGAAGTTCTTGGTGAAGACAGGTTAGGCTCTGTATCCCGAGAGCTTACTAAAATCTATGAGGAAACAGTTAATGGCACATTGGCTGAAATCAAAGAACATTTTAACAAAGGACAGGTTAAAGGGGAAATTGTTATCATACTTGATGGAAAAAAATCTTAAAAGCCCAATACCTCACCTTGCACTATCCTCGGCCTTAATCATAATTGGTCTGTTAACGGATAGCCTTTCATTAGTTCTATTATTTGCGCTCGTCCCTGTCTTCATAGTTTTAAAAGATTCTATTGCCAATAATGGCAACCCAATAAAATATGCGTTGTCGCTAACGCTTTCATTGGTTATTGGTCAGATGGCAGGTTTTCTAATTACAGAAAATTCATTCGACTATTTATTGTTTATCTATCCTATAGGTATAGCTATAACCACAAGCCTTTATTGGCTAGTTAAAAAGAACCTGAACAGTAATCTGGGTGTAATGACGTTAATCATTTATTGGCTGGCTTTTGAGTACATTGCACTACTTATAAATCCTGAATTAGGTAACTATTTCGTATTTGGAAGCCTTGAAAAGTTATCCATTCTTAACATTTCTACAATAACTGGATTTCTTGGATATACTTTGTGGGCACTTGCATCTAATCTAGTCCTGGTTTTTGTATTTTATGAAGCAACCTCACCTTACAAAGTAAAGCTCAGAGTACTCAGCCTGATATACGCAGCCATTTTGATAACCGCCCCACTTTGGCTTTCACTAATTTGGAGTATTGAAGGGGATAATATTTCAAGGCAGTTAATGATTGATAATTATTCAGGTCTTCATATTGAAAATACAGATTACCTTCAAAAAGGAGAATGGCTGGGGAGAACTTCCACCTGGATAGCCGTGTTGCTAACAATATATTCCTTGGTAAAAAAGAAAATCACCAAATGAACCTACTGCCTCAAATATTAGATCAACTTAGACCAGTCATACTGAACACAGGTCAGTTTATTAGAGATGAGGCCATGTCTTTTTCTACTGACAAAATAGAACACAAAGGCTTTAATGATTTGGTTAGTTATGTAGACAAACAAGCTGAACAAATGTTGGTTGAAGGCTGCAGCAAAATTTTGTCCTCTGCAGGATTTATTACTGAAGAAGGCACCAGCATTGAAAGAAGTGATGAATATAATTGGATTATCGATCCTTTAGATGGCACAACAAATTTCACTCACGGACTTCCAATATACTCTATTAGTGTGGCTCTAATGCAAGATGATAAAATAGTATTGGGCGTGGTTTATGAAATCAATAGGGATGAATTTTTTCATGCAGTTGAAGGCTTAGGTGCTTTTTGTAACGATGAACCAATCTCTGTTTCGAACAACAGCCAATTAAAAGATAGTCTGCTGGCGACAGGCTTCCCATACGCCAACTTTGAAGGAATGGACGCTTACCTGTCCATCTTAACTTCTTTGATGCAATGCACCCATGGATTAAGAAGAATGGGAAGCGCAGCTGTAGATCTTGCTTATGTAGCCTGCGGCAGGTTCGAGGGATTTTTTGAATATAACCTCAACTCCTATGATGTCGCTGCCGGAGCTTTGATTGTCAAAGAAGCTGGAGGTACAGTAAGTGATTTCTCAGGAGGTATCAATTATATTTTTGGCAGGGAAATAATTGCAGCCAATGCAGTTCATTCTGAAATGCTGGATGTCATCAAAAAAGAATGGCACAAACATTAATATCCAAAAGAACCTATCCGTTATCTTTGTCGTTACCTAATCATAATGGAAGAACT
Source organism: Fulvivirga sp. (assembly GCF_040218215.1). Lineage (NCBI taxonomy): Bacteria > Pseudomonadati > Bacteroidota > Cytophagia > Cytophagales > Fulvivirgaceae > Fulvivirga > Fulvivirga sp. The sequence continues at coordinate 112,649 of NZ_JAVJQL010000028.1, forward strand.
ACTAATAGGAGTGATATTTTTAGCAGCCGTTGCTTATGTAGGCAAATCAATCTACAATAGCTACAAGGGCGAGTCAGGCTGCTCCAAGGGCTGCGGTTGCGATTCTCCAGTTCATCAATTCAAGAAGGTTAATTCTAAAAATTAAGCCCAAACTGTGGTGCCTTCTGTGCAGTTCTTGCACATTTCTATTTCTGATCGTGATTTTAAAAGCGATTTCCTGAATTGTCGATAGGACTCACTTTTCCATATTTCTTTAAACGAGTTTCCGTCTACTTCACCCAAAACATGGTGCGCATCCTTATCAAAACAACATGGCACAACCTTCCCATCCCAGGTGATTACGCTTGAATGCCACATCTTCCAGCAATGGTTTAGCAACTTACTTTTGATGCTATATGTACCATCCGCCTGTTTTTTATATCTGGAATACTTATCACTATCCGGAATTAATGGTGATCCATTCTTGTGATCATAGATCTGGGCTGTTTTTAGCAACACTTCATCAACTCCCAGCTCATCGGCTAGCTGATAAACCTCGTCAATCTGATGCTCGTTTGGCTTAACCACCAAAAATTGAAAAATTATATGTGGTGTTGAGGATTTCAACTGCTTTTTCCATTTAATAATATTCTTAGTGCCATCAATGACCTTTTGCAACTTACCTCCTACCCTGTAAGCTTCATAAGTCTCTTGCGATGTACCATCAATAGAAATAATTAACCGATCAAGGCCTGATTCAATAGTGCTTTTTGCAACCTCATCAGACAGGTAGTGAGCATTCGTTGAAGTGGCCGTATAAATCTTTCGCTCAGAGGCCTCTTTTACAAGCTGTAAAAATTCAGGATGCAGATAAGGCTCTCCTTGAAAATAAAAAAGCAAATATGACAAGGTAGATTTTTGAGCTTCAATCACCTTCTTAAACAAGCTCCCTTCAAGCATCCCTGTTGGGCGCGTAAAAGATCTTAAGCCGCTCGGGCATTCCGGACATCTCAAATTACATGAAGTTGTAGGCTCAAATGATAAGCTGATGGGCTGCCCCCAGTGAATTGGCCTACGAGATATTCTTGATAGCAAATAGCTAAAAACCAAAAGAAAAGCATTCCATGACCTGGAAGGTCTGGCTACCTTCTTCATAAAATTAAAGCCATCTGCATATTTCGCTTTCACATGCTAAATATAAGACACATGCCATTCAAATAACTTGGATATGATAAGTAAATTGAAATACCTATCTTATAAATTCTATTATCAACCAAAACAATCAAACTGCAAATGAAAACCAATCAGAACCTAATCATTCTTTTATCTATGCTTTTGTGCATCCCCACTTTTGCACAAAAAAAGAACTCTAAATCCGATCCAGGAGTAACCTATGATGAGAAATTATACAGTGCTATGACATGGCGAAATATTGGACCCTTTCGAGGTGGCAGGTCAACAACCTCATCTGGCGTAGTCGGTGATCCTATGACTTATTATCTTGGATCTGTAGGTGGTGGTGTTTGGAAAACTGATGATGCCGGGATCAACTGGAGGAATATTTCTGATGGTTTCTTCAACACTACTTCCATTGGAGCCATTTCTGTGGCCGAATCTGACCCTAATGTTATTTATGTAGGTACAGGGGAAGCATGCATCCGAGGTGTGATGACTTCTCATGGTGACGGTGTTTACAAGTCTACCGATGCAGGTAAAACCTGGACTCATATCGGCCTTGACGGAACGTCTCAAATTTCTGAAATAAGGATTCACCCAAATAATCCAGATATAGCTTATGTTGCTGCCCAAGGTAGCCCTTACGCGCCTACCTCAGAAAGAGGAATCTATAAAACCGTAGATGGCGGCAAAAACTGGAAGAAAGTTCACTTTGTGGATAACAGCAGTGGAGCGAACAATCTTTCAATGGACATGAACAACCCCAGAATTTTATACGCTGCCTATTGGGACCATCAAAGAAAACCCTGGTTTGTAAGGAGTGGTGGCGAAGGTAGTGGAATTTACAAGACCACTGATGGTGGTGAAACCTGGAAAAAACTTTCGGAAGGATTGCCAAAAGCCTTAATGGGCAAAATTGGTGTTTCGGTCAGCAGGGCTAATTCAAATCGGGTATTTGCAGTTATTGAGTCTGAAGAAGGTGGGTTTTACCGCTCAGATGATGGCGGGGAAAAATGGACGCTCATGAATAAAGAAAGGATATTAAGAACCCGCTCATGGTACTACATGCATGTATTTGCTGATCCTAAAAATGAAAATGTTGTTTACGTGCTCAATGCACCCTTTATGAAGTCAATTGACGGAGGCAAATCCTTTACCCCTGTTGGCGTTCCTCATGGTGACAATCATGATTTATGGATCAATCCTGAAAATCCTGAAAACATGATCAACTCTAACGATGGTGGTGCAAATGTTAGCTTCAACGGAGGTAAAAGCTGGTCTACCCAAACAAATCAACCTACGGCCCAGTTTTACAGGGTTAATGCTGACAACAGGTTCCCTTATTGGGTGTATGGTGGGCAGCAGGACAATACAACCGTAGCGACACCGAGCAGAACTGATGGTTTTTCAATTGATTGGCAAGACTGGATAGCCGGTGTTGGTGGTGGTGAAGCCGCCCATGTTGCCTTCAATCCAGATGACCCTACTTACATCTATTCATCAAATATTACAGGATTCATCGATGAATATAATTTGGAAACCGGCAAGGCCAAAGGCATTAAACCATATCCTGTTTTTGACTTAGGTGAGCCATCTGACGAGATGAAATACCGATATAACTGGAACCCTCCCGTAATGGTGTCAGAGCACAACCCAAATGTTATTTATTATGGCAGCAATGTGCTTCACAAATCATCTAACAGAGGACTAAAATGGGAAGACATTTCTCCAGATCTGACAAGAAACGATACAACCAAACTCGGCTTAATGGGCGGCCCTATTACAAATGAAGCCGCAGGAGGTGAAACTTATCACACTTTGATGTCAATTGCAGAGTCACCACATGATGCCAATGTCATTTATGCAGGAGCTGATGATGGTTTTTTACACATCACCAAAGATGGCGGCAAAAACTGGAAGCAGATTACTCCAGCTGGTGAGGGAATAATTAACTCAATAGATGTCTCACCACATGATCCTGCCACGGTTTATGTTACTGTGATGAAATATAAATTCAATGATTTCACTCCATATATCTACAAGAGTACAAATTACGGAGACACATGGTCATTGAAGACTTCAGGTATTTCGGAAAAAGCATTTGCGAGGGTAGTACGTGAAGACCCGAGCAGAAAGAATCTTCTTTATGCAGGCACAGAATCAGGCATTTACATAAGTTTTGATGGGGGAAATCAATGGAGTCCGTTAAAATTAAATCTTCCAACAGTATCAGTGCTTGATTTAAAGGTTCATGGAAATGACTTGCTTGCAGCAACCAGTGGCCGTGCCTTTTGGGTTTTAGATAACCTGACTCCACTTCACCAGGTAGATGAGGAAATGAAAAATGCTGAGGTATTTTTATATAAGCCAAATGATGTGATTAAAACTGGGGCATTTTACTTAGATGTGCCTATTACAGGTGCTGGTAAAAACCCATTTCCTGGCGCGAGTCTTAATTTCTACTTAAAGAACGTGACGGAAAAAGATACTATTCCTTTGAAACTGGATATTATGGATGCTGAAGGCACGGTATTAAGAACCCTAAGCACTGATACTGAAATGGCATGGGACAAGATACAAAAGAAAGAAGGAATGAATGTTGCCAAGTGGGACTTAAGATTATCCAATATAGTGCCTGCGGAGGGTGTCTATGTTATGTCATTTGCTAATACTGGCATGCAAGGCTATCAGGTTGGCCCTGGTGAATACTCTGTAAAGCTAACTTATGGTGATTTCACCCAGGAGCAAAAGTTTACTGTAAAACCAGACCCAAGGGATAAAGTGAGCATAGCTGACATCAACGCCCAGCAGGATATGCTTGGTCATTTATATGAGAACATTGATGATTTATACGAATCGCTGAAAAAACTACAACAGGTGCGCCAGCAAGTAGATCAAATGATAGAAAGAGAAGCCAACGATGAAGACATTAAGAAAATGGGAGATGGCATCAATGATAAAGTAGACGAAGTTGAAGGTGAATTAATATCTCCAAAGCAAGAAACCTTTCAGGACGTTATCAATTTTAGAAACAAGCTTGATGTGCAACTCTTTCAGTTGATGCAAACATTGGATGGAAGTATTCCTCCGCTTACAAATGGCGAAAAAGAACTTTTTGACCAACTACAGCAAGAATGGAACAAACACCGTGAATCTGTGAATGGAATTTTAAATAATGACATTCCTGCATTCAATAATTTGCTAAGGGAAAAAGGTGTTGAATACATTGCCCCTAAAAAGAAAAAAGAGGATAATAAAGAAGAGATAGGTATGTAGATTAAACTAACGCTTCTGTTTAATTAATAGAGACATTAGATGGTTATTTTGCGAAAATCAGACCTGCATTAAGGTCTGATTTTCGCTTTTTTATTAGGTAGAATCAGTCATAATGCGGAACATTAAGATTTGTAAAATCATCACAGAAATATGAGAGCTTTACTGGTTTCAATTTTAATGCTCATAGCCAGCAGTTTTATGGCTGATTTATCTGCTCAGAACATTCAGCTTTCTGAGAAGGCCGAAATCAATATCCTTACTTGCGGCCCGTTTCAGGGTGAGTTATACTCGGCTTTCGGCCATAGTGCTATTAGGGTTTATGATCCGGTCAACGGACTTGACCTGCTCTATAACTATGGTGTTTTTGATTTTGATCAGCCAAACTTCTATTTAAATTTTGCCAGGGGTAATCTCAATTACAAACTGGCTGTTATGGACTATACAAGGTTTAGGGATTACTATATCTATTACAATCGCTATATCCATGAGCAGGTGCTGAATCTAAATATTGAACAGAAACAAAAGTTATTCGACTTTCTGCAGTGGAATATGAAACCTGAAAACCAGTATTATTTGTACGACTATTTCTATGATAACTGTGCTACTCGGGTTAGAGATGCACTTATTACCACTTTTGGTGATGACATTACTTTTGACGGATCTTATATAGAAACCAACTACACCATCCGTGATTTAACAGATATTTACCTTGCTCAGCAACCTTGGGGCGATTTGGGTATTGACATTTGTCTGGGGCTGCCTATGGATAAAACGGCCACTCCCTTTATGTACATGTTTTTGCCTGATTATATTGAAAGTGGCTTCAATCATGCTACCATAAAAAATGATAGCACTACAGAACCCTTGGTCAAATTCACTAAAAAAACTTACGAATCACGACCTGAAGAGGTGCCTTCTCAAATATTTACCCCGCTTGTTGTTTTTAGTGTTTTACTGGTCATAGGCATATTGATCACCTATTTAGGAATAAAAAAACAGCGCCTTTTCATTGGTTTTGATGTAGTGCTTTTTGTAGTTACCGGAGCTATAGGGTTACTCCTGTTTTTACTATGGTTTGCTACTGACCATCAGGCTGCATCCCATAACTTTAATCTTATTTGGGCACTACCTACAAATCTGGTGGCCGGATTTTTGCTGCTTAAAAAAGAAAAACCAGCGTGGCTAAAAGGTTACTTTTTATTCACGTTGACTTTAAGTATTTTAAATGTTGTATTCGGGTCTTTTCTTCCGCAGCAATTGCACTATTCTTTGGTTCCTTTCGTTGCACTAATTAGTTTAAGGTCGTACTTTCTGTATAGGTATCTTAATAAACTATAAAACAGACCCGGGACTGAATTTGTGAAGTAGGCTTTAATTAACATCTGTTACCTCATTATGACATTTCTGAAGAATAAATTAATACTAACGATATTACTGTGCTCAATTTCAATCGTTTTAACTAAAGCGCAGAAGGTTGATCCAGATGAATTAGCCACGTTCACAGCAAAGTATCCTGAAGATCAGGCCATCTTTCTTAAATACTATGAAGACATTGATATCAAAATTAGCGGAGACTCCTTAGTAGTAAGTTCAAAACACCTGAAAGAAACCCTGCACCTTGGCAATAAATCTAATGTCTATGCAAAAGATGGAATCTACTCTTCAAGCTTTTATAAAAACGAAAAAATATCGGCCCGCACATTAATTCCTGAAAAGCGAAAGTTTAAGGTTATTGAGGTTACTGAATTCAAAGAGTCCTTTGATAAAAGCTCTTCGGTATTTTATGATGATGGCAAAAGTATAAACTTTATATTTCCTGCAGTTCAGCCCGGAGCACATACGATATTAGAATATGAGCAAAAGATTAAGGACCCTAAATTCATTGGCTCATTTTTATTTCAAAACTACCTGCCTATTGTCCATTCCAAATTCACTGTTACGGTTGACAAGGGTGTAGATATTAGATTGGATATCATAAATAATGAAGATAACCTGGTGCAAAAGAAAACAGAAGATCTTAGTAACAGAATCAAATACACATTTGAGTGCAATAATGCGGATAAGCTCAAAATTGAGGATGATGCACCACCCATCAGATTTACCGCTCCACATATCGCAGCTATTGTTCAAAAGTTTGAAGCCAATGGATCAACACATCAGGTGCTATCTTCTGCCGATGATCTTTTTAGCTGGTATTCAACATTTATCAAAGGCCTTAAGTCAGGCAATTATGAGAACATCAAAAAAGTGCTCAATGAGATAATAGACCCAAATGATGAGGAGCTTGAAAAGGTGAAGAAAATATTTCATTGGGTGCAGAACAATGTGAAATATATTGCCTTTGAAGATGGCATGAGAGGTCTTATACCTCACAATGCAGAATATGTTTGTGATAAGAGATATGGCGATTGTAAAGACATGGCAAGCATTACAGTTAATATGCTTAATACAGCTGGTATTGATGCTCATTTTACATGGATAGGCACCAGAGACATTCCTTACAAATACTCTGAATACCCATCGCCTATGGTAGATAATCACATGATTGCTACCTATATAAATGATGGGAAATATTACTATCTGGATGCCACCTCCCAGTACTCTTCCTACAAGTTACCCTCTTCTATGATACAGGGAAAAGAAGCACTTATAGCTTTGGATGAAAATAGCTATGAGATTCAGACTGTGCCGGTAATTGACAAGTCGCTCAATGTAAAAAACGATAGTTCATTCTATTCTTTAAAAGACGGTAGCATTGTTGGTTTAGGCAAGATGACGATCTCCGGCTTTCCTAAAGTTTTTAATAGCTATAACATGATCAAGAGCAGCAAAAAAGGCCTTGATGATTTTATGACACAATTCATGGGCCGAGGTAACAACAAGTTCTTTCTGGATGATTATCAGATAGCCAATCTGGATGATTTAGAGCAACCTATAGAGGTAAACTATAAATTTAGAGTGGAAGACTATTACCGTAAGATTGGCAGTAAAATCTATTTCAATATGAATTTAGTTAAATCATTGACTGATAAGATCATTGATGATGAAAGAAAGCAGCCCATTGAAAACGAATTTAATTACATCCATAAAAATACTTCAGTACTCCAGATTCCGGAAAACTATGTGGTAAAACATCTTCCTGAAAATGTTAGCTATAAAAACGAGGTATTTGGTTTTGACATACAGTATATCCAGCAAGGGGACAAAATCATTTTGAATAAGCAGCTTTATGTTGATTATCTGCTTTTAGAAAAAAATCAATTTGAATTGTGGAACGAGGGCATAAAAAAGTTAAGCGATAGCTATCGTGATGCATTAATTCTGGAAAACGAGGGAGCATAAATAAACTATGATGAGAAAATTATTAACTATAGCCTTAGTGCTTGTACTAACATGGGCACAAGGACAGGAGTATCAAAAATATAATTGGGAAGAAGACCGTAAAATAACTGCCCTCTCTGATGATCAAAAAGATTTGCCTTTTGTGTACATCAAATATCATCATCAATATGAATACACCTATGAGGAAGGCACAGGTGATTTATACTTATACCAAACTGAACATCAAATCATTAAAGTAAATAATGATAATGCGCTGGCGCGAAACAACAGAATATATATTCCCATGCATAGTGCTCTGGAATTAGTGGATCTGCAGGCACGAACTATCACGAAGGATGGTAGAACAATAACATTTGACAAGAATGAGATAAAGGAAATCAATGATGAAGAATCAGGTTCAGGTTTTAAAATATTTGCAATAGAAGGAGCAGAAATAGGTAGCGAAATAGAATATTACTACACCAAAAAATCATACCCGAGCTACTTTGGCAGAGAGTTTTACCAGTTCTCAGAACCATTGATTGATGGCACTTTTCTGCTTTTATCCCCAGGTAATTTAGAGTTCGAATTTAAGAGTTATAACGGGCTCACTGATATAAATTTTGACCAGGCCGAAGGAATAAATATTTATACACTAAAAACGGAAGACGTTGCACCGCTAAAGAAAGAAGAGTTTTCTTCCTATGATAATAGCAGACAGCGCCTGGAATTTAAATTGTCGTACAACAAAGCATCAAATCGACTATTATTTAAGTGGAAAGATGCTGCGCAACTGCTTTACGATCAGGTTTTCATACAAGATAAAGAAGATGAGAAATTAATCTCTAAACTGATATCAGACATTGATCTTAAGAAATACAACACTGAAAGGCTGAAGATCACGGCCATTGAAGATTATATTAAATCAAATTTCTATTTTGATAAAAATACCGGAGGCCAGGCCAATGAGCTAAGCTTTATTTTGGAAAACAAAATTGCCGGAAAAATAGGTATGACCAAACTGCTTTTGAATAGCATCAAATCACTCGGTGTAGATGTGCAGTTGGTGCTAACTACCAGCAGAAATGAGATTGCCTTTGATGGAGGATTTGAAACTTATAACTATTTGGAAGATTACATCATCTACCTTCCTAAAACTGACGTATACTTAGCTCCTTACAGTCCTGAATTCAGGTACGGGATGATACCTGCCGATCTTACGGCTACAGACGGTCTGTTTGTAACTGAGCAATTTGTCGATGATATGCCATTGCCTAAAGCGGAGATTAAAACTATTCCTCCATTACCTGCTGAAGACAACCTTGACAAAATGGAAGTTGGAGTTACTTTTAATGATGACCTTACTTCGAATACCATCACCTTAAAAAGAAGTTTTAATGGCTATTCTTCAGCCTTTATTAAGGCAGTTTATCCATTGATAGAGGAAGAAAGAAAACAAGAGTTATTAAAAAGCCTTGTGAAATTTTTGGCTGTGGATGCTGACATTAGCACCTTGGCAATGGCCAAAACACAATTTGATTTTCAAACATGGGACAGTCCTTTGGTTGTGGATAGTAAGTTCAACTCTCCATCTTTTATTGAGTTGGCTGGAGATATTATTCTTTTTAAAGCTGGAGAATTAATAGGGCCACAGACCGAACTTTATCAGGAAAGTGAGCGCAAGACAAGGGTTCAAAATGATTTTAACAGGGAATATGATAGAACCATAACCGTGGATATTCCTGATGGCTATAAAATTGAGAACTTAGATGATTTAATCTTTGAGAAAAAGGTAGTTGAAGGCGAGAATGAAATCTATTATTTCCGTTCTAACTATACTCTGGAAAACGGAGTATTAAAAATTCAAGTAGATGAGGGCTATGAGGAGATATACTATCCTAAAGAGAAATTTGAAGCCTTTAGAGAGGTGATTAATGCTGCGGCTGACTGGAACAAAATTGTGTTGGTGATGTCTAAGAGCTAGTCTAAAAGGGCAAGACTAATAGTAAATTTGGTGCCTTCCCCATATTCTGACTCAACTGACACGAGGCCTTCAAGGTTTCTTACAGATTCATAGACAATGTACAAGCCGAGTCCTGAGCCAGTTTTCATCTCATTGGCACGGTAGAACATCTCGAATATTCTATCGATGTACTCTTGTCTAATTCCAACGCCATTGTCTTCAACTTCTATGTAAAGTCTTTCTTTTTTATAAACTGAAATCTTAACCCATGATTTTTTCTTGTTTGGGTCCATATAACGGATACTATTTGACACCAGGTTGTTAAGAATAATTCTGATCCGGTTTTTATCGGAGACAAGCGTGCCAACCTGATCGTCAACTATTATATCAACAGATTTATACTCTTCCAGGTATTGAAATGAGTCCAACAGTTCTTGAATCAGCTCCTTAATATTTACTTGGTCACTACTGACACCAAGTCTGGAGTTTTTTGAATAATCTATAATCTCACGAAGGAAAGCATCCAGTTTCTGAATACTCGACCTCATCATTTTGATTAGATTTTGCCTGTTTTCAACTGAGGTTTCAGCGTCATAAATATTGAGTAGCCCCATTAATGAAGCTAATGGCGCCTTCATGTCATGCGATGCAGAATAAACAAACATATCTAGCTCCTTATTAATTTGTTTAAGCTCTTCATTGGCAGCCCGAATTTGCTCTGTCTTTTCATCCACAATTTTGTTCATATGTCGCTCAATAGCCTCTAGTCGCATCCGATTATATCGATATACCAGAGCAGCAACAGCAAAAATTGATATTAAAGAAAGTCCTATAAACCAAGGCTGCAGGTAAGTTGGAATATCCACTTCAAATGATATACTTGCTCCTTCGCTCCATGAATAATTGCCCTGTTGCTTCGCTCTAACCCAATATTTATAATTGCCAGATGAGGAGCCAGTTATTTCTATGGTGTTAACATTACCAAGATCTATCCAATCATCAGAAATAGAAGTCTTGTACTGATAGATTACTGAATTACCCGGCATTGTTGTAGAAAGAAAATTAATTTTGAGGTAAGCGCCATTGCTTATTAAGAGGTCACTAAGTTTCGAGGGCCTGACCTTGGTGGTATTATAAATTGCAGATGTAAATAAAGGCTTTTTTGTCGCATAAATATGCTTATCCTCCACTGCAGTATATGCCAGGCCTTTTGCTGTTCCCACCCATTTAGTTCCATCTTCACCAATGTGCAGTGCCTGAGCATTTCCAGATCTGGAATTTAACCCTGATGACTCATTAAAAAGCAATACCTCTTGTGTTTTTATATTATAACCTATAACTCCAAAACTGTTTGAAAACCACAATTTTGATCCTCTTTTCTGGATGGCCTTAGTGGGAAGGTTACTAATATTCGGCCCTGTATTCAATCTTGAAATAATGGAATCTGTCTGATAAAAAAGACCAACATTTGTAGCTAGCCACACCGTGTCATTTTCAACTAAAATATCATTTACTTCAAAGTCATTATTGAGTTGAACATCCAAATCAAGACTTAAATTTTCAAACTTTTCATTAAGCTCATTGAATAGGTAAAGGTAATTTTCAGCTCCAACAGCTCCCAAATAGATTTTACCATTACCACCTTCCTTAATCACCATGATCCGACCCTTGATATTACTTTCTCTGAAGTCTGTACGGGTGCCATCCGGATTAATAATTAAAGGACCAAAGGTATTATCCTGGTTTACCCAAAGCCTATTCTTTTTATCGAGTAAGAGGTCAAAAACATAAAACCCTCTTCCATCAAGGTCTATTCTATCAAGAAGTTTGTCATCCCTGAAATGCATGATTGAACTTCGGTTGCTTACCCAAAAATCATTTCCACTTCCAGTAATGCTGATATAATATTCGTTAAAATCTTCAATTAAGGTTGTCTGGCTATAACCATTCTCGGAAGGCATGAGCTTATAAATACCACCTTTATGGCAATAATATATTGCCTCATCTGCCAACCATATCGATTCTATATAATTCTCCTGATTGGGGATTCTGTTAAAGTAATTTCGCTTAAAAAGCATGGCACCTTCATCAGAGGCTCCCCAAATATCTCCATCAGAAGAGATGTGAATGTCATTGACCCTGAACACCTCTTGCTGATTTTTGATTGATAAATCATTGATATCCAGCAGGTAGATACTATTTCCAAATAATCCTACCAATAAAGTTTCTTCATCATAAGCTTCAATGTATGAAACCTCTTCTGACCGAACTGATTTTATGTGTTTGACCGATATAGCATTTTCACTACTAATTTCAACCTCATGCAGCCCGTTTCTATCCCCAAGGAAAATGGTTCCTTGTATATTAACAACAGCATTTATATGACTTAAAGAAATTGAAGAATCTACCGAAAGCTCTGCAAACTGTTGGCCGTCAAAATGAAAGAACTGGCCATTAAATGACACTGCATATAGTTCTCCAAAGGATTCAAATAACGTATATGACCTAAAAAAACTGTCGGAATACGAATATTCAGGCAGATGAAATTTTTTAATAGAGTTGTCAGGATTGAGTAAGACAATTTGGCCCGGTTCAGATATCCATATTCTACCTTCTTTATCCTGATAAATGTCTTTTGGGTATAGAAGTAATGAATCTGATTTAAAACGAATGCCATCGATGATTCTTTCGAAGGAAACTGTATCTGGGGAAGAGTTGATTTTAACCAGCCCTAAATCATTTAAAACCCATAGTTCGTTGTCAATGGATACAATTTTTTTGATATATCTACTTTGAGTAGCTTCTGGGTATTCGGTAAAATTTTTACCGTCAAATCGCACCAGACCCTCATCCGTTCCCAACCAGATAAAACCAAGAGAGTCCATCTCTACGGTTTTAGTAAGGTGGGTAAGCAAACCTTCTTTAACACCATATGTGATTTTTTGGAAAGTTTGTGCGAGTGCAGAGTAAGTAATAACAAGAAAAAGGGAAAGTAGTCCTGCCTTCATTCAGTCTAATTTAAGCCCATGTTCTTTTAAGATAATAAAACAAAAGCAGACTACCCTATTCCAAAAGATTAAAACAAACCCTTTAACTTGTTTTAATATTATACAGTTTGTTATAATACTCCTCTGCCATACGCCTGGCCACGAAAGTTTTGTTAACATCCTCAGTAGCCTTCCAAACTATATCCATCCATTTGTCAGGTTTATTATAGTACATTGGAATAATTTCATTTTCCATGATATTGTACATGTGGTAAAGGTCTTGCTGGTCTTGCTCGGCCTGACTCAAATTGAGATCTACTTCAGGGATTACAAATGCATTTTTGCCATGCTTTGCAAACTCCAAAATCCAACCATCATTAGTAGAAAAGTTAACTGAGCCATTCATAGCAGCCGTCATGCCACTGGTTCCTGAAGCCTCAAGCGGTATTCTTGGGTTATTGAGCCAAACATCACTTCCTTTCTTCATGATAGCAGAAAGCCTCAGTTCATAGCCAATGAGTACAGCTGCATTTTTATACTTTCTGGTAAGGTGAACCAATCTATTGAACATGTCTACAGCTCCATGATCAAGGGGATAAGGCTTACCACTCCAGATGATTTGAATAGGATGTTTGTCATTATTAAGCAAGGCCTCAAATCGTTCTAAATCGCGGGTAATTAAATCTGCTCGTTTATAATCGGCAAACCTCCTGGCCCAAACGACTGTCAATACATTAGGGTCAAAAAGCTTTCCTGTCTGATCTGCTACCTCCTCGAACAACAGTTTTTTCAGTTCCAATTTCCTTTTTGTATAAGCTGAGGAAGACTTTTTCTCATAAGCTTTTTCAAGCGCTATATCAGTCCAGTATTTTTTGTTTTGTGCGTTGGTAATAGCTTCTATCTTGCAAATTTTATCAAAACCACCCCACATTTCCTGTGACACTTTTTGGTGTTTTTTAGAAACGGCATTGGCCTTTTTAGCCCATCTTAATGCTGCCAGTGTATGATTAAAGTTTCCATTTTCGTAGCCTATCAAATCTTCTACTTCTTTCAAATTCATATTATGGAAATACCCCATTTCCAATAAGAAGTTAGGGTCATTGACTTCATTACCTGCCTTCACGGGGGTGTGTGTAGTAAATACCAAGTGATCCCTTACTTTATCCACCGATTTAAATTTATCATAGAGATAAAAGGCCGCTGGCAATCCGTGCGCTTCATTAAGATGGAACACCTCTGTTGGATGTCCTAATTTATCCAACAGCATAGCACCACCAATGCCAAGCACATTGTATTGCGCAATGCGTGTTGACAGGTTGTTGTCATAAAGCTTGTGAGTAATGGTGTGCGCCAGATAATCATTGTCAGGGTGCTCTGTTGACAAAAGGTATATTGGTGCCGTACCAAAAATTTCAGGAGCCAGATAAAATACCTTTACCTTAATGATAGCTGTATGCACTTTAACATCCAACACAATACCTGTGTCCTCCAGAAAAGGGTAGTAATGTTCTTCATTTAAAACATCAAGTTCATTATTAGGTTTTCTGGTTTGGGTATAATAGCCGTACTTCCACAACATGCCTATACCCACAACATTTTGTTTAAGATCATAGGCACTGCGCATGTGCGAGCCGGCTAAAAATCCTAAACCACCGGAATATATTTTTAAGGGTTGATCAATAGCAAACTCCATACTGAAGTATGCCACACACTTTTCATAACCTTTACCTATTTTATAAGGATGCTTATAAGCCATAGTTTTTACATTTAAAATTAATGCAATTAAGAAGGTAGTATCTGTATTTCAAAATTGTATGAAACACATTATAGAAGATAATGTCAGAAGCATCAAATTGTTTTATCCCATACAAATAAAAAACCCCACCTACTCGAGGTGGGGTTCGTTGACTTAGTTAACAACTAAATCAAACCAAACTGTCTTTATCTAATTATCTAAATGACTTATAATCATAATGTTATACCAAATTAAAAACACTCTACTACCTCTATGGAAGAAATTCAATCTCACGAAATAGTACAAAAACATCTAACATAATAAAATTTTAATAAAACCAAGAATCATGCTCAATTTTATTCGCTAAATGACTCCAAAAATAAGTTCTATTGTATTTAAACAAGAATTTAAAATTTTGGTTCATTATTCCATAAAACGGAAAACAAGAATAGTTCAAGTCTTATTATGTTGTTTAAGATGATTCAACCTCAACACTCATGCCCGTTCTCAATTGAATAAATTCTTTTATTCGATGCAATTTTTTCTTCTTACTAATGACGGTCAAATCCCACCCTTTCCAGTCCACCAGGTACTCGCGTCTCCCTGAATTTTTACAATAAATGCGATCCACGTCATCAAAAATCAATTCGGCCTCCTTCAATATCTCCTTTACTGTGGGTTGCTTTTTCTTAGCTCTGACCTGCCCAACGCTATCCACAATCTGATTTACCTTCGTTATCACCTTTTTAACATCTGGCTGATAGATTTCAAATATCAGACCTTTCATATTCAAACTATCAAAAGACGACTGTAGCCAGTCTAAAGAATCTTCATTGATAATATTTCCTGATGTGAAAATTTCCACCCTGTTTAAACTGTCATTATTGATGATTCTCCAGTTTATAACTTCTGAAATAGGCCGAACTCTGTCATCAATAAAATTCTCCACCTGACCCTTTTGGTCTTTAAAAGAAATGACCTCTATGAACCAATAGGTGCCAGGAAAAAGTAGCAGAAACAATCCCAAAATCTTAACCCTCAGATACATCTTTGGATACTTTTTAGGTGCCCTCTTCTTTATGGGAAAATCGAGCCATCTCACAATAAAACTCGATACAAAACAGATGATAATTATATTTATAAGAAAAAGGTAAAATGCTCCAAAGAGTATGCTGGCATCTGCCTTGCTCAAGCCATAACCTATAACGCAAAGTGGTGGCATAAGCGTAATAGCGACTGCCACACCCGGCATTACGGAGGTATGTTCCTTTCTTGTCAAAGAAATAATGCCTACTACACCGCCAATAAAGGCTATAAATGCGTCTATTAATGTTGGCTTGATACGAGCAGAAATTTCTTCGGTAATCTGACCAAAAGGGGTAATGAGAAAATACATAAGGCTGGTAAAAATGGTTATTGATACCGCGACAAACACCTTCTTAAGAGCCAATTTTAAATTTTGCAGATCATTGGTAAAATAGAAAATGCCCACACCCAGAACAGGCGTCATTAATGGAGAAATCAACATAGCACTGATTAGCAATATTGTTGAGTTGGTATCGAGACCAACACAAGCTAACAGGCTGGCACAAAAAAGTATCCATATATTGGCCCCTCTTATCTGAATACTATTGCTTACCCTTCTTAATGTGCCTTGAATATCTGTTTTATCCTGCCCCTTACTTAAATGCACCACATTCAAAAGCTGGATAAGGTTCCTTTTGTACCAAAATCCCATACAATAGAAACTCCAAGAACTTGGGTGATAGTATCTGAAAATACTTGTATTCAGACGGATTGACATATTCTCAAGTTTGAATGAACAAAAACAGCCTTGAGTGAAAATCGAAAATTTGCCTTGACAATTACCCACAGCAATGGTGGTAATAGCAACGAATCCTACCCCAACTTAAAGGTCAATTTATATTTATATCAATGGTTGATACAACTGCTCTTTCAGTGCATTAAAGAGTATAAACTCCGTTCGTCTTGAGCCCTAAAAGAATTGCTCAAATAACTCGTTTAAGAAGCAATATGGCCTTAAAAACTTAATCAGGTCATTTATTAAAATTATATGATTATGAAAAAAAGCATTAGAATTTTTGCGCAATCTGTAATGTTGGCGGCTACTATTTTCTTACAGGCATGTGATGATGACAGCGAAAGTAAAAATGTAACTCCCATGGCTTCGACTACCTTAAAAATAAAGGCCGTAACCAATGAGTCTTCTTTCGGTAATGAGCGTACCGAAGCTACCGGACTTATTTTTAAAGAAGCATTTCTAGGGGTTACGGAAATTGAGTTTGAAACATTGGAGGAAGAAAATATTGAAGATGAAGGTGGTTTTGAAGATTTGGATCAAGATGGAGAAGCTGATGACGAAGAAATAGAATTTGAAGGAACTTTTGTGATCGACTTAATTGATGAATCCAGCGAACCTGAAATTGATATTGCAGAACTCAGTCCAGCCATATATGATGAAATTGAATTTGAGGTTATGCCTGTTTTAAGTGATGACAAGACTATGATTGTAACATTTGAATACTTACCCGATGGTGCTACGGAAGCTACTATGGTAGAGTACAGCAATAACTTCGAGTTGGAGATAGAGCTAGAGGCTGGCAAAGGTTTTAATCTGAAACAGGATTATTTAAACAAGCTATTGGTAATCATAAATCTGGATGAGCTTTTTGCAGACATGAATCTTGAGAATGCAGAAGTGGATGATGACGATATAATAAGAATTAACAACAGCTCCAATGCTTCTATTGCGCTAGCAATAGCCAATAACTTTCAGGGAGCAATACATTCAGGCAAAGACGATAATAATGATGGACAGATTGATGTAGAGTAAGATCAATTTTGGTTTACAGTAAGGTGGACACCGCCATTTTCCATGCTGGCGGTATAGAGCAAGTAGCAATTAGCTGCTTGCTCTTCTTTTTATAGGCTAATAAAAAACCCCACCTACTCGAGGTGGGGTTCGTTGACTTAGTTAACAACTAAATCAAACCAAACTGTCTTTATATTTTATAGTAAGTCTATTATTTACAGAACGTCAATAGGCTTAAACAATTGCACTTTTAAGCACTTTAGTTTTGAACAAACAGTCAGCTTTTCAACAAATAATACAAACAAGAATAACTTTTATTTATATAATTTATTCAAGAGGACAATCACAAGTATGCGTTTAAATAATCTAAAATAAAATTTAATTATACTATATCTAGAAGTGAATTTTTTACACTTCTGATTATCAATTGATTAGAACAAAATATTACAATTTAGCTTTTCGCTGTAAACGAGAGTTTGCATTCAATAATATAGAATATTGCAATCTGGATTGTTCGACCTGAATTCTTCAATATCATTACTTCTAACACGAGTACTGAAGCACTTTAAAAGTTTCAAGTTGGAATAATAAACAGGATCAAGGTGCTTAACCCTGGTATTGGAACAATTTAGTGTTTCCAGATATTGTAAAGTTTCAAGTCCATCAAGTCTTTTTATTTGTGTTCCAGAGCAATCAAAATAAACGAGGTTTTTATGACTTTCTATACCCTCCAGCTTTCTAACCAATGTGTTTGAAATATTAAGCATTCTTAATTCTTTCAAATCTGAAATTGGAGAAATATCTTCAATGGGATTTTGACTAATATTGAGCTGCTCAAGGTAAAAATGTCTCGCCAATGGGGTAATATCAGAAACCGCTGTTTCACTAAAATTCAGATTTCTAAGCCTGATCAATCCAGATAAATGACTTAACGAACTAACATTTTCTCGTTCAAACTGTATCTCTTCAAGCTGACTCAGCTTATGCAACGCTACTTTATCCAGAGCATCAGGCAAGGGCATATTTTGTCGATATATTCCCTTCCACAGGTCGGGCAATGACTCCCACCATTTTGCCAAATCCTGACTTTTATACACAACAGTAGCCTTAGGATGCGATCTTAAAAAATCTATGGCTTCTGTATCCCAAACCTTGCTTGAGTCAGCAAATACTATTTCAATATTCTCTGAATTAGACAATGGATTTAAGCTTTCAATACCAGTGAAATTGGCCTCAACAATTTTCAATTGCTTGAGATCAGACAAGGGTTCTAAATCGGCTACAGCAGTATTGCTAAATACCAGATGCTTTAAAGCTTTGAGCTCGCTCACTTCTCTCAACTCTTTCACGGAAGTGCCTTTAATATTTAAATAGGTAAGTAGAGGCATCCGTGTTAAATTAGCCAATGAGTATATGGATTTAATACCACTGATGTTCAATGAGTCAATCAGCGCAACCCGCGCCAAGTTTTCATCAGTAGGATTATCACCCACTTTCACCACTTTCTTAATTACATTTCGCCAATCATCTTCAAGTTCTATCCACCATGTTTTTAGGTTTTTAGACTCATAAATTACCAGTGTTTGTGGATTGGCTTTCATATAAGCTTCAGCCTGCTCCTTGCTCACCAATGTGTTGTCACAATACACCTTTTCAAGTTTATCCAGACTGTTTAAATCCTGCAGTGCGTTCGCGCTGGTATTGCTAATATTCAATATTTCCAGATTTTGAAGCTCCCTCAAAGGTTGAATTGAAATAATGCCGGTACCATCCAAATACAACTCCCTTATATTAGTACATTGAGACAAACTACCGATAGCACTCACTTTGGAAGATGACGCATACAACAGCTCCAGTTTTTCCATACCCGATAAAGGAGAAAGGTCATTAATAGAAGTATTTGAAAAATCAAGGGACTGAATATTCGTTAGCGAAGAAAGTGGAGCCAATGTCTTAATAAATGAACCACTTATATTAAGACTCTTAAGGTTCTTATAGCCACTTAAAACACTTATATCATCTACAGCTGTAGCGTTTAGAGTAAGCGTCTCAATTCCTGTAGCATATTTGAGAGCGTCTATATGGGTAACTAATGTATTATTTAACCTTAAGGTTTTTAAGTTATTCAGATTCCTTAGCGGAGTAATATCGCTGATCATGGTATATGATAAATCCAGAGATTGCAACTGTCTAAATTCATCCAAAGGATCGATATCCTGAAGCAATTGGTTTTCAGATAAATCCAAGCTGCTGGCCTCCAGCATTTTCTTCAACGCTTCAGAACCCGGCTCATCAGAAACTATATTGAATTTCTCCTTAAATATAGATTTCCACCCAAAGGAAAGATTGGCCCACCATTCTTTAAGGTATTTAGAGCGGTCAAATTCATTAGTATAGATACTTACAATCTTTAGATCTTTGATCTCCGGATTGTAGTTCAGCTCAACGAATCTGGGTTTCGAATTTTTAACAGAATCTCCTTCATGGTTCAACCCTTTAAGTGTACGTACAAGCTCTACTTTGAAAAACAGGTTGCCTCCGGCATTGAGTTTATTTGAGATATTATTGATCTCCAGATCAAATTGAACCCCCTCAAAAAAGAAATCTACGTCCTTAAAGTAGGCGCTTACATTTTTGTTAGTAATCACATCCCGGTTTTCATCAAGGTCATCTTCAATCTGCACTTCATCGTCCCTGAATATTTTCCTAAAGCTTTGGGTGATGATTACTTCCTTGTCCCTTGCTGAAGTAGCCGAACTGCCCACAGTATTGAGCATATATTCTAAAAAAGAAACCATATCCGTTACATCCTTTTCGTAAGACGCAATTTCCTCTTCACTAAATTCTGTCTGCGAATGAGCGGGTATGGCCAGCAACAAAAGTAACCATACTGCCAATACTTTAAGCTTATTTCTCATGCATAATGTGGCTCTTAAGCAAGCCCTTTTCTTCATTATTTACTTTTACCAAATCTGATATTAACCACCCTCTGTTATAACCGGGCCTATTAAATTCAGACAGTTCAAGGTACCAGCCGTCCAATTGAAAGAGGTGAAAGTTAAGTGAGGTCACGGTCTGAAATTTTAGATTCCCATTTTTAATCTCATATATAAAAATTGAGATTAAGTCTGAGCGATAATCTTTATTAGTATAAGCAGCCACCTCTTCTGTATGGCCAAATGCCTTATGCAAATTCATAAAATCAAGCTCATGACTCATAGGATGAAGGAAATTGGTAGTCTGAGAGGTGTCACGCTCAAAATACTTTGCCAGATAGGGTGAATACACATTATAAATAACCCACTTTGAACCATCATTCTGCTTCTCCAGCTGGAGATAAAGCGTAAATGGCTGTGCTTTACCCTTTAGCATAAAAACCGTATTTACCTCGGCAAACCAATTGGCATCATGAAAATTAAGAAAAGCCGGATCCTTTTTATCCAGTACCTGATCAGCAAATTCAACTTTTAAATCCCGTGACAGACTGGCGTTTTCCTTGTCAAATAAAACGGGGAGATATTTCTTTCTCAGGTTTACACTTCTGTATTCTTTGTCCTTCTCATAATAACGGTTCCCTTTTTCATCTTCCTCGCCATTGAACCTTCTGAAAAACTGATTTAGTTGCTTAGTTTCAGCATAGAGCTTACTTTCATCATCACTTTCACTCACAAGCTGAGCTTGTGAGTGAAATGATGTTAGCAACAAACCTGTAGTAATTGCTAATAAAACTAATGATCTCATGCAGTGGTTTCGGTCACTTTAATATCACCAAGCATTACATCCCAAAACTCAATGACTTTGCCCGCTATTTGGGTTTGCTTTTTCTCTACATAAATGGTGATGTCCTTTTTGGTAGTATCCTTATAGACCATTTCGTCCCCGTTGGAGCCTTCAAATTTTTGATATACTGTAACAACACCAACATACTTGCCATCAGGTTGCTTTTCCAAATCGCTGATGTAATGGATATTGTACCACTCGATTTTTACCTTTTCGTAATTAAGTGCCATCAGGCGCTCAAAGTATTTTCTCACCACATAGTACTCCACCGTATTTGAAGTAAGTGAAGAAACGCCCATTTCACTACCTGGTGCAAACAGCTCTTCTGCCCTGTCCATCACCCGGTTAGCTTCGGTGTATTGGGTTTTCTTATCACCTATTATAGCAATGTACTTGCTTAAATCCCTAACCTTTTCTAATGCCAATGAGTCAATGGCTTGCTTTCGCGATGGGCTAATATCCTTGCTTTGTCCATTTACTGAACCCATCGAAATGACAGAAAAGAGAATTGCTATACAGAATGTCGGTTTTATGATTGTATTTTTCATATGTTATTTACTTCTAATTAATTCAAGTGATTTGATTTTCCCATTGCTATCCAGTTCCATAGCCTCAATTCGGTTAATGTTCTTTTTCTGATCTTTCAGGTAGTTGAGATAATCCTTTATTACAGTTGGTTTGTCATAGTCTGCAACATCACCATCCCTGTGAATAACAATAAGAACTGGTACTGAAGATGTGCTAAATAATGCCAAAGCTTCATTTATACTATTATTGGCAGAAGTGGTACTACTGGCATTAGCTATAGCATTGAAATAATTAGTAAGTGTAAGTTGCCTTTCAGCCATGGTCACCTCTGTTTTAGCTGGTTTAACAGGCTCTTTTATTTCTCCTTTTATAGGTTTTTCAGTTACGGTTGCTGTCTCCTGCTGAGTATCTTTATTCGAAAGGTCTGTAACTTTTTTATTGCTTTTACACGATGCTATAAGCAATACGGCTAGCAAAATTGTGGCGGTTTTTTTCATAATTTATTGGTGTAGGTTTTTGGTTTTATAGACTTGAATAAAAATCAGAAAAGCTGTATCAATCAATATAACTTTAAACGTCTATCGATCTTAATCGATACAGCCTTTCTGTAAATTAATTTTGCTTAGTTCACCATAAGCACCAGGTATTTGGAAGATGCCCAAAATTCATCTGGATTTAGGATGTGGAGCTGTGCAGTTTTCGCAACATCGTCCATTGCTAATTGATACGAACCTTTTGGATGAGTCGTAACCAATTCAGCCTTTTCTGAAGCTAATGGTATTATTGTCACATCTTTGATATCAATTTTGTTAAATGCTTCTTGATTGAAGTCATCATTAAGTTTTTCGGTACTACCGATGCCCAATATACCTCCTTCTTTATTGATTACTTTGTTTTCCTTCAAATCTTTATAAGTACCAACAGCTACATAGGCAGTATTAAGGGCGTTTTCCTTGTCAGCTATAATACTGGTTTGAGCATCTATAACCTTACGCTGTATAGCTGTTTTATTTTCCAGGGTATCCACTGAAGTCTCAAGTTGCACAACGGTCTGTGCAAGTTGTTTTTTCTCAATATTCAGCTGCTCAAGGTCTGTTTTTAAAGTCACAATTTCTGAGTCCTTCTCTTTCACCCTTCTATTAAGACTAGCTACCATTTTTCTAAACTCACTGTCTGTACTTTCCAGCTCATTTTGAAGTTGACTTATCTTCTGTTTGTTTTCCAACATCAAACCATTAATAGCCTGAATGTCCTCAACAATAGCGGTTTTCGCATCCTTACGATCTTCAACATTGTCTGAAGTTTTTAAATTTATTTTCTCTTCCCTTTCTTTAATTTCAGCCAGGTTAGATTCTATATCATTAAAAGTTTTCATGTAAGTCTCAAGCTGAGTATTTAAGTCAGCTGTCTCTGAGGACAACTGCTGATTTTCTTCAGAAAGCTGATCTACTTTCTCTTGGTTACATGATACTAAAGCCACCATTACAATAATCATTACCGAAAAATTCTGTCTTAACGTTTTCATGGTTTTAAAATTTAGTTGAAATAATTGGTGCAATTTAATCATCTATGAAGGCACCCGGCTTCATAGAATCAGGCTGCAGCTTTCTGCAGCTTTCTTTTTACTATTTTGTCCAAAGTGAGAGCAAGTCTGAAAAAGACATGCTCGCCTTTGGTTATATAATCGTATATGCCGCTTCTTATTAATTTGGATGCCATTAACTTGTCAGGAATGGCAGACATAACTATGACCTTACACTCCTTACAATACAGGTTAATAGCCCTTATCAGGTAAGTGCCTGGAAACAGTACCTCACCGAAATCATTTTCCAGATAATAGTCCATTACCACTACATCCATGTCTTTATCTAACTTTTCCAGAAAGTCTTGAGCATTAGTGGAAGTAACTATGCTAAAGTCCAGATTTGGATAAACAGCCGCTATAAACTCCTCAAGGTTTTGTTGAAGCTCCTGTACGAAGTATATGTCATCTTCAACAACCAGTATTTTAAGTTTGTCTCTCATAGTTAAGTTGATCTTAATCAAAAATTTTCCTCATCATTTCGGGCTTACCCGTTAAGTTTACAAACGCAGCTATATTTTAAACGGCAGCATTATAAAGGTGCATTTCAGCACATTTACTTGTTTGAATGATCAGCCAACTTAAGACGTGAAGTACACTTTTAACTATTGACATACTATATGGTTTGCTCTTTATGAACACCTTTATTAACGATATGACATGTCCGTTGTTGTAGCTCAGTCAACAGTATGCTTATATTCTAGTTGAAAGGACCTTACATCGGATAAACTGTTTGAGCATCAATGAATTGAAGCGTTTTAATTAATAGCTAGCCATTTGAATTTCAAACCAATTCCAAATGATACCCTTTGCTCATTAACTCATGGTACTTCTCCTGATTGAATTGGTAGAGAAAAGCCCCTTTTTTCGAGCCTGACTTATCTTTCTCGTTCAATCGTTGAAGCAAGTCTGTAGAAAGTATTTTTTTTCTGAAGTTTCTATCATCCAATTGATTGCCATAAATGGCTTCGTATAAGTGAAGTAGTTGTGGTAGCGTGAATTTTTGTGGTAGCAACTCAAAGCCAAGTGGAGTGTTTTTGGCCTTAGACAAAAGATATTCACGCCCAAATTTTATCATCTCACCATGATCCAAGACCATTTTTGGCAGGTCTTCTATCGAAAACCACCTGGCTCCATGTTTATTTACAATACCCTTATGTATATCATCAAGCTTAATTAGGCTCCAGTACAATATGGATATTACCCTGCCTGCCGGGTCCCTGTTTGTATTACCATAAACACTGATCTGCTCAAGAAATACATCATTTAGCCCTGTATACTTCTCTAAAACTCTTTTGGCGGCATCATCAATACCCTCCTCTTCATTGATAAACTCCCCAATGAGCGACCATTGACCCGCTAAAGGGTCTATCTGTCGCTTAAAACTGAGAACGTTAATAGATTTTGTCTCTACATCATATCCCAACACCAGACAATCGACTGCAACCCAGGCTTTTTTACTTTCATCATAGGCCATATTCAAAAATACAAAATAAACGTTATTATTACGTTTATAAATATTTATATTAGTCTGACAGTAGTTACTCTAAATGCAAAATCTAGTCGATAAGGTTGTAGAAGTATTCAATACTCAATTTGGGAAAGAGGCATTAGTAGTTTCTGCCCCAGGTCGTATAAATATTATTGGCGAACATACAGACTACAATATGGGTTTTGTATTTCCTGCCGCTATAAGTGAGTCCATTTATTTTGCCATGGGACCATCAAATTCTTTAACAGGATGTACTTGTATTTCAATTGACGAAAATGAGTCTTTTACCTTCGACCTTAATGATATTGAGGCCATTCCATCCCCTACATGGAAAAACTATGTGCTAGGTGTAGCGGCAGAGCTACAAAATGCAGGCAAGACTATCGAAGGTTTTAACCTTGCGTTTTCTGGTAACATTCCGGTCGGCTCTGGCATGTCTTCTTCGGCAGCTCTTGAATGTGGCCTATGCTTCGGGCTAAATGAGTTATATAATCTAGGTTTAAGCAGAAAGGAAATGGCACTAATAAGCCAGGCGGCTGAGCACAATTATGCCGGAGTGAAATGTGGTATAATGGACCAATTCTCAAGCTTAATGGGTAAAAAAGATCAGGCCTTTATTCTTGACTGTCGGAATCTTGAATTAACCTATGTGAAAGTAAATCTGCAGAACTACTCGCTGGTGCTTTGCAATTCCAATGTGAGCCATTCTTTAGTTACTTCTGCCTACAATGAACGAAGACAGCAGTGCGAGGAAGGTGTTGCTCTGGTAAAAACAAAATACCCCAATGTCCAATCTTTGAGAGATATCAATATGGATATGCTCAATGAGTTTGAACCCGTTTTAAATGATACAGTATACAAACGCTGCAAATTTATTATAGAAGAAAACCAGAGGGTATTGGATATGGGTACAGCCTTCGAAAAAAATGATTTGCAAACTATCGGTAACCTGCTTAACAAAGCTCATTATGGCTTGAGATATGAATTTGAAATAACTTGTGAGCAAACCGATTTTCTGGCTGATCAATTTTTAGATAATAAATTCACCCTTGGTGCGAGGCAAATGGGTGGTGGTTTTGGAGGTTGTATTATAGCTGTGGTTGAAACTGAAAAATTAAATGACGTAATTAAGGAAGTTTCTTCGGCCTATGCCATGAAATATAAGGAAGCCACTTTTTTACCCATAGAAATATCTAATGGTTGCCAGTTAGTAAATAATTAAAATGTTGAACCTGTCACTTTAAATAATGCCTAAACAAACCGAAATATGAAATTCGCATTTCTGGACTACTTTGTATTTATAAGCTATGCTATCATAATAGTTGGCCTGGGCCTTTGGGTTTCAAGAAAGAAAAAAGGAGAGGAAAGAAGTACAGAAGATTACTTTCTAGCAGGTAAGTCATTGCCCTGGTGGGCCATTGGCGCATCGCTTATTGCGGCCAATATATCGGCTGAGCAGTTCATTGGCATGTCAGGTTCAGGGTTTGCTATTGGGCTGGCTATTGCCTCCTACGAATGGATGGCAGCTATTACTTTATTGATAGTTGGCAAATATTTCCTGCCCATATTTATAAAAAAGGGCCTGTACACCATCCCTGAATTTATTGAAAAAAGATTCAGCAAAGAGCTAAAAACCATCCTTGCCATATTCTGGATTGCGCTATTCATATTTGTCAACCTCACTTCAGTGCTCTATCTGGGCGCCAAGGCATTAGATACTATTTTAGGAACCGGAGATGGAAGTTTACTAATTATTAGCATTATATGCCTAGCGGTATTTGCTGCCGGTTATTCTCTATGGGGCGGGCTATCTGCCGTAGCATGGACTGATGTAGTTCAGGTGGTATTGTTGATTGCCGGGGGATTAGTCACAACTTTTATAGCCCTTGATGCAGTAGCTCCTGAAGGAGGTATTATCAACGGACTCAAACATATTTATGCCGTTGTACCAGAGAAGTTTTCAATGATCCTCTCAAAAGGTGAAATAATCAAACCCGATGGTGGTGATGCGTGGTTTGATCTACCGGGCTTGTCCGTAGTTATTGGTGGTCTTTGGGTGGCTAACTTATACTACTGGGGATTTAACCAATATATCATCCAGCGTACGCTGGCGGCCAAAAGCCTTGCAGAATCTCAAAAAGGAATAGCCTTTGCTGCCTTTCTGAAACTAATCATTCCGTTTATTGTAGTTGTACCAGGCATTGTAGCCTATGTGCTTAATGCACCTGGAGGGGATTTGGAAATGGCGAATATGGCACCCGGTTTTATAGCTGAAGATGGCTCTGTGGCCAATGATAATGCTGCACCATGGCTCATAAATACAATGGTACCAGCCGGATTAAAAGGGCTGGTTGTTGCAGCTCTTGCCGCGGCTATAGTTTCATCATTAGCTTCCATGCTAAACTCCACCTCTACGATTTTCACCATGGACATTTTCAAACCTTATATCAAGCCTGATGCTACCCAAAAACAAATGGTGACTACTGGCAGAGTTACTGGTGTGGTAGCGCTCATAATAGCCTTGTTTATAGCTCCACAACTAGGGAACCTCAGCCAGGCGTTCCAATTCATTCAAGAATACACTGGGGTGGTTAGCCCAGGTATTTTGGCAGTTTTTCTAGCTGGTTTGTTTTGGAAAAAAGCAACTAACAAAGGAGCCATTATCGGAGTACTTCTTTCCATCCCTATTGCAATGTATTTTAAAATAGGTCCTAATGGCTGGTCTGATGCTGCCATTTTTGTAAGCCTTCCTTTCATGAATCAAATGATGATTACATGCATTCTTTCGTTTCTGGTAATTGTGCTGGTTAGTCATTTCCAAAATAATGATAAGGAAGATGAGAAGGCCATTAAGCTATCAGAAGGTTTATTTGCTACACCCAGGGCATTTAATATCAGTGCCTTTGTAATCATGATTATATGCACATTTCTTTATGCGTTCTTCTGGTAAACCTATAAAATGAAAGATTATGTTTTCCATCGATAATCATTCGCACAGACGCTACAATATACTCACCGGAGATTGGGTGCAGGTTTCACCTCATAGGGCCAAAAGACCATGGCAAGGCCAGAAGGAAACTGCAGATTTATCAGAATCAAAAACCTATGATAAAACATGCTATTTATGCCCGGGGAACCAGCGTGCCAATGGGGAAACCAATCCTGATTATCAAAATGTTTTCTCATTTGAAAATGACTTTGCCGCATTGCAACCTGAAGTGCCTTCTGCGGTAGAAGACAGCGGTTTTTTTCAATATAAAAGTGAAAGAGGTATCTGCAAGGTTATCTGCTTCAGTCCAAGGCACAATCTTACAATTCCAGAAATGAGAATTTCGGAAATTGAAAAGGTAGTAAAGCTATGGGTTCAGGAATGCGAGGAATTAGGAAAGAAGGAGTTTATCAACCACATACAAATATTTGAAAATAAAGGCAGCATTATGGGCTGTTCAAATCCACACCCGCATGGACAGATCTGGGCTCAGGAAAGTATTCCTGATGAACCTGCCAAGAAAAGCTCCAATCAAGCGGATTACTTTTTAAAACATAAATCAACATTGCTTGGTGACTACTTAAAAGCTGAGGGTCAGGAAGAAATCCGAGTACTGTACCAAAATGATCAGTTTACTATTGTTGTGCCTTTTTGGGCGATATGGCCTTTCGAAGCCATGATAATCCCTAACAGGCCAATGCAACGGATTACAGAAATGAACCAGGAGGAGCAAAAAGCATTTGCCTGTGCTTATAAGTGGCTCACCATACGGTATGACAACCTGTTTGAGACTTCATTTCCTTATTCAGCAGGTATTCATCAGGCTCCTTTTGATGGAAAGGACCATCCGCATTGGCATTGGCATATGACATTCTACCCACCCTTACTCAGGTCAGCAACTGTCAAAAAATTTATGGTGGGTTATGAAATGCTAGCTAATCCCCAACGCGACATTACCCCAGAACAAGCCGCTGATCGGCTAAAAAATTTATCAAGCACCCATTATAAGCTATCTGCTTCTAAATAAAGATATTATGCATAAAACCAATACCTCACTCAACCCGCTGTTTCTTATTCTCATTTTAATTTCCTTTTTAAGCTGTGGAAATCAGTCTGATTCTATGTCAGTTTCTGAAATGAAACTAGAGGAAAACTGGAGTTTTAAAAGCACCAATGACATAGAGTGGAATGAGGCCACAGTACCAGGGACTGTTCATACAGACCTTATTGATCTTGGGACAATAGAAGATCCTTTCTACAGGTTGAACGAGCATAATTTGCAATGGATTGATAAAGAGGACTGGGAATATAAAACAAGCTTTGATGTTTCAGGAGCCACACTTTCAGATCAAAATATAGAATTAGACTTTGCTGGTCTTGATACCTATGCCAGCGTCTACCTAAACGATTCTCTAATTCTGCAAACAGATAATATGTTTAGAAACTATGCAGTTGAGGTGAAGCGGTTACTGAAAGCAGGAGAAAACAAACTTAGAGTACTGTTAGAGTCACCAATTAAAAAAGGAATAGAAAAGTATGATGCCACACCATTTCAGATACCGGTTTCAGACAATGACCTGTCGAAAATTGGAAAGGTTGAAGGTGAAAAGAAGGTAAGTGTTTTCACAAGAAAAGCAGGCTATCATTTTGGCTGGGACTGGGGACCCAGATTGGTAACTTCAGGAATCTGGAGACCTATTACATTAAGAAGTTGGAGCAACCATAAAATTGAAGATTTATTCATTCAGCAAAATTCAATAGATAAGAAAGCAAGCCTTACTGCATTTATTGAAGTAATGTCTAACAAGGATGATGAAGGTGCGCAAGTAGAAATAGATGTTAATGGAACGCCCTTCAAAACAGCAGAAGTCAAACTCACAAAAGGCCAAAACACGCTAAACATTCCTTTCGAGATAGAAAATCCTGAGTTATGGTGGCCCAATGGTATGGGTGAGCAGGTTTTATACAACGTAGAAGCCAAGGTAACTTCCAACTCCTACACAGATTCAAAATCCCATAAAATAGGCTTGAGAACTATAGAGTTGGTAAGACAACCTGATTCAATTGGAGCCTCATTCTATTTTAAAGTCAATGGCCATCCTGTGTTTATGAAAGGTGCCAACTATATTCCGCAGGACGTTTTTCTTACCAGAGCCAAAGAACCCCAGTACAAGCACATTTTATCTTCAGCAAAAGAAGCTAACATGAACATGATTAGAGTTTGGGGAGGTGGTATTTATGAAAATGATGAATTCTATCAGCTATGTGATGAAATGGGACTACTTGTATGGCAGGATTTTATGTTCGCCTGTGCTATGTTTCCAGGTGATGAAGCATTTCTCGAAAATGTAAGGCAAGAAGCTATTGATAATGTTAAAAGGTTGAGGAATCACACCTCGATTGCTTTATGGTGCGGAAATAATGAAAACCTATCTGCATGGGAAAACTGGGGATGGAAAGACAATGTTACTAAGGAGCAATCAAAGGAAGTAGCTGATACCATTTGGAAGGCCTATGATGATGTCTTCCATAAGATACTTCCCGAAGTCGTTACAAAATATGATAATAGCCGAGCCTATTGGCCATCATCTCCTGGCAGTGATTTTGGAGAAAAGGAGTCGCATGAAAAAGGCGATGCGCACTACTGGATGGTTTGGTGGGGCAAAGAGCCTTTTGATAATTATAATAAGGCTATTCCACGGTTCATGTCAGAATATGGCTTCCAATCATTTCCAGAGTTTGCCAGCGTAAAAAAGTATACCGCCCCGGAGGATCATGACATTTATTCTGAGGTGATGAAGTCGCACCAGCGCTCCAGCATTGGCAATAATACCATAGAGGAATATATGCTTAGGCACTATAAAAAGCCTGAAGATTTTGAAAGCTTTTTATATGTAAGTCAGCTTCTTCAAAGCCATGGAATAAAGATTGGCATTGAGGCGCACAGAAGAAATAGAGACCGCTGCATGGGAAGCCTTTACTGGCAGATAAATGACTGCTGGCCGGTGGCATCATGGTCCAGTATCGACTATTATGGTAAGTGGAAAGCCTTACACTATAGTGCTAAAAAGTCATTCAAAACCTTTTTGATTAGTCATGAAAACACAGAAGATAATATTGACCTGTTTGTTATTTCAGATTCGTTAAAGAATATAAATGCTAAGCTCAAAGTAAGCCTTATTGACTTTGAAGGAAATGAATTGCATCAATGGGAAGAGGATATTACTATTGAAGCCAACAATTCCAATAAGTACCTGACCTTATCTAAGAGAGAATTGGGTAGAAAAAGTAAGGATGTGCTGTTAAGCGTACAGCTGCTATTAGGAGATAAAGTAATTGCTGACAATATTATTTATCTGGCCTCCTTTAAAGAACTGAACTTTCCATCTACAGAATTAACCTACTCGGTTAAGGAGAACAATGATACATTTGAGGTCATATTAAGAACCAACAAATTGGCCAAAGATGTTTTCATCTCTTCGGCTTCAGATCAGAATTTCTCTGACAATTATTTTGACATGCTTCCTAATGCAGAGAAAACGGTTAGTATCAGCAAAAACTCTTTAGACCTTGAGTCATTTAAAGAATCGCTTAAGGTCGTAACACTGGTTGATAGTTATGAAAAATAAAAAACCAATACCATGAAAAGAATCATTACCTTATTATCAGTCTCGCTTTTAATTATAGGGCAGGTTTTTGCGCAAAATTTCGAGCTTAACTCACCTGATAAACGCATACAAATTAAGGTGAATTGTGCTGACGACATTTCATGGTCAGCCACACTGGATGGCAATGTTATTATAGAGAAAGTCAGAATGGGAATGGACTTTTCAACAGGAGTTGATTTTGGCGTTGATCCTAAAGTTAAAAAGCATTCTATCAATAATTTTTCTTCAATAATTCACCCCGTTGTTCCTCATAAGGATGCTGAGATAAAGGATGAATATTCAGAGCTCTCAATTGAATTTAAA
Organism: Fulvivirga sp.; assembly: GCF_040218215.1. NCBI lineage: Bacteria > Pseudomonadati > Bacteroidota > Cytophagia > Cytophagales > Fulvivirgaceae > Fulvivirga > Fulvivirga sp. The sequence goes on from NZ_JAVJQL010000028.1 coordinate 144,261, forward strand.
GGAGGATACAAACTTAATTTCAGAGCCTATAATGAAGGAGTGGCATATCAGTTTATTGATGATGCCAAAAGCAGTCGTAATGTAGTATCAGAACAAGTTGCAATGACCTTCCCTGAAGGATCTCGTTCGCTTTTTCCGCAAGAAGAATCTATGTATTCACACAACGAAAGATTGTATCTGGATAAATCATTGACTGAAATATCAGATAAAGAATTTTGCAGCCTGCCAGTACTGTTTAGCACCGATAAAGGTAAAGTTCTATTTACTGAAACAGCACTTCACGATTACCCGGGAATGTTTATGAAAGGAAGCGGCAATGAAACTTTAAATGCCATATTTCCAAAATATGTACTTGAAGCAGTGCCTGCAGAGAATTCTCCAGATCGTAATCAAACCATAAACAAAGAGGCTGATTACATTGCGCAAGTTGAAGGCAAAAGAGCCTATCCATGGCGCGTTTTTATTATCAGTGATGATGACCGCACTTTCGTGGAAAGTAACCTCACTTACCAACTTGCTCAACCTACCCTTATCAAAAACATGGATTGGATCAAACCGGGTAAAGTAGCATGGGATTGGTACAATGCTAACAACATTTATGGTGTAGACTTTAAGTCAGGTCTTAATACGGCTACCTATAAATACTACATCGACTTCGCTGCCAAGAATAACATCGAATATGTGATTCTTGATGAAGGCTGGACCAAATCAACAACAGAAATTCTTGAGTACAGTCCAGATATTGACGTGCCTGAGCTAATAAAATATGGTAAGGAAAAGGGGGTAGAAATTATTCTTTGGGTATTATGGAAACCACTGGATGAAAACCTTACTGAGATTCTGGAAACCTATAAAAGCTGGGGAGTAAAAGGCATCAAAGTGGACTTTATGCAGCGCAATGATCAGTACATGGTGAGCTCCTATGAGCGCATAGCAAAAGAATGTGCCCGGCTGGAACTTCTAGTTGATTTCCATGGAGCTTTTAAGCCTTCAGGATTAAGAAGAAAATATCCCAATGTAATTAACTATGAAGGTGTAAAGGGCAGCGAAAACAACAAATGGAGTGCTGACATAACCCCTGAGCATAATGTAACTATACCTTTCATTCGTATGGCAGCCGGCCCAATGGACTATACGCCTGGTGCTATGGTTAACAAGCAATTAGACAATTATTCAATTAGTTTTGATCGACCGATGAGTCTTGGAACGCGTGCACATCAAGTGGCAATGTACGTGGTATATGAGGCTCCATTGCAGATGATGTGCGAGTCACCATCCAGGTATTACGAGGAACAAGAAACGGTTGATTTTATCACTCAAATCCCTACAACATGGGATGAGACCGTTGTCTTGGAAGGGTCTGTCGGCAACTATATAGCTGTGGCCCGAAGAAAAGCTGACAAATGGTATATTGGCGCTATGACAGACTGGGATGGCAGAGCCTTGGAACTTGACCTCTCATTTTTAGGTGATGGTGACTTTACCATGGAAGTATTTAAAGATGGCATAAATGCAGAAATGTTTGCCGAGGACTACAAAAAAGAGACATTAACTGTCCAGAAAGACACGAAGGTTAAAGCACACCTATCATCAGGAGGTGGATGGGCTGCTATTATTGAAAAAGAATAACACAAAAAACACAACCCAATGAAACTAACCTACCTAGTCATACCCCTGGCCGCTCTGCTCATGTTTTCTTGTGAAGAACAAGCACCGGAGAGACCTATTTACACCGCCAATGACTGGGAGAATCCTGAGTGGGAAAACCCAGAAATTTTTCAGATTAATCGGGAATATCCAACAGCTTCTTTTTACAGATATACTGATGCAGTTACGGCTGTTGAAAATGAAAGTTGGGAGAATTCGCCTTTGTATAAATCCTTAAACGGCACCTGGGATTTTTATTATGCTGACAGTGTGCAGGCCAGACCCACTGATTTTTACAAAGAGGGTTTTGACATGGCTGGTTGGGATAAAATAGAAGTGCCATCAAATTGGGAAATTAAAGGATATGGTATTCCTTTCTATACCAATATCACTTACATGTTTCCACCTAATCCGCCAGTGATTCCCCATGAGATGAACAACAATGGTAGTTATAAAAAGGCCTTTGAAATTTCTAAAGATTGGGACGGAAGAGACATCTATTTACATTTCGCTGGCGTGAGCGGTGCCATGTACGTTTGGCTTAATGGTAAAATGGTTGGCTATAATGAGGGCAGCAAAACCGCAGCAGAATTTAAGATTACAGATTTAGTGAAGACAGGCACCAATAATTTGGCCGTTCAGGTTATGCGCTGGTCGGATGCAAGTTATATCGAAGATCAGGATTTTTGGAGACTGAGTGGTATTGAACGTGATGTCTATGTTTATGCCACAAATAAAGTGACATTGAGGGATTTCAGGGTAACCTCAGATTTGGAAAATGACTTTAAAGATGGGGTGTTTAAAGTTTCCTTGAAAATTGACAACAATACTGGTGAATTAAAAAATGAAACTGTATCGGTAAAGCTCTTAGACGGAGACAAAGAAATATTCAGCGAAAATAAAACCGTTGACTTAAACCCAAAGAGAAATACGGTCGATTTCGAAAAGGGAATACCTGATATTAAGGTGTGGAGTGCAGAGCATCCCAACCTCTATACCTTATTAATAACAGCAAATGGTGAGTCAACGGCAGTAAAAGTTGGGTTTAGAAATATTGCCATCAAGAATAACCAGTTTTTGGTGAATGGTAATCCAATATTGATCAAAGGGGTGAACCTTCATGATCATAGCGATACTCAAGGTCATGTTGTTTCTGAAAATTTGGTGATGAAAGATTTGGAAGTGATGAAGCAGCATAATGTTAATGCCATCCGCTGCAGCCATTACCCAAAAGATCCTCAGTTCTATCGAATGACAGATAAATACGGCTTTTATGTCATTGATGAAGCCAATATAGAAACCCATGGCATGGGTGCTACTAATCAGGGGCTGGATAATAATAAGGAGAGGCAGGCAGTGCATCCTGCCTATTTGCCAACATGGAAGGCCGCTCATTTAGACAGAACCATAAGAATGTTTGAGCGTGATAAAAATCACCCTTCTATTGTGACATGGTCTTTAGGCAACGAAGCAGGCAATGGTGATAATTTTTTCGCCACTTATGATTGGTTAAAAAAGCAGGACAGCAGCAGACCAACTCAATATGAAGGTGCAACTAATTATACCAACAGCGATATTCAGGCACCCATGTATTGGTCTATTGAAAGCATGATTGAGTATGCAGAGAACAATCCTACACGTCCGCTAATTCAATGCGAATATGCTCATGCCATGGGCAATAGTGTTGGGAATTTGCAAGACTATTGGGATGTGATAGAGCAGTATGACATCATGCAAGGCGGGTTTATATGGGATTGGGTAGATCAGGGGCTGTTGACCAAAAATGAAAAAGGTGAAGTATTTTGGGCTTATGGTGGAGATTTGGGTGGTTATGATTTTCAGAATGATGACAACTTCTGCATCAATGGTTTGGTAAATCCAGACAGGACACCACATCCTTCTTTGTATGAAGTAAAAAAAGTATATCAACCGATTAAATTCAATTCATTCGATTTAAAAAGTGGAGAGATACAAGTAAAAAACATGTATGATTTTACTAACCTCAATGCATATGATTTCTCATGGGTGATCTTGGAAAATGGAATAAAAATGACGGAAGGTGTAATACCTGCGCTTGATATCGAGCCCTATCAGTCAAGAAAAGTGAAAATTGAATTGCCGAAATTAGACGACCAATCAGCTGAATATCACTTAAACATTTATGCTAAAAGCAAAATTGCGAACGATTTGGTGCCAACGGGTCACGTTATTGCCTATGAACAATTTCAACTGAACGAACCAAAAAGAAGTGCGACATTATCGGAGGCGAAAAATCCATTAGAAGTAGTTAATGATGATAAGTCATTTTTAATAGAAGGGGATGGATTTAAAATTGCATTCGATAAGGAAACCGGCTCATTGAGTACTTTGGATTATGGCCAAGATAATATGATTGTGGAAGGCATAAAGGCCAACTTTTGGAGAGCACCAATTGATAATGATTTTGGTTATAATATGCCTGAAAAATTAGGGGTTTGGAAGGACGCTTCTTCTCAACAAACCCTTATATCCATAGAACAGAAAGAAGCTGATGATGGACTGGTTTCCATTGAATCAATCTTTGAGTTAGGGTCTGTAAATGGCAAAGCGACCATCAACTATACAATTAATGATGTGGGGGAAGTAATGGTAAAAACGAAACTAGAGGGCATCGATTCCAGCCTTCCAGTGCTACCACGTTTTGGAAATAATTTTATCATCAGTAAGGAGTTTGACCAGGTTAAGTGGTTTGGAAGAGGGCCGCATGAAAACTATCAGGACAGAAATACTTCTGCTTTGGTTGGTCAATATGATGCTTCAGTTTCTGATTTATATTTTGCCTATCTAAGACCGCAGGAGAATGGCTACAGAACCGATACACGCTGGATTTCATTTACAAATTCATCAGGCCAAGGAATCAAAATAACGGCTTCAGAACATTTCAGCTTTAGTGCCCATCATCAGTATAATTCAGACTTTGACGCTGGAGAAAAGAAACAGCAGCGCCATACTACAGATATTATCAAACGTGATTTTGTCAATATCAATATTGATCAGGCACAAATGGGTGTAGGCGGTGATACAAGTTGGGGCAGAATGGCGCATGAAGAGTATCAAATACAGCCGGCTAATTTATCTTATAGCTATAAAATAGAACCGATTAAATGATACAGATGAAATTGGTTAGGTTAGTGAAAAACATAAGCTGTGTGGCGGAGGGTTTGTTATGAATTTGTAAGCAGAAATTTGATAAAATGGATTGGACAGATTTTAATATAGGTATTGTTGTAAATTCTCCTCAAGGAAAAGGCATAGTACAATCGGTGGACAAATTGAATGATAAAATTCAGCTGACTATTTTAACAACAGGTAAACTAGAGGCTTATAAACTCTCAGAGTTATCGATGGAAACTGGACAAATCAAATTAACATTTAGCAATCAAATAGGACAATTTATTCTACTTTTTCAAAGATTAGAAAATCGACTAAAGGATTTTGTGAATTACACTTTAAACCTAAATATTAATCAGAGTAGATTATTAACCAGTGACTTCACTGCTGGACGACTAAAGTCAAAAGTTGATTGGCTCTTTAAAAACTATGCAAAGGAAGATAATATAAAAAAGTGGAAGGGGATTGGTTTGAGAATTGATAAATTGAGGGACATACGGAACACGCTAATCCATGGATACTTGTTTCATTTCAATGAATTATTTGAACTTGATATGAATTCACTCTATTTCAAAAATTCGAATGGGAAATCTGAAGTACTCGACTACAAAAAATTAAATGTATTAATTGAGGAGTGCATTACTGCCTATTATCTGACGCATGAGCTCTTCATGCAAATAGCTGAACCAATTAAGGCGGAGATTAGCAAGAAAAAAAAGTAAAACCTATGACAAAGTATGATTTTGAAAGTTTAAAATTATCCAATGGTGATTACATCTGGTTAATGAATGAGGGCGGAGAAGGATTTTTTGGCTACTACCTAGGTGACTATGACTTAAGTAAACAAACTTTTAAATTTCAAAATCATTCAAATGGACAAAAAGAAATAATTTATATCATAAAACTTCAGAAGTTACAAAAAGAGAAATAATACAAGCAATTACAATTTTCACTTTAGTAGTTTCATTATTGAAAGCTTCCTTAATTGGTAAACAATGTTTCCTATCCTCAATTGATAATTACTACCTAATCAATTTAAATTATGGACATCATTTAAAGGGATTCTGAAACTCTCCTAAAAATCAGATATTTCAATTTAACAATGATTTTAAATGCTCCGAATCCCGCAAAGAGTACAATCCCGGGTTCCATGGGAATAAAAAAACGGTTGTCCCAATCTACTGTAGACATACCAATAAGTGCACAATTAATTACAATTACAGAAATTACAAATGCCTTTATCGGGCTATAGGAACATTTCAAATATCCAATCACAAAACAACTATATATAAGTGCCAGCCAAATGGCACTATAGGTATTATGCCAAGCACTATAATATGGTCTTTGAAAACTGAGCAAGTAATAAACCTTCTTAACAGCCATTGTAAAAAAGTAACCAGGGTAGTCAGCTATAAATTTTGCCATTCTAACAATACCTACCTCACTTTCCATCACTACCTTCTCAGTATTTTTTAAGGGTACATGAAGTTCTTCCTTATATAAGGGAGAGTCAGGAATAGTGCTCATATAGGTTACCACTTCGCCTTTTACATAAGCCTCTGTAAAATCCCACTTCTGAAACATTAAAGCAGCACCCAAAAGGCTCAAAAGAATGAATGATAATGACAGTATGGCTTTTCTAACCATAGACATCTGCTTTAATGGCTCCTTGTAATAAAATAGAAAAAACACAATGACCCCGATTAAAATTACCACTGAGGTAGGTCGGGTAAAAGATATGGCAAAAAGTAAAATGCCTAGCTTGACAAAGTCCACTTTGAGCCCCTGGAAATGAGCCAAGATATAGACAATAAAAATAGTAAGACTACAAAACAGAGACTCCGACATTAAGGTAGTATTCCAGTGGATACAGTCCCACCAAAAAATAAAAATCAGACAACTAATAAGAGCAGCAGTCTTATTTTCAAAAAGTTTGTTAACGGATTGATAAAGGGCAACCATTGAAAACAATGACAATATGATTTGAAATATAATAATCTGAATTATCTGATCTGGAAAGAACAACCGACCTAAAGCAATAATTGCTACATGCAACCCATAAAAAACATGGTGGAAATCTTCATAACTCCCATGATTTATCAAATAATCTGCCCCTTTTATATAGCCGTTTGCATCATATAAATTGGCTCTTTCGCCCAGCAAATAGAGTATTGTTAGGTTCACAATAAGGCCGAAAGTAATAATTAAAAGTATGTGCCGGCTTTGTTTACTCATTAGCAGCAATGGGTAATATTGATTGAATTTTAAATATTGTCTACCGAGAATTCCTTAGCCTATCTCACCGAGAACTTATAAACTGATTTAGACCGATAAACTTCATCAGGGTTTAATACTACAGACGGAAATTGAGGTTGATTTGGTGAGTCAGGGAAGTGCTGCGTTTCAAGGCACAGGCCTGTTCTGTGAGCATATTTGACACCATCTTTCCCAATTAAACTGCCATCCAGGAAATTGCCAGAGTAAAATTGAATACCTGGTTCAATGGTAAATACTTCCATTAATCTTCCACTCGTGGGTTCGTAAAGTGTAGCGGCCAATTTCAAACTATCAGCAGCTGAAAGTACCCAGCAGTGATCGTAACCCATTCCATATTCCAGCTGTTGGTCATTGTTGTTAATTCTTGCTCCAACTACCTGCTCGTTCAAAAAGTCAAACGGTGTACCTTCAACAGGTCTAATTTCCCCTGTTGGTATTAGCGATTTATCAACAGGTAAAAACCCATCTGCTTCAAGCTTTAAGTGGTGACCCAATATATCACCTTTTACATTTCCGGTAAGGTTAAAATAAGTGTGCTGCGTAAGGTTTACTACAGTCATTTTACTTGTTTCAGCCTCATATTCCACCATCAATTCATTATCGTCTGTTAATGTATAGATCACCTTCACATCCAGCTCCCCCGGGTACCCTTCTTCTCCATCTTTACTGGAATAAGTAAGCTCTAAAGCAGATCCATCTTCCGAAGACAGTTCTTTAATGTTCCAGAACACCTTATCAAAACCCACTAAACCACCATGCAAATGTTGCCCATTATTGTTCTGCGCAAGAACATACACCTCACCATCAAGTTCAAATCTTCCATTGGCAATTCTATTCCCAAATCGCCCAATCAAGGCACCAAAATAAGGTGAGTCTTTCAAATAGCCAGAAAGAGTGTCATAGCCAAGAACTATGTCTTCCAGCACCCCTTCCTTGTTAGGTGTAAGAATTGAAGTAATGATTCCTCCATAATTAATCACCTTCACCTCCACACCGTTCTGGTTAGTAAGCTTGTACTCCAAAACTTGATTTCCCTGATAGGTACCAAAAACTGCCTGCTCCTCCAGTGGAGTATTATCAACCTCTGCTGATTTGTCTTCTGATTCGGTTTTATTAGAGCAGCTGCTTAGCGTTGCACAAGCCAGCAGTATAAAAAATAGGCTTCTTTTCATGATATGAGATTATTAATTAGCACCTGTCAGGCTTTTTATAGTATCAACTTCCGCTTGTTGGTAAGGCGTACCGTCAGACCTGAATATTTCATGAAACCATAACTCAGGCTCAGCACCGTCAGGAATAGGCTCATCCCAGGCATATTTGGTGTTTGACTTACCATCAACAAGGCCCCAATTAATGGCCCCTACATTTTCTCTTTTCAGAATAGGCATGATATTTTGAAAAAAGCTGTTGTTGCGCCTCGCCATATATTCTGTACATACCAAAGGCCTGTTTCTTAGTTTTAGGCTGTCAATAGTCTGTTGGTGATTTTCAGGATCAAGGTAGTTGTGATAGGTGATGACATCAGAATGATCCAATTGAAATTTATTCAAGTCTGTAAGGCTGGCGTTCCAAATTCCAGAACTAAGTGGTTGCGAAGGACGGACTTCCCAAGCCCATTCAAAGACCTTCTCAAGCAGTGGCATTGATTTATTACCATAGCCTGAATTGCCTGGCTCATTATATAAGTCCCAAAGTATAATACGCTCATCATCTTTGAAAGTGGTAAGAATATCCTTTACGTATTTCTCCAGTTCAACAATGAGTTTTTCATCCTTATGCAGCAAGTCACCTGGATCACGAACCCAACCCGAATTATGAACTCCTGGTTTAGGATCTGGCTGTTTACCTGCCTGATATGTAGGATTCCAGCAATCATCAAAAAATACGAAAATCGTTTTTATGCCGTGTTTAGTGGCAATTTCTAAATACCTATTAATCCTTTCCTTAAACCCTTCTTGGTCAACTTCCCAAGCTACATGGTGTAGATAAACACGCATACAATTCATGCCTATATCTTCTGCCCACCCCAGTTCACGATCAATGGTTTCTTCATCAAACGTTTCGGCCTGCCACATTTCGAGCTGGTTTATGGCCGTGCTCGGATTAAAATTGCTTCCCCTTAACCAACCAGTCTTCGTTGACCAGTCTTTGCTTTGTTCGATAGTCCAGATATCCATCTGCTCTTGTTCCTTTTCTGTTGTGTTTTGATCATTTTTGTTCTGGCAGGCAAACAGTGACAATGCCAGAAATGCAAGTGGCAAATATTTCATTACGGTATTATTTAATTGAAATTGCTTTTTAAATGAAGTAATTGGTATTACAGATGGAAATATAAATATATTGGAAATATTAAATGATCCAACTCCATAGTTCAAAACTTCAGTTATGAATGTTAGATTCAGGGGATTCCTGTTAATCTTTTATATGGAAGGTAATAAAGCCTTTTAGAAAGAGGGCTGTACAGAAATTGCGCATAAAAAAAGCCAGCAACTTTCGTTAACTGGCTTTGATTTTATCACTCATGGCGCTAGTTCTTAACTAACTTATAAATTGAGCTCAATCCCTTGTTTATTACTTTCATCAGGTAAACATCATTAGGAAGTTCTGACAAGTCAATTCCATTAATTACACCTGATCTTTTGAACAACTCTTTACCATGGATCGTGGTTATAACAACCTCCAATTCCTCTTTAGAATTAATCACTAAATGATCTTTAACGGGATTTGGGTAAAATTCAAATTGTTCTGCCCCATAAACTGATGTGATCGAGGACACGTTTAAAACATGACTAACAGGTTCTGCCGCTTCGTAATTGTTATTCCCTAATTGAACCGCAGTCACAATTACTTCTCCAGTACCTGTAAAGCTTATTTCGTTCTCGAAAACAATTGCTGGTCCTTCCACTTCATACTCAACAATTAACCCTGAAGATGAAGTTGCCGTTAGCTCGATTATATCAGTATCCAGCACATCAGATACTTCTAAATTGAATTCAATTGTTTGAATAGCTTTTTGTACCTCAACTTGATATGAAATAGTTTCAGCGGGCAAATACAAACCATTACCTTCTTGAATAGCCGAAATAGAGGTAATCCCACCGCCAACAATCACCAAAACATCTCCTTCTATAGTTATTACATCTTCGTTAGAAGATGTATAATTCACTTCTAACCCAGATGAGGTTGTTGCAGCCAAGGGTAGCGCTTCGTCACCAAAAATATACACAAGCTTATCCATTGAGAATTCTATAGTTTGTTCTGCTTTGCCAACTGTTAGTTGGTGTACCACTTCTTCTGCGGGTTGATAAAACTCATTCCCCTCTTGGTTGGCTGATATTACGACAGTTCCTACCCCAACAATTTGCATGTTATTATCAGTGATAATAACAACAGAGTTATCGGATGAAGTGTAGGTAACCTCCAGACCCGATGAGGCTAACCCATCCATTACAACATCATCATCTCCATAAGTACTTTGTGTTGGTAGGTTTAATGTAATTTCCTGTTCCGCTTTTGAAATAGTCAAAGTTCTGGTTAGCTCAGCCGGGTTGAAGTACGTATTACCCTGTTGGTAGGCTGTAATTTCAACTTCACCCACTTTCAATATATTCAGCTGATTTCCAATAACTTGTGCTATTGATTCATCAGAACTGGAAAATAATACTTCTAACCCTGATGAAGCTGTAGCATCTAAAGTCAATTTTCCATCTGCATACGTAATATCATTACGAAATTCATCGAAGAATATCTCCTGATTTTCGGGCACAATTACTTGAAAAGAAGTTCTAACTTCTTCAGCGGCAAAATAAGTGTCGTTACCAGACTGATTGGCAATAATAGTAACCTCCCCTGCATTACCCTCTAGAGTAACCACTGATCCATCTATCATTGCAGGGCCTTCGATAGTTATATTTAAATCAAGACCTGAAGATGAAGAAGCCAATATTTCAAAAGACTCATGATCAAACTGCTTGTCACTAATGCTTTCCATAGTGATGGTTTGTTTCGCCTTCGTTACCTTTAATGTACGCCCAACATTAGAAGCTGGAGCATAGTCACTATTCCCTACCTGGCTAGCAGTAATTATGGTAGATCCAATTCCTACCACTGTTAAGACTCCTCCACTAACTGTTGCTACTGATTCATTCGTACTCTCATATTGAACTTCTAAACCTGAAGAAGATTCACCAACTAAGTTTATTGATTCTGCTGTGACTTCTAGAGAAGGCAACTCAGCAAAGGTTATTTCCTGAAAAAGGTTAGTTACGTCAGAAATGTTTATTATCAATGCCTTACTGAAAGTATTTCCCCCATTATCCGTTGCTTGAACTCTAATGGAATATGAACTCTTTGTCTCAAAGTCAAAAATTGCCTGCGAAAACAATTGATTATTATCTACCAGAAACAAATCATTATTGGTATCACCTGCTCCATCAACCAAAGCATAAGAGTGGGCGTCACCTACATTTAGGTCAGCGCTGCTTAAAATACCAATTAAAGACACCTCATCATTCAATTCTGCAAGTGTATTATTATCCAAAGAAATATCAGTAGGGCTGACATTTTCTTCTTCAATGCTTACTTCCCAAATTTGAGATACCGTAGGGTTTTCAGCGGTTACTTCATATAGCATCACTCCGTAAGAAAAGTTTTGTGTGACACCTGAAGAAGGAGTAACTGATGCGCCATTAGAGATGGTAATTGTTGGAGTAAGGCTGGTTAGGTCTGTACCAACATTAACAATCAACTCTATTGTATGCATAGCATAGTTTATATCTGCTGGAGCAGCCTGTTCTGTTAATGAGAACTGAAGAATATCAGTCTCTACATTTTCACAATCCGTACTAAAATTGGCCGTTTCATCAACATTTACCCAGTTTGATGTTGAAAATGAAGGATTGTCAACCGTTATACACCCAAGGTTAGGGTTATTGGTTAAGTCAATAGTGGTAATCAGCGCATTCTGACCATTGGCTAAATTCAAACTATTCAAAAGGTTTGAACTTAAATCTATGTTTGTTAACTCCGAATTCTGAGATAAATCTAATTCGACTAGCTTTGATCCAGACATATCCAAAATGCTAAGCAGTTCGTTGTTTGAAAGATTAATACCAGTAATTGATGTCTCTTCTGCATACAGCTCTTCTAGCATCCCAAGATTTGATAGTGACAGATTACTTAGGTTGTTATTACTAACATTTAGAGTGACTAATGACACATTTTCCGATAAAACCAACTCAGTCAAATCATTTAAGCTAACATCCAGCCCTTCAATATTAGTGAATGCTTCTATGCCCGTTAAATCTTGAATTGAAGCATTTGTTACATCAATAATCCCCATATAATTTTTAGCCTCATTAAACTCAATTTCATCATTTGAATTGGAATTAATATTAACATCAGCTAATAAAATTGCTTTGAAGTTGGCATCTGGGATATATACCGGACAGCTTTGATAAAATATAGACCAAGAGTCAACATCTGTCCAATTAGCTGTTGAAAAAGTCGGATCATCGACCTGAATACAAAATAACTGTGGGTTATTAGTTGTGCTGAATGCAGTTATTTTATGGTTATTAGCATTAACTAAGTTTAATGATGTTAGATTATTGTTATAACATCTTAGCTCTTCTAATTTGGTATTATTACTTAGATCTAAGGAAATTAATTTATTGTCATTGCAATTAAGCTCTCTTAATAAAGGATTGTTCTGTAAATTCAGAGATGTAAGGTTGTTACGCTGACAACCAATATCCGTGAGGGCTGAATTGGCTGATAAATCTATTGTTTCAAAAAGATTATCATAAAAATATAGTTCTTTTAAGTCCACATTAGCAGATAAGTCAATGTCGCTCAAGGGGTTTTGACCTGTATTTAATCTATACAATTTTGGATTTCCAGAAAGGTCAAGACTGGTAATTTGATTGTTTATACATGTTAATCTTTCTAAGGCTGCGTTGTTACTTAAATCAAGCGTAGTAAAAGTATTATAACCGCATTCCAATATTTTCAGATTTGTGTTAGCAGATAGGTCAATTGAACTAAAGTTATTGTTGCCTATCCATAACTCTTGTAAGGCTGTATTTTGGCTTAGATCTAACGTTGTTAAGTTGCTACTTGATACATTCAAATCGATAAGTAGGGTGTTTTGGCTAACATCCAAAAATGATATATTACTCACACCGCAATTAAGATTTCTCAACAATACGTTCTGCGAAACATCCAGGGATGACAGGGCATGATTATTTCTAACCGTTAGGTCAGTAATATTTATATTGTTTGATAAGTCGAGACTAGTTAGTTGATTCCTATCGAGATTAACATTTAAAAGACCTGTATTCTGTGATAAATCTATGCTTGTCAGATTATTGATATGAGCTCTAAGTGTTTGGAGTTTTGTATTAGCTCCCAGGATTAAGCTAACAAGATCATTTTCGTTGCACCATAATGAACGTAAATTGAGGTTACTGCTAAGATCTAACTCCGTTAAGTTATTGTTATTACATTCCAGACCAATTGCATTTATAAAAAATTCGATTCCTGACATATCCGAAATACCCGCACTGCGTAGGTCCAAAATGCCATTGAAGTTCTCCGCTTCGGTTATTTGTATCCTGCCATCCTCATTAGTGTCAATAACCGGATCATGACTTAGTAAAGCATTTTCTAAATTGACATCATTAAAGTCAATATTTTGAGCTGAAAGCGTCCCAATCAAAAATATTTGAATCGAAAGCAGTAATAAATATTTCACTGTCATTTATTGTTAAATTGAATATAAACTTCTTCTAAAGATGGAATTTGGCCATGTGACCTTTACCAGGTAATGGACTTCGGAACTACAGAATCTTTAAATAAAATTGTAATAATTTGGATTAAAAAAGGGCAAAGTTAAAAACTTGTCATACAATCCACAATAGAGCAAACAAAATAATAAATGAATATTGGATATTCTTAATAAAAAAAGCCAGCAACTTTCGTTAACTGGCTTTGATGGTAGCGGGGACTGGACTCGAACCAGTGACCTTTGGGTTATGAGCCCAACGAGCTACCAACTGCTCCACCCCGCGGTATATTTTTGGTAATTTTTATCTCATTATAGCAGCACTTTTGCCACTTTCGTTCCCCTCATTTTCAAAAGGATTACAAAGGTAGTGATCATAATTTAAAAATCAAGTACCTTCGCAAAATATATTTTTAAACTTGGAACAATCTCCCTCACATAAAGCTGGCTTCGTAAGCATAATAGGCAAACCCAATGTGGGCAAATCAACCCTAATGAACCAAATGGTGGGCGAGAGACTGTCTATTATAACTTCAAAAGCCCAGACTACCCGACATAGAATAATGGGAATTCTCAGTGGTTCAGATTTCCAAATAGTTTATTCTGACACTCCGGGGATATTAAAACCTGAATATGCACTGCATAAATCGATGATGAAATTTGTCAGCTCTTCCTTGTCAGATGCTGATGTGGTGCTCTTTGTTACTGATATATATGAGACATTTGATGCAGAATTTGAAGAAATACTTAAAAAAATAAATGTCCCGTTCATCTTTATATTAAATAAAATAGATCAGGCAAAAGGCACCCAGGCTGAAGATAAAATGGCCTATTGGAAAGAGCATGTAAAAGCTGATGTATTCTTGTCGATATCGGCTTTAGAAGGCCAAAACATTGATAAGGTTTTTGAGGCTATATTAACCAACCTGCCTGAACACCCTGGGTATTTTCCTAAAGATCAGCTTACAGATAAACCAGAAAGGTTTTTTGCAGCGGAGATTTTAAGGGAAAAAATATTTACCAACTACAAAAAGGAGGTTCCTTATAGTACAGAAGTAGATATTGAAGAGTTTAAAGAGGATGAAAAAATCATCAGGATCAGGGCAATAATCTTTGTAGAAAGAAAAAGTCAGAAAGGAATCATCATTGGGCACAAGGGTGAGGCGCTAAAAAAAGTAGGTATAGAGGCGCGAAAGGATATGGAGCAGTTTTTTGGCAAACAAATCTATTTAGAGACCTTCGTGAAGGTGGCAGAAAACTGGCGCAAAACAGATAGTAATTTAAAAAATTTCGGATATAAGAATTAGCGCTAAGAAACAAGCAGCAAGAGGTAGGGAAAACTTATATCTTGAAGCTTGAAGCTTAACGCCTGAAGCTAAAAAAATGGCAAATATAGTAGCAATAGTAGGTCGTCCTAATGTGGGTAAATCTACTTTATTTAATCGATTGGTAGAGAAGCGTAAAGCCATCATGGATGATGTGAGCGGTGTAACCCGCGACAGACATTACGGCCATGGTGAGTGGGTTGGAAAGTTTTTCACTGTCATAGATACCGGGGGTTATGTAACCGGCTCAGAAGATAAATTTGAAAGCGAGATTAGAAAACAAGTTGAGCTGGCCCTTGATGAAGCTACTGTAATACTATTCATGGTCGATTCTTATGCGGGGCTAACGGACCTTGATAAAGATTTTGCCAATGTGTTAAGGTCGTCAAAAAAGCCAGTATTTATTGTAGCCAATAAAGCTGACACCACCGAGCGCTCCCACATGGCCATGGAGTTTTATGAGCTTGGTTTAGGAGAGGTATATCCCATAGCGGCAGCTTCAGGTTCCGGAACTGGTGAGCTTTTAGATAAAGTAGTTGAGCATCTTGATGAAGGTATAGAAAATCCTGAAGAAGGGATTCCACGAATAGCCATTTTAGGCAGGCCAAATGTTGGCAAATCTTCATTTCTAAATGCCTTGCTTGGCAAAGAGAGAACAATAGTCACTGATGAAGCAGGCACGACAAGAGATGCCATAAATACTAGATATAAAATGTTCAATAAGGATTTTATCCTTACTGATACAGCTGGTATTAGGAAAAAAAGTAAGGTCAAAGAAGATATAGAATTCTATAGTGTACTTCGATCAATACAAGCATTACAAGACAGTGATGTCTGTATATTTTTAATTGATGCCACACTTGGATTGGAAGGTCAGGATATGAGTATTATTGGACTTGCCCAAAAATACAACAAGGGTATGATCATTATGGTCAACAAGTGGGATTTGGTTGAAAAGGAAAATAACACTGCTGAAAAATTTAAGAAAGAACTGGTGTCTAAACTTGGCTTGTTAGACTATGTGCCAATAATATTTACTTCTGTAATTAAGAAGCAAAGAATATTCCAAGCCATTGAGAAAGCCATTGAAGTTCATGATAATAGAATAAGGAAAATACCTACCTCAAAGCTTAATGAATTAATGCTCCCTGAGATTGAAAACAATCCTCCTCCAGCCTTAAAAGGTAAATACATCAAAATAAAGTACATCACTCAGTTGCCAATACATACGCCAACTTTTGCATTTTTCTGCAACCTCCCGCAGTACATAAAGGCACCATATGAGCGCTATTTGGAGAATAAGCTTAGGAAACACTTTGATTTTGAGGGGGTCCCTATTCGTTTGTTTTTCAGAAAAAAATAACATGCCCTTGATCTGTATCTTTATTTGTAGCTATATTTGCCCTTTACAAAACCAAAACCTGTGAAATATGAAAAAGTTATTAGCATTTTTGTTAGTAGTTGGATTTTCTCTAACATTTGTTGCTTGTGGTAATCAAGCAAAAGAAGACACAACAGCAGAAGAAGTAGTTGAAGAAGCTGCTGATGATGCAGAAGAAGTGGTTGAAGAAGCTGCTGACGAAGCTGAAGAAATGGTAGAAGAAGTTGAAGAGGCTGCTGAAGAAGCTGCTGATTCTACTGAAGTATCAGAGTAATCATTTAAAATTTCTTAAGGGCTTTAATCTTGGTTCTACCAAGTTAAAGCCTTTTTTTATGCCCTATTTTTTATACTTCATTGACTGAGACACAAATCTTTAGACTTTTAGCGGCTCATGTGCCCGAAGCTGCTGTTGATTACTGCTATAACCTCTGGGAGGTACACAAATTTATATTTAAGGTAAAGGCCAAAAGAGCCACTAAGCTTGGTGATTATAAATACAATCCTACGCATAAGTCTCATAAGATAACTGTCAATAACGATCTTAATAGCTATTCGTTTCTTATCACATATCTGCATGAGGTAGCACACCTAATTACTTACAAACAGTTTGGCAGAAAGGTATTACCTCATGGCACAGAATGGAAAAGTAATTTTAAAAGTATTACCCTTCCTATGATGACTACTGCTGTTTTTCCCGATGACGTACTGCGAAAACTGGCTAACTACATCAAAAACCCAAAGGCCTCCTCTTGCAATGATCATCACTTGATGAAGGCACTTAATGCTTATGAAGAAAATGATAGCACATTCCTTTCTGATGTAGCAATAGGTGCCGCATTTAAACTTGGTGCCAGGGCCTTTAAAAAAGAAAGCCTCAGAAGAACGCGCTTTGTATGTCAAGAAATTTCTACAGGCAGAAAGTATCTTATCTCTAGAACGGCACTTGTTGAACTCATTTAGCCAAAGCAATTACTTTAAGCTCTCAAAAAGGTTAACAGCCTCCACCAGGTAAGGCAAAAACCCGGAACCATGATCTGCCCCTACAAGGTTAGTTAATGTAACCAACTCAGCAGAAGCTCCGGCAGTAATAAATTGACTTCTTGAATCCAGTGAATTCTCATAAGGGACAGTGATGTCAGCCGTTCCATGGTACATATAAATAGGAGCAACCGGAATCCAATTGGTAATAGTATTATCAACAAGTGCTGCTACAAAATTTGAATATTTAGGATCCGTATCAAGATTGACGAGAATATCAGGCTGCAAGAGTTCGGAGATGTTCGTTGTCAATTGAGCATTTATAGCTGAGCCACTTTTAGAGCCATCAAAAAGAGCCGGGATTGCACTTGCATAGGGTTCCTGAAAAAGATCTGATAACGGATCATCATAACCATACACAGATTGATATGAAAGGGCTACAAAAGCCAAATAAAATGGGTTATCATAAGTATCTAAACTAAAGAAGTATTCCTGGAAACCTTTAACATCATACCCTCCTGAAGAAGGCGCTGATGCTATCAGTTCAAACCCATCCGGAGTTTCTTCTTCAATCATTTTGTGAGCAGCTAAAGTAGCGTACCCTCCTTCGGAATAACCTGAAAGAAATGCCTCTCCACTAAAGTTATAGCCCTCTTGAGAAGCAAGCTCCCTTGCCGCACGCATTAAATCAACTACCGCCCGTCCTGCATATTCTGCATTATGATAAGGCGATATAAGGTTACTTGATGCTCCAAAACCAATGTAGTCAGGGATGACAAAAATATAACCTGCACTGGCCACACTGCTCAATGTCAAAAATGTTTGTGTATTTACTGTAGGAGCCTCTGCGTTGCTGGCTATTGTGCCGTTTTGGAAACTAATCATTGGCATCGCTTCCGTAGTTTCTGGAAAAGTAACAAGCCCAGAAGCAATTATTTCCTCATCTAAATAGGTGGTTTTGTAAGTGACTTTATAATGGGTCACATCATATTGAAATAATTCAGCTATCTCATTTAGTTCTTCATTGTCACTAAGCGCAATCAAACTCCTTAATTCATTAACTCCTCTGCCAAAAAGCCTATTGCCTTCATCTAAGCGATCAATGGCAACGGCTGGGGTTACATCTCCATCATCATCTTTACATGAAAATGTGAAAAGGGATAAAGAAATAAGAAATATAACCTGGAGTAAATACTTGTTGATTTTCATAAATTGTGCTTTAAAAGATTTTTCAATTTAACCGTTTTACAATTAGATTATCCACCATTTTACAAAATTGTTTCGGCCTCATGGTTCGCCAATTGGAAATGTTTAGTGTCCCTCCCATGTTCAAATAACTATCAATATTAAAGTTCATAAACTCCTGAGCTACAAAATCGGCAAAATTAACAGCCGCTATCCATCCTGGCTCAGAATAATTGTCCATGTCCTCCACTTCTTCAAACCACTCCTCATAATATTCATCGCCTGAACCGTGAAAATTAAAAACACTTTCACCAACCAAAATAAATTTATTTATTCCTTGTAACAGCAAATGATCGATGATGTTTCTTTTCAGATGCATAATGTCATTATTGATAGTATCATTCCACTCACCAATAAATTCTATAATGACATAACCAAGGTCATAGTCAGCATAAAGGATTTTGATGTAAAGGGTTTCAGAACCAATATAATCCCAGGCAGGATCTATGTAATACCCATAAATAGTTTCTGTATAAAGGTCATAATTGTACTCCTTGCCAAAGTACGGTGAACGATTATCTTCGGCAGGATTGTAGATATTTAACCAATTATAATATGGCTCAATCTCGTGCATTATTGCGAATGTATTCAATCACTTGTCTCACCGATCCATGCTTTTTCAGCAAATCCTCAGCTTCTTCCCTGCCAATGCATAGTTCCTCCATCAGCATTCGGGCTCCACGATCTACCAGCTTGTTATTGCTGAGCTGCATGTCAACCATTTTATTTCCTTTAACCCTGCCAAGTTGAATCATGCTGGCCGTTGAAATCATATTAAGAACTAATTTCTGGGCGGTTCCTGACTTCATTCTTGTGCTTCCGGTTACAAATTCAGGCCCCACCACTACCTCAATCGGGAAAGTAACAGCTCTAGCCAGATCCGAATTTCTATTGCATGTTATACAACCGGTGATTAGGCCCTGTTCCTTAGCCTTACTGACCCCACCTATTACATAAGGTGTTGACCCTGATGCGGCCAGACCTATGACCACATCTTTATGATTAATTTGATGCTCTAACATATCCTTCCAGGCCTGCTCAGTATCGTCTTCTGCAAACTCAACAGCCTTTCTGATGGCACCATCACCTCCGGCAATGATGCCTATAACTACTCCATGAGCCATACCAAATGTTGGTGGTATTTCAGAGGCATCTAAAACTCCTAACCTGCCACTTGTACCAGCACCAATGTAGAAAAGTCTGCCGCCCTTTTTCAGCTGCTTCACTATCTCAGGCACAAGCGCTTCAATCTGCGGCATAGCACGCATAACCGCTTTTGGAACAGTGCTGTCTTCATTATTTATATTCACCAAAAGATCGCGAACGGACATCTCCTCAAGACCATCATAATTGGAAGGTGTTTCAGTTGTTTTCATTTTTTCTTATACTATTCTGATGAAATAAGGTTAGTCCTGCTATTGGGCTTTCTACAATATTTTTAAGATGAATGTTCAGATCTGAAGCTACTTTTCTTAGAATGTTGGAATAATGATAGGCTACAGAGCCTGTAAAGTGAACAGTAACTTTTTCAAAGTTTTCATAGTTCATCACTGTCTTTCTGTAAAACAACTCAAAGCCTTCTTTCACAATTCCATAAAAATAAGGGTCATTGATGTTTTCAAAAATGAACTTTGAATAAGCGGCTAAATACCGGCTTGGCATATGACTCTGATAAACCTTAGAAAGCACCTCCTCCCTGCTCAAAGCAAAATTAGCCTCAAACTTAGTTTGTGCGTCAGTAGGCATCGATTTACTAAAATATTCATTTAAAAGCCGCTTGCCCAACCATGCACCACTGCCTTCATCACCCAAGATAAACCCCAGGGACGGGACATTATCAATAATATCTACACCATTGTATAAACAAGAATTGGAACCCGTACCCAATATACAGACGATGCCCGGTTCAGTGCCACATAAAGATCGTGCCGCACCTAACAGGTCATGGTTGATCTCAATTTTAGCATTTGCAAATAATTTTATCAAGCCATTCTTAATTGCATTTCTATTACCCTCAGAAGAACAGCCTGCCCCATAAAAATAAATTTCATCCACCTCATCACTCACCTGTGGGCTTAGTGAGTCTTTAAGTATTGTGGCAATTTCTCCTTCGCTTTCATAATATGGATTCAGCCCTTCTGTTTTGTACTGAACAATACTGCCATCCCTTTTAATATGACGCCAGTCCGTTTTAGTACTTCCGCTATCTGCTATTAATATCATAGATTGTTAAATAAGCCTTCCTATCGCTTCAAATTTGTCAAATACATTTTCATTGTGCGGTGCCTCTGCCAACTCATCAGTTAAGTCCTGCCCGGCCCAATGTTCATAGTGTTTACCATCCCTCCAAAGCCTCGATTTACTAACATCATAAATCAAACTTTTGTATGCCACCCATACCTCATCCCTGTCCTGCCCATTTCTAAGGGCAAGCTGCTGAACTGTAAACTGCGGCAATTCGGACATTTTTCAGGTTTTTAAAGAGGTCAAATTTATATATCTTTCCAAACTAATCTTTAACCATCCATCAATATGAAAAAAATTAGCTTTCTACTTGCCATTATAATTGTAGCATGCCAACCAAAACCTGCCGAACAGGTGGTTGAAAAAGAATTAACTGATGAACAGTTAATGGCTAAAGCTGATAGCCTGGCTCAAAAATATATTATTACTGACGGGCATGTGGACTTACCATACAGATTAAAAGAAAGTGGTTTTGATATTGAAACTTACAGTGATGAAATTCTTAGTGTTGATAAAGGGGACTTTGATTATAAAAGGGCTGTTGAAGGAGGTTTGAATGCCCCTTTCATGTCTATTTACATACCAGCAAGTTTACAAAAGACGGGTGGCGCTAAAGAGCTGGCTGATACTTTGATAAATATGGTGGAAAGCATAGCTGAGAAGTTTCCAGATAAATTTGCTGTAGCAAAAACGGCTGCGGAAGTGAGAAGTAACTTTGAAGCAGGAATTATCTCATTACCTATGGGTATGGAAAATGGTGCCCCTATTGGTGACAACATTGAGAACGTAGCCTATTTTAAAGAAAGGGGCATCAGCTATATCACACTTACTCATTCAAAATGTAACCTTATCTGCGATTCTTCTTATGACCCTGAAAGAATACATAACGGTCTGAGCGAGTTTGGCAGAAAAGTGGTTGAAGAAATGAATAGAGTTGGGATAATGGTCGATATTTCGCACGTGTCTGACAGCACTTTTTATCAGGTGATGGAATTATCAAAGGTTCCGGCCATTGCTTCACATTCATCTTGCAGACATTTCACCCCTGGTTTTGAAAGAAATATGTCAGATGACATGATTAAACTTCTTGCTGAAAAAGGTGGTGTTATTCAAATAAACTTTGGTTCTACATTTCTTGATGCTAAATCAAGAGAAGTTTCAGATCACATTAGCGATTATGTAGATGCTTATGAAAAAGACCCTACGGATACTGCTTCTTATAACTATGTACAACGATACACTGCCGAAAACCCATTATTCACTGATGTTAAGAAAGTGGCTGATCATATTGACCATGTAGTAAAAATAGCGGGAATCGATCATGTGGGATTTGGTTCCGACTATGATGGTGTGGGAGATACTCTTCCTATTGGTCTTAAAGATGTGTCTGCATTTCCAAATCTGATATTTGAGCTGTTGAAAAGAGGTTATACTGATGCGGACATTGAAAAAATATGTAGCAAAAATGTCTTCCGTGTTTGGGAAGAAGTAGAGAAGTTTGCAAGCCAAAATAATTAATCATTTTATGCTTAGATATTTTTGCTTTTTCCTTGCTGTTATTGCTTTACCATCTTTAGGACAAGAAATCATTAAGGAAAATCTTGGCCCCAATATCAATACGGCATACAATGAGTCTAAGCCTATAATATCGCCTGATGGTAAAATACTATATTTCGCCAGACAGAATTACCCTGATAACTTCAAAGGAGAAAAGGATGACCAGGACATTTATTATTCTTTTTTCACAGATGGCAATTGGTCTACAGGTGTTAATATCGGTTTCCCTCTAAATGACAAACACCCCAACGGAGTAAACTCAGTTGGCCTTGATGGAAATTCATTATTGATTATCAATGCTTATGAGCCCAATGGCTCTGTAACAAGCGGAGCTTCAATCAGTAAAAAAAGCGGCAATCAGTGGGGTTACCCTAAAAAAGTGACCATTGATAACTTTTATAACAACAATGATTTTGTTGACTACTACATGTCTAACAATGGTCAGCACTTGCTTATGGCAGTGGAGCGGGAAGATGGCATAGGCGACCAGGATTTGTATGTGAGTACTAAAATTGACGAAACACATTGGTCTGCACCTATGAATTTAGGAGTTGACATCAATACCACAGAAGCTGAATTTTCACCATTTCTGGCTGCAGATGATAAAACATTGTTCTTTGCTTCAATGGGTTTTAAAGGAGAAGGTAGCAGTGATATTTATTATTCAAAAAGACTGGATGACACATGGCAGAAATGGTCAAAGCCGGTAAATCTTGGACCAGAAGTCAACTCCGATGAATTTGAAGGGTATTACAGCATACCAGCTTCCGGTAATTTCGCTTATTTTGTTTCAACAAAAACGGCCATTGAAAATTCTAAAGATATTTTCAAGGTTACATTACCTTACCGCTTCAGACCGGACCCCGTTCTATTAATATCTGGTACCGTTTATAATAAAAAAACCAAAGGCCCTGAAGCTGCAGAAATTTCTTTTATCAACCTACCCGTAAGAAAGCAAGAAGGATCTGCTGAGTCTAGTTCCGGCCGTGGTGACTATAAAATAATTCTTCCAAGGGGAACAATATATGAATATCTGGCGGTGAAACCCGGGTTTATAGGAGTGGTGCAGTATAGGGACATGTCCAATGTAACTGAATATGCAGAGTTTGAAAGTGACCTTGCGTTAGTACCTATCGAAGAAGGGCAGCAGGTAGATATTCACAACATATTTTTTGAGGCCAGTGACACAATATTTTCCCAAGATGCTTTTCTGGAATTAGACAGGTTTAGCAAAATACTACAAAATAACCCTACACTGAAAGTTGAGATTGCTGGTCATACAGCGCAAAAAAGAACAGCCACGGAAAATCTGATTTTATCAGAAGGAAGGGCGAATGCTGTAATCAAATATTTTGTTGATAAGGGCATCCATCCGAACAGATTAGTAGCCAAAGCATATGGAAATACAGTTCCTTTCATCAACTCAGAACGAATTGGCTTTAAGCCCAATACTGATATCAATGACAGAATTGAAATGAAAATTCTATCGACCAACTGGACTCCCCCTGTTGAAAATGATAGCGATGATGATGGTGTTTTAGATGGAGATGATGAATGCCCGACTCTTGCCGGCTCAGCTGCTACCAAAGGTTGCCCCGATACTGATGGGGATTCTATCATTGACAAGTATGATGATTGTCCACGGCTTGCAGGTGTTGCGGAAAACAATGGCTGTCCAGAAATCACTGAGGCAACAAAAGAAGTACTCAGGGAAGCCTTAAAGGGAATTGAATTTGAAACTGCCAGTGACATCATTCGTCCTACATCCTATCCTATTTTAGATAAAGTAGTAGAGGTAATGGTCAATAATAAAGATTATATGCTCAGAATCTCAGGCCATACCGATGATCAGGGCAATGACGATACAAACCTGATACTATCACACAAAAGAGCTCAGGCTACTAAAAAGTATTTGATTGATCATGGTATCGAAGATGCCAGGCTGGACGCTATCGGTTATGGTGAAACTAAGCCCGTGGCTGACAATGCCACTGTTGAAGGAAGGGCACAAAACAGAAGAGTAGAGTTTGATATCGTTTTTGAAGGACAAAATTAAACTGTTATTCGTCTTTAAATAATATCTATTTAACCCTCAAAATTATACTTCTGTCTTCTTCCCCAAACTGCCAAATAAAGAGGCCGTATCTTTAAGTGCTATGCATTTCTATAGGAAACACTACAAGCTTACAAGCCTGATCTTATTATCGGTGACTTTCGCATGTTTCGGGTATATTCAAGAGAAAATTTTTGAAAAGCTAGATCAGCACCTTTCCCTAAATAATATCTTTCAGGAACATCAGATAGCAAGTAGTAATACCAAAAGCGAAACCATCCTAAGTCTTAAATGTTATTATCACATTGCTAAGAAGACTTTAACAGAATACTGAAAAGCAATAATTTTTATTATTATTGTCTAGGTATTTAAAATAAATGATGTTCGGACTTTTCAAAAAAAAGAAAAAAGAAAAACTCCCTCAGCTTACTGATATTGATGACAATCCACTCGTTGTCGGTGACTTAGTAGATGTACTGCGTTATGAGCTCGGTAAGTGTAAACTTGTGGTTGTTGAAGAATCCTATTTTTATGAATCAGTAAAGTCAGGTGAGCAGGTAAGCTGGCTCAAGATGATAGATGCTTCCACTGACCGACAGAAGGTCAAGAAAATTATACCTGATTCAGAATGAAGTAATTTCAAACCCTAAGGCTCATAACTCTTTTCATTGCTTTGATTCTCATTGGTTATGATATACCTTTGTGCCAATTTGAGCACAAGTCATTTATTTCATCGTTTTTCAACCACTAATTCATGCCGAGAGATCGTAGTATCCGTTCTATACTAATCATTGGAAGCGGGCCAATAGTTATTGGTCAAGCTTGCGAGTTTGACTATGCTGGTTCACAAGCCGCAAGGTCGTTAAGAGAAGAAGGAATTGAAGTAATTCTTATCAATTCCAATCCAGCAACAATCATGACAGATCCTGTTACAGCGGATCATGTTTATTTGAAACCTTTGACCAAAGCGTCAATCAAAGAAATCCTTCAAAAGCATAACATAGATGCTGTATTGCCAACTATGGGTGGACAAACAGCGCTTAACCTTGCTATTGATTGTGATAAAGCTGGAATTTGGGATCAATTTGGGGTTAAGATCATTGGTGTTGATATAGCCGCCATTGACACCACAGAAGATAGAGAGAAGTTCAGACTCAAAATGATTGAGATTGGGGTCAATGTATGTAAAGGTGACACTGCTACTTCTTTTCTTAAAGGAAAAGAAATAGCGCAGGAAATTGGCTTTCCACTTGTAATCCGTCCATCGTATACACTTGGAGGTTCTGGAGGTGGTTTTGTTAATACTCCTGAAGAGTTTGATAAAGCACTAAATCACGGCCTGCAAACCTCTCCAATCCATGAAGTACTTGTTGAACAAAGTATTTTGGGCTGGAAAGAATATGAGCTTGAGTTATTGAGAGACAATCTTGGTAACATCATCATCATTTGTTCTATTGAGAACTTTGACCCAATGGGGGTTCACACTGGAGATTCTATTACAGTAGCTCCTGCCATGACATTGCCTGATACTGTTTATCAGGAAATGCGTAACCTGGCGAAAAGAATGATGAATGCCATCGGGATGTTTGCCGGTGGTTGTAATGTGCAGTTCTCTGTTAATCCACAAACTGATGAAATCATTGGTATCGAGATTAACCCAAGGGTATCAAGGTCATCTGCTTTAGCATCAAAAGCAACGGGTTATCCTATTGCTAAAATAGCCGCTAAACTCGCTATTGGATATAACCTTCATGAGCTTGATAATGCTATTACTGGTACAACCTCTGCGTTCTTCGAGCCTGCACTTGACTATGTAATAGTTAAGATACCTCGTTGGAACTTTGATAAATTCGAAGGTTCTGACAGAAAGCTTGGTCTTCAAATGAAGTCTGTTGGTGAGGTAATGGGTATTGGAAGAAACTTCCAGGAAGCACTGCAAAAAGCTTGTCAGTCTTTAGAAATTAAAAGAAATGGCCTTGGTGCTGACGGTAAGGAACTTACCAAACAAGCCGAGATATTATACTCTTTAGAGCACCCTAGTTGGGACAGGTTGTTTCATATTTATGATGCCTTCAAACTAGGTATCCCATTTAAGACCATTCAAAATCTGACAAAGATTGACAAATGGTTCTTAACACAAATTGAAGAATTGATTCTTCTTGAAAACGAAATCGAGAAGTTTAAAATAGATACTATTCCTGCAGACCTGCTTAGAACTGCAAAGGAAAAAGGTTATGCTGACCGTCAGTTAGGTCACTTAATGAAGTGCTGGGAAAGTGAAGTGTTTAGCAAACGTAAGGAGTTTGGAATCAACAGGGTTTATAAACTTGTTGATACCTGTGCTGCTGAGTTTGAAGCTAAAACGCCCTACTACTATTCAGCATTTGACACGGAGAACGAATCAATAGTATCTGATAGGAAGAAAATTATTGTTCTTGGTTCTGGTCCAAATAGAATTGGCCAAGGTATAGAGTTTGACTACTCTTGCGTGCATGGCATTCTTGCAGCAAAAGAATGTGGTTATGAAACTATCATGATCAACTGTAATCCTGAAACCGTATCTACTGATTTTGATGTTGCCGACAAACTTTATTTTGAGCCTGTATTCTGGGAGCACATTTATGAGATCATTCAGCATGAGAAACCAGAGGGTGTAATTGTTCAGTTAGGTGGACAAACAGCACTTAAGCTGGCTGAAAAGCTGGAGAAATATGGCATTAAAATACTAGGAACTTCTTATGATGCACTTGACCTTGCTGAAGACAGAGGAAGCTTTTCTTCACTATTGAAGGATAACGATATTCCTTACCCTCAGTTTGGTGTGGCTGAAGATGCTGAAACTGCCATAGAGCTGTCAAAAGACATTGGGTTTCCACTACTGGTTAGGCCTTCGTATGTACTTGGTGGCCAGAGTATGAAAATTGTGATCAACGAGCAAGAGCTTGAATCACACATTATTGATATACTAAAGAAGATACCGGGAAACAAAGTTCTTTTAGATCATTTCCTTAGCGGGGCCATTGAAGCTGAAGCCGATGCCATCTGCGATGGTGAAGATGTTTATATCATTGGGATCATGCAGCACATAGAGCCGGCAGGTATACATTCAGGAGACTCTTATGCAGTACTTCCTCCTTACAATTTGGGCGACCTCATTGTGAAGCAAATTGAAACTTACACTAAGAAAATTGCCTTAGCGCTTAGAACAGTAGGGTTGATCAACATTCAGTTTGCCATCAAAGATGACAAAGTTTACATTATTGAGGCCAACCCGAGAGCATCCAGAACGGTGCCTTTTATATGTAAAGCATATCAGGAGCCTTATGTAAACTATGCTGTTAAAGTGATGCTTGGGGAGAAGAAAGTGA
Source organism: Fulvivirga sp. (assembly GCF_040218215.1). NCBI lineage: Bacteria > Pseudomonadati > Bacteroidota > Cytophagia > Cytophagales > Fulvivirgaceae > Fulvivirga > Fulvivirga sp. The sequence goes on from NZ_JAVJQL010000028.1 coordinate 172,270, forward strand.
AAGACTTTAAATTCAATCCTGTGAAATCTGGATATGCCATAAAGGAACCTGTATTCTCATTCAATAAATTCCCTAATGTAAATAAGGAATTAGGTCCTGAGATGAAATCTACCGGAGAGTCTATCTATTTCATTGATGATTTGATGGACGATTATTTTATGAAAATTTACTCTGAACGAAACCTATATTTAAGTAGATAAGTTTATAGTACAAAAAGATTATTATGCTTAAGTTCCTTTTAATAGTTTTTATTGTAGGATATGTGTTTATCAAAGGTCTTGGATTTTTCTTCAGGGTAATCCTTGGCGGATCTGCGGTAAACAGAAACACACATCAATCACATACACAGCGCCAGCCTTCTGGAGGCAACGTTAAAGTTGACTATATGCCAAAAGATGGATCGAAGAAATCCAATAGTGACTTTAAAGGTGGTGAATATGTCGATTTTGAAGAAGTGAAATAAAAATTAATAAATTTGATATTCATAAGTCCCGACATAGTACGGGACTTATTTGTTTTAAAGCAATGACACCAGTACCATTCTATAAATACCAGGCCACGGGAAACGACTTCATCTTAATTGATAATAGAGATGGGATTGTTAAGGCTTCAATTGAGCTTGCCCAGAAATTATGTGACCGAAAGTTTGGAATAGGATCTGATGGACTAATCCTGATTCAAAAGCATGACACATCTGACTTCGAAATGGTATTTTATAATCCTGATGGCAGTCAGAGCCTTTGCGGAAATGGCAGCCGCTGTGCTGTTAACTTTGCTCACAAATTGGGCCTTTTAGACAACCACACCACTTTCATGGCTTATGATGGCCTGCACGAGGCCGAAATTCTTGACAACAAAGAAGTGAGGTTGAAAATGAGCAACGTACAAAATGTCAGTCATTTGGCCGATGGTACATTTGTTGATACTGGCTCACCGCATTTGATGGTGTTTACAAATGAGGTAAACAATTGCAATGTGGTAGAAGCAGGAAGGTCAATCAGGTATAGCGATACTTTTAAAGCCAAAGGCATCAATGTAAACTTTGTTGAAGTAAAGGAAGACAATTCCATTTTTGTCCGCACTTATGAAAGAGGTGTTGAAAATGAAACTTTGTCTTGTGGCACTGGCGTCACGGCCTCTGCTCTTGCATCAACAGAAAAAGGGCTGGTAAGTCCTATTCGTGTTTCCACAAAAGGTGGAAACTTAAGTGTAGAGTTTGAAAAAAATAGTACTTCTGAATTTACTGAAATCTATCTGATAGGGCCTGCCAAAGAGGTTTTTTCCGGCACTATTGATATAGATTGAAATCTAAATAATTATAAAAAAGACCTTAACTTTAGGGTCTTAAAATATAGAAAAAGCTAACTGTTATGTTAAAATTTATTGCGAAAGTATTCGGCACAAAGTCTGACAAAGACATTAAAGCTATCATGCCGATTGTGGGGGAGATTAACAGCGAATATGCAAAACTCAATACCATTACAGATGAAGAATTAAGAGGCAAAACAAGAAGTGTACGAGCTCAGATAGATGAATACCTAAAGTCAATTGATGATGAAATTGCAGCTTTACATCAGCAAATTGAAGACAATCCAGATCTTGGAATCAATGAAAAAGAAGATGTCTTCAATGAAATTGACAAACTGGAAGAAAAGCGTAATAAAGAACTTGAAGATGTACTGATGAAAGTACTTCCCCAGGCTTTCGCTATTGTTAAAGAAACTGCGCGTAGGTTTAAAGACAATGAAACGTTAAAAGTGACAGCCACACTTCATGACAAAACCATAGCTTCAAAAAAATCGAATGTAGAAATTGATGGTGAAGTGGCTTTATGGCACAACACATGGTTAGCGGCAGGCACAGAGGTAAAATGGGACATGCTCCACTATGATGAGCAGTTGATTGGTGGAATTGTACTCCACCAGGGAAAGATTGCTGAGATGGCTACAGGTGAAGGTAAAACATTGGTTGCGACACTGCCCGCTTTCCTTAATGCTTTGGCAAAACGTGGCGTTCATGTTGTAACAGTTAACGACTACCTAGCCAAAAGGGATAGCCAATGGATGGCTCCAATCTTCGAATTTCATGAGTTAACTATTGATTGTATTGATAGATACGAGCCAAATTCTGATGGAAGAAAACAAGCCTACAATTGCGATATTACGTACGGTACAAATAACGAATTTGGCTTTGATTATTTACGTGACAACATGTCTCGAGAGATTGGTGACCTGGTACAGCCGAAGCACCATTTCGCTATGATTGATGAAGTTGACTCAGTTTTAATTGATGAAGCCAGAACTCCATTAATCATTTCTGGTCCGGTACCAAGAGGTGATGAGCATGAGTTTTATGATCTTAAACCGAGGATAGCCCGACTTGTTGAAGCACAAAAGAAAGTAGTTCAGCAATTTTTAATAGATGCCAAAAAGCAAATTGGTGAAAAAGATGAGAAAGATGGTGGGCTAGCTTTGTTCAGAGCATTTAGAGGTCTGCCAAAGCATAAGCCTTTGATCAAATATTTGAGTGAAACAGGTACTCGCCAGATACTTCAAAAAACAGAGAACTACTATTTACAGGACAATCAGAAAATGATGCCTGAAGCTGATGAGCCATTGTATTTTACTATTGACGAGAAACATAATAGCATTGAGCTTACAGAAAGAGGCCTTGATCTTATTACAAAAGATGGTGAAGACAGTAGCTTCTTTATATTGCCAGATATTGGTGTTGAAATTGCCAATTTGGAAAAAGATGAGACTTTAAGTGATGAGGAAAAGGTCAAGCAGAAGGATGAGTTAATCAAAGATTACTCAATAAAATCCCAAAGGATACATTCTATCAACCAGCTTCTAAAAGCCTATACACTTTTCGAAAAAGACACCGAATACATCATTGTAGATGGCAAGGTCATGATTGTAGATGAGCAGACTGGCCGTGTTATGGAAGGCCGTAGATATTCAGACGGATTGCATCAGGCTATTGAAGCTAAAGAGAATGTGAAAGTAGAAGATGCTACGCAGACATATGCTACAATCACACTACAGAACTATTTCAGAATGTACCACAAGCTTGCTGGTATGACTGGAACTGCCGAAACTGAGGCTGGAGAGTTCTGGGAAATCTATAAGCTAGATGTTGTAGTAATGCCTACACACAGACCAATTGCCAGAAATGACAAACAGGACATGGTTTTTAAAACGGTTAGGGAAAAATTCAATGCCGTTGTAGATGAAATTGTAAATCTTACAGAGCAAGGCAGGCCTGTGTTAGTGGGTACCACCTCAGTAGAAACTTCTGAGTTGGTAAGCCGTATGTTGAACATGCGTAAGATTGGCCATCAGGTGCTGAATGCCAAGCAACATCAGCGTGAAGCCGAGGTTGTTGCAGAAGCTGGTAAGCCAGGAACGGTGACAATAGCGACTAACATGGCTGGTAGGGGAACAGATATTAAACTTACTCCAGAATCAAAAGCTGCGGGCGGACTGGCAATTATAGGTACAGAGCGCCACGAATCAAGACGTGTTGACAGACAACTTAGAGGTAGATCAGGTAGACAAGGTGACCCAGGATCTTCTCAGTTCTTTGTGAGTTTGGAAGATAACTTAATGAGAATGTTCATGCCAGAGCGTATTGCTAAGATCATGGATAGACTTGGCCTTCAGGAAGGCGAGGTTATTTCCCACTCTATGGTAACTAAGTCCATTGAGCGCGCACAGACTAAAGTTGAGGAAAATAACTTCGGTATTCGTAAGAGATTACTTGAGTATGATGATGTAATGAACTCTCAAAGGGAGGTTATTTACAAGCGTAGAAGAAATGCCCTTTATGGTGAACGCTTGGAGCTTGACATCATGAACATGTTGTTTGATACCTGTGAAGATATCATTGCTAATACAAAAGGCACTGATAATTATGATAGCTTTAAGCTTACAACACTTGGCGTATTAGGTATTGATTTCAATATTTCGCAAGAAGAATTTGAAACAATTGGTGAAGAAGATCTGGCGCACAAACTGTACTCTGCAGCTTTCGATCACTATAAGCGTAAAAATGAAGCTATTGCCCAAAGAGCGCTACCCATTATTAAGAATATTGAAGAGACAAGAGGAGCTACTATTGAGAACATTCTTGTGCCCTTTACAGATGGTAAGAAGCAAGTTGGCGTTGCCGCAAACCTTAAAAAATGTGTGGCTACAGATAACAAAGAGTTAATAAAGGCCATGGAAAAAATGGCTACACTAGCATTAATTGATCAATTGTGGAAAGACCATTTACGTGAAATGGATGACTTAAAGCAAAGTGTTCAAAATGCTGTATATGAGCAAAAGGATCCCTTATTGATCTATAAGTTTGAGGGTTTTGAGCTCTTTAAAAGGTTTATTGCCAAGGTGAATGAAGACACCATCTCATTCCTTGTTAAGGCTGACTTACCAGTTGAAGATCCTAATCAGGTTCAGGAAGCAAGACAAGCCAGAAAGCAGAAACTTAATGAGAAGAAGGAAGAATCACGTTCATTATTAAGCGGTGGTGGCCAACCAGCAGCTAACAGACCTCCTGCTGAAAAAACCATGCCTTTGAAGTCTGAAAAAATCGTAGGCAGAAATGACAGAGTGACCGTTCAATACATGGATGGAAGTCTTAAAAAAGATGTGAAATTTAAAACTGTTGAAGCGGATATTAACAGTAAAAAATGCGTACTTGTAGAAGAATAATGAAATATAGTTATCCCCTTTTATTAGTTGTCATAGTTGCTTTTAATGCTTGTTCGCCAAGCACCACAACGAGTACTTCATCAGTTGAGGTTTATTCTGAAGACTTGTCGGTTCATCGTCAGAGATATGAAATACCCAAAGATGATGAGCAGTCAAATACTGAAATAGAGGTTGAAGCAAAAACATACCCTGCCCCAACTTTTGATGTCACCACTCAGTTGAACAGTGTTTTGGATAGCATTGACCGGTTGAAAAACAATGTTAATTATGTTGATGGATATACAGTTCAGGTATATTCAGGCACAAGCAGTGATGAAGCTAAAATTGCCAGAGGAAAAGTATATACTATTCTTCCTGAATCATCGCCTACTTTAAAGTATGATGAACCCAACTTCAAAGTGAGAGTAGGTCAGTTTTATTCGAGGTTGGAAGCTCAAAAAACCTACTCCAGGTTAAAAAAGAAGTTTTCATCAACCATTATTATTCCGGAAAGAATTTACATCAAATAGTTTGATAGATAAGGTAAAGAAATTAGCGAAGAAATATGCGTCTGATGTTATTAATATCAGAAGGCACATACATGCCAATCCTGAACTTTCTTATCAGGAATACAACACGGCCAAATATGTTGCCGAACAGCTAAGAGACATTGGCATTGAGCCTAAAGAAGGGGTAGCTGAAACTGGGCTTACCGCTGTAATAGAAGGAAAAAATCCTACTAAAAAGGTGATAGCACTTCGTGCTGACATGGATGCCCTACCTATAACTGAAGCTAATGATGTTCCTTACAAATCAAAAAATGAAGGCGTGATGCATGCCTGTGGTCATGACGCTCATACTGCCTCTTTACTGGGAACATGCAAAATATTGCATGAGCTTAGAAATGAGTTTGAAGGAACTATTAAACTCATATTTCAACCAGGCGAAGAAAAAAATCCTGGCGGTGCTTCGTTGATGATTAAAGATGGTGCATTAAAAAATCCTGATCCATCAAGCATTTTAGGGCAGCATGTTATGCCTTTGATCCCTGTGGGTAAAATAGGATTCAGATCTGGCATGTATATGGCCAGTTGCGATGAAATTTATCTGACTGTAAAAGGTAAAGGAGGTCATGGTGCAATACCAGAATTAGCGGTGGACCCTGTTCTAATTACTGCCCATATATTAGTGGCACTACAGCAGATTATTAGTAGAAACGCAAGCCCTAAGACACCCACCGTCTTATCCTTTGGTAAAGTTATCGCCAATGGTGCCACAAACATAATTCCTGATGAAGTAAAGGTTGATGGCACCTTTAGGGCCATGAACGAGGAATGGCGAGCAGAAGCCCACAAGAAAATAACTAAAATGGCACAAAGCATTGCCGAAGGAATGGGTGGAAGCTGTGAAGTGTTTATATCAAAAGGTTACCCCTATTTGGAAAATGATCCCTTAACTACGGAAGCAGCTCGAAAAGCTGCATCTGAATATGTTGGGCCAGAAAATATTGTTGAACTTCCGTTATGGATGGGTGCAGAAGATTTCTCTTATTATACCCAGGAAATACCGGCTTGTTTTTATCGATTAGGGACTAGGAATGAGGAGAAAGGAATCACCTCATATGTTCATACCCCTACTTTTAATATTGATGAATCTGCTTTGGAAATTGGATCAGGGCTGATGGCCTGGTTGGCCATCAATTCCCTAAGCTCCTAATTTTATTAGTTAGTCTCTTCTAATTCTTTAAGATCCTCTTCGTCTTTAATACCAAGGCCTAATATAGCTTCGGTAACGTTTATCAGGTGATCTCCTATTTTCTCATATCCATTATAGATATCTCTAAATACAATACCTGCTTTAACATCATAGTCCTTATTTTCAACGGCCTTCAAGTCAGACTTGCGCAGCTTGCTTCTATATTTATTTATTTCCTGCTCCTTTTCAAGTGCTCCTGCAAGATGAACTTCTTTGGTAGGCTTGTTTAGGTTAGCTAGCATTATCTCAACTGCCTCGTCAACCAAAGTGGCTAATTTATTCAATTGCTCATTTTGATTATCATTAAATTTAATCTTGCTTTTATGCTTTCTTTCAAGATCGCGCGCCATTCTGAATATTATATCTGCCACTCGTTCCAGATCATTTGAAATACTTAACATTCCACGCATTTCAACAGAACTCTTTTCACTCAAGCTTGAGGCCGAAATTTTAATCATAAAACTATTGATCTGCTCATCAAGTTCATCTGTTAAAATCTCCATCTTTTGAATCTTACCAATCAGCTTATTAATCTTCTTGTCTTTTGTCTCTTCTGAGAGCTCAAACAGCCATCCCGACATCTTTTTAATTAGCTCACCAAATTTTGACATCTCCTTTGAAGCTTCTGCTAAAGCAATCTCAGACGATGAAACGACCCCTCTTGAAATGTACTCCAGCTTAAACTCCTCGTCATCGTCACCTTTAGACTTAACTGACTTTGTGGCCAGGGAAACCAATTGTGGTACAAATGCTATTAATAATAAAACATTGGTCAGGTTAAACGCAGTATGGAAAGCCGCAAGAGCAAAATTGTTAGATGAAGCAGCATCTGAGAAAAACAAGCTTAGAAACCATTCTAAACCGTCAAGATAATATGGCATAATAATAACCATCCAGGTTACCCCTATCAAATTAAATAAGGAGTGAATTCTTGCCGACCGTTTAGCGTGCACGTTAGCAATTAATGATGCCAACTCAGCAGTTACTGTTGTTCCAATATTTTCTCCCAACACCATAGCTGCTGCTATGTCTAAAGGCAGACCTTGGGTTGTTAAGACAATGGTCAGTGTCATTGCGGCACTACTCGATTGAACAATAACAGTAAGGAGCGTACCAACACCTACAAACATTAACCTGGTTAAAAGGCCAGGATCAGTAAACTCGTTAAGAAATGACAACACTTCCGGGTTATTCTTAATATCTGGAACTGCATCCTTTAATTCTCCCAAACCCATAAAAAGTAAAGCAAAACCAATAAGCACTTCACCCCACTTCTTATTTCTTTCTTTAGACGAAAACAACATAGGAAAACCTACAGCAATAATAGGCAAGGCATATGCTGAAATCTTCACTTTGAACCCGATAAGAGAAACGAGCCAACCAGTAATGGTTGTTCCAATGTTAGCTCCCATCATAACACCAGCTGACTCAACAAGGGATATTAAACCTGCATTTACAAAAGAAACAGTCATTACTGTTGTCGCTGATGATGACTGAAGTATAGCTGTAATCAAAAAACCAGTTAAAACTCCTGTGTAGCGATTGGTTGTCATTGTGCCTAGCACCCTTCTCATTCCTGCCCCTGCTACCAACTGTAATGATTCACTCATTACTTTCATTCCAAAGATGAAGAATCCTAGTGCTCCTATGATTCTAATGACATCAAAAATTCCAAACTCCATGTGGCCAAATATTAAATAAAATGTAAAATTAAATTTATGACAGCAATGTAGAATCCAAATCAAGATTATCCTTATGTTAAGGATTCCTGAAAATACACAGACAAATAACCGTACATAAAAACAAGATAGTTGAATTTGATAAATTTTAAGAGCATTAGGCTTAACAATTGCTTAATACACAGAAGATAGAATCAGATCAATTTTCAACTAGCTTTGCAAAAATTTTAAGAACCCATTTTGGATTTCTCCTTGCAAATAACGAACAACAATAAAACAATAATAGCTAAGACAGTATTATTTCTGTTTGGCCTGTTCCTGTTTCTGTTTGCTCTGGATCTAATGGGCTCTTCATTTCAGCATCTAAGTAAAGATTCATTAAAATCCATTATCAATGCCGCTTCAAATCCTTTCATTGGATTGTTTATTGGATTATTAGTAACTGCCCTTATCCAAAGCAGCTCTACTACTACTACTATGGTAGTTACAGCAGTGGCAACCGGATCCATCACGCTTCAAAACGCCATACCAATAATTATGGGTGCGAATGTTGGTACAACAATAACAAGCACTATCATTGCGCTTGGGTACATTGGAAAAAAATCAGAATTTGAAAGGGCTATTTCGGCTGGTGTTATCCATGATATATTCAATATTTCAATAGTATTTCTTCTTTTTCCACTAGAATACAAATACAGCTTACTAACTAACTCGGCAGAATACTTTATTGAACTACTTAATATAAGTGCTGTAGATAACGTGTCAACAGCGGTCAAATTCAAACTATTTGACTTGACTTCTCTTGTTCAATTATTTGATAAGCTGATGCCTAGTGCTATTTTAAGCTTACTATTGTCATTTATTTTGCTCTTTATATCAATAAAGATTATTTCTAAAATTATTTATAATTTTATCATTGGAAGAACTGAAAACAGACTTCAGCGGTATGTTTTTAACGATAACTTTCAATCTTTTAGCTGGGGAGCACTGGCTACCGCGGTGGTTCAATCCAGTTCAATTACCACCTCTTTAATCGTGCCTTTAGTAGCCACTGGAAAAACTTCTTTAAAAAAGGTTATGCCTTTCGTTTTAGGGGCAAATATTGGGACTACAGTTACTGCTTTTATAGCTGTAATGTACCAGTCACAAACAGCCTTTAGCATTGCTATAGCACATTTGCTTTTTAATATTATTGGCGTTGCATTTTATCTGTCTTCTCCTGTGCTAAGGCATTTTCTGGTATGGTTAGCCAGCCAATTTGGGCACATAGCGGAGCGGTATAAATTCACTATTTTTATATATATTTTATTGGTGTTTTTTGTTATACCCTTTCTCCTTATATTTCTTAATTAAGGTTTTTACCAAGACACTTCTCGTCATTTTAACTCAAGCAACATAGATTTCTGATTGACTTTGTTAATATTGTGATAACAATTATTTAACACTGCAACAACATGCGATTTCTTTACTTGCTGTTTCTTTTCACAATAACATCCTATTCGTTTTCTCAAGATATAACCTCAAATACATTTGGCAAGGGTATTTCTATTCTGGCAAGAGACTCTTCGTTCAGCTTAAAGTTTGGTGCAAGATTTCAAACTTTATATGAGGCTACCTACACTGAAGATTCAAAGAATTACACTGAGCAACTATCGATAAGAAGATGGAGGCTGAAATTTGATGGTTATGTCTACAACCCGAGACTTGTTTATAAAATAGAAATTGGGCTGTCAAATAGAGACATAGGAGACCAACAGCCTAGAATCATTCTTGATGCTGTACTCAAATATCATTTTAATAAAAACTGGACCTTGTGGTTTGGCCAGACTAAACTGCCGGGCAATAGAGAAAGGGTTATTTCATCACAAAAACTTCAGTTTGTTGACAGGAGCAATGTCAATGCAAGATTTAACCTTGATAGAGATGTAGGTATTCAATTGCACCATGAAGATATGATTGGTAATGGTATTTTCAAGCAGATTTTATCAATTTCGATGGGTGAAGGAAGGAATCCTACCAGCCCAAATGTTGGAGGCTACAACTATACAGGAAGGCTAGAATACCTGCCATTTGGCGAGTTCACGAGTAATGGAGACTATTTTGGATCTGATTTAAAAAGAGAGACTACACCCAAATTGTCTATAGGTGCTACTTATGACTACAATGATGGCGCCTCAAGGTCAAGAGGTCAATTAGGTTCTGATGTTTTGGGTGCTCAAAACAATCTCATTAACAACAATCTGTCAACAGTTATAGTTGATGCTATGTTTAAATTAAAAGGGCTCTCAATAATGAGTGAGTATATTGATCGACAAGGTGAAGACAATATTGCAGGGTTCGGAACTGGTACCGGATTAGTAGCTCAAGCAGGTTATCTGTTTAAAAATAATTTCGAAATAGCCGGTCGCTTCTCAACTATCAAACCTGATGATTTAAACTACTCTGCTATCAATGAAGAGAAAGAGTATACTTTGGGTTTGTCAAGGTACATTGTGGGACATAGCCTAAAAGTGCAAACGGACTTTTCTTATGATGACTTTCCTTTAGCTGAAAATCAGTTTAAATTCAGATTCCAAATTGAATTAGCCTTTTAGAAATAAGCCATTTGCATTAGGGCTCATCTTTTTTAAATGCCTAGCTATTGACTATCTTCGTTAGATAATTAAGCATTTAAACTGTGTCTGAGAAAAAGGGAATATTGGGCTTACTAGGTATTGACAACATTTTTGAAAGCATCAAAAAGTTGGTAGATACTAGGCTTCAGATCATCAAACTTGAATTAAAAGATGATTTAGCTAAATTTTTAGCCAATGCATTTATAAGTATAATCACCATTAACATTCTTCTCATTGCTATCATGCTCATTAGCATTGGAGTTAGCATATACCTTGGTGATGTTCTTGACAACTACACAATGGGTTTTATTTTAGTGGCCTGCTTCTATTTACTTATATTCTTCTTACTTCTTATTTTTAGAAACAAAATAGGCCTTAAGGAGTTTTTTGAGAAAGAACTTAACAAATGGCTGAATATTGATAACTGAAAAGGATATGTCGCTAAGGTTAAAACTTGAAAAGCAATCTGACGAAGAGCAAAAATACCTGGAAAGTGAAATTCTCAAGATTTCTGAAAAAGGTAAAAAAATTGCCATAAATGGGTTGTATATAGCGGGAGGTCTGGCGTTAGCATATTTGCTCTTCAAATATTTTATTGAAGATGAAAAGCCCAAGAAAACAACTAAGCCCGTAAAAATTGATGAAACGTCAGAAGAAGTCAAGGAATCATTCTTGGGAGGAATTACAAAGACGTTTGCAAAAGAAGCGGCACTTATAATATTGGCCATGGCTAAAGATAAGTTGGTAGAATATTTAAACAAAGACTCCGAAAGTAATGAAGAGCATCCTTCAAGAGCTTCAAAATAAAAAGGTACTGGGTCAAAAGTCTTTGGCAGTACTTATAGATCCGGATAAGATCACTGATTTATCAGCAATTCACCAATTGATTTCATTGGCCAATGAAAGTTATGTTGACTACTTTTTTGTTGGCGGCAGCCTAATTACTACTGATAATCTCAATCAGATAGTACAATTAATTAAAGGAGAAAGCGAAATTCCTGTAGTTCTCTTTCCAGGAAACAATATGCACATAAGTAATGATGCCGATGCTATTCTTTTTTTAAGCTTGATATCAGGAAGAAATGCAGATTTATTGATTGGACAGCATGTTAATGCAGCTCCTTTTCTTAATAAAAGTTCGCTGGAAATACTTCCCACCGGATATATGTTAATTAACTCTGGCAGCACTTCTTCAGCTTCCTATATGAGCAATACTATGCCTATACCCCCAGATAAATATTCAATTGCCTCATCTACTGCCTTAGCCGGCCAAATGCTTGGTCTCAAACTCATTTATATGGATGCGGGTAGTGGCTCAAAATCTGCCATTAGCACCAAGATGATTCGTAAGGTTAACGAAACGATTAATTGCCCTTTAATTATTGGCGGTGGCATTACATCAACTAATTTGGCCAATGAGGCACTAATGGCTGGTGCAGATGTGATAGTTATTGGTAATGCAATAGAAAAAAACCCCAATCTAATGATTGAGGTTTCTGAAAAAATCTATGATCTAAATAAGAGTTTAGACGTTCATTAAAGTCTCTCTCTTTCTCATTTTACCTGCCGGAATGCCATACATCATTTTGAATCTACGGCAGAAATATGCTGTATCTTTATAACCGCAATTTTTACCAATATCCCTAATGCTCATTTTAGTTGTTCTTAATAACTTCACTGCATATTCCATTCTTTGGTATTCAATATAATCCTGAGGATTAATACCCGTTAGGGTCTTGAAGTACTGTCCAACATAATCTTCTGAAACATCTGCAATATCTGAAAGAGCCTTATTGGTCAACTCTCCACTCAAATTATCTTTGATATATTTAAATAGCTTGATCAGACGAGGATCTTTAAAGTAAGTACTGTTTGTTGCCATTTGCTCCACAAACAACCTCTTCTCCAAAATATGCCTGATCGCCTCTATTACCATAAACTCCGTTTTGATCTTAATCACTCTCTGATTCCCGGCTCTAGCTTTTTGGTTTTCGGTTATCACATCATAAATGGCACTATTAACTGCAACGTTTTCTAAAGAAAAGGCAGGTATATCCAAAGCTGTAAAGAAGTTAACAGTATCAAATACCTTAGTTTCAAATACAATCATGGTAAAGTCTGCTACAACATTAGAAAGATCTTCTGCCCCTGCGGTTTTAAAATACTCTGATTGCTTAAAGCCAAACTCTTCTAAACTAAGCTCAGGTGCCTTTTCATCTACCATTCCAAAAGACAATGGTGTCATTCTATTGGCTGGAATTAAAAGTGCATGACCCTCTTTTAAAAGCTCTTTATCCTTCCCAAAATGGATTGTCCCCTTCTTCAATATCAAAATTGCATTCTCCGTCTCTTCATAGTCTTTAAGGCTAAAAGGAGTTGAAACCTTTATATTATTGGACTTTAAGTATTTAATACCTAAGGATTCAATTATTTTGTTGTAATCTTCCATTACGATGCTGTATTTATTTAACCATAAAACTAAATATTATTCGCAATATAATCATGCACTTTTCCAAGAAAAGTATGATTTTTTACAGATAGTTATTTAATTACCTTTTAAGTAACTCTCTCGCAATCACAATCTTCTGAATTTCTGACGTTCCCTCATAGATTTGTGTTATTTTGGCATCTCTCATCAGGCGCTCTACGTGGTATTCTTTCACAAACCCATAACCGCCATGAACCTGAACCGCCTCCACCGTAATATCCATGGCGGCTTTTGATGCAAATAACTTAGCCATAGCTGCGGCCTTCACATAATCCTTGCCCTGGTCCTTTAAAGCAGCTGCATGAAAACACATTAACCTGGCTGCCTCAATTTGAGTGGCCATGTCAGATAATTTGAATTGAATGGCCTGATGTTGCGATATCTCCTTGCCAAATGCTTTTCTTTCCTTTGAATATTGCAATGCCAATTCATAAGCTCCGGAAGCTATACCCAATGCCTGAGAAGCTATACCTATTCTTCCGCCATTTAGTGTTGACATAGCAAACTTAAACCCAAAACCATCTTCCCCTATTCTATTTGCTTTAGGTACTTTAACGTCTGTAAACATTAAAGAATGAGTATCAGAGCCCCTAATCCCTAACTTATTCTCCTTTTTTCCTACAACAAAACCCTCCATGCCCTTCTCCACAATTAGAGCGTTGATACCATGATGCTTCTTGTCCACATCAGTTTGAGCAATAACTATGTAAGTACTTGCAGTACCCCCATTAGTAATCCAGTTTTTGGTACCATTGAGCAAATAATGGTCACCCATGTCAATGGCCGTTGTACGCTGACTTGTGGCATCAGATCCTGCCTCTGGCTCTGACAAACAAAAAGCCCCGATATGTTCACCAGTGGTGAGTTTGGTAAGGTACTTTTCCTTTTGCTCCTCATTCCCATATTTCTCAATACCCCAGCATACCAATGAATTATTTACTGACATGATCACAGAACAAGATGCATCAACTTTAGAAATCTCCTCCATGGCCAACACATAGCTTATGGAGTCCATACCACCTCCGTTATATTTAGGGTCAGCCATCATGCCCAAAAAACCAAGTTCACCGAGCTTCTTTACTTGCTCCTTCGGATAAATCTGATTTTCATCTCTCTCAATAACACCTGGTAATAGCTCTGTTTGAGCAAAGTCCCTTGCAGCATCTCTAACCGCTAGCTGCTCTTCTGTCAATTCAAAATTCATGGTTTACTTTTCTTTTTCTTATAAAAACAAAGAGGGCCAGAATGTTTATTCTGACCCTCAAAAATACATTTATTTTACATTTGGAATTAGTCTCTGCCCCCTAAAAACATACTAACATAGTATAGAAGAGTTACCAAAGATCCTAGGGCAACCACTACATAGGTCATGGCAGCCCATTTAAGCGCATCTTTAGCCATATCATGCTCCTGACTATTAACAATACCCCTTTCATCTATCCAAGCCAATGCTCTTTTACTGGCGTCAAACTCTACAGGCAAAGTAACAAATGAGAATAATGTCATTACCCCATAGGCACCAATTATAACTAAAAGCACCATTTTAATCGGGAAGGCTGAGAAAAGGAAAAACCCTCCAAACAACATCACCATCATAATAACATTTAGGATTTTGGCACTTGCATTTTGAACAGGCACCATTGCAGACCTGAACTCCAACATGCTATAAGCGGTGGCATGCTGTACAGCATGTCCACATTCGTGTGATGCTACTGCCGCTGCGGCAGCATTTCTGCCATTATAAACTTCTGGGCTCAGGTTTACACTTTTATTAGCTGGGTTATAATGGTCTGTTAATTTTCCTGGCACACAAATTACTTCTACGTCATGGATACCATGGTCAGCAAGCATTAACTTGGCTACCTCTGCACCAGAAAGGTTTTTGGTTAATGGTATCTGAGAATACTTTTTGAACTTGTTTTTTAATCTTGCGCTTACGGCATAGCTCAGAATACCGAAGACAATCATAATTACAAAAATCATAGCTTTAGTTATTTAAGTTTTTTTATTTTTTCAACAATATTAGTGGTAGAGTAACCATCTACAAGTGAGATTGTTTCAACTCTTCCTCCATGGGCTTTCACAATATCTGCGCCAACTATATTTTCTGCCAAATAGTCATTACCTTTTACTAAAATATCAGGCAAAAGTTGCGAAATCAGCTCTTTAGGTGTGTCTTCAGAGAACAAAATAACCGCATCAACAAATGACAGGGCCGCCAAAATCCTTGCCCTGGAGTATTCATTATTTAATGGCCTTTCTTCCCCTTTGATTTTACGAACAGAATTATCCGAATTTAAGCCAACTACCAACTTGTCTCCCAATTCCTTTGACTTCTCGAGATAATCAATGTGCCCTAAGTGAAGAATGTCAAAACATCCATTAGTAAAAACCACTTCATCACCACCCTCTTGCCATTGTTTAATCAACGGTTTGAGTTCGTTTAGAGGTTTAATCTTATTGGCTGTTGGTTTCAATTTTTGTTCTTATTATTTGGCTTGAAATTAATGAAAATGCACCTACTAAAATAATGATGACAGTCTGCCATCCGTGAAATATAAATGTAAAAGCTATGGCCTTATCTTGAGGCAAACTGTAAAGTAAAACGAGTCCGGTAGATACCAATACATGGAAACTACCAGCTCCTCCCGGAAGTGGCAGTGCCATGGCAATCCCTCCAATAACGAAAATAGTCAATGCTGCTCCCAGACCAAGATTCTCTGTTTCGGGGAATGCCAGCATGACAAAGTACATCATTAAATAATAACAGATCCAAATTAATAATGAATCAATAATAAATGCAGAGCGACTTTTTAATTTGAGAACGGATTTAACACCATCCTTAATTCCAAGCAAGGCAGATTTTGATTTTGACAATAGCCTAAGCATTAAATATTTCTTTCTTTTAAGTAGAAAAAGAAAAATAAGACCCATAGCCGCTAAAAATAGAATCCCGGCTATAATGACAATGATCATATTTCCTGAACCCTCCTGATTGGTAAGCTCTTGCACTTCATCAGATTTAAAGAACAGAATAAGGCTATCTAATTGAATAAAGAACGAAATGGCTATTAAAATGATAAGAAAAATAAGGTCGATAACCCTTTCAGCAACGACCGTTCCGAGCGAAACATCCACTGGAGTTTTGTTAAGTCTGTATAGATTATAACAACGTGAAACTTCACCGCCCCTTGGTATGGCCAGGTTTATAAAATAGCCAATCATAACAGACAGAAACCCCTGTTTCAAGGTCAGGTCATATCCAATTGGGTTGAGTAAAAGCTTCCAACGCTGCGCGCGTATTAAATGACTTAGTAATGCCACAAAACCTGAAAGTATTAAAAAGGATTTATTGGCCGATGACCAAACGTTTAGAAGATAATCAACTTTACTTGTCCCTTCTGATACCTCAATATTTTCAAATGAAACCCAAAGCAGTAATGCCGTCACTGCCAACATAATTGCATACTTTAGGAAGTTCTTGATTTTATTACTCATGAATTGAGCTTAGGAAAGCTTGTTGTCATTATCAGGAAAGATAATGGCTGGTTTAAAAGTCTTTGCTTCCTCAAAATCCATAGAGGCATAGGAAATAATTATAATGATATCGCCTACCTGAACACGCCTCGCTGCAGGTCCGTTAAGGCAAACCATTCCACTTCCTCTTTCTCCTTTTATGGTATAAGTCTCAATACGCTCGCCATTGTTTACATTAACAATTTGAACCTTCTCTCCTTCGAGTAAATTGGCAGCTTCTAACAAATCTTCATCAATAGTTATACTACCGACATAATGAAGTTCTGCCTGTGTAACTCTTGCTCTATGTATTTTTGACTTTAATACTTCTATATTCACTTCACTCTCTATTAATTAGAAAATTATATTATCTATTAATCGCACTCCATCTACTGTAGCTGCTATGCATACGGCAACAGAATTATTTGCAGAATTGTTCTTTACGCTTTCTAAACTATCCGCATTTACATATTCCAGATATTCGACTGATATCCCTTCAATCTCCAGATTATTAATTAATTCGGTTCTTACCTCATCAAAATCTTTGTGATCTACAATTGATTTTTTGGCCTCTTCAAGGGTTTGACTGAGTTTTGCTGCAGATTTCAATCCTCCTGCTGACAAACGCTTGTTTCTTGAGGACATGGCCAAACCACTATCATCTCTTTTAATAGGTATTTGCCTTAACTCTATATTATATGACAAGTCCTTCACCAATTGGCTTATAATTTTATACTGCTGCAAATCCTTTTGTCCAAAATAAGCTCTGTCCGGATTAACTATATTAAAAAGTTTAGATACAACAATAGCCACACCATTAAAATGCCCGGGTCTGTGGCTCCCTTCCATTGATTGTTCTAAATCCCCAAAGTTAAACTTTAACAATGGGTTTTTAGGGTACATTTCTTCTACAGATGGGTTAAAAACAATATCACAATCGAATGATTTTAGAAATTCTGTATCCAGATCAAAAGTCCGGGGATAATTTTTGAGATCGTCATCATTATTAAACTGTGTGGGATTCACAAAGATGCTGCAAACGGTAACATCATTTTCAGCCAATGAAGCCTTCAGCAATGCAGCATGGCCATCGTGCAAGGCACCCATGGTAGGAACCAACCCAACGGTTTTTCGCTCTAATCTCAGCTCATTTAGACTCAATTGAAGAGACGAAATATCTCTAAAAATCTGCATTTCTGTTGTTTAAAAGGGACGCAAAACTAAGTTTTTCAAAAGATATAATCTTGAATAAAGGAGAAAATTTTGTACTTTTGTGGTTTAATTCTCGGATATAATCAAATCTATACATATATGTCAAAACTACGTGTTCTTTATGTTGCCAGTGAGATCAATCCTTTTTTGCAAACTTCAGAGGTTGCTGACTTCGTAAGAAAATTGCCGCAGGCAATGCAAGAAAGAGGGATGGAAATAAGAATACTGGTCCCTAGATTTGGATTGATAAATGAAAGAAAAAATAGACTTCATGAAGTGGTTAGACTTTCAGGTATCAATATTTCAGTTGGAGAAGAAGAAAAACCTTTGATTATTAAGGTGGCTTCTATCCCCAATGCCAAACTTCAGGTGTACTTCATTGATAATGAAGATTACTTCCACAGGAAGTATGTTTTCCACGATAAGGAAAATAAATTTTACGAAGACAATGACGAGCGCGCAATATTTTTCTGTAAAGGCGTTATAGAAACAGTAAAGAAATTAGGTTGGGCTCCGGATATCGTACATTGTAATGACTGGATGACAAGTTTAATTCCATTATACTTGAAAACAACATACAAGAACGATCCGTTGTTTAAGGATGCTAAATCTATTTTCACAATTCATAATAACAGCTTTAGTCATAAGTTTAATGACGACTTGCTCGAGAAAGTGAAAATGATGGACATTGAAGATAGTATGTTAGCCAATTTGCAAAGCGCAGACTATCAGGGATTCATTAAATTAGGAATGGAGTTTTCCGACTCAGTAATTATGGCTGAAGAAGATAATTCACTTTCAGAACTTTTTGAAGAAATTAACGATAAAAAGAAATTAGAAACTATCGAACAGAACGATAACTTTTCTGAATCATACTTTAACTTATATAATGAACTTGTGGGATAAGAAATTGGGGCTATTTTTAATAGCCCTAACATTCTTCGGATGTGAAGAAGAAATAGGAAACATTAGTTTAGCCCCAGAAAATAATTTGGGGATTTTTTTTGCGGAAACTTCTCTGGCTGAGAATATAGGACAGGTTTGGACAGGAGCAGCCCGTTCATCATTTTCGGGAAGGGTTATGGTAGGTCAATATACTGACCCGGTATTTGGAGATATAACCGCCAAGGCTTTTTGCGATGTATCAATAGCCCAAGCCAATTACGACAAGGGTACAATTACAACGTCTGCTCTCAAAAGCATGTCTATGAAAGTTCGCATAGTTGATGCTGCTGGAACCTATAATTCATCTGAAATTCAAAATTTAGAGTTATACGAGCTTGTTAATCCAATTGAGAATCTTGAAAATTCTACAAGCTCTAACAAATTGGAGCTCGGTGAATTGATTGGTGGCGCCAAAATAGAATTGTATAAAGATTCAATTAATTATGTATATGACGGTACAGATACTCCTGGGTCTAGGTATGATGCCAATAAAGTATACATATATGAAGCCAAATTTGATATTATTGGAAGGTATAAAGATGAGTTTCTTCAAAGATTTGAAGAAGCTGTAGTTCGTGGTGCAGCCGTAGATACTGAAGACACAGACAGCGTATCTTACTTTCTTGATCAATATGTAAAAGGCTTTGCAATAGTTGGTAAAGATGACAATAATGCTGTTATCACTTTTAATTTGAATGATGGTAACTCGATAATAAACTTAAAGTATACCACTTTAGATGCCGAATCTCAACCAGTTGATAAAGAAGCTACATTTCTTCTTAACTATCTTAAATCATTTAGTAATGTAACTCCAAATGAAAAAGTACTTTGGACCAATTCTCTTTTTAACAAAATTTCTACTACCAATGAAATTTTTAAGTTGAGTAGTGGATCTGCCTATTTTCAATCAGGATCTAATATGCTAATAGATTTAGACCTGTCTGGCTTTAGAAACTTTAAAGACACGCTCTCTGAAAATGTAATAGTTCAACGTGCTGAAGTGATTATAAGTGATCCTTTTGGTTTTGAGCCTTTTAGTCAGCCTCCATCAAATTTAGGGGTTTTCCTAACATCGTTGGATAGTATTGCTACTGGCAATTTAAATATACTAGGCAGTGCCACTGTTGCAACAGAAACGGCATTGAATATGACATACAACTCTGAACTAAAACAATATAGTTTCAGCATCCCATTGTACCTTCAGGCTCTTATAGATAATAATATTACTTACGATCACTTGATAATAGATGCAAATAGAGTAGGATCAACCAGTAACGGAGCTAAATTCACAACAAACGTTAGAGATACAAATTTAAGGAAGCTTGCCATTTCAAAGGACAAAGTAAAACTTAGATATTATTATTCTATTCCTGATAAAAACTAATTTAATATGTGTGGAATTGTAGCATATGTAGGTCATCGCAAGGCTCATGAGGTCATTATAAAAGGACTGAAAAGGCTTGAATATAGAGGTTATGATAGTGCAGGAATTGCTCTATTAAATAACGGCTTAAATATTTATAAGAAAAAGGGAAAGGTTTCTGAGCTTGAAAACTTTATTCATGAGCAAGAGCTAACAAGCACAATTGGTATTGGGCATACTAGATGGGCAACTCATGGTGAACCAAATGACATTAATGCCCACCCTCATTATTCTCATTCTAAGAACCTGGCAATTATTCACAATGGAATAATTGAAAATTATAGTTCCTTAAAACAAGAACTGATCAATAAAGGGCACGTATTCACAAGCGAGACAGACTCAGAAGTTTTTATACACTTTATTGAGGATATACAGATTAATAATAACTGTACTCTGGATGAAGCTGTTAGGCTGGCTTTAACCAAAGTTGTTGGAGCATACGCAATTGTTATAATGTCAAAAGATGACCCAAGCCTTTTAATTGCTGCAAGAAAAGGTAGTCCACTAGTTATAGGCGTGGGTGAAAATGAATTCTTTTTAGCCTCTGATGCCACACCTATTATTGAGTACACAAATGAAGTAGTATACCTAAATGAATACGAAATTGCCGTTATCAATAATAATGAGCTAAAAATTAAAAACACGCAGGATGTTCCATTAACACCATATATCCAAACATTGGATATGGAGTTAGAGGCGATCGAAAAAGGTGGCTATGAGCATTTTATGCTGAAAGAGATTTTTGAGCAGCCAAAGTCTATTAGTGATTGCATGCGAGGAAGACTTGATGCCAATGAAGGCAGGTTAGTGCTTGGTGGTATCAGGGAATATGCTAACAAACTTGTCAATGCTGACAGAATAATTATTGTTGCTTGCGGCACTTCATGGCATGCAGGTCTTGTTGCTGAATACTTCTTTGAGGAATTCTGTAGAATACCGGTTGAAGTAGAGTATGCCTCTGAGTTTAGATATCGAAACCCTATTATCAATGAAGGTGATGTTGTTATTGCAATATCACAATCTGGAGAAACTGCAGATACTTTAGCTGCTATAGAATTAGCAAAATCAAAAGGTGCTATTATCTTTGGTGTGTGTAACGTAGTAGGTTCTTCTATTGCAAGAACCTCACATGAAGGAGCCTATACTCACGCAGGGCCAGAAATAGGTGTGGCAAGTACTAAAGCTTTTACAGCACAGCTCACTGTACTTAATATGATTGCATTACGAGTTGCTCATAAAAAAGGAACCATCTCGGAAAGAAGATATCGGGAGCTTCTTGTTGAGCTAGAAAATATTCCTTCAAAAGTTGAGAAAGCGCTAAAGCTTGAACCTCAGATTAAGGAAATTGCTGAGCTATTTAAAGATGCACGAAATTTCTTATACCTTGGAAGGGGCTTCAACTTCCCGGTTGCACTGGAAGGTGCCTTAAAACTTAAAGAGATTAGTTATATCCACGCTGAAGGTTACCCTGCGGCTGAAATGAAGCATGGTCCTATTGCTTTAATAGATGAAGAAATGCCTGTGGTATTTATTGCTACACGTGATAGTAGTTATGATAAGGTAGTGTCAAACATTCAGGAGGTAAAGGCCCGAAAAGGTAAAGTTATTGCCGTAGTTACAGAAGGAGATGTGTTAATCCCAAAAATGGCTGAGTACGTTATAGAAGTTCCTAAAACTGATGAAGCTTTAATGCCAATGGTATCTGTTATTCCACTACAATTGCTTTCTTATCATATTGCAGTTATGAGGGGTTGTAACGTTGATCAGCCAAGAAATTTGGCTAAATCAGTAACTGTAGAATAGCTTAAGATTTTAAATATTCTTGCTTTAAAAGAGGAGCTATTTTATATCGCTCCTCTTTTGTATCCTCATATATTACTTCTAAGGTCTCATAAACCTGCGTAATACCGATCTTCTCACACCATTCAAAAGGCCCAAACGGATAATTAGTGCCTAATTTCATTCCCTGATCAATATCTTTCCTGCTGGCAGTACCTTCCATTACGGTGTAGAAAGCTTCATTTATAATCATTAGGATCACACGAGGCGTAACCATCCCTACCCTATCATCAACAACCTCATATTGAAAATTAAGCTGAGTTAATTGTTCTTCATTTACATCCCCATTAATTGAAGACACTTCTAAAACATCACGGTCAAAAAAAGTAGCTAACCCATTAAATCCATAAATGCTGTTCTTCCACTTGCCGTAAGTAAATTGCAGCTCTGCCAAGGAAATTTTAACAGTATTTAAAAACACAACTGTGTCTTTCAATTTAGAATAATGATCAACTAACTCTGGATTTTCATCAAGGGTAAAGTCAAAAATAAAATCGTAGAGGGCAGGGTCTGCACAATCAAAAAAATCAAATACATGCTCCAAATCACAGATACTTTCCAACCTATTTTGAGCTTCTGAAAATGAACCTGCTGAGCCTACAATTAATATTTTCATTTCAACTATTAAATAATTCTAATTAAAGACACTAATCAACGATATTAGCGAAGCAAAAATAGAGATAACCAAAAACTATACTACTATGAAAAAGATTATTAACAGCAATCTGGCACCTGAACCTATCGGCCCATACAGTCAGGCTGTTTTGGCAGGCAATACACTTTATATTTCGGGCCAAATTGCTATCAACCGTGCAACTGGAGAAATGATTACCTCAGACATCGAAGTAGAGACAGCGCAAGTAATGAAAAACCTTGAAGCAATATTAAGCGAAGCAGGTTTCAACTTTACAAATGTTGTCAAATGCGGCATTTTCATAAAAAACATGGATGACTTCTCCAAAATCAATGCAGTATATGGTAAATACTTTACTGAAAACCCACCGGCCAGAGAGACTGTAGAGGTTAGTCGTTTGCCTAAAGATGTAAATGTTGAAATTTCCTGTATTGCCATAAAATAGTGCCTCACTAAGATGAATACCCATCGCTGTTATTCACGCTCATAATTTGTTAACTTTGCACTCCTAAATTTATAAGCATGCAAAACGGGGTAAGAGTTAGATTCGCACCAAGTCCAACAGGGGCATTACACATTGGTGGTGTAAGAACAGCATTGTACAACTATCTTTTTGCCAAAAAACATAATGGCAAGATGGTTTTAAGGATTGAAGATACTGATCAAGCCAGGTATGTAGAAGGTGCGGAAGAATATATTTTGAATGCCTTAGAATGGGTAGGAATTATCCCTGACGAAAGCCCCAAAGTAGGTGGGGAGTTTGGGCCATACAGACAGTCTGAAAGGAAGGATATTTATATGGACTATGCCAAAAGGCTGGTTGATGAAGGAAATGCCTACTATGCATTCGACACTTCTGAAGAACTTGAAGCGATGCGTGAGCGGCTAAAGGCAGCCAAAGTGGATACCCCACAATATAATGCCATAACCAGAATGCAAATGAAAAACTCTTTGACCTTAACTGAAGATGAGGTTAAAGAAAGATTAGATTCTGGTGCTCCATATGTCATCAGATTGAAGGTTCCTCGTAAAGAAGATGTGAGGCTCAACGACATGGTACGCGGCTGGGTAATGGTGCATTCTTCAGCTATTGACGACAAAGTATTGATGAAGTCTGACGGTATGCCTACATATCATTTGGCGAATGTTGTTGATGATCATTTAATGAAAATAACACACGTTATCAGAGGAGAAGAATGGCTTCCTTCGGCTCCATTGCACGTGCTTTTATACAAATTTTTAGGATGGGAAGACACAATGCCTCAGTTTGCTCACCTGCCGCTGCTTCTGAAACCTGATGGCAATGGCAAATTAAGCAAGCGTGATGGAGACAAATTAGGCTTCCCTGTATTTCCAATTACTGGAGAATTTGCAGGAAAAGATGGTAAGCCTGAAACATTTAGTGGTTTTAGAGAGGCAGGGTATTTGCCAGATGCCTTCTTAAATTTTCTGGCTTTTTTAGGTTGGAACCCTGGAACAGAGGAAGAGATTTTCTCTTTGGAAAAACTCACTGAGGTTTTTACTGTAGAAAGAATAGGCAAGTCGGGAACCAAATTTGATATTGAAAAGGCCAAATGGTATAATCAGCAGTACCTGAAAGCCAAAACCGGAGAAGAATTGACCAGTTATCTAAAGCCTAACTTAACTGGTGACCACATCGCTTACAGTGATGATATGTTATCCAAAATATGTGACACACTGAAAGAGAGGGTTACTTTCCCTCAGGAAATTTGGACAGAAGGTCAGTTCTTTTTTACAACCCCCTCAAGTTATGATGAAGGTGTGGTGGCTAAAAAATGGGATGAAATTGCCGTCTCTGTATTTGCAGAATATGCAGAAGAAATTAACTCTATCGACAGCTTCAATGCTGAAAATGCCAAAGGGCTTTTGATGGGGATACTAGAGGAGCGTGGACTAAAAATAGGGCAGGTAATGCAATCCCTTAGAATTGCTCTTACAGGAAAGGGGTCTGGGCCCGACCTAATGGAGATCATGGAAATACTTGGGAAAAAAGAGGTTGAAAAAAGAATTCTTAAAGCGATAGAAGTGTTACCAGTAAAAGTGAACAACTAATGTCATGGCCAAGAGAAACCCAAAAAAGGTAGAAAAAAAGAAAGAGAAGCCAACAGTTAACCCAGAACTAGAGGGCTTTAATATTGAAATTGATTCCTTTGGTGAATTAAAAACAAGTTTCAGCATTGATAAAATCAATGAATTTTTGAACAAAAATGTTGAAGATAAAAAGCTTATTGATCGGGAAGATTACAAAGAGCTTAAAAATAAACCAGCAGATGAAGAGGAGTAAATTACTCCTCTTTTTTATTCTGTATAATTCAAAGTACCAATCCTAACTTGTTTAATAAAATAAGACTATTCTGCTCATTCTGAATAGTTTATAAATGATATATTTGCCCAATTTCGTAAACCAAATGCATTATAACAATGATCAAAATCGGCATCCTAAAAGAGGGTAAGGTTCCTGTTGATAAGAGAGTTCCTATTATTCCATCTCAAGCCAAAATAGCATTAGATAAATTTTCTGATTTGGAAATAGTGGCCCAGACCAGTGATATCAGATGTTTTGAGGATGCTGACTATGCAAATGAAGGTGTTAAAATTGTTCAGGAGGTTGATGATTGTGACATCCTTCTTGGTGTCAAAGAAGTGCCTATTAAAAACCTCATTGCCAATAAAACTTATTTGTTCTTTTCTCATACCATTAAGGAGCAGCCTTATAACAGGGAACTGTTGAGAGAAATTTTGAAGAAGAATATCCGGTTAATAGATTATGAATTATTGACAGATCAAAGTAATACAAGAATAGTTGCATTTGGGCGATATGCCGGAATTGTGGGTGCTTATAACGGCATATTGACTTATGGAAAAAGATATAATTTGTTTCGCCTAAGACCTGCACATGAATGTTTTGATCTTGAAGATTTAAAAACTGAATACCAAAAAGTAAAGCTTCCCAAAATAAAAATTGCAGTTACTGGTGGTGGCAGAGTCTCTAAAGGGGCTATGGAAGTACTCACAGGCATGAATATTCGAAAAGTAACTCCTGCAGAATTTTTAACCAATCTTTATGATGAACCTGTTTATGCTCAACTCAACAGCCGTGATTATAATAAGCCTATTGCAGGCGGAGAGTTTAACAGAAGTGAATTCTATGAGCATCCGGAGAATTATGAAAGTGACTTCTTAAAATTTGCTCAAGTGGCAGATGTACTTATTGCGGGAGCATTTTGGGATCCTGAAGCTCCGGTCTTATTTAAGAGAGAAGATATTATAAGACCTGATTTTAAGATCAGGGTAATAGCTGATATTACTTGTGATATTGAAGGGTCAATTCCCTCTACCAAAAGATCCAGCACCATAGACGACCCTATATATGACTACAACCCATCTGATGATGAGGTTGAAGCACCACTAAAGGATGAGGGCAATATAACGGTAATGGCCGTTGACAACCTGCCCTGCGAGTTACCAAGAGATGCCTCAACCGACTTTGGAAATGAAATGGTCAATAATGTATTGCCGCACTTACTTGGTGATGATGAGCAGGAAGTGATTAAGAGAGCTGTAATTGCCGAGAATGGAAGACTAACAGAGAGATTTCAATATTTACAAAATTATGTTGACGGCAATTAAACGTTTGTGCTATGTCGGGCGTTAAGGTTATGTTCTTCAAGGAATTACAGTAATTTTTTACTTACTTAGAAGTATTATGGTTGAAACAAGCCTTCTGAAAAGTGCTCAGTCTTATAGTGAAGAGGTTCTTAAATCCCTTCCTGAAGAATTTACATATCATAACTTGCAGCACACCCTCGAGGTAGTAGAAGCTGTAGATATTATTGGGAAAGAAGAAGGTCTTTCTGAAGAAGAACTTGAAGATGTAAAGCTTGCCGCCTGGTTTCATGATCTTGGCTACAATTGCGACAGCAATAACCACGAAGAAGAAAGTATTCGATTGATGAAAGATAAGTTTTCAGAATGGGGTGTAGAGAACAAGAGGGCTGAGAGAATTGCTCAGATAATTGCGAGCACTAAAATGCCTCAAAACCCTACAGACAAACTGTCTGAAGTTCTTTGTGATTCTGATCTGTTTCACCTTTCTACGGATAATTTTGAGCAAAAAAGTGAACATTTGAGGTATGAAATAGCCAGGGTTTGTGATCAGCAAATGCCACAAACTGACTGGATGAATAAAACCTTATCTTTCATTGGCCAGCATAAATACTTCACAAAGTACGGTCAAAGCGTTCTAGAGCCAAAAAAGCAAGAAAACATAAAGCAGGTAAAAAAAAAGTTGAAAAAGAAGGAAAAATCAACCGAAAAACTTGAAGCCCAGATAATAAAGCTTGAAGAAAAATTGGCAAAGGCTAAAATTCAAAAGCCTGACAGAGGTATAGAAACTATGTTTCGTATTACTTCTAAAAACCATTTGCAGTTGAGTGCAATGGCTGATAACAAGGCCAACATCATGATCTCCATTAACTCCATTATCCTTTCTGTATTGGTATCGGTACTGTTTAGAAAGTTTGAAGATTGGCCTCAGCTCATCATCCCTGCCATGCTACTTGTTTTTGTATGCCTCACCACTATAGTTTTTGCAGTGCTGGCTACAAGGCCAAACGTGTCTTCCGGTAAGTTTACCACTGAAGAAATAAGGGAAAAGAAGACCAACTTGCTATTCTTCGGCAACTTTCATAGTATGGAACTGGACAATTATATGTGGGGTATGCGGGAAATGATGAAAGATGCTGATTTCCTTTATGGCAGTATGATAAAAGATATTTACTTTTTAGGCATTGTACTTGGCAAAAAATACAGAATGCTCAGAAAGTCCTACAACGTGTTCATGTTTGGCTTTATCATCTCCATTCTGAGCTTTATTACTGCTATGTTGCTTTATCCTACGGCTGGTTGACCAAGCCTGTTGAGGTACTCATAAAAATCAACCTGGCTCCTGACCTTCAATGCTCCCTCAATAGGAGCATTATTTAGGTTATGATCCAATTTTACACCCTTAACATTATCATTAATCTGTAGTTCAAGCATCTTAATGACTTGCGCCTTGAATTCCCCTTTTAAAATAGGAAATACAACTTCTATCCTCCGCTCAAGATTCCGGTTCATCCAATCTGCAGAGCCCTGGTATAACTCATCATCTCCATTATTATAAAAATAGAATGCCCTGCTATGCTCCAAATATTGATCTACTATTCTATGAACATTAATGTTCTCACTCATATCTTTTACCCCCGGCACAAGGCAACAAATAGAACGTACAATCATATCAATTTTAACCCCAGCATTACTGGCATCATACAATTTACTGATCATACCCTGATGCTGCAGGTTATTGATCTTGATAATAATCAAGGCCTTCCTACCTGCTTTAGCATTCTCAATTTCCCTGTCAATTAATGATTCAAAACGATCGATAATATTAAATTGAGACACTAGCAGAGATTCAAAATTCGGAGTTTCCTGTTTCTCAAGAAACAAAAACAGCTGATCTAATTCACTGGTCAGTTTTTCATTATTTGACAGCAGCGCCTGATCTGCATAGATGGCTGCTGTCTTCTCATTGAAATTACCCGTTCCGAAATACCCATAATTGACCTTCTGACCCTTGGTGTTTTTTCTGGTTACAACCGCCACCTTGGCATGTACCTTTAAGCCTGGCATGCTGTAAATAATTTTAATACCAGCTGCTTTCATTTTTTCGGCCCATTTAAGATTATTCTGCTCATCAAACCTTGCTTTGAGTTCTACAAAGACCACCACACTTTTTCCATTTATAGCTGCACTTATCAATGCATTGCAAATAAACGACTCTGGGGCAATCCTATAGAAGGTGGCCTTTATTTGCTTCACCTCTGGATCTAGCGCTGCCTCATTAAAGAACCTGAGCACATAGTCATATGATTGGTAAGGAAAATGCATGAGCAAGTCGGACTCATCAATGGCATCAAATATAGATTTATACCCTTCAATAGAGCCTATCTTTAAAGGTGGTTTATAATTATACTCCAGCTCAGGAGACAATGGATTCTTTAAGCCAAACAAGTCGTTCATATTATGATATCGCCCTCCTGGAACCATATCATCATCTACCAATTCAAACCTTTCCTTGATATATTCAACCATCTCCTTTGGCATTTTGGCATCATATAAAAACCTGGAGGGAACACCCAAATTCCTTTTTGTAATCTGCTTTTGAATTTTCTTAACCAAGTCACCGGAATACTCATCTTCAATATTGAGTTCAGCATCCCTGTTAAGCTTTATTGAATAGCATCCTTTAATCTCATAATTGGGGAATAGGAAATCCAGGTTCTCTCTAATAATATCATCTATGGCGATGAAATAATGAACCTCGTTGATAGTGGGAAGCTTAACGAACCTATCAAGAAAATTTGAAGGTATATTTATAAGAGCGTAATCAGGCTCTTTTGATTGACCAACTAAATCAATCACAAAGTACAATTGCTTGTTTTCCAAAAATACTTTTCTCGTCTTCTTTCCAGTAAGGATATGAGGTTGAAGGTATGATAAAACCCTGCTTCTGAAGTAGTGATTAATAACCTCGTAATGATCATTCAAAGGTTGTTCGTCCCGATATAGAACGACTCCATGTTTTTTGAGTTCTGGTATAATTTCCTCCCTTTTAATTCTGCCAAAGTACTGCTGCTGCTCGTTTACTTCTTTCAGTATAGCATCAAGCACCACCCTGGGGTCATCACTCAAATGCTTATAAATTTTCTTTTTATCTATGTTTATAATACTCCTTATAGAAGCCACCCTAACCCGAAAGAATTCATCAAGGTTGGAAGAGTAAATCGCCAGAAACTTTATTCTTTCATAAAGCGGAACATTAGGATTTGCTGCCTCTTGAAGTATTCTCTTATTGAATGAAAGCCAGGAAAGGTCACGATTGAAATAGTACATTTTCAAAAAAATAAATAAACGAAAAAAGGGGCGCAGACGCCCCTTTTTTATATGTATTAATTAAACCTTAATTACCAAAGATATATCTTAAGCCAAGTTGCATCTGCCATCTTGAACTAACTAGTCCGCCATCATCCTTGCCTAGCAAGTCTTCCTTTTCTTTAATCGATGGATCAAAAGAGAACGTTGGGGTGTTAGTTCCAGTTTGGAAACCTTCAAAATCCAACAACTGTACAGAAGTACCATCACCATTAGGCACAAAATATCTTTTTCCCCAGTCCTTATTCAAGAAGTTTCCGAAATTGAAAATATCGAAGGAAATCTGAAACGTTTGTTTTTTACTTCCTTGTCCAATAAAAATATCCTGAACTAATTTAAAGTCTACGATACTTTCAAAAGGTGTTCTAACCATATTCTTCTCTGCATATCCTCCTCTGTTCTCACTTAAATAGTCATCATTTGAAATATATGCATCAAGTGCTGCCCATTGCTCAGCAGCAGTAGCAGCATCAGCAAAAATGATTTCACTTTGATTTGCAGGAATATATATTAAGGCTCTTTCACGTGAATCCTCTCCTGTAAATCCAGAATTATAAGTGTATGAAAAAGGAGCTCCTGATTGGCCTTGATAGAACAATCCAACAGTAGTAGCAAAAGCACCTAGATATTCTTTTCGATAAGTTAATGAAGCTACAATTCGTGATCCTGCATCAAAATCAGATCTGCCAAGTGGCGCATCATTTCTTCCGTTAACAGCATAAACACCCCTCCACTGAGATGAGTTTTGTGAAGACGTTCCTTCAAAGATAGATTCAGCTCTTCCAAAATTGTAAGATAACGTGGCAGTCAAACCATTTTCAAAAGGTTTGGCCAAACTACCTGTAATATTGTAGGTATAACCCTCGCTTGTGTTAGATCCTAAATAAATCTGACCACCATAATTGTTATCAATCCTACCATTAGTAAATCTAAACCTGTTGTCAGGAGTGCCGGTCATTCTCTCGTCAGCAGGCACAAGATTTACGTTTTCATAAAATATATTGTTTATCGTTTTAGAGTACATAAATTCCGCTGTACCAATTAAACCCCAAAATGGCAGCTTTTGATCAACAGCTATACTTGCTCTAAAAACCTGAGGAAACTTAAAGTCTTCAGCAAACAAATCCATTTGCCCCTGAGGAATGGCATCAGTACCTCCAAAATCAGAAACAGTAGGTTGATTGAATGGGTCAGGATTAAAGTTAATTGGCACAGATGGATTATCCACGCCCGGCCTAACTCTTACGCCTCCAACTGTAGCACCGTTATTATTGTACATAGCACCTGGCCATACAAATGGTACACGACTGGTAAAGATTCCAAGTCCACCTCTAATTTGGGTTGTCTTATCATCTTTAAGATCATAATTAAAACCAAATCTTGGGGCTATTAAAAGTTGTGTTTTTGGTGCCTGACCAGCCTTTGCACCCTTAAGGTCATAGCCTGCAGCAGTAATGGCCGGGGCAGCAGTAGTATTAAAATAACCATCATCTACAGGATCATCAGTAAACATTGGAATATCTATCCTTAAGCCAGCAGTGATCTTCAGTTTTGAATTAACCTGAATCTCATCCTGCGCATAAAAACCCAATTGCATGGCTTTGAATTCTGCTGCTCCTTCTGTATCGTCACCTGTTGTATTGTCAACCAACGAATAACTTCTATTATATTCGAAGGCATTGCCCGGAGCAGCTCCGTTGTTTACATCATCAACAAAGTCCTGGATTGTATTATATCTATAAGAACCAAAGTTTTGTCTTATAAACACGTTTCTCATGTTATAAAACTCGTTATGCGTTCCAAAAGTCCATGTGTGTTTGCCTTTGTACAGATTAAAGTTATTGGTAATAGTAAAGATTTCTTGTTCTAAAACATTGCCCGTTGAAAACTGCTCACTTCCTGCTTCAACATCACCGGTACTAATATCAATGTATGGAAATGGACTGCCCAAAGGATCTCTGTTATCATTAACAGTTGTGTAACCAATGATTAACTTATTAGACTTGTCATTAAAGTTACTTTGTAATTCAAAGGTGGTTGCATTTGTTTCCGATGGGAAAAAGACACCCGCATTGGCAAATCTTATCCTGTTGGAATTTGATGTACTAGGTGAGAAATTTTCCCCATTGTTATAACTATGTCTTAAGGACAATTTATGGTTTTGGTTCAGGTTATAATCTAGCTTAATCAAAAATTTCTGAGCTTCAAGTTTTTGAGTCACACTCTCATATCCGCCTGGCTCATAACCCAAACCTCTAAGCGTATTGGCAAACAAATCAATATCTGCTTGTGAAGCTGCACCATTATAATTACTAAAGTTAAATGGGTTAGGTGTCTCATCATTTTGAATCTCCCCATTAACAAAGAAGAATAATTTGTCCTTAATAATTGGCCCACCAACCCTTAATCCGTAGGTCTTAGCAGAAAATTCAGCTAATTTTTCCCTGTCTTCACTATCAATGAAATTCGGGGTTTTACCTGCCAAACTTTCATTTCTTATTAGATAATAAGCTGATCCTTCAACATTGTTTGTACCACTTCTAGTCACAGCACTTATACCTGCCCCGGCAAATCCACCCAACGTAACATCATAAGGCGCAACAGCCACACTGATTTGATCCAAGGCATCCATACTGATTACAGAAAGGCCGTTCACCTGGCCACCATTTTGACCATTGGCTGCTAATCCGAATACATCATTTTGAACGGCTCCATCAATAAAAATTGAGTTGTATCGGTTGTTCATACCAGCAACGGACAACCCTCCACCAGAAGTAAATGAAGCTTGTGGGGTAAGCCTTGTGAAATCATTTAAAGATCTGGAAGCGTTTGGTAATGAAGTAAGTTGATCCTTGGAAACGGTAGTCTGAGCTCCGGTTCTGTCCCCATTAAATACTTCTGAGGCAGAAGCCGTTACAACAACTTCCTGTAAGGTTTCTACATTTTCCTGCATCTCAATGTCCAAATTATAAGTCTTGCCCAAAGTCAGAAAAATTCCCTCCTTTTTCATTTCCGAATAACCGACAAAATTGATGGTCACTGTATATGGACCGCCAACACGCATGTTAGGAATCCTAAAATAACCATTAACATCCGTCAGGTTACCATACTGTGACCCTGAAGGAGTATGTACCGCAATTATAGTTGCTCCAGGAAGCACCGCTCCATCGGGTCCTGTTACTTTTCCACTCATTGTGGAGGAAGTAGATCCTTGTCCAAAGGATAGTAGCGTTGCAAAGAACACTATGCCTACAGACATTAAACTTTTCAGTAAAATTTGTTTCATAATTAATTTGGTTAGATTAATTCACTCATAATTTAGTTAAAACTTTTGATTTTTCCGCCCATGTAAGTTAGCTCGAAAAAACATGGCAAAATAACTACTTTCACCTACTTATTTAAGGTCTTTTAACATTACTTTATTGTTAAGAAATGAACGCTATTAATTAGCAGTCTCGCCCTTTTTTGTTTATTTAGATGCCAGACTTAAATATCTTCAAGAATATGATCAGATACTTTACATTTTTCGTTAGCATTTTAACCTTTACCACCACCTATGCTCAGGTAGATATTACTTATTATTTACCTGCCAACACCACTTATAGCAGTGAGATTCCAGAGCCCAAAGATGTTATTGGTCATGAGGTTGGAGAATGGCATATTAGTCATGACAGGCTCGTAAATTACATGTATGCGGTTGCCAATGCCTCCGATAGAATTACCATACAACAAATTGGCGAGACCTTTGAGAATCGACCTCTTCTCAATTTAATTATCACCTCTCCTGATAATCATCAAAATTTAGAAAAAATAAAAACTGATCACCAGAAATTAAGTGACCCTGCTCAGTCTGGATCTGTTGATATTCACAGTATGCCCGCAGTAACTTATATGGGTTACAGTATTCATGGCAATGAACCAAGTGGATCAAATGCATCATTGCTTGCTGTTTACTATTTGGCTGCTGCACAGGGAGATTATATAGAAAAAATTCTTAAGGAAACGGTAATCATTTTAGACCCAAGCTTCAACCCCGATGGACTTAACAGATTTGCCAGTTATGTAAATGCCAACAAGAGTTATCAAAACAATGTTGACCCAAACAATATGGAACTCAATGAGCCATGGCCACGAGGAAGAACCAACCACTATTGGTTCGACTTAAACAGGGATTGGCTGGTGGCTCAACTTCCAGAGTCACAAGCCAGGATAAAAGTTTTCCAGGAATGGAAACCAAACTTGCTGACAGACCATCATGAAATGGGGAGCAATAGTTCTTTCTTCTTTCAGCCCGGTATTCCTTCAAGAAACAACCCGTTAACACCGAAGAATAATTATGAGCTCACCAGAAAGTTGGGTGAATATCATGCTAAAGCTTTGGATGAAATAGGATCGATGTATTATACCCATGAGAGCTATGATGACTATTACTACGGCAAAGGATCAACCTACCCAGATGTAAATGGTGCAGTTGGAATTCTCTTTGAGCAAGCCAGCTCAAGAGGACACGCTCGGGAGACAGAGAATGGTGTATTAGATTTCCCTTTCACTATTAAAAATCAGTTTACAACCACATTATCTTCACTAAAAGGCCTGAATGAACTAAGAACAGAATTTCTTCAACTTCAGAAAGACTTTTATATTAATGCCTTAAACGAAGCCCGATCTTCTGCCAATAAGGCTGTGGTTTTCGCTTCCAAAGACAAGTATAAAAACTATCACTTGGCAGAACTTATTGATCGTCATAAGATAGAGATTTATCAAGCCAAGAATAACACCACTGTTAATGGCCAGTCATATAGTGCTGATGAAACATTTATCGTTCCTATGGAGCAGCCAAAGCACAAATTGATTCGAGCAATATTTGATAAGACCACAACTTTTCAGGACAGTCTATTTTATGATGTTTCTGCATGGACACTGCCACTGGCTTTTAATGTAAATTATCAAACATTAAGCGCCAAATCATACAGCTCAGGACAGTTGGGAGATAGGTTTAGCCCTACAGTAAAACCAAAAGGAAATTTAATTGGAGAGCCATCAAAATATGCATATGCATTTGAGTGGAACGGTTACTATGCGCCAAAAATGCTTAATCAGCTTCTAAAAAACGGATTCAAGGTGAAAGTAGCTTCGGAAGAATTTAATAATGTAGGGAGGAAGTTTGCTAGAGGCACTATCCTTATTCCTGTGGAAATGCAAAACAAGCCCACTGACATGATTTCAGAATATTTAAAAACCCTGGCGGCAGAAAACGGAGTGGATGTCTATGCTTTGAAAACAGGACTTGATTATCAGGGTGTGAGTTTAGGAAGCCCTTCATTTATTAATGTTGAGAAGCCAAATATTATTCTTTTGGTAGGTGATGGCACCAGCAGCTATGATGCAGGAGAAATTTGGCACCTTTTTGACCAAAGGTTTGATATTAATGTTACACTTATGCCAACTGACATATTTAATAGGGCTGACATCGAGAAATACAATACACTAATTATGGCCGATGGTTCCTATAGTTCAATATCCACATCAGGGGCTGAAAAATTGAAAAGCTGGGTGAGAGAAGGTGGCTCGATTGTAGCCGCACAAAATGCCATGAAGTATTTAAATAAAATAGGTGTTGGCAAGTTCAAATTTGCAAAAGCTGACAAACTGGATTCCCTAAAAAGCAAACCTTATAAAGACATAGATGAGTTTTTTGGTGCTCAGGAAATTGGTGGAGCAATATTTGAAACAACCATTGACCTTACAAACCCATTGTTTTATGGTTATGAAAGCAATAAGCTTCCTGTTTTTAGAAATTCAGAAGACTTTCTGGAAAAATCAACAGGCGGCTTTTCAAACCCAATGATATATACCTCTAGCCCTTTACTAAGTGGATATATCTCCGAAGAAAACCTTGAAAAATTGAGAAACACATCTGGCGTGGGTATGAATGTTTATGGCAGAGGCAGGGTTATCGGCTTTACTGATGACTTGAATTTCAGGGCCTTCTGGTATGGCACCAACAAAGTATTCTTAAATGCCATATTCTTTGGGAGAGAGCTTGACAGGCAATCTGGCAGGTAAATTATCCGGGCTGAATTGTAAAGCATCTAATTAAATGGTAATTTCAATTTTCAAATTATAAATTGGCATAATTTTGGACTCAGAAAGGATAATTAATTTATAATATGAATCCGATTTCAAAGTACATCTGGACATTGTTAATCTTATTTGCTGCAAATACTTTGGCTTTTGGGCAGGGGGAGATTATTGAAGATGTAAAAAATGCTATTAAAACAGGAAGTTCTAAAGAACTGACAAAATTCTTGAACAACAATGTAGATGTAACTATTGACGGTAATGTTGAGAGTTACAGTAAAACACAAGCAGAATTTGCCCTCAGGGATTTCTTTAAGAACAATCCACCGAGCAGTTTTACCATTGTTCACCAAGGATCATCTAAAGGTGGACTTCCTTATGCTATTGGCCAATATTTGACTAATAATGAAACCTATCGTGTTTGGATGAGAATAAAACAGACAGATGGTCGATACCTTATTCATGAGATAAGTTTCATAAAAGAGTAATAAATAAGTACTTACATATAAAGCACTGGTTAAAAAATCAGTGCTTTTTT
The DNA here is from genome assembly GCF_040218215.1 of Fulvivirga sp. Taxonomy (NCBI): domain Bacteria; kingdom Pseudomonadati; phylum Bacteroidota; class Cytophagia; order Cytophagales; family Fulvivirgaceae; genus Fulvivirga; species Fulvivirga sp. The sequence goes on from NZ_JAVJQL010000028.1 coordinate 208,685, forward strand.
TATTTTTGTTCAATGGCTTTAGAATACCTTACAGAAAAAGCGCTCGATCTGTTTATTAAATCAGCGATAAAAGAAGATGTTGGCGATGGTGACCACTCTGCTTTAGCATGCATCCCTGAAAATCAGGAAAGCAAAGCTCAGCTTCTAATTAAAGATGAAGGCATTTTAGCCGGAGTTGACATGGCAAAGAAGATTTTTGCTTCCTATGACCCTGCTTTGAAGATTGAAGTTTTCATTAAAGATGGATCAACCATGCAAAAAGGGGATGTCGCCTTTAAAGTTTATGGGTCTGCCAGATCAATATTAACCAGTGAACGATTGGTGCTCAATTGCATGCAAAGAATGAGTGGCATTGCTACTTACACAGATTATTTGAGAACTTTGATTGGTGGAAGCAAAGCAAAACTATTAGATACGCGAAAAACCACACCTAACTTTAGAATAGCGGAAAAATGGGCGGTTTCCATTGGTGGTGGCACCAATCATCGGTTTGGTTTATACGACATGGTAATGTTAAAGGACAATCACATTGATTATGCCGGAGGCATCTCAAAAGCTATTAAAACCACCCAAGAGTACCTTAAAAACAATAATAAAAGCCTGAAAATAGAGGTTGAAACAAGAAATCTCGATGAAGTAAAAGAGGTCTTGGATACAGGTGGGGTTGATGTTATAATGCTTGACAATATGATGCCATCGGTTATGAAAGAGGCCGTAACTATGATAAAAGGACAATATGAAACTGAGGCCAGCGGTGGTATAACGGAAAAGAATATCCGTGAAGTAGCCGAGTGTGGCATTGATTTTATATCCGTGGGAGCCCTGACACATTCTGTCAAAAGCAAAGACATGAGCCTAAAGGCATTTTAAATTCAACTAATCTGCAAATTTTATTAAGCTCTAAATATTAATAAACCATAATAGGTTAAGTTTGCAGTTCTTTAAGAACAGAACACAAATTACAAGAAAGCAATGAATGTAAAGACAAAGAAATATAAGTTGGAAAGTGGGACTTACATCAAACTGGCCTTAAAAAATGTATTGAAACAGCAATGGTGGGTTTCACTTATAGTGCTTGCCATATGCTTAGGTTATTTATGGATTGACAATATCTGGTGGTTTATTGGTGCTGGCATTGGTGCTGTATTATATATTTTATTCTGGTTAATTCAGTTTGCCGGAGTAACACAGCTAGAGCAAACCAAAATGCTTTTTGAGAAATTGGCTTATGAAATTACCAGCCAGCAAATTCTTATCAAGCTTAACGCCAAGCAAGGCATGCCCATTAAGTGGGATCAGATAAAAAGAGGGCATATTGGTAAAAACTATATTCTGCTTACTGTCAATAAGGCTCAGTTGATTCATTTGCCTTTCAAAATATTCAACTCTGACAATGAAAGGAAATTTGTGGAGAGTATTCTAAAAAGAAAAGGGCTGGTAAAATAACCCATGTTCGAAGACGATCATCAAAAGCCAAAAAAAGTATTCTCGCGAAAGGAAGCTAAGTTAAAGGCCGCTGATTATTGTGCATATCAGGAACGCTCTCAGCAAGAAGTCAGGGATAAACTCTATTCCTATGGTCTCCATTATAATGATGTTGAGGAAGTCCTAAGTGAGTTAATTACAGAAAACTTTATTAATGAAGAGCGGTTTGCCAAGGCTTATGCTGGCGGTAAATTCAGAATGAAAAAGTGGGGCCGATTAAAAATTCTTCAGGGCTTGAAGCAGCACCGCATATCAGAATACTGCATTAAAAAAGGTCTATTGGAAATACCTGAAAGTGATTACCTGAATACCATTGAGACCCTAATCTCCAAAAAAAGAAGTGCCCTTAACATGACTGATCAATTTGCTGCAAATCAGAAAATAGCCTCCTATCTCTACCAAAAGGGCTTTGAAACAAATCTAATTTGGGAAGTATTACGTAAATAGTATTTTGCTTCGCTATTGTACAGTAGCTGACAAAAGAATTAATACTTGCAACCAATTTATTATCATTCAGTTAGATGCTTTAAACCTAAACATGTGTTCATGAAAGCTCTATTGATATTTCTTACAATTTGTTCTGTTCACAGCTTAACTGCCCAGGATGAATCTGAAAGATTAAAAAATTTTAATGTAAAAAAGACTTTAGCCATTGAAGGCTATGACCCTGTGAGCTATTTTGATGGCACGGCTCAAGAAGGCGACTCCAATATTAGCTCAAAATATAAGGGTATAACCTATTATTTTGCTTCCAAGGCCAACAAATTAAAGTTTGACAAAAACCCTTCAGCATTTGAACCACAATATGGAGGCTGGTGTGCCTATGCCGTTGGTGAGACTGCGGAAAAGGTAAAAATTGATCCTGAGACATATAAAATTATAGATGGTAAACTTTTCCTATTCTACAATTTCTGGGGCACCAACACGCTGGAATTATGGAATGAAAAAGAAAATGAATTACACAAAAAGGCCGATGAGAATTGGAAGAAAATTGGTCAATAGGCGATTTTAATGAGGTTCTCTTGGATTCACCCAAAATACTTTTTACTTATATTTGAACAATGAATTTGAATGAAGCATGTAAAGATATTTTAGAGCAACTGGAAGCTGTTTTAAATAATATAAAGGAAGAAGACTTCAAAAAACCCATTCCTACCCTCAACAACTCTACAATTGGTCAGCACATCCGACACACACTCGAATTTTTCACTTGCCTAATGCATAATTGCGAAAATGGTGTTGTCAACTATGATAAACGCGATCACGATAAATTAATAGAATCCGATAAGGATCTTGCCTTAACAGTAATTGATCATATCAATTCATTTTTGGATAAATCTGAAGCTGATACCGAGCTGGTACTTGAGGTTAATTACAGCTTTTCGGATGATATTTTGACCAAAATAAAAACAAGTCTTTCCAGGGAATTGGCCTATAACATAGAGCATGCCATCCATCATATGGCTATTATCAAAATAGGTTTGAAGGAAATTGCCAGCTATATCTCTGTGCCAAGTCATTTTGGTGTAGCAGTTTCTACTATAAAATATCAGCAACAGGCACCCTCGGCTTGAAAAGCTGTTGATTAATGGGTCTTTTTGATAGAATTTGGACAAGTGACTTTCTCATCAGGCTCAGAAATTGGGAGTACTGGCCTTTTCTCGTTGTATACTGGCCAGTATTTATTTATTGGATCTGGCTTTCATTAAGGGCCAGGTCGTTGTTTTATTTTACTGCTTCTAATCCAGGTATTGAGAATGGAGGAATGCTCGGTGAATCAAAAATTAAGATTTTAAATGAAATAGATGATTCATTAATTCCGAGTACCATATTTATTAAGCTCGGTACTTCTGCAGAAGAAGTTGCTCGTCAAGTCCAAACATCTTTTAAATCATATCCTATAATATGCAAACCGAATGTTGGGGAAAGAGGCTGGAAAGTAGAAAAAATAAAGAGTGATAAAGAGCTAGCGGCCTATCACCAAAATATTGCTGTTGATTATATAATTCAGGAATTTCTTACTGAACCTATGGAGATGGGGGTTTTCTATTACCGCTCTCCTAATGCATCAAAAGGAGTGGTTAGCTCAATAGTTATTAAGGAGATGCTTGCACTTGTTGGTAATGGAAAATCAACAATTCAAGAGCTTATTTTGGTTAATGAAAGGGCAAAATTGCAATGGAATACTTTAAAAGTCAGGTATAAGGATCAACTGAATGACATTCTTGAAAATGGAGCTAAATTGGAGCTGGTAGCCATTGGAAACCACTCAAGAGGTACTAAGTTTTTAAGTGGCAATCATTTAATCAATCAAAAGCTAAATGACACTTTTGATAAAATCAGTAAGCAAATCAAAGGCTTCTATTTTGGTAGGTTTGATATCAAAGTACAATCCATAGATGATTTGTATGATGGCAAAATAAAAATAATGGAACTTAATGGCGCTGGTTCAGAACCGGCACATATCTATCATCCGGGAAGTTCATTATGGAGTGCTTACAAAGTAATCTTTCATCATTGGAAGGTGTTGTTTGAAATTAGCGTTGCTAATCATAAATCAGGGGTGCCTTATATGTCATTTAAAGAAGGTTTGGCAACTTACAAGAAAATCTCATCAGAGGGTAAATGATGATAATTTTTGGAATAGCATTCATATTCAGTTTTCTGGGATCAATTCCTCCAGGTTCTATTAACATAAGTATTATTCAGCTTGCTGTTGAAGAACGGATTAGTGCCGCTTTGCGCTTTGCACTTGCGGCTGCTTTAATAGAATATCCTTATGTGATTATTGCCATTCAGTTTGAAGATTGGCTGACCTCTACCCCTTTGATAATGAACAACATAAGATTAATCTCTGCGGCAGTAATGTTAACGCTAGGCGCAGTTAATCTTAGAGTATATTTTAGGCCTACCAAAAACAAAACATTTGAAAAACTTCAATCAAGTGGGTTTAGAAAAGGCTTGATCATCAGCATTCTAAATCCACTGGCTATCCCATTTTGGATTGGAATAACAGCTTATCTGAAAAACCAACAATGGCTTCAAATAACTAGCTGGAGCGACAAACTAATATATGGTGCCGGAGTTTCTATAGGAACATTTACGTTGTTAGCCCTTCTTGCATATTTGGGTAAAAGTATCAAGCTGAAAATATCATCCAAAGGGCTAGCCCAATTAGTGCCGGCCATTATTTTTCTTCTTCTTGGGCTCTATGCTCTGCTAAAACTGGACTACTGATCTAGCCCATCAACTTTTACAGATTCAGGCCGCTCAGTTATTATTACCACTTTTCCACTCATTCTTTCAAGCATCGGTTTTAAAATAAGCTCTGCATTATCTCTCGTTCTTTCCAAAATGCCAGAATTCAAGGCCGATTCCCTTATCTCACTTTCTGCACTTTTATAAGCATCCTGAATAAACTCCTTTTTATCGATCATAGGATTGGTCTCCAAAGAATAGATTCTTGATTTTTCCATATCAAGCTTATAGTAACATAACTCAGGCTTCGGCAGATTGATGAAAATTGTGTCATTACTTTCCTGCACATCCTCTGCTTTTATCTTGGTCAAATCAATACAACCTGTGGCTTCACCAACACTTATTATAGCTATTTTGCTATCCGGCCCCAGCTTAAAAAACCTCAGGTACTCTTTGCTTATTTTCTTAACCTCAGTTATCTCCTTGAAATTATACTTCACCAATTCCAGCTTGCCTAAATCTTCAATTTCTTGAACTAAAGTCTGATGACTGTAAATAACCTGCTCTTCTGTAGCATCATCTTTCTGTATGTAAACCCAAAGTATTGCCGCTATGGCTATAAGCCATGGAAGTGCTCTTAATAGTTGACCAATTGCTTTCATAAAATGATCGGTATATCTCTAAATTAGGGATTTATCATAGTTTAAATTAAGTCGCGTTGGTATCTTTCAAAAAAAATCGATATGTGGCAGATTTGGATAGATACCGGAGGCACTTTTACAGATTGCATAGCCTTCACTCCAAACAATGAGAAGAAAAGGTTAAAGATCCTTAGTAATGGCGTGCTCAAGGGTAGAGTAATTAAACAAGTTTCTGAAACTGAAGTTGAAGTTGAATTTAATTGGCCAATTGATGTTGACATATTTAATGGATATCATTTTAAGGTTTTAAATCAAAACTCTTCTCAGCTAGTTCAATCAATAGATTTTGATAAGAGAATTTTCACTCTTCAAAGTAACTTCGAACAAACTTTAAATGCCGAATACAACTACGATTTTGAGATAACGGCAAATGAAGAAGTCCCTGTTCTGGCATGCAGGCTAGCTACCAAAACCAGTTTAAAAAATAACCTTCCTCCTATCAATTTGAGACTTGGAACCACCAAAGGAACAAATGCATTATTGGAAAGAAAAGGGGCTAAAGTAGCATTTCTTGTTACCAACGGTTTTAAAGATTTGGTGAAAATTGGAACCCAACAACGACCCCATATCTTTGAACTTAACATACAAACGCCTCCTGAGCTTTATGACCATGTCATAGAAATAGAAGAACGCATAGCTAGTGATGGAACAGTAATTCAACCTTTAAATTTAGATTCACTCAAGGAGCAGATTAACGGCTTAATTAAGGAAAACTATTCTGTCGCTATTGCCTTGCTCAATAGTTATAAAAATAATAGCCATGAACTAGAATTAAGCAAATTCTTATCTGAAAGTGGAATAAAAAATATCAGTTGTTCTTCAGAACTTTCTTCGGCAATCAAAATACTTCCAAGGGCAGAAACAGCTATTGTTAATGCATATCTGAATCCAATTATGTCCAAATATATCCTTGGAATTGAATCGAAATTAGCTGATTCTACTCTTAGGATAATGTCCAGTGGTGGCGCTGTTATACCCAGCCATAGTTTTTACCCCAAAGACTGTCTGCTTAGTGGCCCTGCAGGTGGTATTGTTGGGGCAGCAGATATTGCCAATAAGTCAAATGTTAATGAGATAGTGACTTTTGACATGGGCGGTACAAGCACCGATGTTGCGGTCTATAAAAATGGGGTTAATTATGTATATGAAACAAAAGTTGGCGATGCCACTATTCAAAGCCCTTCAATAGATATTTCAACAATTGCGGCAGGTGGTGGTTCAATTTGCAGCTATGAAAATGGTATGCTTACAGTTGGTCCACAAAGTGCCGGAGCACATCCAGGACCGGCCTGTTATGGCAATAATGGCCCATTAACCATCACTGATATTAATCTACTTGCAGGTAGAATTTCAGAAAATAATTTCTCAATCCCACTTAGTAGGTCTAAATCAGAAGTAGCACTTCAACTTTTATTAAAGGAAATAAATCAGGATTCTGAATCAAAAACCAATTCAACCCAACTCATAAATTCCTTTCTCAAAATAGCCAATGAGAAGATGGCTGAGGCAATTAGGAAAGTAGCATTGAAGAAAGGTTATGATGTAAGCGCAATGGCATTGGTCTCATTTGGTGGTGCCGGTGGCCAACATGCCTGCGATCTCGCAGAAACTCTTAACATCAATAAAGTAATTATTCCTTATGATGCAGGACTGCTAAGCGCATATGGCATAGGGGTAGCTGATATTGACATTATTGAACAGCATCAGGTATTACAGGAATTTGAAAGCTTCAAATCCCACATAGAAAATGGATTTGAAGATTTAAATGAAAGCGCCACCGAGCGATTTGTTAGCCAGGGCTTTGACAGACACTCGGTCACCCTTAAGCACAAATTTTGTCACCTAAGGTTAAAGGGCCAGGAAACCACCATAGAAGTATCATTTGAAAACATTGAACAGGTTGTCAAGGACTTTAAGAAGGCATATATCAACCTTTATGGCCAGTGGATTGATAATAGACCAATTGAAATTGAATCTATCAAATTAGTTGCCTCAGTTGTCAGGGAAAAAGACGCTTCTCCTCATCAACTTGTTTCACAATACTCTCCCGCACATCAATCAACTCAAAAAGGGCTGGTTGAGAATTCATATCAAGAGGTTCCTGTCTTTGAATGGGAACAACTAAAAGCTGGCGCAAAAATTATAGGCCCGGCTGTCATTTCAAGTCAAAATTGTACGGTTTCTCTTAAAAAAAATTGGGCCTTCAGTTTAGATAATAATGAAAATGCTATCATTCAAAGTCAATCCAAACTACTGAAAAAGAGTCATAATTTTTCGACCGCAGCTGAATTGGCACTATATCAAAACCGTTTTGCTGCTGTTGTTGAACAAATGGGAGCTATACTTGAAAGAACTTCCTTCTCTGTTAACGTAAAAGAACGTTTGGACTTTTCTTGTGCCCTGTTAGATGCTAACGGAGAGTTAATTGTTAATGCGCCTCACATACCCGTTCATTTGGGCAGCCTCGGAGTTTGCGTCAGGGAGGTGGCAGCTAAAATTCCTCTCAAAAATGGCGATGTGGCCATTACCAATCACCCCGCTTATGGTGGCTCACACCTCCCGGATGTTACACTGATAAGTCCGATATATTTTGAAAATCAACTGGTTGGTTATGTGGCTAATAGAGCACATCATGCTGAAATAGGTGGGAAAACACCAGGTTCTATGCCCACAGATGCCACGAATCTGAAGGAAGAGGGTGTGATAATAGAACCTACATTATTGATTGATGGAGGCGCAAGCAATTTTCAAGCAATTGTAAACCTGTTTCAAAATGCTGATTATCCAACCCGTGCATTACAAGAGAATATTGCTGATCTATATGGTGCATTGGCTTCTATCAATTGTGGAATTGAGGGCATCAAGAATTTATGCTCCTTTCATGGGTTTGAAGTAGTAAAAACTCAAATGCAAGCTCTGAAAAGTAATGCAAATCGCTTGTTAACCCACAAGCTTAAATCAATGACCATAGCTAATCAAAGTGCTGAAGAATATCTCGATGATGGATCCAAATTGAAAGTTAAAATTAACCATGAGAATGAAATTCTCACATTTGATTTTAGTGGTACTTCTGAAGTTCATAAAAATAATTTAAACGCCAATCGCTCAATAGTTCAGAGCGTGATTTTGTATGTATTGAGATTGCTTGTTGATGATAATATCCCTTTAAATGAAGGGCTGATGCAAAATGTAAATATTATTTTACCAATATGTCTACTGAATCCAGATTTCACTAAAAGCGATCTTCCTGCAGTAGTTGGTGGCAATACCGAAGTAAGCCAGCGTCTAACCGATACACTATTAAAATGCTTAGATCTAGCCGCCTGCAGTCAAGGAACCATGAACAACCTATTATTTGGCAACTCTAAATTCGGTTATTATGAAACCATCGGTGGTGGAACAGGGGCAGGGCGTGACTTCAATGGCCATGATGCCATTCATCAGCACATGACCAATACAAAAATTACTGACCCTGAAATACTGGAATTCCGCTATCCTATTAGACTCGATAATTTCTCAATAAGAAAAAATTCTGGTGGCAATGGGCAATTCAAAGGTGGTGATGGAATTTCAAGAACCTTCACCTTTCTTGATGACCTCACACTTACTGTTCTTACCCAGCATAGAAATGAAGGGCCATATGGCCTTAAAGGAGGAGATAATGGCAAACCGGGAAGGCAATCCCTGATTAGGAAAGATGGAGCAATAGTTAATTTAAAATATGCAGATCAGGTCAATGTACAATCTGGAGACCAATTCACAATTGAAACACCGGGTGGTGGTGGCTACGGATCAACCGATTAACTCTACAGCTGACTTAGTCACACTTAATTTCATTACCCTTCCACATGGCACTGCCAAATTATATGGCTCATGGCCAATTGGTATATTGAAAGCAATTGGATAATTAAACTCAGATGTATGATGCAAAACTATCTGCTCTAATGTTTGGCCAAAAGGGATATTGGTATCCTTTTGCTGGGAAAAATCCCCGACAATTAAGCCTTTCAATTCTGATAACTTATTAGCCCTTTTAAGCTGATTAAACATTCTGTCAATCTTGTAGAGGTACTCATCTATTTCTTCCACAAAGAGTATTTTTCCGTTTGTATTAATCTCTGATTTTGTACCTAAACTATCTGTAAGCAAAGACAAATTACCTCCAATAATTTCTCCAGATATTTGCCCTGAAATATTATTAGTATGGCCAGGTAATTGATACCACAACTTGTTTTCAAACAATAGCTCCTTTAATGATTCAAGTGACCCTTCTGTACCCATGTAATCAAACTGAACGGGCATGAGGCCATGAATGCTTTGAATACCGATATTGTTTAACTCAATATGTAAAGCTGTAATGTCGCTAAATCCAATAATCCATTTGGGATTATTTAAAAGATTATCAAAATTTAGCTGATCTAAAATCCGAGACATACCATACCCACCTCTGGAACAAAATATTGCCTTTATTTCAATATCATCCATCCCCTTTTGGAGATCAGCTAGTCTCTGTTCATCAGTGCCAGCAAAGTATCCAAAACTATCATATACATGCCTACCTAATTCAACTTGCAGTCCCCATTTTTTAAAGATGTCAATGGCTTCCTTAATTTGGGTTTCCTGAATTGTTCTTGACGGAGATACGATGAATATTTTATCTCCCGGCTTAAGTAAGGGTGGTTGAATCATTACCTTAAAGTAACAAAAAAAGGTCTTCCTAACGGAAGACCTTTTGATTGAATTTCTTATTAATTTTTAATTTGATGCAGGAGGAGTAATACCCATTTTCTTTAACACCAAATCAGAGATGTCATATTTTACATCAGCAAAAAGGACTACATCAATTCCGCCAACATTACCATTCAAAATATGAGTGTAGCCATTTTCTTTAGCCACAGCTTCGATGTTAGTTCCAACTTTTTCATATAAAGGCTCCATTAAGGTACCTTGTTTTTTCTGCATTGATGTCTGTGCATCCTGCTGAAACTTCTGAATTCTTTGCTCTAATTGAGCTAGTTCAGTTTCCTTTTCACTTCTTACAGCATCTACCATAGTTGCCGCACCTTGCTGGTAAGCCTGCAATTTTTGCTGATATTCCTGATACTTTGCTTGCAACTGGCTTTGCAACTGAGTGTTGTGAGCCTGAAGCTCGGATTCCACTTGTTTTGCCTCCGGCATTTGACCAAGTATGTAGTCAACATCTGCATAACCAATTTTCATCGCAGTTTGTGCCTGCGCAAAGCCTCCAAAAAATAAAAAGGCCACCATAACTAATAACAATCTGTTTTTCATCGTCTTTATTTTATAATCTGTAATACTATTTAATAACATCATTTGGATCTCCCAGACCCAACTCATCAAGAACATAATCGGTATAATCATGACGTGGATCTGTGTAAATCATTACTAAATCCCCTGATTTGTCAAATATTATAGCCAACCTCTGTTCTTTGCACACGCGTTCAACTGCATCAAACACCTGGTCCTGAACTGGTTTGATTAGCTCCTTCTTCTTTAAAAAGAACAAACCTTCAAAACCAAATATCTTTTTTTGATATTCTTTTAATTCAGTTTCTTTTGTAGCGATTTCGTCCAGTCGCTCTTTTTTCATATCAGCGGTCAAAAGTACCTCTTCAGCCTGAAGTTCACTGTACATAGACTTGATTTTTCGCGCCATTTCTTGAATTTCTTCTTGCCAGCCCAATGAAAGCTGATCTATTTCAGCTTGTGCTTCTTTATACTCTGGCATTTTGCTTAGCACATAATCAGTATCTACATAGCCGAACTTTTGACTATAACCTATGCTAAACGAAAATAATGCCAGAAATAAAATGACAAGCTTTTTCATGGTTATCTAATTTGCTGCCCAATGGTGAAATGGAACTGTGCTCCACTCTTCTCTGTCCTTCCAGGCAAGGTATCAAATCCATACCCCCAGTTGATACCAATTAGACCAAATGCAGGCATAAATATTCTCGCTCCAAACCCAGCAGATCGATAAATATCAAACGGATTGAATTGCTCAAAATTGCCCCAGTTGTTTCCTCCTTCAGCGAACACAAACCCATAGATAGTAGCTGCCTGGCCAGTAGTTACCGGGTATCTCAATTCAGCTACGAACTTATTATATGCTATACCGCCCCTTAGTTGTCCATTAGTAACTGGTGTGGCACCAAGACCAAAATTTGGAGGGGTTATGGCATTATTATCATATCCTCGAAGACCTATCACATCATTACCCAGAAGGAAGTTCTGACCTGCCAGTCCATCCCCACCAAGGTTAAACCTTTCAAATGGCCCTATTCCCAAATTTTTAGAATAAGAACCAATGAATCCAAAGTGTGCCCTGGTTTCCAATACCAGCTTCCCAACTAATGGGGTGTAATAACTGGCATCAAACATCCACTTGTGATATTCCAGCAATTTATATCTCTCCGAATTCTCTCGATCCCTAATTTCATCGGCCACCCTATTCTCAAAATCTGAAGGTGAACGCTCACTGAGCACAGGCTGTCCTTCAATCATAAATTCATTGTCAACTGCGGCTCTTGCACCTTCAATTTCAGAAGCATCAAGCTTCCAGAAATCCTCCTCTTTAAAGGCCGAGAATGGAGGCGTTAATGCAACACTCAAGGAAATTGAAGACCCCCTTGTGGGATACATCGGGTTGTCAATACTATTTCTTGATAATGTAGAGTTAAATACAAAACTGTTTGAGTTACCATTGGCATAACCAAGTCCTCCTCCCAGATAATTATCTAATGAGTATACTAAGTATGAGAATGAGTTTGTTAAGCTAAAGTAATTATCAGGCCATTCTAACCTTCTACCAAGCCCCACAGTAATGCTTTTCACTCTTAAATGTGCATCATATGATGTGAAAGACGGGAACACATCATTAACACCATCACCATCTGAGTCTGTACCAAATCTTGATCTCTGAATTGAATAGCTAAAACTTATTGAGAATGAATTAGGTTTTCTTCCTCCTAACCATGGCTCTGTAAATGATAATGAATAACTCTGGAACTGGCGTCCATTTGCCTGAGCTCTAATTGACAAGCGTTGTCCATCTCCAACTGGTATTGGAGTAAACTTACCTTTCAACATATTTCTTACAGAGAAGTTGTTCAAACTCAGTCCCAATGTCCCAACAAAACCAAAGGCTCCGCCCCAACCACCAGACAACTCAATCTGGTCATTTGATCTTTCAACCAATTCCCATTCAATATCAACAGTTCCATCTGCCGGATTTGGCATTGGAGTAGGATTGATTTGTTGTGGATCAAAATACCCTAGTTGTGATAATCTCTGCTGAGTTCTGATAATATCGGATCTGCTGAATTTCTCCCCTGGAATTGTCTGCAGTTCTCTTCTTATTACATGGTCACGGGTTCTTTCATTACCAGATATTATCACATTTTTGATTGTAGCCTGCTCGCCTTCATAGATTCTCATCTCAACATCAATCGAATCCCCTTCTACTGCCACTTCAATAGGTTGAACCCTGAAGAACAGGTACCCATCATCCATATAAAGACCACTAATATCTGGTCCTTTAGGATTGAAGGTTAATTTTTTATCAATCAGTTCCTTATTGTAAACATCACCTTTTTCAATAGCCAGGATTTTGTCTAACGTTTCACTCTTATGAACATAGTTACCTGTCCAGGTTATATCCCTGAAATAATATTTTCTACCTTCATTAACCTTCAAAGCTATATCGATAAAACGCTCGTTGAAGTCGTAGACTGAATCAACTACTATTTCTGCATCTCTATAACCTTTGGAGTTGTAGAAATCGATAACGCTTAATTTGTCAGTCTCATACTCTGACTTCACAAACTTGGTTGACTTGAAAAAATTGAGTTTTACGTTATCGTTAATGAAAGCCTTTAATTCCTTACCACTAACATCATAGGTTGAATCAAAAAACTCAACCACTTTCTTAGGTTTAAAGCCAAAGACCAATTCAGCAGCCCTTCTAAACAATGAAATCCTAATATTTTCATTAGTTGATTTCATCTTAGACTTTAACTTATTGTCACTTATATTTTCGTTTCCGACAAAGTAAATTTTATTGATTTTGACCTTAGCTTTTGGGTTAACTACAATTTTCAACTTAACTCCATCGGTGTTTAAAGTATCTTCCTGCTGTACGATTTTAACATCTGCATTTAAGAAACCTTTCTCTATGTAATGGTTTTTTACAGTGATTTCAGTGTTTCTGATAATTGCATCAGATAAGATCCTTCCTCTGATAAGGTTTAAGTCTTCCCTTATTTGTGATTCTTGTGCTCGTTTAACTCCTTCAAATGTAAAACCTGTTAATCTTGGACGCTCTGATAGTTCAATATTCAGATAAATCTTATCTTCTTCTATTTTATCGATTGTGATAGCAACATCACCCACTAAGCCGTGTTTCCAAAGTTTTTTAATTGCACCACTTATTTCGTCACCAGGGATATTCACATTATCGCCTATTTTTAATCCGGAAAGGGATATGAGGGCATTTTTATCCAATACCTTCAAACCTGTCACCTCTATTCCGGCTATCACATATTGTTGCGGGTTAGAATAATTCAGTCCATTCTGCTCCTCTTCCTGAGTACTTCTTCTTCTGAACTGACCATTAACATCAATTACGAATAGACACAATACCAACAAAAACAATACTTTTTTCATCAATCAAGAATTCACTTGTTCACTAATTCTACCAAACCTTCTTTCTCTATTTTGATAAGATTCAATTGCTTCATGCAAATCAACCTTTCTAAAGTCAGGCCATAATTTAGGTGTGATATAAATTTCAGTGTAGGCAAGTTGCCACAACAGAAAATTACTCACACGCATTTCACCACTTGTCCTGATCAGCAACTCTGGATCAGGGATATCTTTTGACATGAGGAATGAACGAAATATATCGTTATCTATTTCCTCAGGTCTAATTTCATTTTTAGCAGCAGCGGCTGCAATTCGCTTAACAGCGTCAACAATCTCCCACCTTCCACTATAGCTAAGTGCCAAGGTCAGGGTCAAACCAGTATTCCCTTTTGTTTGATCCATAGCTTCTTGCAATTCGTTCTGGCAATTACCAGGCAAAGTATTTAACTCGCCAATTGCATTAAGCTTAACATTGTTCTTCTGCAGCGTTTTTATCTCATTTTTTATAGTATGAACCAGCAACTGCATCAGTCCTTTAACCTCTGTCTGAGGTCTGGACCAATTCTCAGTTGAAAAGGCATACAATGTTAAATATTGAATACCTAGTTCCGCACAGCCCTCAGTCACATCACGCACTGCATTTATGGCATTTTTATGCCCAAAAATTCGTGCCGCCCCCTTACTTTTCGCCCACCTTCCGTTACCATCCATTATTACGGCTATGTGCTTAGGCAAGTTGTTGGAATCTATATGTAAGTCTTCAATATTCACAAGGGTGCAAAATTAACCTTTTTAAGGTAAAAAAAGGCATAGAAAACAATTTCTATCGTCTGTAATTTTTCTTATAAGGACTCGTTGGACAAGGGATTGTATAAAAAGAATAAGTCATTGATAATCCGATGAAAAAATAGTGGTCATTATCAAACCGATTTGCATATTGATAATCCTTCACCACTATATCTCCGGGGCCTACATTATCTAAATAGTCAAAAAAAGTTTTCCTCGCACCAAATTCCAGACCCATATACCATTTAGGATTCAGTACATACTTAAAACCAAGTCCAAATGGAATTGAAGGTTGAATATTGCTATATTCTTCAGGCTTATCGCCCATACCACTGACCCCAAAGATAGCCAGTCCCCCAAAGAGGTAAGGAGTCCATCTTATAATCGAATTTTCCTGTCGCCAGTTTAGGAAGTGGTATTCAAAAACAGTTGAGGCTTCCATTATAAAAATATTGAAACTGGCATCCCTTAATTCCCCAAATGCATCAATGGTTGTCTTAGCGTCACTGCCACTAAGCTTACCGGCTGTTAAGCCAACTCTAAAACTGATTTCCTTATTAAGGTTAGTTCTAAAAAATGCTGTTGCACCAGGCTGAATTGACTTTAAACTTATTCCTCTTGATAAGTCACCAATATATTTAAATCCACCCACTCCAAATCCTACTTCAGTCTCTTGACTAAATACAACAGTAGATTGTATGAACATTAATAAAAGCAAAAAAGGAAAACCAATTAATGACCTTCCTTTTAAGTATTTTCTATTTTGATTAAAAATCATCTAAACTTAGCTCTGGTGAAGGTAGCACCAATTATATAGGCTACTCTGATAGTTGTAACGAAATAAACATCATTATCGTCTTTGCCTCCCCTTAAATTATACTCTCCTTCATTACCATAGCCGTCAAAAATTCCATCACCGTTCCTGTCTCCTGCCGCAGCATTGATAAGTTCAAAGTTTCTTGGGCTACCGCTTACAGCTGCATTGGCCTCTCCACTTCTATCAGCAAGGTATCTTGCCAAATCACTGTTCAGCTTGCTGGGATCAACATAATTCTGGCTCACATCGTCCAAATAATCGGTAAATGTATAACGAATTCCAAACTCCACAGAAAGGTCAAATACCTGATTTAACCTGTATCGCCCACCTATACCAAAAGGAATGGCAAACTGGATCTGCTTATAAGGCTTAATACCTGAATTTACATCTGTAGCATCTAGAGTTGAATATTGACCCTCCGTACCCAAAGGCTCCAAATCTACCCACGTGCCTGCTTCAGGTAACCCGCTATCCTCACCCACATATGCTTGAGGGTTATGGTGAAAAACCGTAAGACCAATGTATGTATAAGGTGTAAACTGCACCCTACTGATATATGAAGCTTCATTTTTAAATAAATCAAAAACTCCCACTACTGTCAATTCCTTAATTCGATTTCTAAATTGAAGGTTTCTTACATATCTGAATCTTGCATCTTTATCGGTTGGATCAGCAGACTCAAAATCATCTCCTTTTATCGTTCCGTATAAAAATGAAGCCTTTAGTGTATATCTAGGGCCAAATCTGTGAGCAAAATCAATCCCAAATCCCGGTCTTGTAAAACTGATATCAGTGCTTAAAGCTCCTGATTTAGGCGACAGGTCTCCGAAATAATTTAGTGCATTTAAAGTTATTCCTATTGAGTTATACTTTTTATCAGCAGAAAAATTATTCTTTTTCCCTTTGAAGGAAGACATCTTCTTATTGTTTTTCCTAATCTTTTTTCTATTCAATTGAGCATATGAACTCTCAGTAACCCCGAAAAGGAAAACTACAAAAAATAGTAAAAGTATTTTCTTTGTGAATTTCATGATGAAGCCAGTAACACCAAACTTTAATTCGAATTAAACATCAAAAGTAAACATATTAATATTAAAGATAAAATTAATTTCTAACATCAAGACCCCAGTTGAGTTTTTGCCTCAATGTTTTGAAATAATTATTATCCTTCAATTGAATCAATTTAATTTTAAAATTGGCCTTTTGAACATTAAATTTTACACTATCATCAACAGTAGTTATACGACTGTCTAGCGACACAAGGTAATTTTTACTTCTTCCTTCTATGGTAAATGACAGCTTAGAATTGTCAGGAACAATAATTGGCCGTACGGTTAAATTATGTGGACTAACTGGTGTAAGAACAAAATTCTCTGAATGAGGCAAGACCAATGGCCCCCCACAACTAATGCTATAGCCTGTGGAGCCCGTTGGTGTGGAAACAATTAAGCCATCTGCCCAATAAGCATTTAGGAATTCATCATCAATATATGCATGAACAACAATCATTGAGGAGGTGTCCTTTTTCAGGATAGCAAAATCATTTAAGGCAAAATTATATCCGTTAAATAATTTATCATCAGTTTTTAGCTCAATAAGTGAGCGCTCATCAAACTGGTATTTTTGCTCAAACAATTCCTCAAGAGAGCTTTCAATATTCTCTTTAGAAGTTGTAGCTAAAAACCCCAACCTTCCAGTATTAATACCTAACAGAGGGACATTCCCATTGCCAACATGAGTTACAGCATCCAACAGAGTTCCATCGCCTCCTAATGTGATTAAGGCATCAAGTGAGCTTATATCATCACCAGTGGAATACACATTGAAGCTATCAGAATTAAGTTTATGCCTTTTTAAGATTTTGTGAAAATGTTCAGATACAATAATATCTGTACTGTTTGCAGATAAAATTGCTAAAACGTCTTTTATAAGTTGTAACGTTTCAGCGCCAAATTGCTTACCATGAATACCAATTTTCATAATTAAGATTAGATATCCAGGTATCTTAAAAGTAAATCCAAACGATCCTTTTGGCCTTCCTCTATTTTAGTCTCTTGAAATCTTGCAATTATTTTATATCCAAACCTGTCAAGTGTGGCAATAATGGCAGTTAAATCGAGTTTATTAATCTTAAGTGTAACCCTAAGTTTTGAGCCATCCAACTCATCTTCCTTTACACTACTGCTCAATATTTTGGCGTTATTCTCTTCAATCAATCGACTGATTTCGGCTAAAGAATAATCAATTTGGGACATGGATAATACCAGAATGCCCCCTGGCATGTGCACCGCAGCCGATTGAGCAAAAGCAGTAACGGTATCTTGCACAGATATTACGCCAATATATTTGAGTTCATCATCAAGAACACCAACCATTTTGGCTTTATTTTCAGCTGCTACCTTTAACACATCATAAAAATGTGTGTTCTTATTAACTGAGCAATTTTCGTTTTGCAACTTAAAGTCAGCAACAAGTTTGTCCACATCATTAACTTCAAGGATCATGTCTTCAGTTAATATGCCTTTGAAAAGTTCATTATCAACAACTGGCAACTCATTTGATCGTAATTCCTCCATCCAAAGCATGGCCTTATGAGCATCATCCTTCAGTTTCAATGGGGGAATCATATGGTTAATCAATTCTTCAGCTATCATGTCCATGGGCCTCTAAAAATTTACTTAAAATCCGATTAAATTTTTCTGGATGCTCCATCATTGGTGCATGACAGCACTTGTCAACAAACTCAAGTTGTGAATTTGGTATTAGCTTGTTGAATTCATGACCAACATGAGGTGGGGTAATGGTATCATTTAGTCCCCAAACCAACAATGTAGGTTGCTTTATTCTTGGAATTTCCTTTGCCATATTATGGCGTTGAGCAGATTTTGCTATTGCCACAATTCTCAAGCATTTAGGAATACTTTTGGTTGTCTCAAAAACTTCATCTACCAGCTCTTTAGTGGCTGTAGATGGGTCATAAAAAGTATACTCCACTCTTTCCCTTATGTATTCATAACTCCCTCTTTTAGGAAAAGAGCCTCCCATTGAGTTTTCGAAAAGTCCAGAACTACCCGTAAGCACCAGGCTTTTTACCTTATCAGGGTTTGCAAGTGTATACATTAATGCAACATGTCCACCTAAAGAATTCCCTATGAGGGTCATGTTCTCAAACTTTTTAAGTGCTATAAATTTTTCCACAAATTCCTGAAGCCCCTCCAAACCTGCCTGACGTATGGGCATTTCATAAATAGGTAATAAAGGAATAACCACTCGGTATTTCTCCTTAAAATTATTGACTACCTCCTCCCAATTACTCAAAGCACCAAACAACCCATGAAGAAGCAACAACACTTCTCCAGAGCCTTCATCAATGTATTTAAATTCCCTTTCTTCCCTTATAGCTAAAGACATTCGTAAAAATTTAGTTGATACAAAGTAAACAAAAATGCTGAATTATACTCCTAACTTATTATAATCTACCCAATTTTTGAGCATCCGAAGTCCGTGCTCTGTCAGAGCGGCCTCAGGATGAAATTGCAAGCCCCAGACAGGTAGTTTATTATGTTTTATTGCCATTACCTGACCATTATTTGCAGTTGCAATAATATCAATATTGGCATTAGGCCTGTTATCCAATATCAATGAATTATACTGCACAGCATTAAAAATCTCAGGAATATTTTTAAAAATATCATCCTCTAAATGGCTAATAGAAGTGATTTTTCCGTGTCTTGGGTGCGGTGCTTTGATTAGGTTCATTCCATAGTACTCACCAATGGCCTGATGTCCAAGGCATATTCCTAAAATAGGTATTTTCTCAGCGTACATTGATAAGACCTCCATCAGACAACCGGCTTTTAACGGGATTTCAGGTCCAGGAGATATAATTAATGCAGTGGGTTTTAAATCCTCAATAACGTCAATACCTACATTATTCCTTACCACATCACATTTAACTCCCAGTTGCAAAAAATAATCAACAAGATTAAAGGTGAAGGAATCAAAGTTATCAAGAAGAAGTACTCCCACTTAAAAGCTTTTGAATATGGTCAAAAAGGTCATTTGTATATGGAACAACCCCGGAAAGTAACTCAACTAAAGTTGGAGCAAAAGAAACAATAGGTTCGTACAAAACAGAACCTTCTACCCACTCTTCTGAAAAAACAATTCCGAAAGACGCTGTTAACCAAAGCACAACACTAATACCGAAGGCCCATTTCACCACAGAAAGCGCTGCCCCTGCAACATTATCAACTGTACCTAAAAGTGTCAGGTCAAGAATTTTCTTAAAGGCCTTGCCTATCAAATTGGTTAGCAAGATTATTCCAATGAAAATTGCAATAAATGAAATATAAGGGAGCAGCTCCCCACTGATATCGAAATATTGATCTAACAAATCCATGCCCCAATGCATCAGCTTAAACCCTCCGATTATTGCCAAAACAAATGATACTATAGCCACTACTTCAAGTACAAAGCCCTTTTTGAAACCTCTGTAGGCACCAAAAACCAATGGCGCCAGAATAATAATATCGAGCGTATTCAAGCTAGTTAGAAAGTAACTTTTTTACAATTTCTGAGATTTTTTTGCCATCAGCTTTGCCTGACATTTCTTTAGAAGCGCTACCCATTACTTTGCCCATATCCTGAGGGCCAGAGGCACCCACTTTACTGATTATACCTTTAACAATTTCTTCAATTTCCGTTTCAGACAGCTGCTTTGGCAAATACCGGTTAATTATTTCAAGTTCAAAAAGTTCTTTGCTAGCCAGGTCATCCCTGCCCTCTTTGGCATAAATATCAGCTGAGTCCTTTCTTTGCTTCGCTTGTTTGGCCAATAATTTCATCTCTGCTTCGCTTTCTAATCCCTCTCCGGCTCCCTTTTCTGTCTCAGCTAATAAAATGGCTGATTTAATCGCCCTTAGTGCAGTAAGCTCTTCCTTTTTCTTCTGAAGCATTGCTTGTTTGATGTCACCGTCAATTTGTTGCTTAAGACTCATATAATTTGAATTTTGTTAATTATCAATTCGTTTACTTTGTAATTCAATCGGTTCCAAATTTATAAAATATAAAAATGCCCATGACCCGTCTGAGTGTAAATATTAACAAATTTGCCACTATAAGAAATGCCAGAGGTGGTAACAATCCAGATTTGATCCAAGTTACGAAAGACTGTGAGCGTTTTGGTGCTCAGGGTATCACGGTGCACCCGAGACCAGATGAAAGACACATAAGAAGGTCTGATGTTTTAGCACTAAGTAAAATAGTAACTACAGAATTTAATATTGAAGGCTACCCGGACCAGCGATATATGGATCTTGTTTTACAAGTAAAGCCAGCACAGGCCACACTAGTGCCAGATCCACCTGATGCCATCACCTCAAATGCCGGTTGGGACACTATAAAAAATGCTGACTTCCTTAGAGAAGTAACACACGCACTAAAATCTGCTGGCATAAGGACTTCAATATTTGTTGAACCAGTATCTAAAATGGTTGAAAATGCTGCCAATGTTGGCACTGATAGGATTGAGCTTTATACAGAAGCTTATGCCAAGGGCTATTTTAGAGACAAAGCAGTAACCGTTAGACCTTATGTAGAAGCTGCAAAAATTGCGCATAGTGTTGGACTTGAGGTTAATGCCGGTCATGACCTTGACCTTGATAACCTCAGGTATTTTAGAGAGCAAGTACCTCATCTTGACGAGGTTTCAATTGGACACGCGCTGGTTTGCGATGCCATCTATCTTGGGCTTGAGAATACAATTCAGATGTATTTGAAAGAGGTTGGGTTTTATGATATCAAATAAATTAAAGGGCTCACAATTATTATTGGTAATCTCTAAGGCTTAGCTTATTTTTGGGCTTTATTTTTTAGAGCCCTTATTATGCAGAGAGATACGACTATTTTCGATCTAATATCAAAAGAAAAAAACAGACAGCAATCCGGCATTGAGTTAATTGCCTCAGAAAACTTTGCATCACCTCAGGTGATGGAATGTATGGGCACGGTTTTAACCAATAAATATGCTGAGGGCCTGCCTGGAAAGCGATATTATGGCGGATGTGAAGTAGTTGATGAGATTGAAAATCTTGCTATTGATAGGGTAAAAGAACTTTTCGGTGCTTCATGGGCCAATGTGCAGCCTCACTCAGGCGCTCAGGCGAACGCAGCTGTTATGCTTGCGGTACTAAACCCCGGAGATAAAATATTAGGTTTTGACCTTTCTCATGGCGGCCACTTAACACATGGTTCTCCGGTTAACTTCTCCGGGAAACTTTACAACCCTTCTTTTTACGGTGTTGAAAAGAGTACTGGGCTGATAGATTGGGACGAAGTAGTAAAAACTGCTAAGAAGGAGAAACCAAAATTGATTATCTGTGGAGCTTCAGCCTATAGCCGTGATTGGAACTATGAAAAATTAAGGGAAGCGGCTGATGAAGTAGGCGCATTATTATTAGCAGACATCTCGCATCCGTCAGGATTAATTGCCAGAGGCTTGTTAAATGATCCGATGGAATTCTGCCATATAGTAACAACTACCACCCACAAAACATTAAGGGGGCCAAGAGGGGGATTGATTATGGTAGGTGAAAATTTTGATAACCCGTTTGGATTGAAAACACCAAAAGGAGAATTAAGAAAAATATCTTCATTATTAGATTCTGGAGTATTTCCAGGAACTCAGGGTGGGCCATTAGAGCATGTAATAGCAGCAAAAGCTGTGGCATTTGGCGAGGCTTTGTCTGATGATTATATGAATTATGTAGTTCAGGTGACTAAAAACGCTAAAGCTATGGCCAAAGCATTTTTAGATAAAGGCTATGACATCATTTCCGGAGGAACGGACAACCACATGATGTTAATAGACCTTAGGTCGAAAGGCCTGACTGGCAAAATCGCTGAGAATACCTTGATAAAAGCTGATATTACCATTAATAAAAATATGGTGCCATTTGATACAGAATCACCATTCGTTACATCAGGCATGAGAGTTGGTTCTGCGGCAGTAACTACAAGAGGTATGAAAGAAGACGATATGACTAAAATTGTTGATCTTATTGACAAGGTTTTAGCTAACCATGAAGATGAAGCAATCATTTCTGATGTTAAGTCAGAAATAAATGCCTGGATGAATAAATTTCCTCTATATCAATAGTGGCCAAATATTTAGATCAGCCTGAAGAAAAAGAGATGTCGTTTCTTGACCACCTTGAGGAATTAAGGTGGCATTTAATACGGTCTGTCATAGCTATACTAGTATTTAGTATAGTGGCATTCATTTCTGTTGATTTTGTTTTCAATACTGTAATTTTTGGGCCCGCACGCACGGATTTTTGGACTTTTAAAGTGCTTTGTCAATTGGCAGAAATTGTCAATACACCTGCACTTTGCATCGACACACTGGATTTCAAAATCCAAAGCCGTCAGATGACAGGACAGTTTACCATGCACATCACATCATCCTTTGTTATTGGACTCATTGTAGCTTTCCCATATGTATTTTGGGAGTTCTGGAGGTTTATTAGCCCTGGGTTGCACATGACAGAAAAGTCTATTTCCCGAGGAGCCGTCTTTTCTGTTACTGTTCTTTTTACGATGGGAGTGATGTTTGGCTACTTCATTATGTCTCCATTGGCGGTGAGCTTCCTTGCTGGTTATCAGGTTAGTGATTTGGTAAACAATGAATTTGATATTACTTCGTACATTTCTACATTAAGCTCGCTGGTATTAGGCAGTGGCTTACTTTTCCAGCTTCCAATAGTAGTTTATTTCTTGTCGAAGTTGGGAATAGTTACCCCAACCATGATGAGGCACTACAGGAAACATGCTGTTGTGGTGATTCTAATTCTGGGAGCAGTATTTACTCCACCAGACCCATTAAGCCAGATTCTTATCGCTTTACCGTTGTTCGGCCTGTATCAATTTAGTATATTTATTTCTGCCGGGGTACATAGAAGGGCGGCCAGAAAAGCAAAAAAAGAAGAATTAAAATATAAGGACTCATGAAGATAGCGATAGGTGGTGACCATGCGGGATTTGAATACAAAGCTGCGATAATAGAAGAGCTAAAAAAGCAAGGTCATGACGTTCAAAACTTTGGTACTGACACTGCTGATTCTGTAGACTATCCAGACTTTGCCCATCCTGTTTCTTCTTCTGTAGAAGGTGGCGAAAATGAATTGGGCATCTTAATCTGCGGTAGTGCCAATGGTGTGGCAATGACCGCCAACAAGCATCAAGGGATAAGGGCTGCCATTTGCTGGAATGAGGAGTTAGCCTCTCTTGCCAAGCAGCACAACAATGCCAATATTGTTTGTATACCTGCCCGGTTTATTGATTTAGAATTGGCCAAAAAAATTGTTACTACATTTCTTAAAGAACCTTTTGAAGGTGGCCGTCACGGCAGAAGGGTAGATAAGATTAGTTGCTAGCCTTTAGATGATAGTTACCATCCCTTCCTTTAAAGTACAATTCTTTTAATCCAGGAATTTTGTCAAAGATTTTTGGCATTCTATTATTGCTATCAATAATAATATCTGGTTTGTCATTTACTATCCCTTCATGGATCAAGGTTAGATTATCATAATAATCTAAGTTATTAAAAACCTCCTCTGACATCTGCCAATTCAAGAAGGGCGTAGCTGATTGAGCATAATAATATGGTCTTATGTTATCGTCAAGAACGAGTATTCTCTCTCCTTTGATTTCTTCATAATTTTTAAGATTGACTACATAATCCTTATCATCAAAGTATTTTCCAAACCATTGAGGAGTGCTATAACTGAACACCCCAGTAGTAACTGTACCTACCAAGAATAGCATGAAGGATATTTCTGCCAAACCTCGCCTTCTATAGATAAGAAAATGATGGGCTATGTAAAAGGATGCTATAGGGATCAAAATAAGATATACCGATGGGCTGTATTCATCACTGATCAGTATAAAACCAATACTAAAAATCAACCATACGATCATAGACTGGGTCAACCTACCTTGATAATTGGTAAGCCGCGCTCCCTGCACCATTCTAAAAAGTGCCATAAGGAAATAAAATGCAGGTATAGCAAACAGTATCAGCAACTCGCCAAATGAAAAGTACCATATTTTCCCAATCACCAAAAAAGGCGAAAGAAAACTGTACATAAAGTCAGTAAAGCGGTTGGTTAAAAAGAAATAGCTCCCTGCTATCAGAATGGGTAGAAAAAACCCAAACAACATCATCAGATATCTGCGGCCAACGGTTCCGGTAAACAGGGCAAAAATTAACAGTGTGCATATGGCAAAAATGGCAAACTGCTGATAAGAAACAGTTGCCAGTCCAATAAATAAGCCAATATTGAGTATATCTTCATCTCTTTTTGACCTGAATTCAATATGCTGAAATATATTCCTCAGTGCTAAAAGTAAGAATGTTAGCCCTATTAAAAAGGGAGTGAGCGTGAACATATCATAGCAAATGGAACTCAGCAATGCATAAATTATACCCGGCACATAAGTGTTCTCAGCATAGGCCTTGCTGTTTATCAAAAAAGAATTGAAAATGAATATTTGACAACAGACTAATATGTAGGCTAAAATTTGATAGGTCAATTGAGACCTGCCAAACAGATAGTCAATTCCATTATAAATGAAGGCACTTAAAGGAGCAATACAATCCCAAACTTGCGAATACAACTTAGCACCTCCAGTTAGCTTTTCACCAACCAGCATATAATTAAGCTCTGGAAGTGTTATTAAGTCAGAACTTATAAAAACCGGGAGTCGAATGATCAGTAACAATAAGAATATTGTTATAAGTCTGTACGGATCATTTATTCTGAAGTATCTAAGCAAAATCTATGGAATAATTTAGCCACGAAAATAGCCAATACTTAAAAAGCCACACATGCATTTGTATAAAATTGTATGAGGCTTCTCTATAAACTCGAAAAAACTAATTAAACCCGTGCTATTTGATAGAATCTTGCTAGTACAAGATTCTATCAAATAGTGACGAAAAATTCTTTAATGAAGAATTTTTTGTCAGGATAACCCAGACATCTGCCCAATGGCCAATCGTCTGTCATCATGACAAACTGTACCGTTAGGTATAATTGGGGTTAAATACAGATATTTGCATCATGAAAGAAAGTACTCGTCAGCTTAAATACTCTAAATTAATCCAAAAAGACCTCAGCGACATTTTTCAAAGAGACAAAATGGGGGTGTTTGCAGGTTCGTTTGTCACGATCGCTGATGTCAAAATGACTCCAGATCTCAGTATTGCAACCGTATATCTTTCCATGCTTATGGTTAAAGATAAGGAGGCCTTGCTTGATAAAATCAATGACCATAAAAATGAAATCCGAAGGGATCTTGGAAACAAGATTGGTAAGCAAGTAAGGATTGTTCCTGATCTGCGTTTCTTTATTGATGAAGTTGAAGAAAGTGCTTCTAAAATTGATAAGCTTATCGACTCACTTGATATTCCACCAGCAGACGAGGAAGAATAATTTGAACCTTTCATTTTTTATAGCACGCAGATATTTCTTCTCTGGCAAGAAGCGAAATTTTATCAATATCATTTCCCTGATATCCATGGCTATAGTGATGATTTGCACTGCATCACTAATAGTCGTTCTTTCCGTATTCAATGGCCTTGAAGATTTGCTACGTTCTATCTACACTGCATTCGATCCACAAATAAAAATTGAAGCTACTAAAGGCAAGTCCTTTGATGTATCAGACCCTTTTTTGGAAGAGATTAAGTCCATAGAAGGTGTGGCTTTAATAACAGAAGTTATCGAAGATTATGCCTATGTGAGGTACCGTGAGGCCAATATGGTAGTAACTATAAAAGGTGTTAGTGACAATTTCATAGATCAAAAAAGGATTGACAATGCCATTGTAGCCGGTGAACTGAAGCTAAAGAAGGACAATGTCAATTATGCCATTATCGGCAGGGGCGTGCAGTATGCGCTTTCTATAGCTCCCGGCAATGACATGTACCCGTTACAAGTGCATTACACCAAAGATGTGAAACCGGGACAGCTCGATGTAAGCAAGCTTTACAGCAGAAAAAATATCCTGCCAGGAAGTGTATTTGCCATTGAGAAAAATTATGATGAGAACTACATATTTGTGCCTTTAGACTTCGCACAAGACCTTTTAGAATATGGAAACAAAAGAACATCACTCGAAATAAAATTGGAAGAGGGAGCCGATCTCATTAACGTTCAGGAGAAGCTGCAAACTACTTTGGGAGACGGATTTGCCGTATTAAATAATGACCAGCAACATGCTGACCTATACAAACTACTCAATATGGAGAAGCTCTTTGTTTTTATGTCTTTCTCATTTATCCTGGGAGTTGGGTCTATCAACATTTTCTTTTCATTATCCATGTTGGCCATCGAAAAGAAAAAAGATATTTCTGTTTTGTATAGCCTTGGAGCTACCAATAAATTAATAAAAAACATTTTCCTTGCAGAGGGAGCAATAATTTCACTCGGTGGTGCAGTACTGGGCATGTTTCTAGGTGGGGCCATATGCTGGCTTCAACAAAACTTCGGATTAATATCTATGGGAATGGAGACTGCAGTACTCGAAAACTACCCTGTAAAAATGCAAGTATTGGATTTTTTCTACACTGCAATAAGTCTTATTATAATCACCTTGATTATATCGTATAGACCTGCTATCATTGCCACCCGTTACGGCAATGTGCAGTACCTGTAGCTCCATAATACAGACAAGTTAAACCACTTATCTGCTGATTTGAACCACTAAACTATTTGGTTGATTTTTTAGCACAAAAGCCGTTACAATTGACTTAAAGTTAGATTATTTTTTGTATTTTGCAGGTTCTGTTGAATGTTAAGTTATGAAAGTATCGGCTTCTCAGCCCTTCCAAATTGTTTACTCATTATACCAGCATGAGTATCTTGGTTATCTGTTTGAGTCTTTTGTGATTCATCTGGATGACAAAGGCAAATTGACTCTTCAGCATCAGAATATTTCTTCTAAGAATGCTCCTGAATTTGCCAAAGGTCTTGATGACACAGACTATGAACTCATTGAGCTCATGGACTCTATGCAGCAAGATGCTGTTGTTAAGAAATTTTATACTAAAGGCAATATTAAGGCCGATGATTTTTTTCTAAAAATCTATGATAAGGACAAGGGTAATGAACTTATCCAGCAGGAGATAGATCGTTATCTGGAAAGAAGAAGAGCTAAAATCCTGGAAAGGCTAAAAGGGAAAAAGGTCTTTGAAATGGGCAATGATGGTGAACCGGCATGGAAGCAAATTGAAGTGCTGGAAGAAAAATCAACAGTCCTTTTCCATTTTAGAAGAAATGACGACAACACGCATTACTTCCCTACTATAAAATATAAGGGTGAAAAAGTAGATTTTCAGTATAGAGGCTCTTACATCATTTGTAAAGAACCGGCTTGGATGGTGTGCTGTGGAAAGCTTTACTCCTTTGAGAAAAATGTAGACGGTAAAAAATTGCAGCCGTTTTTAAATAAGAAATTCATCATCATTCCTAAGAATGTTGAAGAAACCTATTATAATAAATTTGTTGCTCCGCTAATCGCATCTTTTGATGTTTATGCCAAAGGTTTCGAGATCAACAGCGAGCATTTTTCTCCACAGCCTGTGCTTACCTTGAGTGAATTGATGGGCTCTTCAAACGGAAACCTCTTCGGTGAAAAAACCAATGGGGCTTCTGATAATGAAAAGATGGTTTTTGAATTGTCCTTCAAATATGGTCAATTCAAATTTAAAGCTGATCATTTAAGCCCTGTGAGTGTAAGCGTGGAGAAAAAGGATGAGAAATACACCTTTCATAGAGTTAAACGTAAGCTTGATGAAGAAAAAGACATTCTCAACTACCTTACAAATTCTGGATTACCATTAAAAAACTCTAAAGCCGCTATACCAAAAACCACTGCTTTTGGCTGGCTGGACACACAGCGCAATGAGTTAATGAAACGTCAGTTTATTCTCGATCAGAAGGGTAAGGCACAGAAAAAATACTTCATTGGTGAATACAAAATCACTGTAGAGGTAAAAGAAAATATAGACTGGTTTGATATCCATGCAGTAATCAAATTTGGTGACTATGAGATAAGCTTCAAAGAGATAAGAAAGCTTATCATGAAGAAGAAAATGGAATTCACTTTGCCTAATGGTGAAATAGCTGTAATTCCTGATTCTTGGTTGGTGGAATATTCAGAGCTATTTGCCTTCTCCGAAGAAGATGAACATGGTGAGCCACACCTTAAAAAGCATCATTTATCATTAGTTAAAGACCTTGAGAATGGAAACCTTGCCAAGGTTACTATTAGCAATAAACTGGAAGGCCTTAGAGCTTTTGAAGGAATTGATGAGCAGCCAGTTCCTAAGAATTTCAAAGGTGATCTTAGACCATACCAAAAGGCCGGCTTTGACTGGATGCAGTTCCTGAGCAAGTTCAAGTTCGGTGGCTGCCTTGCCGATGATATGGGTCTTGGTAAAACGGTACAGACATTGGCCCTTTTGCAGTCGCAGAAAGAGCTTGGTGCTACTGGTGCTTCTCTTTTAGTGATGCCTACTTCTTTGGTTTACAATTGGGAAATGGAGGCTAAGAAATTTACTCCTAAGCTCAAGGTGTTCACCTATACTGGAACCAATAGGGAGAAAAATCCGGAGAAATTCGCAAAATATGATGTCATCATTACCAGTTATGGTATTGTTAGACTGGATATTGATCTATTAAAATATTACCGATTCAACTATGTGATCCTTGATGAATCGCAGGCGATAAAAAACCCAACCTCAAACATTGCTAAGGCAGTGCGTGAGTTGAATTCCAGAAACAGATTGATTCTTACGGGTACTCCATTGGAGAACAGTACAATGGACCTTTGGTCACAGATGAATTTCATCAATCCTGGATTACTTGGTACTCAGAGCTTCTTTAAAAATGAGTTTTTGAACCCTATTGAAAAGCAAGG
Source organism: Fulvivirga sp. (assembly GCF_040218215.1). Lineage (NCBI taxonomy): Bacteria > Pseudomonadati > Bacteroidota > Cytophagia > Cytophagales > Fulvivirgaceae > Fulvivirga > Fulvivirga sp. The sequence continues at coordinate 238,322 of NZ_JAVJQL010000028.1, forward strand.
AGATCATTCAAAAACACAGAAACTCTATTCTATTATTAAACCTTTTATACTTAGAAGGCATAAATCGCAGGTAGCTACAGAGCTTCCTGAAAAAACAGAAAACATTCAGTATTCTGCCATGCTACCAGATCAGGAAGCGGAATATGAAAAGGTTAAGTCGTATTACAGAAATGCTATCCTTGAAAATATAGAGCAACAGGGACTCAACAAGTCTCAAATGCTGCTTTTGCAAGGTCTGACCAAGTTGAGGCAGATTGCCAATCACCCAAAAATGGTGGATGAAAATTATGAAGGTGCATCTGGTAAGATGTGGGATGTTTCTTTCATGTTGGACAATGCCATTACAGAAGGTCATAAGATTTTGATATTCAGTCAGTTTGTAAAACATCTGTCTATCATCAAAGAACATCTCAAAACCATGGAAATTGACTTTGCTTATCTTGACGGCTCAACTAAGGACCGACAGGAGCAGGTAGAAAGATTCCAGAATGAAGATAACCTGAAGGTATTCCTTATTTCATTGAAGGCAGGTGGACTTGGCTTAAACCTTACAAAGGCAGATTATGTGTTTATCCTTGATCCTTGGTGGAACCCCGCAGCAGAAGCACAGGCTGTGGATAGAGCACACAGAATTGGTCAGCAGAATAAAGTATTTACTTACAAATTCATCACTAAAGATACCGTTGAGGAGAAAATTCTCGCGCTTCAGTCTCACAAGAAGAAACTGGCCAGCGATCTGATTACTACAGAATCCAGCTTTGTGAAGAGTTTGTCTAAAGAGGATATTGAGTCGCTATTGAGCTAGGCTTTCTTCAATTTCCATCTTTTATGTGACCAAAGATAACCAGCAGGGTCTTCATTAATCAACTGCTCTGTTTGACTGATATAGCTCTCCAGAATGTTATGACTTTCTTTTTGATATGGTGGCTCAGTTAGCTTGATCAACTCAACGGTATAGTACCCACGTTTTATTCTTAACATCCTATAAAAGAAAACCGGGTAATCAAAGGCCGCTGCTATCTGCTCAGGACCTGTAAAAAACGCAGTGTCCTGATACATGAATGTGGTCCAGTATTTAGCTGATTTGCCTGTTGGCGACTGATCTGCCATAATGGCTACGGCCTTCAGTCGCTCCTTAGATTTTAACAGGCTTCTAATGATATTTTTACTTTCAATGGGTTGGCCACCAAACTTAGCTCTGGTTTTCAGCATCAGCTGATCATACTTCTCGTTTTTGAGCTTTTTATATACTGCATCAACAGGAAATGGTAGCACCAAACAGCCGGTGAGTAATGCCCACTCCCAATTAAATTGATGAGAACCTGCAAGGATAATTGATTGCCCTTTGGCCGCATATTCTTCCACAACGGGCACATTGATAAACTTTACCCTATTTTTAATCTCCTTTTCGGAAATGGAAATACTCTTTATGGTCTCTGCCAAATACTCTCCAAAACGGTTGTAAAATGCTTTGGCTATCCTTTTTATCTCCTCAGGTGACTTATCTGGAAATGAATTGGTGAGGTTTTTAATCACCACTTTTTTGCGATAACCGATTCCATAATAAACCAGAACAAACAGTATATCAACAATGAAATACAGCATTCCGGTTGGTAGCCTTGAGAGTAACTTAACGAAAATCATAGTCACATTATAACTCTTCAAAAATAGACATTTACATAATAGATGGTAGACATCAAATTCGTTAGTTTTGATTTTTTATTGAGGCAGTAAATCATTTAAAGCATGAAAGATAAGGTCGTAATCATCACAGGAGGGTCATCAGGTATAGGCAAGGCATTAGCCGAAGTATTCGGAAACCATGGTTCTAAAATAGTGGTGACTGGCCGTAAAAAAGAAGCTTTGGATGAGGTGGTAACAGCGCTAAAGGCTCAAAATATAGATGCTCTTGGTTTTCAAGGTGATGTGAGTATTGAAGCCGATAACAAAAAAATGGTTGAAGCCACACTGGCTGCTTATGGAAAAATAGATATCCTTATCAACAATGCAGGTATTTCCATGCGCGCTCCTTTTAATGATGTAGAGCTTGATGTTATTCGTAAAGTGATGGATATCAACTTCTGGGGTTCCATTTATGCTACCAAATACTGCTTGCCGGAAATTTTAAAAACTAAAGGATCTGTTATTGGCATTTCGTCCATTGCAGGTTTCAGGGGATTGCCTGGCCGTGTGGGTTACTCTGCCTCTAAGTTTGCACTTCAGGGTTTTCTTGAAGCGCTGAGAACTGAAATGTTTAAAACCGGTGTTCATGTATTAACTGCGTGCCCTGGATTTACCGCTTCCAATATCAGAAAAACTTCGCTTACCTCAGATGGTTCGGCTCAAGGAGAATCGCCACGGAAAGAGGAGAAAATGATGACCGCTGAAGAATGTGCGGCATTGATCTATAAAGCCACGATTAAACGAAAAAAATACATCATCATGACCGCTCAGGGCAAGATGACCGTCTTCCTTAACAAGTGGTTCCCTGGTATGATGGACAAAATGGTTTATAATGTAATGGCAAAAGAAGAAAACTCGCCATTTAAGTAAAAGTCTTCAGCACCTAAAAGCATTAATTGATTATATTTACACAACCATTTTAATCTCGGATGATCCAGAAGTATTTTCCCCTAGATAAAAATTATATTCTTGAAAAAGCTCAGCTCGACCTTGAAGAGCAGTTAATTCTTCATCTGATTGATTTTAGTAAGAATTTTTATCTGGATATTTATAATCCGTTGGGAATAGAAGATGCGACTGTTAAAGCCATCAAATCACACAAGACAGTCTATACCTGGAGGCTGGAAGAGTTTTACCGAAACCTTGCTGCAGTATACAGATTCAAGTACGGCCAAAATCAATTAGAATTTTTATTTGATGGCACTGATCATTCCACAAAATACCGTCAAGACTGGGAAGATACTTTCAAGTCATGGCTGATTGACTTCTGTCTAAAACCCAACTTCCTAAGAGCCGTTCTTGAACTAACAGTATTCTACCCTGAAGGTAGAAAGTCTGAACTGGCAGAAAACAGAATGAAGGCCTTTATCAATCAGCATTTCGAGCTTAAGATCTACAAATACAAAGGTATTGTAAGGAAGATGGCGTAAAAGCTATGGGCTTCAAGCAACAAGCTAAAAACTAGTACCAATTTATTATTCTAACATCTTACTACTTGCAGCTTGTAGCTTTTAAATGCTCTTTCCTATATTCGCGGCAACTAAAACGATTGCGTTATGTATTGGAAAAGCTATTCACATGCAGAAATGAAACGTATTATTTTCGGTGCTTTGGATGAAAACCTTAATTATAGAGAGAAGCCTGTTTTAGGGCTGCCTGCTTCTTATCTTGATCCTCAGGTTTTTTATAATGATGCTCCTTTTTTGAAGGATGCCCCTTTCCTTTCTACATTAATCGCAAACCCCAATCATATTGGCTGTCATACTTTAACGGCTTCAGAGCCTGCTTTTCAAGGCACACATAAGATTGAAAGAGAGTTGATTGCTCTTTGTGCACAGGAGATATTTGAAGGTGGTGATGAAGAGTTTGATGGCTATGTGGCTTCAGGTGGCACAGAAGCAAACATTCAGGGCATGTGGGTGCTTAAGAATTATTTTATCAATGAGCATAAGGCTAAATCCGAAGAAATCGCACTTGTATATTCCGAAGATTCACATTACTCTATGCCTAAGGGTGCCTCTCTATTGAGCCTCAAAAAGTATGTGACCAGTGTAGAAGAAAACACGAGAAAAATTACCAAAGAAAGTGTTTTTACGCAAATAGAAAAAGCCAAAAAAGACGGAGTAAAGCATTTTATTGTGGTGATGAATATGTCCACCACTATGTTTGGTTCTGTTGATGATATAGTAGAAATCTCTGGCTGGTTGGACGAGCTAAATATCGATTATAGAATTCATGTGGATGGTGCCTATGGTGGATACATTTACCCTTTCGTGACCGATAATGATGACTACACTTTTAAAAACCCGAAAATATTTTCTTTCAGCCTTGATGGACATAAAATGCTGCAGTCACCTTACGGAACTGGCATTTATTTAGTAAGAAAAGGCTTTATGCATCATGCCATTACCGAAGAAGCTAATTATGTTAAAGGTAAAGATTATACATTAGTAGGCAGCAGATCTGGAGCGAATGCTATAGCGGTTTGGATGATCATGCGCACTTATGGATCAGATGGATGGAAAACCAAGATCAATCAGTTGATGCAAAAAACCAGCAGGTTGTGTGACAGCTTGACCGAGCGTGGTGTTGAGTACTTCAGAAACCCTAAAATGAATATTATCACCATTAAAGGAAAGTTTATTTCACCTGAACTAGCTACTAAATACATGCTTGTGCCTGACTCTCACGATAATGCCAAATGGTATAAAATCGTAATTATGGATCATGTTACTCAGGGCTTTATTGATAGGTTTATCAATGATTTTGATGCACAATAGTATTTAAAAGTGTTTTATCTCAAACCCTTTAAAATCCATAACATCTCCAGGCACAAAATGTACATTTTCAACTTTAGCATGTGTTGGGCCAATTTTACACCAATCGATTAGTGCGCTGAGTTGGGGCATCTGTCCCTCGGCTTCAATATAAACTGAGCCGTTGGGCATATTTTTGACAAAACCAGTGATACCCAATTCTTCAGCCTTGTGCTTTGTTGAAGCACGATAAAAAACACCCTGTACTTTTCCTGAAACTGTGATATTGAAATGTTTGATCATTCGGTCACTTTTTCATTTCCTTCATTACCTCAACACCATTAGAAGTACCAAGTCTATCAGCACCAGCATTAATCATGGTAAGGGCTTGCTCGTAAGTTTTAATGCCTCCAGAAGCCTTAATACCAACACTAGAAGGAAGTACACTCCTCATCAATTTAATATGTTCAACTTTAGCACCTGCAGGTGCTAAACCGCTGGAGGTCTTCACAAAATCTACCCCTGCATCATTACATAATTTGCATGCTCTTACTATATCTTCATCTGACAGATAAGCCGTTTCGATAATCACTTTAAGAATTTTTCCCTCTTCATGACAGAGCTTGCTGCTCTTCGCAAATTCTATTTTAGGCCAGGGCATACCATCCTTAAAAGCAGATACATTCATTACCAGATCCAGTTCGTCTGCTCCGTCACGAATGGCTAGTTTCATCTCTTCTATCTTGGTCTCGGTCATATTATAACCAAGAGGAAAACCTACAACAGTTACAAGCTGCACATCACTATCACCAATCTCCCTTTGAGCTCTTTTTACCCAAAAAGGAGGCACACAAACACCTACAAATTGATGCTCTTTAGCTTCTTTGATTAAAAGGTCAACGTCCTTTCCGGTAATGGTAGGTTTGAGATTGGTATGCTCAATGAAACGGTTAAGATTTTTCATTAAACCAATATAGTAAAAATGCAGCTTTAATTTTTAATGCCAAATGCCACACTCTTTGCAAAGTTTCCTTTTGCCGGGTTTTCGCTTTTTAGGTTTCTTTTTATGGCCGAAGTATGAAGGGTCAGAGTATTGAGGTTTTTCCATTTCCCTTCTCATTTTTCTATTTTCCTTGGCATTGGCTTCCATGCGTTGATCAAACTCCTCGATCTTTTTATCCATGCGCTTATTGAATATTGATCGGGCTGATTTTTTGCCCTTTTTCTTCATTACCTTTTTCTGAGTAGCACTCTGCTCTTGTGGTACAGGGGCAAAAGAGTTATCTTCTTTCTGCTCCTTTTTAGTTTGACCAAATGCACTTAAGGAACAAAAAAAGATGATTACGAATAGAAAGATGCCTTGCTTTTTCATAATTATGTAACTCGAAATTAGGCAAATTATTGTAATTGAATATGGAATGAATTATCGTCCCTTGGCCTGAGACATGGTTTGCTGGCGTCTGTAAATCCATGGAGGAGTAGGTTCCGCCATCGCCCAGATGCCCTTTTTATCAGTTTTAGCTTTGCCTTCAAGCTCCGCAACTTTTGCCTCTGCTTTTCTGCTTGCCCAGGCAAGACCTTCCCTAATTAGCATTTCATGCAACAAGTCACCGTTCTTAAGTTCAATAACAACAAGCTTGTTTCCCCACATATCTTTACCTTTAACAGTAACTCCCACTTTCTTTTTAAGAATCAACTGCTCTGAAAATACTTTAGCCTCTTCACTCAATTGCTGACCAAGCTCCGGACAGTCAACCTCACTTAACATGAATTTGGTCACCTCATCATAATCATCAATTATTTCAAAAGTATTACCATCAATGATATTGACAACTTTACCTGTAAAGGTTTGAGCTATTGTGCTCGCAGATATAAATATAAAAAATAATAAAGATGTGATTTTCATTTTAAGTTACCTCCGGTTCTTTATACCAGTTGAACGAAAAAGGAAAGTGTTTTTGTCAGGCTAAAATACTGGCTATCAAACTTATGTAAGGTTTTTGGTGAAAGGGTACAATTACAAACGTCACTTCGCTATGTAGCGCAGCGAAATGAGAAGTCTCCTATCTTGAAAGGGAGATTTCTCCGCCAACTGGTGGATCAAAAATGACGAATTGCCAGAAAAATTATAGTAATAACTCCTAATTACAATACTGCTTAATAAAGTAATCCACCTTAGTATCGCCTAGCTCTTTTGACTTCTTCCAGTTTTCACAAGCACCCGAAGTGTTTTCCAAACGGTAAAAAATATTGCCTTTTACCTTATAGTAAGAAGGGTTTTTAGGATCAAGCTCAATGGCCTTATTGATAGGCTCCATAGCGCCACCGATATTTTCCTGTGAAACTCGCACATTAGCCAGACTGTAATAAGCCTCTGCATCATCAGGAGTAAGTTTAATTACATGATCATAATCGGTTATTGCTCCTTCCCAATCTTCTGCCAGTTCTTTTAAATATGCCCTATTATAATAAGCATCCGGGTTATTAGGGTCTGCTGAAATGGCCTTGTCAAGATCACCAAGTGCTGCCCTATCATTTCCCAAATACAGATTGGCTCTTGATCTATCTACGTAAATGGAAGACTCTTTAATACCAGCCGCAATTGCTTTATCAATATCAGAAAGTGCATCAGTATAATTTTCTGCAGCTATAAGCGCCCTCCCTCTATGTTGATAAACAATGCCATCTTTCTTACCTCCTTCAATGGTTTTGTCATAATATGATATTGACCGTAAGTACTCTTCCATCCCATAATAAGATTCGGCAAGGAAGTAGATAACATCTGGATCAGCTTCATCAACCAATTTTTCAACTTTTGTTAAATCTTTAATGGCCAGCTCAAATTGCTCCATCTTGTAGTAAGTTTCCCCTCTGTTCTGATAGGCACGAACATATGTGTCATCAGCTTCTATGGCCTTACCAAAATCTGCAATGGCAGATTCATTATTGTCAGATAACTGATATGCCTTGCCCCTGTTGTTATAGACAATGGCGTTATTTATACCATTTTTAGTTGCATCATCATAGTCTTTAATGGCAGCTTGATAATTCTTCTGTCTGAACTTTGCATTTCCTCTATGAAAATAAGCCGAGCCATAAGTAGCATTAGCCGAAATGGCTTTTGATAATGCAGAAATAGCCTCTTCAAAGTCATTGCCTTCATATAATGCATGCCCTAAATTGTGATAAGCTTCAGCATCAGTTATACCCATTTCAATGGCTTTTTGGAGATTAGTGACTGCTGCAGCATACTTTTCCATTTTATAATTAGCATCACCCAAATGCCAATATGTTTCCATATCAGCAGCATCCATTTGAATAGCCTTTTCGAGGTTAGGTATGGAAGCCTCAAATTCTCCTTTAATAAATTGGGCATTACCAATACCATAATAGAGCAATTTGTCATTGGAGCCCAATGATTTAGCCTGATTAAGATCAGCTAAAGCACCGTCATAGTCTTCGGTTTTAAATTTTGATACTCCTAAATACAAGTACTCTTCTTTTTCGGCTTTCCCAGTAGCCACTATTTTATTCAAGTCACCAATAGCACCGGCATAATCTGCCGTTTCATATTTAGCAGCACCCCTATTTCTCAAGGCTATCTGATAGTCAGGTTTGATTTGCAATGATTTATCAAAATCTGCAATGGCTTCCTTAGTTTGCCCTAACAGCATCTTGGCTTTACCTCTATTGTTATACACCAGCTCGTCATTGGCTCCTTTGGCTATGGCCTGATCATAAGATTTCACCGAACCTGCATAATCTTCAGTTCTGAACTGGGCATTACCCAAATTGTAATACACTTCCTGATCCACAGCTCCTTTAGAAATGGCTTTATTTAAATTTTCTACTGCCTCAGGAAAGTTCTTTAACTCATAATGGGCGATACCCATTTTTGCATAAACATTTCCGTTATCTACTCCAGAACCTGTAGCTTTATTCAAATCAGCCAATGAGCCTGCATAATCCTTCTGTTCAAATTTTGACAATCCGCGCTTTTCAAATAGCTCAGGAGCACTTTCTCCTGACTTTTCAGCATCATCAAGGTTAGAAGCTGCTTTAGCAAAATCTTTGTCATCAAAAGCGATATAACCACTGTACAAAAACACCTTGCCATCATTCACTTTGGCAGCAATGGCCTTGTCAAGATAAGTTTTTGCCTGAGCTTTATCTCCTGTTTGGTAATAGGCCAGCGCCAACATTTTGGTAACATCTCTATTTTCACCAGCAGACTCTTTTTCTTTCTCCAAATCTGCAATGGCTCCTGCAAAGTCCTTAACCTCATACTTGGCCGTACCACGATTCAGCAATGCTCTTCCATAATCTCCTTTAATGGCCAATGATTTGTCAAAGTCCTCCACCGCACCGGCATAGTTTGTCAGCATCATCTTAGCTTTTCCTCTGTTGTTAAAAACAACGTGATCGTCAGCCTTAATGGCCGTTGCTTTGTCATAGGTTGTAATCGCATTTTGGTAGTCATCGGCCTTGTAGTACATATCTCCTAAAAGGCCGTAAACTTCATACACCTGCGTGCCAGATGATGCTGCTTTTTTCAGATCCTCCAGAGCACCAGCCTCATCACCTGTATTTGCTCTTGAAATTCCGCGATAGGTAAACAGCTCTTTATTAGTCGATCCTGCATCAATCGCCTTCGTGATAAACTCAGCCGCTTTACCATAATTCTTAGTCTCATAAGCTGCAATACCAGTCATCTCAGACAAAGAGGCTGCTGGTGTACCGTTTTCTGCCACCTTAAGTAAATAATTAAAGGCTTCCTTATAATTATTAGTTTTATAAAGTGCTGTACCTAAAACCTCATTAATATCTGGGTTTTCAGCACCTCTTTGCAATGCAGCCTTCAGGTCCGCAGCTGCCCCTTCAAAATCATCACCATAATATTTTGCAAAACCTATTCGTTCAAACACCACAGCATCAGAACTACCTTTTGCCTTCAGTTTTTCATAATCAGATTTTACATTAGGCCAGTCTTTAAGTCCATAATAAGCCTCTGCTCTATTTTCTAAAGCCTTATCATAATCAGGTTTTAATTCCAGTGCCTTGTTGAAATCTGCAACCGCCTCTTTGTTCTGCTCAAGGAAAAATTGAGCTTTTCCACGATTGTTATATATCACAGGGTCATCGCTTTGTAGCGCCAGCGCTTTTTCATAAGCACTAACCGCCAGATGATACTCTTCTTTTTTAAACTGAAGATTGCCGTAATAATAAAAAGCATTGTAGTCGCTGGCACCATTATCAACGGCCTGTTTTAAATCTGTTAGTGCACCATCTTCATTCTTCAATTCATAGCGTGCTATACCGCGATATAAGTAAAGTTCTGTATCATTATTTCCTTTATTGATAGCATCTGAAACAGCAGTTTCCGTTGCTGAATAATTCTTAGAAAAGTAGTAGGCCTTGCTTAACTGAACAGGTAGGGATTTCTCTTCAACATTGCCTCTCATGGCCTGATCATAATATTGAGCAGCCTTTTTATAATCTTCCTTGGCGAAATATGCTTCTCCTAAATAGAATTTTAGAATCTCCATTTTACTTCCACGCTGAAGAGCACTTTCCATACTTTTGATAGCCTCTTCCTGCTTCTTTAGGTTATATTCAGCAATCCCCAGTCGAGCATAATTCTCAGCATCAACCATTCCTGATTTTATTAGAGCAGCATAGTCTGCAGCTGTTTTTTCCCAATCTTTCAGCTCAAAATTAGCTTCCGCTCTATTTTCTAAAGCCTTGTCATATTTAGCATCAGCGGCTAAAGCCTTGTCATAATCAGCTACCGCAGGTGCATAATTCTTTAATGTAAATTTTGCTTTACCTCTATTATTAAAAAGTGCAGCTTCTTTGAATCCGGCTCCCTCAGCCTGATCGTAATATTTGATAGCATCCTGATAACTCTCTATTCTGAATTTAGCATTTCCCAGATTGTAAAGCCCTTCAGCATCTTTAAAGCCCATGGAAGCACCCTTCTCCAAATCAGAGGCCGCACCCTGATAGTCTTTTAACTCATATTTGGTCATCCCCAAATAGCCAAACAACTCCGCTGAGTTTTGCCTTGCCTTTACAGCCTTGTCCAAATCTTCCTGCGCTTTGGCGTAGTCCTTCATTTTAAAATGGGCAATACCACGCTTCACAAAGACTTCGTCATTCGTAAATTTTGAATTTATTAGCTGCGAGTAATCAAGAATCGCATTTCTATAATCACCCTCCTCAAGTTTGGCGTTTGCTTTTTCATAAGTCTCCTGAAGAGGGTCAGCATCCTGGCTGAAACCATAGGTAGATATTAACAAAACAAAAATTGTGAAATATAGTCTGCGCGTCATCATCATATATAAAAATAGTGCTGGATAGTAAAGTTATTCAAAATCTGAGAGTTAAAGGAGGTCAATTCACTGAATTTAAATTGTATACAAGATATAAATATGCCCTGAGTTACATATTATTGTTTGAGTGCATGAATAGATAATTAAAACTTACACTATGCCGGGACCTGGGTTTGGATCATTAGACTCAATGATCAAAACAATTAAGAACAATGCTAATCTCCTTAGGAGAAAGGATATGTTTCAGGTCATAAAAGAAAGCGGCAGCTTCAAAAAGAAAGAGCCTTACAGATACAAAAAAGCCAGTGCTCAACAATTAGCAGATATTAAGCACAGTATTTCGGAGAGTAATAAACGTCTTTTTATCAAGAAATTATTCATACTGTATATAACTGCTGCAATTGTTGGCGGTGCAGGATATTTCATATTTGCTGGCACTTATAAGGTAGATGATATTATTTTAGATACAGAATACCCTAAAAGCGAGGTGACAATATTGGCAGATGAAATTATTCTAAGAACCCAATACTTTGATGATAAAAACAAAGCCTCTGAGGAAATTCTAAGATATGGAAAAAGAAATGGTCAATGTTTAAGTTGGTACCCAACAGGTGAATTATATCGAACATCAGAATACTCAAACGATTCATTAATCTTTGAAAGATATTACTACCCTTCTGGAGGAGAAATTGTTGATTTTCATAAAAGATTCCCCGGTGACGCGGCTAAAGTAAAAATATTAGATCGAGGTATGAGAAAGTACACATTTTATTGCTCTGAGGGCAAAATCATACCCGGCACCTTTAAGGTTTCAACCAAATAATCGCTAGATTGAGATAGTTTAAAAACTTATTAAGATGCAAACTATTCTCGGTGCAGGCGGGGCTATTGGTACAGAATTAACCAAAGCACTTCCAAAATTCACAAATGAAATAAAATTAGTTGGTCGGAACCCGGTAAAGGTAAACGACACTGATTTAATCCATAAAGCTGATCTGTTGAATGAAGAGGCTGTGATTAAAGCAGTAGAGGGGTCTAAAATCGTTTACTTGACTGTTGGCCTTGTTTATAAAACCAAAATCTGGCAAGAGCAATGGCCTATTGTGATGAACAATGCCATTGAAGCGTGCAGAGTTCACAAGACTAAATTGGTCTTCTTTGATAATGTCTATATGTATGACAGGGATGCTTTAAAGCATATGACAGAAAAGACACCTATTAGGCCTACAAGTGATAAAGGTAGGGTCAGAGAAAAGGTGGCACATATGGTAATGGATGCCCATGAGAAAGGTGACATTGAAGCATTAATAGCAAGAGCCGCAGATTTTATTGGCCCAATTAATAGTGTACCGACAGAGACTATCTATAAAAATTTGGCTAAGGGCAAAAAGGCAGATTGGTTTGCCTCATTAAACATGATACATTCTTTTACTGACACTACTGATGCAGCTATTGGTACAGCTATGCTGGGCAATGCAGCAACATCATTTGGGGATGTTTGGCATTTACCAACAGATCCTACTCCACTTACCGTTACACAGTGGATTGAGTTGTTTGGTAAAGAAATGAATATAAATGCCAAAGGAAGAGCACTACCCTTGTGGATGATGGGCGTTCTAGGAATATTCATACCTGTACTTAAAGAGCTAAAAGAAATGGCCTACCAATATGATCGGGATTATTATTTTGATAGCACGAAATTCAACAGACGGTTTGAATACAAACCATCCACTCCAGAAGTGTCTGTGAAACGAGTGGTGGATTATTTTAATAAGTAAATCATTTTACTTTTTCGTCATTTCGACCCGAGGTACGAGGGAGAAATCTCCTTGTCATCAATTAGGAGACTTCTCACTTCACTGCGTTCCGTAGCGAAGTGACGCCAAATCATATCAAACATTCCCTACCACTTGCATGGTTTCTAACGATGGATTGACACTTCCACCTTTAGGCTCTATAGTTACAGCAAAGGCTGCTGCACCAGCAATATTTTTCATTTTTAGTAATCCGTCAGTAAGATTAAAAGTGCCAGCATCTACAGGCTGGCCATCAATAATGGCCCACAGTTGAAATTGCTGCTCTTGCGAAAGCTCTTTTAAATTCTGAATGCTCAGGTATACCTCTTCAGTACTCGCGTTCCAATAAATGTCTGCCAATGCATCTGGAGCATTATCAGTTCCTTTCATTGTTACTTTTGAAAAAGCACTGCTGCTTACTACATTAAAATCATTCTCAATTTTATCCAGTCTCTGATTTACTACATTATAATCACTGGCTATTTGTTGATTTTGAGCAATAAGCGATGTCAGCTGAGCTTCTGTATTTTTCCAATTGTTATAATAGGTATATGCCAAAATTGAAGCTGAAACAGCTACCAAAATAGAAACCGCAGCTGCATAACGCATCCATCCTGAATTGGACTCTGGCTTCATTGCAATTATCGGAGTCTCCTTCTCTTCTATTGCAGCCATGAGTTTTTCTTTGACAGCTGCATTTGGCTCCACGGCCGTTTTAAATGCCAGCTTCTCGAAAGAATCCTCTATTAATCTGATTTCTGCTTTTATTTCCGGGTGATTGGCCGCCATTTGCTCCACCTCCTGAATCTCTCTTTCAGAAAGTTCTCCCAGCACATAGCTCTCCAGCACACCTGACGATATGTATTCTTCTATATTCACCCTACCCCCAATACTGATCGTAAATTTTTTAAAGCCATCCTAAGTCTTGTTTTGACAGTTCCTAGCGGAATGCCCGTTTCATCTGCAATCTCAGATTGCGTATATCCTTTAAAATAAACCATTTCAACGATTTTCCTTTCCTCTTCACGCAGGTTTTTCATCAGGTCTTTGACCCCTATGCTCTCCTCATTCTGGTGGATCAGGTTTTCGCTTTCAACATTATATACGTTGTTACTGATGTCATCAGTTTTCCGGGTCTTCTTTATTTCTTTGGACCTCAATTTATCGATAGATAAATTTCTGGCCAAATTCAGCATCCAGGTAAACAGTCGCCCCTTTGAAGCATTATAGCTTTCTATCTTATCCCAGTATTTCATGAAGGCATCCTGAAGTACTTCTTCGGCTACATCCTCATCATTGATTATTCTGGAAATGGCACCATAAATGGCTGCTGAGTAGTTGTCATACAAATAAGACAGGGCCGTCTTATCCCTCGCTTTTAAGCGCTGAACAAGTTGATCTTGCTCGATGATTCCCTGTTTACTCTTTGACATTCGTTTCTAAGATATGACGTTAAACAAACAAAGCACCAAAAGATGGTGCTTTGTTCAACAATTTCTAAAATATTTTTTAGATATGAATTACTTCATCATATGCTGCTGCTGCTGCTTCCATTACCGCTTCAGACATGGTTGGGTGAGGGTGAATAGTTTTGATCAGCTCATGACCTGTTGTCTCCAGTTTTCTGATGGCCACAATCTCTGCAATCATCTCTGTTACATTAGCGCCAATCATGTGAGCGCCTAGTAGCTCACCATATTTAGCATCAAAAATCAATTTCACAAAACCATCTTTTGCGCCAGCGGCACTCGCCTTACCAGATGCTGAGAATGGGAACTTGCCCACCTTCAATTCATAACCAGCTTCTTTTGCCTTTTCTTCAGTGTAACCTACAGAAGCAATCTCAGGGCTGCAATAAGTACATCCTGGTATGTTATTGTAATCTATCGGCTCTGGGTGGTGACCAGCAATTTTCTCCACACAAGTAATACCTTCAGCGGATGCTACGTGTGCCAACGCAGGTCCATGAACAATATCACCAATGGCATAAATACCTGGGATATTTGTTTTGTAGTAATCATCAACAATCACTTTTCCTTTATCAGTAGCTACGCCTATATCTTCAAGACCAATGCCTTCAATGTTGGTAGAAACACCAACTGCCGATAATACAACGTCACAATCGATAACCTCATCACCTTTTTTAGTCTTGACAGTTACCTTACAGCCTTTGCCTTTGGTGTCTACATTGGTTACTTCAGCACTGGTCATTATGTTCATTCCTGCCTTTTTGAAGTTTCTTTCCAAAGCTTTGGACACCTCTTCGTCTTCTACAGGAACAATTCTTGGCATAAATTCTACCACTGTAACTTCAGTGCCCATTGCGTTGTAGAAATAGGCAAACTCAACACCAATCGCTCCTGATCCAACAATCACCATTTTCTTCGGTGCTTTGTCCAATACCATTGCCTGTCTGTATCCAATGATTTTTTTGCCATCGATAGGCATGGTGGGCAACTCTCTAGAGCGACCACCAGTTGCTACTATAATATGTTCGGCAGAGTAAGTTTCTGTTTTACCTGCATCATCTTTAACTTCAATTTTCTTACCAGCTTTCAGCTTTCCAAAACCCATGATCACATCGATTTTGTTTTTCTTCATTAGAAACTGAACGCCTTTGCTCATGCCATCAGCTACGCCACGGCTACGCTTCACCACATCAGTAAAATTCACATCGGCACCTTTTATTGAGATACCATAATCACTGGCATGCTGAATATATTCAAAAACATTAGCACTTTTTAATAAGGCTTTGGTAGGGATACATCCCCAATTCAAACAGATTCCTCCTAATGATTCCTTCTCGACTACCGCCACTTTCAATCCTAGCTGAGAAGCTCTGATTGCCGCCACATAACCACCGGGACCTGTTCCTAATACTATTAAATCATATGAATTAGCCATGTTATATCTTATTAGTTCTTTACTTAATTTCTGGGATCGCAAATTTAATGTAAATGGGTTTAGAAAAAAATTTAGCTTAACACATTGAGCCTCGTAAAATATGACACTATTGGATTATGCTTCGACAAGCTCAGCATGACTAAAGATTTTACTTTGTCTTAGCCATAAGTTTTATTTTCTTTGGGTATTCAAAACGCAAATAAATCAAATGAAATTATTAGAAGGAAAGACCGCACTGATCACTGGTGCATCAAAAGGAATTGGAAGAGCGATAGCTCAAAAATTTGCTGAACAAGGTGCTAATGTGGCATTCACTTATTTATCAAGTGTTGAAAAAGGACAAGCGTTAGAACAAGAATTGGCCTCAGCTGGTATTAAAGCTAAAGGCTATCGTTCTGATGCCTCTGATTTTGCCGCTGCAGAACAGCTGATCAATGATGTTGTGGCTGATTTTGGTTCATTGGACATTTTGGTAAACAATGCGGGTATAACCAAAGACAACCTTCTATTAAGATTAAGTGAAGCTGACTGGGATGCTGTGATTAACATCAACCTAAAATCATGCTTCAATACAGTAAAAGCCGCTACTAAAACTATGATGAAACAGCGCTCTGGCTCTATCATCAACATGACATCAGTAGTTGGGTTAAAAGGTAATGCGGGTCAGGCCAACTATGCCGCTTCAAAAGCTGGTATTTTAGGATTCACCAAATCTGTGGCGCTTGAATTAGGCTCCAGAGGTATAAGATCAAATGCTATTGCCCCAGGATTCATTGAGACTGAAATGACAGAAGTGTTGGATGAGAAAACTGTTCAAGGCTGGAGAGATGCTATTCCATTGAAGCGCGGTGGCTCACCAGATGATGTGGCCAATGCTTGTGTTTTCTTAGGATCTGATATGTCAGCTTACATCACAGGCCAAACCATTCAGGTTGATGGCGGGATGTTGACTTGATATTTAAAAGTCTTATTAAACTCGTAATTCCCACCTCAGTGGGAATTACTGTTTACGACAAATATTTTTACCCCTTAATCGGTTTTTCAGCCATAAGGTCCCTTTCAAAAAAGACCAAGTCCTTTCTTTTAGGAAAATCCAATACAGAACAGTAATAAATTTTATTTTGAAAGCGGGTCACTATTAATTTTTGTGACGGGTTTGTTCGCTCAAATACTTCATCCCCCTCTTTGAATTTATTCTCTACCACAGTATTTTTCATGTTTTTATTCAATTATCTAAGTGCCTGAATGGCCTTTGCAAGTTAGGTACAATTCACTGGCTTTCACTACTTTAAAATACATATCGAGTATATTTTCACAGCTTTTATAGCAGCATAGTATTTGATGCTTAACTTTAACCCATGAGGTTAATCCCCCACCCTGTGCTTTGCAATTACTATGTCACCTACAGGTGCAATGCCAAGTGTGGCTTTTGTGATATCTGGGAGCGGCCTTCTCCTTACATTACACTAGAAAATTTTGAAGTGAATCTGAAGCATCTCAAAAAGTTAGGAGTAAAAGTTATTGACCTTACCGGAGGGGAGCCTTTGCTGCATCGTGAGATTGACCTGCTATTAAAACTTGCTAAGGACTATGGCTTTATCACCACACTCACAACCAACTGCCTGCTCTATCCCAAATGGGCCGAAAAGATAAAAGGACTTGTAGATATGCTACATTTCTCTCTTGATTCCCCTGAAAAAGATGAACACAACAAATCCAGAGGAGTGGAGTGTTTTGATCATGTAATGGAATCAATAAAATTGGCCAAATCATTAAATGAAAGACCGGATATCATATTTACTGTTTTTGAAGAAAATGTTGAGCAGATTGAAAAAGTATATCAGAACATCTGCCAACCAAGTGATCTGGTATTAATTCTCAATCCGGTATTTGATTATTATCAGGTTGAGACTGGCAATCAGCTTTCAACACAGACTTTAAAAATTATTTCAAAGTGGGGTAGCAAAAAAGGGGTTTACTTAAATGATGCCTTTATAACACTAAGAAAAGATGGTGGCAATCATGTGCAAGACCCTATTTGCAAAGCGGCCAGTAGCACTATTGTTATTTCTCCTGAAAATGAATTAGTACTACCCTGCTATCATTTGGGTACCAAAAACTTTAAAATTGATGGTGACTTGTATAACATCTATCATTCTGATGAGGTACAAAAACTTGTCGCCCTGGAAGGCAGATTACCTGAGTGTGAAGGTTGCACCATCAACTGCTACATGCAGCCTTCCTTTGCCGTGGAAGTCAACAAATACTTCTGGAAAGCGCTGCCAAGCACCATAAAATACAACCTTATCAAAGGCACCTGGAAGGCGCTTATATAAATCCATCACACCTTCTATCAATTTTCAATCGGCTTTTTAAAATATGTTTTATAGATTGAGGCCGTAAACCAATATATTATGAAACTACTCTTTTTAATTGCTTTGATGTTCATCTGCATCACAGCTCAAGCTCAGAAAAAAACTCTTGATCATGATGATTTTGACATTTGGAACAGGGTATCCTCAACTGAGGTGTCTCCCGATGGTAAAATAATTGTCTATCACCTGGTGCCCGGTAAAGGGGATCAAACCATGAAAATAATGGGTAGTGACGGCAAAGAGCTAGCCTCTATCCCAAGAGCTGAAAGCTCAACCATTACCTGGGATTCCAAATATGTGATTTTTACTATAAAACCAGCCATGGATTCTGTGAGAGCACTAAAAAGAATAAAAACTAAAGATGACAAGCTGCCAAAAGACTCCTTAGGGATTTTTAATATCTCAACCAAAACGATAGAAAAATACGCCAGGGTTAAATCGTACAAAGTGCCAAAAGAATGGCCGGGAATGCTGACTTTTCAGCTAGAACCTGAGCTTCCAAAAAAGGAAGAAAAGGACAGCACTAAAACTGATGAGGACAAGCCCAAACCAAAAAAGAAAAAAGGGAAGAAAGTAAGCAAAGACAATGGCTATCATTTAGTGGTCCTGGATTTGAACACTAAAGAAAAAGATACTTTGTTTTATGTAACTGACTATGAGGTTTCAAAAAGAGGGGCCAATTTTATTTACCACACTTCAGGCAAAGATTCCACTATCAATGAAGGTGTGTATTACTACCAAAACAGTAACAAAAACAGTCTGCCGTTATGCAGGGCCAAAGGAAAATACACACAATTAGCATTATCAGAAGATGGGCTGCAAGCGGCATTTCTTACTGACCTCGACACCACCAAAGCCCTGATCCGAGATTATCAGATGCGTTACTGGGCTCAAGGTAAGGACAGCGCATTAGTTGTTGCTAAAAGAGGCTCAGACGGACTTCCTTCAGACTGGATAGTTAATCAAAACGGTAAAGTGGAATTCTCAAGAAAAGGAACAAGGATTTTCTTTGGAAGCTCTCCAGAGCCTATAGTTCAGGACACTACTTTACTAACTGATGAAATTATACAGGTAGAAATATGGAACTACCAAAATGGAAGACTTCATACACAACAAAATATTGAGGCTGATGAAGACAGGAAAAGATCTTACAAAGCTTATTATAATTTAATGGATGAGAAAATTGTTCAGCTCGGGCAATTGAATATCCCAGAGGTAAAAGTTCCTGACCATGGTGATGCTGATTATGCACTTGGCGTTTCCAATCTGCCTTATGAAAAATATATTTCTTGGGAAGGGTACCCAAGGCGCACAGACTTATATTCGATTAACCTTAATACGGGCAAAGCCACTCTAGCTAAGCAAGAAGTTCGTGGAGATGGGGATATCTCAGCAGGAGGTCAGTACTTATACTGGTATAATGCCGAGGACACCACTTGGTCAAGTTATGATAATGAGGCTCAAAAGACCTATTTATTAACTGATAAAATTAAGGTGTCACTAGCTGATGAATTAAATGACCAGCCTAACTATCCTTATCAGTATGGTTCGGCTGGATGGACTAGCGGAGATCAAAATTTCTTAATCTATGATCGATATGACATCTGGAAGTTATCACCAGATAATAGTGCAACTCCACAAAAGCTAACTGACGGAAGGTCTTCAAAAACTAAATACCGTTATGTTGACCTTGATAGAGACGAAGAAGCTATAGATCCTTCTTATATACTTTTAGAATTGTTTCAGGAAACGGATAAGAGTGCTGGAGTAGCAAGCATGCAGAATTTCTCTGCTCCTAAAAAGTTAATGATGGAAGGTGCTGACTTTAGAGGGTTTGCAAAAGCAAAAAATGCTGAAACAATTATATACCAAAAGGGTAATCAGGTTGATTACCCTGATTTATATGCCACTAACTATGCCTTTAAGAAAAGCACAAGATTAAGTACTGCCAACCCTCAACAATCGCAATACAACTGGGCTACAGTAGAACTGGTCAATTGGAATTCATTGGATGGAGAGGCTTTGGAAGGTTTGCTTTACAAGCCTGAAAACTTCGATCCGAATAAGAAATATCCGATGATCACATATTTCTATGAAAAAAATTCTGACAACTTAAACAGGCATTGGGGTGCCGTGCCCATAAGGTCTATTGTTAACCCTACATTCTATGCAAGCCGTGGGTATTTGGTTTTTATTCCAGACATTACCTATAAAATTGGCTACCCAGGCGAGAGCTGCTATAATGATGTGATTCCGGGCGTTACTTCTCTAATAGAAAAGGGGTTTGTTGATAAGAAAAGATTGGGTGTCCAGGGCCATAGCTGGGGAGGATATCAGGTGGCTTATTTGGTAACAAAAACTGATCTTTTCGCTGCGGCAGAAGCCGGTGCCATTGTATCTAATATGATCAGTGCCTATGGCGGTATCCGCTGGTGGACTGGTTTGAGCAGAATGTTCCAGTATGAGCACACACAAAGTAGAATTGGCGGCACCTTATGGGAGTACCCAATGCGATATATCGAAAACTCACCGATATTCTCAGCTGACAAAGTGAATACACCTTTACTGTTGATGCATAACGATGCAGATGGCCACGTGCCGTGGTATCAGGGTATAGAATATTATACTGCCTTAAGAAGGCTAGGGAAACCAGTTTGGATGCTTAACTATAATGGCGAACCTCACTGGCCAACGAAGTATGAGAACATCCGTGACTTCAATGTTCGTATGAGCCAATTTTTTGATCACTATCTTAAAGATGCGCCTGAGCCAATCTGGATGGGAAAAGGAATACCTGCAATAGAAAAAGGAATTAATAAAGGATATGAACCATCTAAAGAGTAGTCTGTTGAAAAAATATTTAAAACTTATCTTCTTAATTGCTCTAGCCGCTTGCACAGCTAAAGTGGAAGTTACAGAAGAGCCTACCAAGGCAGAAATTGATATCATAATGGATGCCTGGCACCAAGCCGCAGCTGATGCTGATTTTGAAAAATACTTCAGCTACTTTGAATCTGACAGCTCCATCTTTATGGGCACTGATGCCACGGAGCGCTGGACAGTGGCTGTTTTCAAGCCGTGGAGCAAGCCCTTCTTTGATAGAGGCAGAGCCTGGAGTTTTAAGGCCGTCAAAAGATATGTTTACTTTTCTGAAGATGGTAAAACTGCCTGGTTTGATGAAGAGCTGGACACTCCTAACCTCGGCCCAAGCCGTGGAACTGGTGTATTGAATAAAACTGATAATGGGTGGAAAATAGCCCACTACAACTTGACCATTCCTATCCCTAATGAACTAACAGATGAGTTTATTCCTAAGATTGATAGTGTGCTTAATAACCTGAACTCGATTAATAAAAACGGGCGTCATGCCGGAAAATAAAGGTTTACATTTTAAAAACCTTTATTTATCCGGTATCTCAATAATATTTACATGAGATTACGGACAATTTTCTTCCTTTTGAAAAAAGGAATGAAGAAAGTTTCCGCAATGACGATCTAGATGTAGTTTCTACCAATTATTAATCGAACTCAGGTTAATGAGTAACTCTATGCATTTCAAAAGTTAATCGCAAAATGTCCTCCATTAATGGAGGACATTTTTATTATCACTTGATGTAAACATTCACAATTTCTTACATCAATCCAGATTGCGTGTTTTAGTTATAAATCTGACTTGATTATGAGCTGAAAAATTCCCAATTTCATCAGCCCAATTTATCAGTCCTATGTTCAACTTTATTTTGTTTGTCTTAATCGCCAATCTTGCTCCAACGGAGTATGATGGTATGATTTTTTGGCAAGAAGGCAGAACCATAGATTGGGCAGATTTCAAAGGAGCACCAAACCCTTCAAGTCCTTTTGATGCAGAGGCTAATTCAGGAGTGCGATATACTTATACATTCACCACACAAGGTAGTGCAGCACAAGTTAACTTTGAAGTGCACTCATTCTTTAATGCTGAGCAGTCCTGGATAAAAAGTCAAAAACAAACTGACTTATTATTAGAACACGAACAATTACATTTTGACATTTCAGAATTGCATGCCCGCAAATTAAAAAAGGCCTTTGGTGAGTACCATTTCAGCAAATCTCCCAAAAAGGAAATCGAAAAGATTTTCAATAAAATCAATAAAGAACGGGCTGAAATGCAGGTTAAGTATGATCATGAGTCTGACCATTCTAAAAATAAGTTGGCACAAGCCAAGTGGAAAGCTTTCGTTAAAGCCGAATTAAGCACACTTTCCAGATATCAATAGCCATTCCTCGGACAGATATTATTGTCCAAATTTTAAATCTCACATTATAGTTTTAAACATTTACTCAATATATTTGTAGTCCTTAAAAACAAGGACAATTTTTCACTGAAGAAATCGAACAATTTCAATGAATACAGTAATTATTACTTCAATAGTAGCCTTTACAGTCATCATACTGTTATTGGTATTGATACTGCTTTTTGCACAATCTAAGTTAGTGCAATCGGGTCCGGTTAATATTATCATCAACGGTGATAAGGAAAACCCAATTGTTACTACTGCAGGATCTACTTTGTTAACAACACTTTCTGCACAAAAAATCTTCTTACCATCGGCTTGCGGTGGTGGTGGTACTTGTGCTATGTGTAAGTGCATTGTAGAAGATGGTGGTGGTGATGTACTCCCAACAGAAGTAGGTCACTTGAGCCGTGCCGAGCAAAAAGAAAAGGTAAGACTATCATGCCAGGTTAAGGTGAAGCAGGATATGGACATCAGGATTCCTGAAGAAATATTCGGTATCAAAAAATGGGAAACTACAGTTCAGTCGAACTATAACGTCTCTACATTTATTAAAGAGTTTGTAATGAAATTGCCAGAAGGTGAAACGCTGGATTTCGAAGCTGGTGGTTATGTTCAAATTGATGTTCCTGCCATTGAAGTTGATTTCAAAACTATGGATATCACTCCTAAGCCGGAATTAGGTCACCCTGATGATAAATACAAAGAAGATTGGGATAACTTCAATCTTTGGGATCTCAAAATGGTTAATGATGAGCCTATTTTTAGAGCTTACTCAATGGCCAACCACCCTGCAGAAGGAAACATTGTAATGTTGAACATACGTATTGCTACTCCACCATGGGATAGGGATGCTGGCAAATGGATGGATGTAAATCCTGGTATTTGTTCTTCTTATGTGTTCTCTAGAAAGCCTGGTGATAAAGTAACAATTTCAGGACCTTACGGTGAATTTGCCATCAACCCGACCGACAGAGAGATGGTTTACATTGGTGGTGGTGCTGGTATGGCTCCGTTAAGAGCTCAGATTTTCCACCTTTTCCATACTGAAAAGACTAGCAGAAAAGTGTCTTACTGGTATGGTGGACGTTCAAAAAAAGAATTGTTCTACACCAATCACTTTAGAAAAATTGAAGATGAGTTTCCTAATTTCCAATTCAACATTGCACTTTCTGAGCCTTTAGAAGAAGATAAATGGAAAATCAAGAACTCACTTGACGATAAAGATGCCGATGGATATGTTGGTTTCATACACAAGGCACTATATGATAACTATTTGAAAGATCATCCTGAGCCGGAAGAAGTAGAGTTCTACCTATGCGGACCTCCTTTGATGAACGCTGCGGTACTCAAAATGCTCGATGATATGGGCATTCCGCCTGAGAACGTCAGATTTGATGACTTTGGAGGATGATAAAATAAAAAAGTAATTTAAAACCCTGATCCAGGCCAAGCCGAGATCAGGGTTTTTTGTTTGCATATTCCTCAAGCAAAGTCGTAATTTTAGAACCAAATAATTTCACATGGATCTTAAGATATTCTTTTCCCCCCTCGATGAAGAGTTGTTCTCAAATATTAGAAGCAGCACCAGCTTTCTAAAAAATATAAAAGCCAATATTGACAATATGCCTGATTTTAAGGGCGCTGATATTGCCATTATCGGGGTGGAAGAAGAACGAGGATCTATCACCAATAAGGGTGCAGCAAAAGGAGCTAATGAAATCAGAAAAAAGCTCTATAAACTCAAAAAAGGAACAGGAAAATACAAAATAGTTGATCTTGGTAATATAAGAAACGGCATGAACCGTGACGAAACCATAGGTAGGGTTTCAGAGGTATGCCAGGTGTTGATACAGAACAACATTCTACCCGTAGTAATTGGTGGCACTCATGACATTGATTATGGTCAGTACAAGGCATACGAAGGGATGGAAAAGTTAATCAGCTTATTAAATGTTGATGCTTTTCTGGATATGGAAGAAGGCATGAGTGAGCCAGAGAATGAAAAGCACATTCACAAAATCCTCCTGCACGAGCCTAACTACCTTTTTAACTATAGCCATTTGGCATATCAGAGTTATCTGATAGATCAAAATGCCATTAACATATTGGAGAAGCTATATTTTGAGGCTTATCGCATAGGCCACTTAAGGTCTAATATCACAGAGATGGAGCCTATTATCAGAAATGCTGACATGCTTTCCTTTGATATTTCAGCTATAAAATCAAGCGATGCCCCTGGCAATACCAATGCTCAACCATTTGGGTTAACTGGTGAAGAAGCTTGCCAGATTTGCTGGTATGCCGGCCTTAATGAAAAGTTGAGCTCCGCTGGATTTTATGAATACAATCCTGATAAGGATGATGACTCAAAAAAGACTGCTGCTGTTGTAGCTACCATGATTTGGTATTTTATTGAAGGTTTTTACCACAGAAAGAATGAGCAAAACTTCAAAACCAATGACTACCTGAAATTTGTAGTTTCAATGTCTGGTGACCCTGATGCACTGTGTTTCTACAAAAGCAAGCTAAGCGAGAAATGGTGGATGGAAGTCCCATTTCCTAAAGGAAAGGACAAATATTCCCGAAATTGTATCATCCCATGTAGCTATTCTGACTATCAAATGGCCACCCATGGTGAGCTACCCGATAGGTACATCACAACTCATGCCAAATTAATTTGAAAATAATGTGTTAAATTGTTAGCCTTAGTATTGAATGAATAATCAATAGATGAGGCAAAATTTAACCATAACAATCATCGGATTAGGAGAAGTTGGCGGTACCATTGCCAGCCTTATTTTAGGGGAAACTTCCAACTCAACCATCAACCTTGTTGATATTAAGGATGTAAGTGGAAGAGTTCTTGATATAAAGCATGCTGGAACTTTTACCAATAATAAGGTTATAGCAAACAACCCATTCGTCACCAACCATTCTGATTTTATAATTTATACTGCCGGATTTAGCAATGCGGTGAATGCTGAGCGTAACTCCGTAGCTGATCAAAATAAGGTATTGGTAAGAAAAGTATTCAGAAAAATTCAGCCTAAGAAGGATGCAGTTATCATTGCTGTTTCAAATCCTGTTGAGTTGGTATCGCAATGGATCAGTGAAATATATAAGAACAATATAACAGTTGTAGGAACAGGTACATTTTTAGATACCATAAGACTTAAATTTTTGATTAGCGAAAGGTTGAACAAAAATATTAGCCTGGTTGACACTATTGTTATTGGAGAACACGGTGAGAACATGACACCGGTCTATTCACAAACTACGGTTGATTCCGAATCTATATTTGATATTTTGGGAATGAAACAAATAGAAGAGCTAACTACTAATCTTAAAAACTCGGCACGAAGCATTAGGTCAACAGAATCAGCCACAAAGTTTGGGGTAGCACAGTGCGTTGTTGAGATTATTAAGGCCTTTTATAGTAATCAAAGTATTGTCCCTCTTTCTATAATGATTAATGATGCCTATAAGAAATTACTAGGCGCTTACAGCGATAACTACATCTCACTACCGTGTAAAATTGTAGAGTTTACACCTATCCCGGTCATGCTAGACCTCGACCCGCAGGAATTTATCAACCTCAAAAATGCTTATAATTCTATCAGCAGGTATAAATAGCTATAAATTAGATGGCAAATAGATGCTTTTTTAGACCTATATTGGCATTTTTGCAGCATCGGTAAAAGAGGAAAATAATGAGGTTGTCACAAATAGCCAGAAAACTAGGGGCCATGCAAAGTGAGCTTTCTGAAAAGCTAGTATCAAATGGAGAAAAAGCGCCTGAAGGTGGCAATTCTAAGCTTACCGATGACCAGATTGCCCTGCTTTTTAGATTATATAACTATTCTGAGCCTGAAGAAAAGGAAGAGGAGGTTGTAACCGAACCAGACGCTGAAACAACAGTTGCAGAAACTTCAGAACCAGAAGCACAAATTGTAGAAGAAGCTTCTCAGGAAGAAGTTCAAACTGAGGTTGAAGAGGTACAACAACCAGAGGCGGCAAAAGGAAGCATAGAGGAAGAGCCAGCAGAAGAAGTTGAAGTTATTAGGGCCAAAAAGATCAAACTTGAAGGAATAAAGGTTTTGGGCAAAATTGATCTCCCCGAAAAGCCTGTAAAAGTGGAGGAAGAGGGTGAAGATAATGAAGATGGATCTAAGACCGGGAATAAGCGCGAGCGCAGACAGCCTAGAAATATGCGTTCTAACGACAAAAACAGAAGAAGGAAGCCTGAACTTACTTTTGAAGAAAAACAAGCCCTTGAAGAGCGCAATCGCCTGAAAGAAAAAAGAAAGCGGGAAAAACAGCTCAAGGAAAAGAAGAAGAAATACTTCGAGCAAAACATAAAGCCGAAGCAGGAGCAGGTAGGCAACAAGCAAAAGAAAAAGAAGAAAAAGGAATTTGGTAATACTGCTACCGAAAAACGAACTAAGATCACCACCAAAAACCCATTTAAACGGTTTTGGATTTGGTTGAATGATCCTTATGCTTAGTATAATGTACAATGAGCAATTAACAATTAACCCATTGCTAATTGTTAATTGATAGAACCTACAACCCTTTTCATAAATCCATTAAGGGCTTCCTTTTTATCGGTTCCATTTTTCACTTCTTTGCTAACCTCAAGTGCTCCATAGAGATTAGACAGCAGCTCACCCAACACTTCCAATTCCTCATCTTTAATGCCCGGTGCTTCTGCCAAATGTTCCATCAGCTCTATTGTCTCTACTACCCAATCTTCATCATGTGTATCTACAAACTCAACTATATGCTTTATTAAAGGTAATCTCATGTTTCTGTTTTTTAAATTTCGGCAAAGAAAATAAAGACTTAATCAAAAACACTATTTGAATGATTGATTAAATTAATGGCTGAATAGGCTAAAATGATAAATGCTTATGATTCCTTATTTGGCAAATAAAGTTTGAATACACTGCCCTCGCCTTCTTTACTTTCAACTTCAATTTTTCCTTTGTTTTGAAAGGCATATTCCTGACAGAGCATAAGGCCCAGGCCAGTGCCTTTTTCACCAGCTGTTCCACGGGTAGAGGTTATCTTTAAATTGAATAAATCATCCATCATGCCTTGTGGAATGCCCCTTCCTGTATCTTCTACAGAAATGGTGGTGTAATCTTTATTCTCCCAGCAAATGATTTTAACCTCACCCTTAGGTTCTGTGAATTTTATAGCATTATTCACAAGGTTTCTAATTATCAATTCAGAGTGATTTGGGTCTGCATAAACAGTGCAGCGGTCAGCTACCTGTACCGATAGGGCTATCTCCTTTTGCTCGGCCAGAGGTTGATAAACATCTTTAAGTGTTTTTATAATTTCTGCTATGTTAAACTGCATAGGGCTTATTGAAGACTGTTCCATTTGCAATCTCCCCCATTGAATCAGATTGTCTGTCATTTTCAAGGTAGCGCTTACATTGTCACTCAGCTGGTTCATCATTTCAATCACTTCTGCCTGAGACAGCGAATCCATATGTTTTTTAACCAGCTCAGAAAAGCCAATAATAGATTGCAATGGACTTCGCAAATCATGTGAAATGATAGAAAACATCTTATCCTTGGTCATTACAAGCTCTTCCAGCTCTTCAGATTTATGACGGATCTGCTCCTTTTGCTCATTCAGCAGCTTTACTGAATTCTGTAACTTAGCTCTACTAACCATGGCATACAGCAGGGCAAAAAAGGCTATAATGGCCAGAACTGCCACTATAATCAAATACGTTTGCTGCTTTTTTATTAGGGATTCCGAGTACTCCTGTTGTTCTGCTAAAATCTGGTTCTCTACTCCTACCTTCATAGAGTTGTAAACTGTATTTAGCAGACCTTCTCTATCTGCAATGGTGGCTGAAAGGAGTGAATCTTTGATATTTTGATAATAATCAAGGTACTGGTGAGCCATGTCAATATCTCTGCCTTCGGCATAATATTTAACAAGCTGAAAATAAACCTCCTCCAGTTCATTCGACCGATGATATTTCAAAGCATATTTTTCTGCATCCAGTAGTAATTTTAGCTGTTCATCTTTCCTTCCGTGCTGCTCGTATAAGTCAGCTAACTCTATCATAGACTCCAGCGTTGATGCCTTCTGCGAGTTATCACCAAGCACCTTAGAAATATCAATAGCTGCCTGAAAGAAATATTCAGCAGAGTCTAAATTGGCTTCTTTCTTGTAAATAAGTCCTAATGCCTTGTAGCTAAAAGTTTGGGCAAGCGAATTATCATTTTCAATATTCAGCTGTATGGCCTGATACTGCAACGTTTTAGCTTTATCCAGACTGTCAAGATAATACAATGCCTCTCCGTAATTAAGGCTTGTAATAGCAAAACGATAAGATGGGCCGTGTTCCTTAAAATAATCATAAGAAAGTTTATGATGCTCAGCAGATTTTTTGTGAAGGTTCTGAATTCGATATAAATTACCTGCTGTGATATGATTATTAGCCAAGCCTAAGGAATCACCTTCTTCTTCAAAAATCCTTTGGGCCTTTAGCCCCACAGCTGTAGACAGACTATAGAACTTTTGTGACGCATAAATTGAAGACAAAATTCTGTATGCGTAAGCTATATCTATTCTGCTATTATACTTTGAGGCTAGCGCCAATGACTCTTCGGCATAATTCATGGCCTTGATGGGGTCAACATAAACCAACTCCCTGCTGAGCTTGTATAGCAAACTCACCTTTACCGTTTCAGGTGGATTGGCAGCTAGCAGTGTTTCTAAACTGTCAATATCCATGTATTGAGCATGAGCAAAGTGAGTGGACCCGCCTATAACAACAAGAGTAAAAAAGAAGGATAATTTCCTATATAACCGCCCAATCATCAATTTTAATATACTCATTTTCAGGCAATAAAGGGAGATTTTTTGTCAGAACAAAAATCCTAGTCTAATATAAAACAAAGTCTCTTCTTCAGACACACCAACTTCCGTAGAAATTACAGCAAGATTAAATGGCGCAAGCCATAAGCCCCCGCCAACACCTCGATGCCATTTGTCTGAATCTTCACCTTCAACCCATACCCTGCCTACATCATGAAAGCCTATAATTCCAGCTGTAGCTGGGAACAGGTAACTTCTAAAGCTTAGCAGCTTCAATCGGAATTCAAAATTGCTGTAAAGGCTCTTGTCACCATAAAACCTGGTTTTTCTAAAGCCCCTGATTTGTTCCCTGCCACCTAAAGTTTGCCCTTTAAAAAATGGATAGTCTCCAAAGTTAATACCATAACCAACCCTGGTAGCAAATGTCAACCTCGCTGGTAATTTGAAACTATGATAAAGCGACAGGCTGGTATTATATTGATGAAAGTCATCTTCGGTATCCCGAAAACCATAAAGTGTGTTGATTTTATTGGACCAAAAAATCCCCGATGTTGGAAAACTTGGGTTTTTTCTGGTATCAACATCTAGCCTAAGGCCTCCTCCAATATAACTATAGGTATTTTCATTTTCGAGGCCAGATCCTGGCAAAAAGATATCGGTAACGTACCTATCATCATTAATATCAGAGTTTAGCTCCCATGTGACCAGATCTTGGGTGATTCCTATTTTGGCAAAAGCACCAATTTTTCTAAAAAGCCCCACCTCATAGGCATATTCCTCAAACCTTAGGCGGTAATAGTTTATCGATCTCTTAACATTAACAGTCTCATCAATATCCTGATCAAAATCACTTTCATTGCCAATACCAAAAAAGTTGTTTACATAGTTGGGAGCATTAACAGTAACATCAACTTCGGCATTCCATTTGCCAATGACATCGGTAAATTCTCCATTGTAATTGAAGTTGTAAGAAGATGTATTGAAAGCATAGCTGCCTAAAAACTTATGCCTGGATTTAAACGGTTCTTTTCTAAAACCATGATTTGTATAGCTAAATCCGCCACCGAGAAACACGCCATCATCAGGGTTAAAACTTCCGGTAACCAAAGGCATCAGCACATTATATTTAAAGGCCTTTCTATCATAGTTATTGACGGCCTCATCATTAGAAAGCCTGTTTCTGCTTTCACCATTTAGCTTTAATTTGTTTCCTTCTTTGGTGTCATAGAAAATATTCTTCCTGCCAAAACCAGCTACTTTTGAGTCGTCATCCAGCTCATCCTCACCTTCTCCACCTATGACCCTTAACTTAATGCCTTTTTTACTCTCACCTTCAATCTCAAATTCATCCTCATCTCCTAATCCATACAATCTGATTTCCTTGGTTTCATCATATTTAAATACGCGATCGAACAGCACTTTCTTTTTATCGCCATCACCGCCCATCTTACGCATTACAACGTGCACATCGCCATTTTCCAGCCTGTCCACCTGAAAATGTTCATGTTTATTGCTGCCAACAACATCCACCTTCTTAGCTAAGAACAAGTAATGGTCAATGGCATATTCGGTAAGTTTTTCCCTACGTGCTTTAAGCTTGTCTATAATTTCCTGACCATGAAGATCGAAAATAACCTTGGGCCATTGACGGATAGCGTTTTCTATAACTTCATCTGTCATTTTGGACTTCAATGTCTCGGCAGCATCAATCCAGTCTTGCTTGGAAAGACCTGTGAGAAAAGATCGGTCAAAATAGCGTGCGTTAAACATCAACCCAGACGGCCAATTTACTTCATAATCAAAGCCTTCAAATTTTGGTAGTGCCCACTTCCTTGTCCAGATTGAAGGAAAAAAACCTCCGCTAACAAAGAAGGCCTGATCTCTATCACGCGGTATTGGTCGGTATCTGTTTCCTTTTCCTTCATCAATCTCTGACCAGCGCCATTGGTCATCATGACGATCCCAGTCACCAATCAGCAGATCAAAGAGTCTTGACTTAAGGGCAAATTTCTGATCTACATAATTGTCATTATCCTTTGCAAGGTTGGAAATCACCTTCGTGGTGTTTTCTATGTCTGGCGAATTGCCAAAGAAATCTGCATCAGACCAGTCCTTGGCAGGCCGCTCCTCATACAGTGCCAGCGTATTGGCAAAAGTCTGTTGATGAATACCAAACCGTGGGTCATCCGGAATGAAAACTACTTTTGGATTAGTATGATAAATATCAGCCGCCTCCGCCAAAAATGGCACAACAAAAGCCCCGTAAGGATGTGATGCGGAAATTTGATCTTGCACCAAATCTTGGGCAAAGGTGTTTTGTAAAAAATCGGGAATAGCACCTTTTGCATATTTTTCAATAGAGCGCAGCACATATTGTTTTCCATTTTCTGCTTCCAACCTCAAGGACTTGGTTTGCTGTCCGCCACCACGCTGTACAATTTTCAAACCTCCGTGCTCGCTGCCAATATCAAATACAAGCACTTCAATTTCCTGGTTCCAAACGTCCCGGTAATTGGCGCCAAAGAAACGCTGATGAAACTTGCTGGTATTGTACTGCTCGCTGGCTTTGGTCGCTACTACAGAGTCCTTTAAGTCGATTTGCTGCGCAAACTCCTTGGCAGTCAATTGCCTATTAAATGGCTTTACCATCAGCTCCTTTTCAAAAGTTTTAGAATCATTGGGAGACCAAAATTCTACTTTGGTAGTACCATCTTCATAAAATAATACCTTTGAAAATCCATTGACAGATTCAGCATACTCAGCATACTTCTTTTGTTTGACATAAGTTGTTTTACTGCCTGACCCACTTACAATATAATGAACATTGTCTTTGAAGGAATACTGCAAACTATGTTCGTGCCCTGAAGCATGGATAGTGTTGGGGTATTTTTCCATTACAGCCATAAATGCATTGCTCATTGTCTTGTATTTTGGGTTTGAAAGATCTTGCACACTGCCTATAAGTTTTCTATAAACAGGATAAATTGCCCCTGCCATGGGTGGTAGCCAATATAATTTACCGGGGAATTGTCCCCCATGCTCACCATAGGTAATCATAGGATGATGGGTGGCAACTACCACTCTTTTATGCTTATTCCTTTCCAGAATATTATCCAGCTCCTGAAATACCTCTAGTGACGTTTTTGCATCACAACCTCCCTGTTCTTCATCTGGCTTATCCCAGCCGTAAAGTAGCCATTCCGTGTCAATAATTGCCAGGGTAATCTGCTCATTGAGACTCACTTCAATAGGTCCGGGACAGCCATTACTTGGAATAAAAACATTAGCACTATCTAACCTGTTTTCGATATATTCTTCCTGCCTCATGACCTGCGTCCAGCCATAACTTCTGCCCTGTGCCCAGTCATGGTTTCCTGGTATGATATAGGCATCTTTACCAAATGCTCTTGCCAAATCTATCTGTGGTTGAATGGCCGCTTCAGCGGTAGCCCGCTCTTTGTTGCCGATGGCTGGCATGCCCTGCTGGTAGATGTTATCACCTAGAAATATGATGCCTTTATTAGCATCATTTTCCATCTGCTGTTTAATTAATTTCAGATTAGCTGCCTGCCCTTGTGTATTGGCTCCTGCATCTCCAATGAGGTAAAGTGTATACAACGGCTCCTTACTCTGAGCCATTGCCAAATTAAAAGCATGGCTAAATACAGCGGACAGCAAAATGGTTTTGATAACAAAAATCCCCCTCATTGAAGTGATCCCTTATTTTGTAAGTTTATTAAAGGTAAATAGCCTGCCTCTATTTTCTCCACCCTCACTCGAAATAAATAATTGACCTTGGGGAGAGAAGCACATACCCTCTGGTTGATAGAATATATGCTTATCCAATTTAACAACCTCCTTCAATTTAAGTTCGGCATTGTAGACTACTAATACATGATCTGCAGAAAGAATATAAATATCAGATGTCTGAGGGTGTACAGCAATTGCCGATGGGTCAAAGTCCTTAATGGAGTTAAATTGCTCCCTATTTTCAATGAATTTTTCCAGGTCCCTTTTTTCGATAAATATTAGTGAGTTGGCCTTTTCTTCTTCTATTATATAAATGCCTTTACCTTCTTTGTCAACTCCATCAATTTTACCATCCCCTTTGGCGGCTATTAATAGAGCCCCGTTGAAATAGCCTAACCCTTCAAGATCATTCTTGGAACTAAACTCACTTTGGTATTCATTAACATTGATGGCTTCCTCTCCTTCAATTTCAAATGAAAAAAATTCGCCATTACTTTTCATTACCCAGACGGTGCCTTCATCATACTCCACACCTTCATAATCGCCACTTTTACCAAACTTAATTTTGTTGATAACGTCACCCGTACTGACATCAATAATGTAAAATTTGCCTGTCTCATCTTCTATGGCTCCAAGCCGGTTAGCTGTCAGATAAGTTAAGCCAGAAATTTCCTGAAGGTCATAGTGCAGCCTAAATGTCTCCGTTGGTTCATAAAGTTTATAAGGCACCTTGTTCAGGTCATAATCCTGCACATCTTTTGTTTGATCAACGGGGGTGACACAGCTTATGCTCGAAATCAAAACTGCAATACAGATAACGGTGAACTTCATAATTACAAATTAGTCTAAATTGAAGTCCATAAAAAAATTAAGGTTGGTTCGTATTATCACAAATCAGGATTCAGACATAATCTTCACATTAGTTATTGACCAAAAGAGAAGTGTCTCACTCAAACTTCAGTAGCAGACGATCCGCTAATTGGCAGATGTCTGGATAACCCTGACAAAAACTTACCTTTCAGGAAGTTTTTCGTCATTATTCACTAGAATATTTAGTTTTAACACTTAAAATATTCTTGTGAATAATCCGGGTTAATTCTTTACAAGAGTATCTTTGCGGATGCCTTTGAAAAACGACCTTTTATTACGCACCATCAATGGTGAAAAAACAGAAAGAACGCCTGTATGGCTAATGCGCCAGGCGGGTAGAATATTACCAGAGTACCGAGCTGTTCGCAATTCATTAAGCGGATTTAAAGAACTGGTGGAAACACCTGAGCTTGCCGCGGAAGTGACCATCCAACCGGTGGATATTTTAGGTGTTGATGCTGCCATTATCTTCTCAGACATTTTGGTAATCCCTGAAGCGATGGGATTACAATATGAGATGGTTGAAAAACGCGGCCCTCATTTTCCTGAGACTATTAAATCTGCTGCTGATATTAAAAAGCTAAAAGTTGCCGAAGCCAGTGATGTGCAATACACCATTGACGCTATAAAAGTGACCAAAAAAGAGCTTGATGGTAGAGTGCCATTGATAGGTTTTGCCGGTGCACCATGGACCATCTTTGCTTATATGATAGAAGGCGGTGGCAGCAAGACCTTCTCAAAGGCAAGAGCTATGCTTTACACCGAGCCAGAGTTATCTCATCAATTACTTCAGATGATCACCACCAGCACCATCAACTATCTCAAAGGACAAGTAGAAGCCGGTGCTGATTTAGTTCAAATATTTGACTCATGGGCAGGCATATTATCGCCCACACAATATGAAAAATTTAGCCTGCCTTATATTAAGCAAATCTGCGATGCCATTTCCGAAGTACCAAAAACAGTATTTGCCAAAGATGCCTATTTCGCCAGAGGATGGTTTGGTAATATCAATTGCAACACCGTTGGCCTTGACTGGTGCATGGACATAGCAGAATCACGAGCTTTGGTGGGAGAAAACAAAACCCTCCAGGGTAATCTGGATCCTTGCGTATTGTATGGCAGCGAAGCCAGCATTAAAGAAGCCACAGAAAGCATGCTTAAACAATTTGGGCCAACAAGGCACATTGCCAACTTAGGTCATGGTGTTTATCCTGATACTGATCCTGGCAAAGTGAAGTTTTTTGTGGATATGGTGAAGGAGTTGAGTGCGAATAGATAGGAAGTAAGCTGTAAGATTTTCTTATTTTTGAGATATCCTAGAGGATATGTGAGATTGTACGCTTTAGAATAAAAGTGTTCCCAAAATAAGCAAGGTATTATGTCATTTATATCTAAAGAAGATTCCCGGGAATTTGAGGGTGAGAAAACGCTTTATCATTACACTTCCATATATACCTCTATTGAAAAGATTTTTCCATCGAATAAATTGAGGTTATCCCCTTTAATCTCAGCATCCGACCCAATGGAACTTACACTTCCAAGTCCATGGGTTTCCAGTTCTGGGTATGAAGAAGATTTTAAACGATTAAACGAGAAAATTGCTGGGGGCGATATTGCAACTAAAATCAATACTTATTACAAAAGCCTACGACAACTATGTTTGTGTCGAAATTCAGATATTGAAGTTAAAGGTCTACATACTGGTGTTTTCGAACCACTTGACCATTTTGGATTTGCTAAGCCACGTATGTGGGATCAATATGGTGATAGATTTAAAGGAGTTTGTATTGCATTATCGCGATCCAAATTAGAAGAAAAATTATCTTCTAGTTATCGCTTATTTAATGTCGAATACCACAGCAACCATCTTTTCAAACCAAATATAGATTCATCTAGCATTGATTTAAATGAAATCGAAAGGATTGGAGAGATAGAGTATTTAAGGTCAAAATATGAATCGGAAATTTTAAAAATCAGTTCTAAACATACTGATTATAGAGATGAGAACGAATGTAAGGTAATTACCTCCACGGAACATGACTATTCATATTTAGATATTAGTAATTGTATTCAAGGAATATTTTTTACCAATAAACTAAACTATGCCTATGAGTCAATTCTAAAGAATATAGCCAAAAGATATGAAGTACCATTGCTACAAATTCATATCAGCCGTAGGGGGATAAGTGTTCGTTGTTTCGCGTAGTCTTTAATTTCTTAAATGTGTAAAAAACACTAACAAAATGTTAAGATTTAATTGAATGTTTACATTTCTTTGACATCATCTTTTCCATATACTTCTTTCAATTAAAACCCCATATCATGTACCCCACCTTCTTCCCAACTTCAGAAAATGGTTAGCCAATGTGGCTTAAGCAGACCAAATAAAGAAGTGTTTTCTAGACATTTGCCATAATTACCAATACTTGGTACCTTTAACATAAGCATAATTAGAAGGCGATGGGAAAGAATACATCAATAGCACTCGGGGATCATTTCGAAAATTTTATTTCAGCCACAGTAAGTTCTGGAAGATACAACTCAGCCAGTGAAGTGATAAGAGCGGCACTTCGACTGTTGGAGGAACAAGAAGAAAAAAAGAAAATGCTAACAAAAGCATTAATTGAAGGCGAAGAAAGTGGTCTAGTGGACAACTTCGATCCTCAACTTTTATTAGAAGAACTTCATTCAAAGCATAAGCTCGAATGAAATACAAAATTTCATCAAGAGCAAGATTAGATTTAATTAGTATTTGGGAATTCACGAAAAAGAATTGGTCTGCTCAACAAGCAGACAGATATTTTCAGATTATTGTTGACAAATTCCTTGAAATTAGTTTAAATCCCGATTTGGGCAAAAACTATGATGACCTTAGAATTAATTATCGTGGAATTATTGTTAAATCACACATCATCTTTTACAGAATAACTAATCAGAATTCGATTGAAATTATCAGGATTTTGCATCAACATATGGATTACAAGAACAGGCTGTCAGACTGATCATCTATTGAACAAGTACTAACATTGGCTATCGAAGCCATTTGTATAAAATTAAAATACATGACCCCAACCTTCTTCCCTACACCGGCAGATTTTAGAAAATGGCTAGCCAAAAACCATGACAAGGAAACAGAGCTATTGGTTGGGTTTTACAAGGTGAGTTCTGGCAAACCCAGCATCACCTGGCCAGAGTCAGTAGATCAGGCACTTTGTTTTGGGTGGATAGATGGCATACGCAGGTCGGTGGATGAAGAAAGTTACTCGGTGCGTTTTACGCCACGCAGACCAGACAGTATATGGAGTGCGGTCAATGTTAATAAAGTCAAAGCCTTGACCAAGCAAGGTTTGATGATGCCAGCAGGTATCAAAGCTTATGGATATCTTAAAAAGGATAAATCCAAAGTCTACAGCTTCGAAAAAGAAGCGCAAGAGCTACCAAGTGAATATAAAAAGCTTTTCAAGGCCAACAAAAAGGCCTGGGAATTCTTTAAAAACCTTGCCCCATCCTATTACAAAACCTCCGTCCATTGGATTGTTTCTGCCAAGCAGGAAAAAACGAGACTATCAAGATTGGAAAAAATAATAGCTGCTAGTGAGAAAGATGAAAACCCCTGGAAAACGAGCAAGAAGAAATAGCATATACTGAATAATCTCCGATGTTGTAAAAGAAAAATTATTTTGTCACAGCATTGTAAATCACTAACTTTCAGTCGAATACAACTCAAAAAATGAAAATAATATTTACATCTGCACTTGTACTGATTTCGGTGATCTCAGGAGTGTCCCAGGAAAAAGCAATCAACTACAAAGAATTACAAAAAATGCTACCTAGCTCTATTATGGGCTATAGTCCTTCTGGCGACCCTGATGGCAGTTCATTTGAAATGAATGGCATGTCTTATTCTACAGCCGTTCAGGATTATGAAAGTGGTGACTCTGAACTTACCATTTCACTTTTTGATTATCAGGGAGCTGCTGCCATGTATTCTTCAACTACCATGGCATGGGGCATGGGTATGTCTTTTGAGGACGATGAACAAAGTGCAAAAGGTGTGGATATTAATGGCAGCAAGGGCTGGCATGTTTATCAAAAGGAGGATCATACCAGTGAATTAATGGTTGGACATATGGACCGTTACCTAATCACTATTGTTGTTACAGAAGCTGACCAGGAAAAGGCCATAGAGATTTTCAAAAAACTGGATCTAAGTAAATTACCTTAGTCAAAGTCTATTCAGGAGAGGCAATAAAGTAGCCCTGCTTTTTATCGTCAAAGTAGATGTCAAAAGTATATTTATTACCTTCCTTATCTAGTTTGTAGATTGTTACACCATCCTTCTTGGCGCCATTGGTAGCTGATATCCACTTGATATGAATTTCATTATCCTTATTCTTAATGATATTGGCCTTTCCTATTTCCTTTCCGTGCCGATCAAATTCTGTCCATACATTTTTAGCAATATTGACAACCCCCAAACTATCTGTAATATCCCTGCTACCCAGCATAAGTTTACTAACCGATAATTTCACATCACTGACCGACACTTTGGTTTGTCCTAATGCAGAAAAATGGCCCCACATTAAAAGGGCAATAAATATTAAGGTTGTGGAAAGTGGGTTAGTTTTCATAAGACTCTGGCATTGATAGTAGCATAATTTAGTAATAAAAATGCGCTTATCAATGCCAGACCTGTTGTTTATATTATCCTATTCGCTGCGGAGGGATTTCACCGGATTGACCAAAGCGGCTTTGAGTGTTTGATAACCCACCGTTAGCCAGGCAATCAACAAAGCTACACCTCCCGACATTACAAATGTGAAAATACTTATTGGTGTTTGGTAGGCAAAATTTGCCAGCCATTGGCTCATAAAGTAATATGCCGTAGGAAATGCGATCAATAAGGCAATAAGAATAAGTTTTGTAAAGTCCTTTGACAGTAAGAAAACAACACCCATTACCGATGCCCCTAAAGTCTTTCTCACACCAATTTCCTTCGTTCTCAGTCCCGCCATATAAGCTGCAAGTCCAAAAAGCCCTACACACGCTATTAGAATTCCAAGGCCAGCAAACAGAGCAAATATTTTTCCTGAATTAGCTTCAGACTTATATTGCTGATCAAGCTCATCATCTAAAAATTTGTACTTGAAAGGGTCTTGAGGAACAAATTGTTTCCATTTAGACTCTAGCTGAGCAATAGTACCTTGCAAATCTTCACCAGTCATTCTCACAGTAATAACGCCTCCATTGCCATTATTAAGCTCAGTGCTGAGCATCACAAATGGGCTGATTTTTTCTCTCAAAGACATATAGTGGAAGTCCTTAACTACACCTATAATTTCAAACTCTGTAACCACAGGAGGCTGACCATTGGTATTTCTCAACTTCATGCCTATTGGGTTGTCAACACCAAGTAGCTCAACAGTCTGCTCGTTAATTATAATCGATAATGAATCATTAAAATCCTTGGAGAAACCCCTACCTGCAACTATTTCAAAACCCATGGTTTTCATGTAGTCATCATCCACATTCATTGCGTTGGTAGTAATTACTTCAGCACCACCCGGAGGTAAAAATTGGATTCCGAAATATTGATTCACTGGAATGGAACCCGAAGCACCAGCTTCAGTAATTGTAGGAATATTTTTTATCTCACTAATAAACACTTCCTGCTGCTCATTAAGACTGCCCGCTCTATCAATAACCAACACTTGCTCCTTGTCATAGCCCAGATCCAGCTTACTCATAAAGTCTATCTGATCCTGAACGATCAATGTGCCAGTAATTAAGATGATAGAAATAGCAAACTGAAAAACTACCAATCCATTTCTGAGCCATGCAGAGCTCTTATTGGTCTGCATGCTTCCTTTCATTACCGCCACCGGGTTGAACCCAGAAAGCACGAACGCAGGATAACTGCCGGCTAAAAGTCCTATAACCAGGGCGGCAGTAATTGAGAAAGGCAATGCTATGGAACCTGAAGCGGCCAGTGCCAAATTCTTGCCTACTATGCTATTGAAATACGGCAGCGACATATAAACGATACCCAAAGCCAGTATGGTTGCAAACGTGCTCATTATTACAGATTCCGTAAGAAACTGCCCTACCAACTGCTTTTTAGGAGAACCCAGGGTTTTTCTAATTCCTACTTCCTTAGCTCTTTCTGTTGATCTGGCAGTGGCCAAATTCATAAAATTGATACAGGCGATGAGTATAATCAATACTGCTATTGAAATAAAAATATAGATATCATTGATACTACCTCCATTTTTAAGTGCCCCCTGATATTTTACCGGGTACAAATGAATGTCCTCTAATTGAATGAGTGAGTAATTGTATCCATTGCCACCAGCAATATACTCCTGATAGGTGGTGTTTAGGTTTTGCTCAATCTGCGGAGCAGCGTAAGTCTCCACCATTTTTGGAAACTTAGCTTCCAGTGCTTTGACATCCACATTGTCTCCCAGCTCAAAATACATGTGTGTAGAAAAACCCGTGAAATTTTCTGTCTGAAGGAATTGGAAAGTCTTCATAGACACCATAAAATCGAAATCGAAATGAGAGTTTTCAGGAACATTTTCGCAGATGCCACGAACTACAAAATCACCAAAGTCAGTTCGCATGGTTTTGTTAACAGGGTCTTCATTTCCAAAATACTTGGTAGCCATCTCTTGAGTAATCACCATATCCTGGGCATTGGCCAGCACTTTGTCAGGATCACCAGTAGTTACTTTAAAATCAAACATTTGGAAGAAAGTGGAATCAGCAGCCATTAGTCCATACTCTTCAAAGGCCTTTTCTTCACCTTTTTCATCTTGATAGCGAACCATCACAGGATTGTTTGGCCCGGCAGCGAACAGTCTCACTGCATTTTTAACTTCAGGAAAATCTTTGACCATGACCTCTGAAAATGAATGTGGGACGAAGGCATAATTCGTTACATGGTCAGGATACAACCGTTCCAAGACCATTTTGTAGATGTGGTCACCTTTGGAATGGAGCTTGTCATAGCTCAACTCATCTTCAACATGAAGTAAAATCAATAGGCTACTTGCTATACCTACCGAAAGTCCCAAAATGTTAATAATTGTATATATGCGGTTCTTGATCAAGCTCCGCAGGCCGATTTTAATGTAGTTTTTGATCATGATTGGTGTGTTGTTGTACACAATAGACTCACTATCACAATCAAAAGTTACAGAAAATCACCACTTTTCTACAAGCGGCATCCCCCAAAATGTGGTATTATTTCTTACTTAAGCATTTTGAGCAATGTGCTCAACTTAGATTTTAGATTTCTTCTATCAACTATAAAATCCAAAAACCCATGTTCCAAAACGAATTCGGCACTTTGGAATCCTTTTGGTAAGTCTTTGCCTATAGTTTCCCTGAT
This sequence comes from Fulvivirga sp., assembly GCF_040218215.1. Classification (NCBI taxonomy): domain Bacteria; kingdom Pseudomonadati; phylum Bacteroidota; class Cytophagia; order Cytophagales; family Fulvivirgaceae; genus Fulvivirga; species Fulvivirga sp. The sequence goes on from NZ_JAVJQL010000028.1 coordinate 279,307, forward strand.
AACACGAGGTCCTGCAAAACCAATTAACGAACCGGGTTCTGCAATGTTAAAATCACCAAGCATGGCATAAGATGCTGTAACACCTCCTGTAGTTGGGTCAGTCAACAAAGATATATATGGAATTTTGGCCTCGCTCAACAGTGCCAATTTAGCCGAAGTTTTTGCCATCTGCATGAGGGACAGACCTGCCTCCATCATTCTGGCACCACCAGATTTTGAGATCATCAAAAATGGAATCTTATTTTTTATAGAGTGGTCTATTGCCCTGGCTATTTTCTCACCAACAACACTGCCCATGGAGCCTCCAATAAAATTGAAGTCCATACAGGCTATCGTAATTTCAACACCATTCATTTTTCCATAAGCAGAACGAACAGCATCTTTCAATTCCACCTTCTTCTGCGTACTTTTTATTCTGTCAGGATAGGCTTTGGTATCCACAAACTTCAAAGGGTCTGCAGATTCCATATTGGCATCAAGCTCAGTGAACTTGTTATTATCAAAGAGTATATCGAAATATTCTTTAGACCCGATACGCACATGATACCCATCTTCAGGACTTACATAGGCATTGCTCTTAAGCTCTCTGGTATGCACAATCTTCCCACCCGGGGTTTTGAACCATAAGCCGTCTGGTGCTTCCTTTTTGGCTTCTGTAGGTGTCTGTATCCCCTTGTCCTTTCTTTTAAACCAGCTCATAAGTGTCGCTTAATTTTGTTGCGTTGATAAAAATCAATCTCAAAAATCTGGGCAAATATCCATAGTATCTCCAAGCTTTCAAAAATTACCTTTAAGAATGTGACCCGACTAAATAATTTAGTTTCTTTGTAAGGCTCATTTAAAGGGCACAAACAAGTATTTAACTAGACAATCGTATCTATGTCATCTTCAAAATTTAAGCCCGGAGTAATTACCGGTAGCGAAGTTCAGGAATTATTCAAATATGCTAAAGAAAAAGGGTTTGCTATGCCTGCAGTTAATGTAGTGGGGACAAACTCTGTAAACGCTGTTTTAGAAACTGCAGCAGAAATCAACTCACCTATGATGATTCAGTTTTCAAATGGCGGTGGGGTTTTTTATGCAGGTAAAGGTCTAAATAACGACAATCAAAGAGCTGCCGTTGCAGGTTCGGTATCAGGTGCTCATCATGTTCACATGATGGCTGAAAAATATGGTGCTACTGTGATATTACATACAGACCACGCAGCTAAAAAATTATTGCCTTGGATTGATGGCATGCTAGATGCAGGAGAAGATTTTTATAAGGTGCACGGTAAGTCATTGTTCAGCTCTCACATGATTGACCTTTCTGAAGAGTCTATCGAGGAAAATATCGAAATCTGCAAGCGATATCTTGAGCGTATGAGCAAAATGGATATGACTTTAGAAATTGAACTAGGTGTTACAGGTGGTGAAGAAGATGGTGTAGATAACACTGACATCGACAGTTCGAAATTATACACTCAGCCAGAAGAAGTAGCTTATGCTTATGAAGAGTTAAGTAAAGTAAGTGACAGATTTACTATTGCAGCTGCTTTTGGCAATGTGCATGGAGTTTACAAGCCAGGTAATGTAAAGTTGACACCAGTGATCCTTAAAAATTCTCAGGATCACATCATTGAGAAATATGGCACTGGCCCAAATCCTGTAGATTTTGTATTTCACGGTGGTTCAGGTTCTACAGTTGAAGAAATAAGAGAGGGTATTTCTTATGGTGTTATTAAAATGAACATTGACACTGATTTGCAATGGGCATATTGGGAAGGTATTAAGAATTATTACCAGGCAAATGAGGGCTACCTTCAAGGACAAATTGGAAACCCGGAAGGTGACGACTCTCCTAATAAGAAATACTATGACCCACGTGTGTGGTTAAGAAAAGGTGAAGAGTCATTCAAAGCAAGGTTGATTAAAGCATGTGAAGACTTAAATAATATTGGTACTCTGAATTAATAAGTACCGATATTGAGGGCATAAAAAAAGGATTGTCAATTGACAATCCTTTTTTGCTTTTGTTTTGTAAGAGATTACAATTTCTCTTTGATTCTTGCAGCCTTACCTTGTCTTCCTTTCAAGTAGTACAATCTGGCTCTTCTTACTTTACCCAACCTCACAACATCAATTTTCTCAATGTTTGGAGAGAGAATAGGGAAAATTCTTTCTATTCCTATACCGTTAGAAACTTTTCTTACAGTAAAAGTCTCACCAGCTGAATTAGGGTGTCTTCTTTGAATAACAGTTCCTTGAAACTGCTGAATTCTTTCTTTAGTACCTTCTTTAATTTTCACGTGAACATTAACTGTATCACCTGCTTTGAATGAAGGATGGGAGTTTCTTCTTTCTCCCTGTTCTGCTTCTAATGCTTTTATAATTTCGTTCATGATATATGATCAATAAGTATCTCTCCAAAAAACGGAGTGCAAATATAGTAATTATTTTATTTTATTCTCAAGTCGAATTTAAAATATAATGCATTTGAGGAAAAGAATTCATTTGATGTTTAAACATTAATATAACAACCATGTTATATATTCAATAAAAGTATACTTATGGAATCAGAAATTTTAAAAACATTGAACATTGAAAAAACATTTAAAAATGCGGAAGTATATACTGTTAAAAATTCACATACTGCATTAGTGAGGGCTACTGGTACCTACATTACCATAGATGAATTCAAAAAGGTATTTGAATATATAGGCGAACTTGTAGAGAAAAACAAAATTTCCAAACTGGTTTTTGACAAAACTAAGCTCAGCGTTTTTCATCAGCCATCAATGGAATGGTATTTTGTTGAATGGAAAGAAAAAATGTACGAACTGGGATTAAAAACACATAGAAAAATCTTACCTAACGATCCTGTCTTCCGACAGAGCGTAAAAATTGGAAGAGAACAAATTGCAATGAAGCATCCAAAAGGAAAGTTTAATCTAATGGATATTGGTTATGCGGAAAGCCTGGAAGATGCCATTAAAAATTAGAAAATGACTAGTGTTGAAATAGAGGCTCTTTTACATCAGGCGATTGATAACATTAAACTGCTTGAAACAAAATGCACCAAAAGGGTTGGGGAATTAGAGGCACGGGTTGTTTATTTAGAAGAAGTGATCTCCTCGCAAAAGCAGATGCTCGCTGATTCAGTGAAGTACATTCAAAAAATTGAGAAGCTATCTGTAAAAAAAGGAGGACGAAAATAAGTCCTCCTTACTTCTTTAAAGGCAATTCTACGGTTATTGTAGTTCCTATATTTTCGGAACTGACAACATTTATTTTACCCTTCATTAATTCCACGGCTCTTTTTGATAAATAAAGACCTAAACCAGATCCTTTGGAGTAATTACTCCCACGAAAAAACATTTTAAAAATATCAGTTTGTAAATAGTCTGGTATTCCAACCCCGTTATCGGAGACCTGAATTTTTAAACACTCAGATCTAAAATTAAACCTAACTTCTATACGGGCATTAGACTTATTTTTAAAATCAATTCCATTCTTGATCAAATTGAACAAAACCATTTTAAGGCGCGCAACATCACCTGAAAATTCATTTTTGTTTTTATCTAATGAAATTTTGACCGTATTATAATCTTCTATTTCTTGAAGCTCCTTATTTACCTGCTGCCATAAGTCATCTACAGAAATGGATTCAACAGATAAATCACTAACTAAGGAATTACTGTAAAGCACCATCATTTGCAAAATATGCTTCATGTTTCTAGAAGCCATTTTTGCCCTCAATAAATAATCATTCAGATTGTCCTGATCAGTTTCCATAAGCATTAAAAGTCCATCCAAAGAGGTGATTGGTGACTTTAAGTCATGGCTGCTTCTATAAACTATCTGTTCTATTTCATTATTTCGGGTATGCAGCTCTTCAAGCGCTTTTTCAAGATGATCATTCTTCTTGATCATCGCCTCTACCGCAGCTGTTAGCTCTTCGTGTTGCGCCTCCAGTTCCTCATTCCTATCTTCAAGGTCTCTTTCCCGCTCTGTAAGAAGGTTTTTGTAATTTATTTCTGACTTGGTCATCTAAACTCTATTATACTCCTAGTATAACAATTCAAATGCCTTTTGTTTTATTTAGAGTCATTAAAAAGGTCAGGCCTTCTTTTCTTTGTTCTTTCCACCGCCTGCTCAAAACGCCACTCTTCAATTTTCCTTTCATGGCCTGACAAAAGAATATCTGGTACTTTTATTCCCTCAAAATCTGCCGGCCTGGTATAAACCGGTGGTGCCACCAAACCATCCTGAAATGAATCAGTAAGTGCTGAAGTTTCATCTCCCAGTACACCGGGAATTAATCTTATAATAGCGTCTGAAACAACTGCCGCAGCTAACTCTCCCCCGGATAAAACATAGTCTCCTATACTAATCTCCCTTGTTATATAGTGTTCCCTAATTCTTTCATCTACACCTTTATAATGACCACAAAGAATCATGATGTTTTTCTTTAAGGATAATTCGTTAGCTATAGTTTGAGAAAACCGCTCTCCATCGGGACTCATATATATGATTTCATCATATTCCCGTTCAGCCTTAAGTGCATTAATGCAATCAACCACGGGCTGCATCATTAAAACCATGCCGGCTCCTCCACCAAAGGCATAGTCATCTACTTTCTGGTGCTTGTCTTTAGAATATTTCCTTAAGTCATGAACACTGACGGCAACCAACCCCTTATTTTGAGCTCGCATTAATATAGAGTCACCAAAAGGGCTCTCTAATAATTTTGGAAGGCAAGTTATAATATCAATATGCATCATCAGGACAAATATACGTCCATCAGCCCTTCAGGCAGATCTACATTCAATATTTTATTCTCATGGTCAGCATCATGAACAATGTCATCATTGATAGGTATGAGTATTTCAGTTCCATCATGATCAACTGTAATTAGGTCCTGCATATTGGAAGTAAAGATTCCCGTTATTATTCCTACTTCACCCAACTTTTGGTCTTTGACCGTATAGCCGACCACCTGATGATAATAAAATTTACCAGGGTCAAGTTCAGGTAATGTAGAAAGAGGAAGGAAAACCCTCTTGGCTTTAAGTTCATCTGCAGCCGGCCCATCATCAATGTCTTCAAACTTAATGACTGCCTTATCATCCCGAATCTGGATGGTTTCAATAAAAAAAGGAACCAGTTTTTGGTTTATTTCAACAAAAACTGATTCCAATTCTGAATATTCTTCTGGAAAATCAACGTCTAATAAAACGCTGACCTCACCTTTGACGCCATGTTTTTTGATAACGTAGCCTAATTGATAGCACGCATCAATATTCATGTCGACTATTCTTCTTTTTTCTCTTCTTCAGCAGATGCTTCAGGAGTCTCTTCAGCCGCAGCCTCTGGGGTTTCAACTGGTGCTTCTGCAGCCGGAGCTTCTACTTCTGCAGTTTCTGCCGCTTCTTCAGTAGCCTCAGCAGCTGGTGCTTCAGCTTCCTCAGCGCTAGCGTTTAATTCTTCAGCTTTCTTTCTTAAAGATTCAGCTCTTGCCTCTTTAACTTTCTCCTCTGCTTCTTTTCTAGCTTTTGCTTTGCTAGCAGTATCTTTAGCAAGGTTGTCTTTCTTAGCTTCAACTTTAGCTAACTTCTCATCCTGCCATGCAGCGAATTTCTTATCAGCTTCTTCTTGAGTGATAGCTCCTTTGTTAACCCCAACTTGTAAATGTTTCTTGTACATTACTCCTCGGTAAGATAGCATTGCTCTTACGGTATCTGTAGGTTGTGCACCTTTCATTACCCAATCAAAAGCTTTGCCTTCATCCAACTCTATAAAAGCAGGATTTACATTAGGATTATATCTCCCAATCTTCTCAATAAATTTACCATCTCGTGGTGAACGGGCATCTGCTACGACTACATCGTAAATTGCCTGGCTTTTGCGCCCTCTGCGCGTTAATCTAATTTTTACTGACATTTTTTGTTATATGTTTTAAAATGCGGAACACGTCCGTCTTTAAAATTGAGGTGCAAAGGTAGTGTTTTTTCTGAATTTCAACACCATTAACAATTAAATATCAAGGTGTTATGTGCCCTATCTCTTAGTTAGAAGAACACCCTCTCACATAAAACGATCTAATTAGCTGATTTACAGACATATTTGTTTACACGCTTATACAGTTTTTTTATTATATTTCACTTAACTACATTTGTTTTGTAATTGTACAAACACAACCAATGGATAAATATTCCTACATCTCCAATGCTCATGGAAGTTATATAGATGAGCTTTACAAATCTTACCAATCAGATCCCTCTTCCGTTGATCAAACCTGGCAGAAATTTTTCGAAGGTTTCGAGTTTTCGTTACAAAAATACGGTGAAGATGGACTACCTGGTGAAACTGCTGGTGTATCTTCCAAAGATACACAAGTAAGAAACCTAATACACGCTTACAGATCACGTGGACATCTTAAATCGGATACAAATCCTGTGCGTGAGAGACGTGATCATAATGTAAAATTATCATACAAAGACTTTGGACTTACCGATGCTGATTTAAATACAGAGTTTGAAGTTGGTGCTGAAATAGGAATTGGCAAGGCTTCTCTAAAAAAGATCATCGAGACTCTTGATTCAATTTATCTAAAACACATTGGATACGAATACATGCATATTCGTGATGGCGAGATTTTAGATTGGTTTAAGAGAAAGTGTGAGAAAGAAGGTGTTGATATTAACCCGGACAATTCAACCAAAAAAAGAATACTGTTAAAGCTCAATGAAGCAGTAACATTCGAGAACTTCTTGCATACCAAATTCTTGGGTCAGAAAAGGTTCTCACTAGAAGGTGGTGAAAATACTATTCCTGCGCTGGATGGTATTATTAACAAGGCCGCTGAATTCGATGTTAAAGAGGTGGTTATAGGTATGGCTCACAGGGGTCGATTAAACGTACTTGCCAACATTATGGGCAAGACCTATGAAGAGATCTTTAGTGAATTTGAAGGCACCACAGATCCTGACCTTACTATGGGAGATGGTGATGTTAAGTACCATCTTGGATATTCCAGTAAAATAAAAACTCCTTCCGACAAAGGCGTTTATGTAAAATTAACACCCAACCCTTCACACCTTGAAGCGGTTGATCCTTTGGTGTTGGGTTATGTCCGTGGTCAGATTGATGATGAGTATGATGGAGACCTTAAAAAGGCCCTTTCTATATTGATACATGGTGATGCTGCAGTTGCAGGACAGGGCATTGTCTATGAAATTGTGCAAATGTCGGAGCTGCCAGGTTACCGAACTGGTGGAACAATTCATTTTGTTATTAATAACCAAGTAGGTTTTACCACTGATTATGATGATGCAAGGTCAAGTATTTACTGTACAGACATAGCTAAAATCATTGATGCACCTGTATTACACGTAAATGGTGACGACCCTGAAGCTGTGGTGTTTGCTTCCAATTTAGCAGTTGAATACAATCAAACTTTTGGTAAAGACATTTTTATCGATCTGTTGTGCTACAGACGCCACGGACACAATGAGGCTGACGAACCAAAATTTACTCAGCCAAAATTGTATAACCTTATTGCCAAGCACCCAAATCCTAGAGAGATCTATGTAAAGACACTTACAGAAAGAGGCGATATTAATGAGGCTGAAATCGAGAAGATAGAAACTGATTTCAAAAACTTACTACAAGACAGACTGACCGAGGTTAAGCAAAAACCTTTGCCATACAAGCCTCAAAAAATTGAGGAAGAATGGGAGCAGCTTAAAAGAGCCACAAGCAAAGACTTTGACAAGTCTCCTGATTCATCAATTAGTCAGGCCACTGTAGAAAAAGTGGCTAAGGCTCTTACAACTTTGCCAAAAGGTTTTAAACCATTAAAACAAATTGACAAGCTTATAAAAGACCGAAAGGCCAATTTCTTTGACAAGAAAGAAATTAACTGGGCAGATGCCGAGCTGTTAGCTTACGGGTCGATACTTCATGACGGCAAAATTGTTCGTATGTCAGGTCAGGATGTTAAGAGAGGCACATTCTCTCATCGTCATGCTGTAGTATTTGATGCAAATACGAATGAATCTTATTGCAATATTGATCATATAGATGAAGGTCAGCAGCCATTTAGAATCTACAACTCATTGCTTTCGGAGTTTGGGGTATTAGGTTTTGAATATGGTTATGCCATGGCCACACCAAACGCACTGGTTATCTGGGAAGCACAATTTGGTGATTTTGCCAATGGTGCGCAGGTTATGATTGACCAGTTCATAACAAGTGCTGAATCTAAATGGCAGCGTATGAATGGATTGGTAATGCTACTGCCTCATGGTTATGAAGGCCAAGGGCCAGAACATTCTAATGCGAGGCCAGAAAGGTTTTTGCAACTTTCTGCAGAAGAAAATTTAATCGTAACAAACATCACAACTCCAGCCAACTTCTTCCATATGCTAAGAAGACAGGTAACCTGGAATTTTAGAAAACCATGTGTCAACTTCTCACCAAAATCTTTGTTGAGACACCCACTGGTTGTTTCTCCGCTTAAAGATTTTACCAAAGGAGGTTTTCAGGAAATCATTGGCGATACTTATGCCACAGCCAAAAAGATAAGACGTGTCTTGCTTTGTACTGGTAAAGTTTACTTTGACTTGTTAGAAGAGCAGCAGGCAAGTAAGATAAAAGATGTAGCTATTGTAAGGATTGAGCAACTTCATCCATTCCCAAGAAAACAATTTGATGCACTTATAAAGAAATATGGCGATGCAGAGATTGTCTGGGTACAGGAAGAGCCTGAAAATATGGGCTATTGGACATATCTATTAAGAATATTGTCTGATGTAAAAATGCGTGTGATTTCAAGAAAATCAAGCGCCTCTCCAGCAACAGGCTATTCTAAAGTTCATAAAAAAGAGCAGGCTGCTATTGTTGCCAAAGCATTCGAAAAATAAAAAAGACCTAATAAACTACCAATAAAATGAGTTTAGACATTAAAGTTCCAGAGGTAGGTGAGTCAATCACCGAAGTTACCATCGCCACATGGCTTAAAAAAGATGGTGACATAGTTGAGCAAGATGAAATTATTGCTGAATTGGAATCAGACAAAGCCACTTTTGAATTGCCAGCAGAAAAAGCTGGTAAACTTTCAATTAAAGTTGAAGAAGGTGAAACTGTAGATATCGGAACAATTATTTGTTCTATAGACACAGATGCCGCTGGTAGTGCCCCTTCATCAGCGCCAGCAGCTTCGAAGGCAAGTGAACCGGAAGCCAGTACCTCAGGCCCTGAAAAAACTGGTGAGGTAAAAACAATGATTGTTCCTGCTGTTGGAGAATCAATTACGGAAGTAACGATTTCTACCTGGCTTAAAGGCGATGGCGACTTTGTAGCTCTTGATGAAATTATTGCTGAGGTAGAGTCTGACAAAGCAACATTTGAACTGCCTGCAGAAGCCAATGGAATTTTAAAAATTATAGCCCAGGAAGGTGACACACTGGAAATAGGTGCTAAAATATGTGATATTGAAGTGATGACTGGTGCTCCTGCTTCAAGTGAGGGCAGTAAGGCATCTGCTCCGGCAACAACTTCAAGTGCTGCTCCTTCAGGCGACACAACCTATGCCACAGGGCATGCATCACCAGCAGCAGCTAAAATATTAAGTGAGAAAGGAATAGACCCCAGTTCTATAAAAGGAACTGGCGTTGACGGTCGTATAACTAAAGAAGATGCTGAAAAAGCTCAAAAGTCTGCTCCTGCACCGCAACAACAGGCAACTTCTGATGACGCTGCTGCTCCAGCAATTTCAGCAGGAGGAACAAGAGATGAGAGAAGAGAAAAGATGTCTTCATTGAGAAAAACGATCTCCAGACGCCTTGTTTCTGTAAAAAATGAAACGGCTATGTTGACTACTTTCAATGAAGTAGACATGAAGCCAATCATGGATTTAAGAGCAAAATACAAAGAGCAGTTTAAAGAAAAACATGGTGTAGGCTTGGGCTTTATGTCCTTCTTCACCAAAGCATGCTGCCAGGCATTGTTAGAATGGCCTGCTGTAAATGCCGCTATTGATGGCAACGAAATGGTTTACCATGATTATTGTGATATCTCTATTGCGGTAAGTTCTCCAAAGGGATTGGTTGTACCGGTTATTAGAAATGCAGAGTCACTTGACTTCAAAGGAATAGAAAGTGAAGTGGTTCGTTTGGCTAAAAAAGCAAGGGATGGAAAATTGAGTATAGAAGAGATGCAAGGTGGTACATTCACCATCACCAATGGAGGAATCTTTGGTTCAATGCTATCTACTCCTATTATCAATGCCCCTCAATCAGCCATTTTGGGGATGCACAACATTGTTGAAAGACCAGTAGCCATTAATGGTCAGGTAGAAGTAAGACCGGTGATGTACCTAGCTTTATCATACGATCATAGAATCATTGATGGCCGTGAATCAGTAAGCTTTTTAGTAAGGGTTAAACAATTGTTAGAAGATCCTGCAAGATTAATGTTGGGAGTATAATTGAGAAGTAAGTCAAAAGTTGCTAGTAGTAAGTTTAATTATGTCTAAAACTTACTACTTACAACTAGACACTAAATACTAATAAATATGAAATACGATGTAACGGTTATAGGTTCTGGTCCTGGCGGATATGTGGCAGCAATCAGATGCGCACAATTAGGATTTAAAACTGCACTTATAGAAAAGTACAACACCCTTGGCGGCACGTGTTTAAATGTAGGCTGTATTCCATCAAAAGCGCTTTTAGATAGCTCAGAGCATTACTACAATGCCGTAAATCACTTTACTGAGCATGGTATAGATATCGCCAAGCCTAAAGTCAATTTCAAACAAATGATTGAAAGAAAGGCTTCGGTAGTTAAGCAGACGTGTGATGGTATTGATTACCTAATGAAAAAGAACAAAATCGATGTTCATCATGGGTTTGGGTCATTTGTAGATAAAAACACTATTAAAATAACGCCTGATGAAGGTGATGCAACTCAAATCACCTCAGACAAAATAATCATAGCTACTGGTTCAAAACCATCTTCATTACCATTTGCTAAAATTGATAAGAAGAGAATTATCACCAGTACTGAAGCTTTAGAGCTGAAGGAAATTCCAAAACACCTTATTGTAATTGGTGGTGGCGTTATTGGCATGGAGCTAGGCTCAGTTTATGCACGTATTGGATCACAGGTTACAGTGGTTGAGTATATGGACAAAATCATCCCTACGATGGATGGAACTATGGCCAAGGAACTAACAAAGGTTGCCAAAAAGCAAGGCATAGAGTGTAAAGTGAGCCATAAGGTTACTGCTATTGAAAATAAAGGTAAAGAGGTAATTGTTAAAGCAGAGGATAAAAAAGGCGAGCAGGTAGAAATCAAAGGTGACTACTGTTTAGTGGCTATTGGAAGACGTCCATACACTGACGGACTGAACCTTGAAGCAGCAGGTCTATCTACTGACGAAAGAGGAAGAATTGCTGTAGATGATCACCTAAAAACCAAAGTTGATAATATCTATGCTATTGGTGATGTTGTTCGTGGAGCCATGTTAGCACATAAGGCCGAAGAAGAAGGCACTATGGTAGCTGAACAATTGGCTGGTCAAAAGCCTCATATCAACTATAAATTAATACCCGGAGTGGTTTACACCTGGCCAGAGGTTGCTAGTGTTGGACATACTGAAGAAGAATTGAAAGAAAGTGGAGTTGCTTATAAAGTGGGTTCATTTCCATTCAAAGCTTTGGGTAGAGCCAGAGCCAGTATGGATGTTGACGGCTTGGTAAAAGTATTAGCCGACAAAAACACTGACGAGATTTTAGGAATGCATATTATAGGGGCCAGGGCTGCGGATATGATTGCAGCTGGTGTTACCGCAATGGAATATCGGGCTTCTGCTGAAGATGTTTCAAGAATGTCTCACGCTCACCCAACTTATATGGAAGCTGTTAAAGAGGCATGCCTTGCAGCTACCGAAAACAGACCCATACACATTTAGTCAATGGCTGCGAGCTGCGAGAAACTAACTCGCAGCTCGTAGCTCATGACTCACAACCCTCATTTATATAATGTCTGTAACCCTAATAATAATTATTGTAACTGGTCTGGTTAGCTTCAATGCTTTCAAGAATCCTACCTTAAAAAGTCGTTTGATGTTTAATCCTTATATCATCATTCGGGATAAGGAATATCACAGGTTTATAACCTCGGGTTTTATACATGGCGACATGCTGCATTTGCTCTTCAACATGTTCGTTTTGTACATGTTCGGAACTTATGTAGAGAATATCTTTTATGCCATCTATGGAACAATGGGCATTGTACTTTATGTACTTATGTACCTCTTAGGCATTATTGTATCTGACATTCCGTCATTCATTAAACATAAAGATGCTCCTTATTACAATGCCCTTGGAGCATCTGGTGGAGTATCATCACTCCTTTTCAGCTTTATCATTTTTGATCCCTCACATGAACTTTGCCTATACGCTTTAGACTTCTTATGCTTTCCTGGTTTTATATGGGGGGCTTTGTATATTGTCTATTCTTTTTACATGGGCAAAAAAGGCCATGGCAATATCAATCATGATGCCCATTTATATGGTGGACTTTTCGGCATTCTGTTTACGATAATTGCCGTACCGGGTGTAATACCAAACTTTATTGCTCAGCTAAGCAACTTCTCGCTTTTCTAGGCTTTACCGTTCACGTACAATTAAACAGGCCATTTAGAATTCAAATTTTTATTTGATCATAATTTTATAATTTAAGGTTATGATCAGAACTACTCTGCAAATTTTAATTGCTTCATTTGTTTTATACTCCTGTGTTTCGTCCAAAAAAGTAGGCACACCGCTGTCTTATGACCCCCCGGGTTCTACAAACACTAAGTCCAAACCAATAACCTATCAGGAAAAAGGGTCATTCACATTAGGCGGTGTTACAGCGAATAATGAATTTGATGGCGCCAGGCTCAATGGTTTTTCGCAACTCAATGATTCTGTATTCCAGATTGATGTTGAGCCGGAAAATGCACCTATTAATATGAGTCCATGGTACTCCTTCAAACTAAAATCAGAAACTCCAAAGGAAATATATGTCCATTTAAAATATAAAGATGGCCGCCACAGATACTATCCTGATGTGAGCACAGATGGTATTAACTGGAGTCCCATAGATAGCACCGCTATAACTGCCTGGCCAGAAGACAGTGCCGTACTCAAATTAAATCTTAACAAAGATTACCTATGGGTATCAGCCCAGGAATTGAGAACATCTGCCTACAACGCAGCCTTTGTTGAAGACATATCAAAGAATCCTTTAGTAACAAAACACCTAATGGGCCAAAGTAAAAAAGGTGTTGACATGAATGCCCTTGAAATTGCGCTGGGGGAAAAGAAACCACTTTTAATAGTTATCAGTCGCCAGCATCCACCTGAAGTTACCGGCTATATGGCCATGCAGTCTTTTGTGAGCGAGCTGCTTGCAGAATCAGAACTATCTAGAGAATTCAGAAAGGAATTTGGCATTATCATAGTGCCAATGCTGAACCCTGATGGTGTTGATAATGGTCACTGGCGCCATAATACTGGTGGCGTTGACCTTAACCGCGATTGGCAATTTTATAATCAGCCAGAGATTGATCAGTTTCAAAAATATATCCATCAGCGTGTCAAGGAAATAAAAATGAATGTTGTGCTAGGACTTGACTTTCATTCTACCCATAAAGATCTTCTGTATACTTTTAATGAAGAAACTTATTCATCAGAAAAAGGGGTGGTAAAGAAATGGGTGCAGCAATTAAAAGCTGCGTTTCCAGACGAATCCATCACAGAAGAAGATGGCGGTTCAGATTCACCTGTCTCAAAAAACTGGTTTTTGCAGGAGTTTAAGGCTGAAGGTGTGACCTATGAAGTTGGTGACGATACCCCAAGAGATTTTATTAAAGAAAAAGGCAAAGTATCAGCCCGGCTGTTTATGCAACTGCTTCTGGAAAAATATAAATAATGAAAAAATTCCTATTTACTGCACTGATTCTGTGGTCATGTCAGGATATCAATATCATAGACAAACCCATAACTTTTGATGAGGAAAGAAAATCGCTATCCCTCCAATATATTAAGGAGCATTATGGCTTGGACGTGGATGAACCAGTCATTGACCCAAAAATAATAGTGATTCACTGGACGGTGATACCAACGCTTGAAGAAACTTTCGAAGCTTTTAATCCATCTGTGCTGCCTTCTACAAGGTTCAATATTCAAGCTGCTAGTAGTCTTAATGTATCTTCTCAATTTGTGATTGATAGAGATGGAACCATCTACAGGCTGTTACCTGAAACCACCTTTGCAAGACATGTCATTGGGCTTAATTATAATTCAATAGGCATCGAGAACATTGCTAACGGCACCGATTTACCGCTCACTGAAGCTCAGTTTCAGTCTAACTTAAAGTTGGCCAATTACCTGGCTAAAAAATATGATATCGAATACCTCATTGGCCATGATCAGTACGAAAGATTTATAGGCCATAAACTATGGCTGGAAAAAGATGCTTCTTATCTGACCGAAAAAGATGATGTTGGTGAAGAATTCATCAACAGATTACATGAGCAATTAGATATAAAACTTAAAAAAGCCCCTCAAAAATGATTCGTACAATTTTATCAATAGCCCTCATCATGATATTTGCTTCCTGCCAACAAGACATTATAGAAGATGAAAATCTTGTCGAGAATTTAATGAAGGCTGACAAAGAGAAGTTTGGTGAAATCCTGAACAACCCAAACTATGAGGTGCAGATATTATACACGCAGATAAACCGTGATTCTGCAAATAATCCTCAATTCAAATCATTCAGCTATCAGCTAAATCCTGAGCAATATTTCTACCCTGCCAGCACGGTAAAAATGCCAATAGCATTTTTAGCATTAGAAAAAGTGCATGAGTTGGGCATTGATGGGTTGACTAAAGAAAGCACCATGTTGACAGATAGTGCTTACAGTGGCCAAAGCCCGGTAACTACTGATTCGACATCAGCCAATGGCCTTCCCAGCATCGAGCATTATATCAAAAAGATCTTTGTGGTAAGTGATAATGATGCCTACAACAGGCTTTATGAATTCCTTGGGCCAGAATACATTAATCAAAAACTGACAGAAAAAGGATTTAACAACTCTGTCATTCAGCATCGCCTTTCGATAGCACTTTCAAGTGACGAAAATATGCATACCAATCCAGTAAGATTTACAAATGGTGATAGCATAATTTATAGTCAACCTTTGACCAAAAGTAATTGGAGTTACACTCCAAAAAATGAAATACTGAAAGGCGTTGGGTATATCAATGGATCAGACAGTTTAGTTAATGAACCCTTTAACTTTACCTATAAAAACTGGATTCCTCTTGCCGATCTTCAAGGCATGTTGAAGGATCTGATGTTTCCAAACTCAAGTAACAAATTCAACCTGAAAGAAGGTGATTATAAATTCCTGTATCAATACATGTCGCAACTTCCAAGAGAAACAAGCTACCCTGATTACAAGGCAGATTCATTGCCAGACGGTTATTGTAAATTCCTGATGTATGGTACCAAAGATAAAATACCTGAAAATATCCGAATCTTCAATAAGATTGGCCAGGCCTATGGTTACCTGATTGATAATGCTTTAATAATTGATTTTGAAAATGGTGTAGAATTCTTACTTTCAGCCGTAATTTCAGTCAACAACAATCAGATTTACAATGATGGAGTTTATGAATATGATGAGGTGGGCATGCCTTTTATGGAAAATCTGGGCAGACTGATATATGATTATGAGTTAAAAAGAAAAAGAGAATTTAAACCAGACTTGTCAAGATTTAGAACTACGTATGATCAATAATTTGCCTTTTGATGCAGTCGAAGGAACGGCCTGCATCATTACCGGAGGGTTACTGCACACTATCAATGCCAAAACAGCGCATGGCCTAATACGCCAGTCTGATAGGTTTAAAATATTAGGGGTAATCGATGAGGTATCTGCCGGGCAGGACGCTGGAGAGCTTCTCGATGGGATTAACAGGGAAATACCCATTTATGACAGCATATTTACGCTAATTCAGAGCACTGATAAACCTCAGTTTGCGCTGATAGGTATGGCCACAAAGGGAGGAGTATTGCCAGAAGAGCTGTATCCTACCATAGAAGAATGCCTGAAAATGGGCATCAGTATCATTAATGGGCTTCATGAAGCTTTAGGCGATATCAAAGAATTCTCTTCAATAGCAGAGCTTAATGATGCTAATATCTATGACATCAGAAAACCAAAACCTTTTAAAGAACTTCATTTCTGGACTGGTAAAATCAAAGAGGTAAAAAGCTTTAAAGTTGGCTTATTGGGTACTGATTGCGCTCTTGGTAAACGCACTTCCAGTAAGTTACTAGTTAATGAGCTAAGAAAAGAGAATATCAGCTCCCATATGGTTTACACTGGTCAAACAGGCTGGCTTCAAGGAGGTAAGTACGGCTTCATTTTCGATGCCACTCCTAATGACTTTATTTCTGGTGAACTGGAACATGCAGTATACGAATGCTGGGAAAAGGAAAAACCTGAAGTCATTATTCTTGAAGGACAGTCTTCATTGCGCAACCCCAGCGGACCATGTGGTTCAGAGTTGATTATCTCCTGTGAGTTGGATGCGGTTGTGCTTCAGCATGCTCCAGGAAGAAAATATTATAAAGGCTTGGCCGACTATGGAAAAGAAATTCCAGGAGTTTCTAATGAGTTGGAGCTTCTCAAAATGTATGGTGTAGAAACCATTGCCATAGGACTAAACACTATGGGCCTAACTATGGAGCAGGCTTTAGAGGCCAAAGAAGAAATAAGTAAAGAAACAGGATTGCCTGTTATTCTGCCTCTTGACGAAGGCATGTCCAAAATTGTAGAAATTATAAAACAACGATTGAAATGAAAATTAAAAGTATCAATGCATACCTGAAAGATTTAGGTAATAATCGCCCTTACACTATTGCCTTTAAAACAGTAAGTACTGTCAATAATGCAATCGTTGAAATTGAATTGGAAAATGGGATTATAGGCAGAGGCTCTGGAAACCCAAGTGAATATGTTGTTGGTGAAAACCTGACTTCAACAATGGAAGAGTTGAATAAGATCGATTTCATGGTTGGCAGGGACATCCGGCAGTTTTATAGTATTCTTAACGACATACAGGAAAAATTGCCTAAGAACCCTGCTGCCAGAGCAGCTTTAGATATTGCCATTCATGATGCCTTCACACAGTATCTTGATGTGCCTTTAGTACTGTTTCTGGGTCAAAAGGTAAAATCACTACCTACCTCTGTAACCATTGGAATTAAAAATGTAGAAGATACTGTGGAAGAGGCTCAGGAATATTATGATATGGGCTTCAGGGTATTGAAAGTAAAAACAGGTCTTAATGTTGAAGAAGATATCGCCCGAATGAAAAAAATCAGGGAAGTCTTTAAAGATGAGTTCCTGATTCGTGTTGATGCTAACCAGGGTTACAGTGTTGCTGACCTTACTAAATTCTATAAAGAAACAACGGTTGATAAGATTGAACTTATAGAACAACCATTTTCCGCAAAAGCTTTTGATGATTTCAAGAATTTACCTGCCGAAATCAAAGAAATAATTGCAGTTGATGAGAGTCTGATCAACCCGAACAATGCTTTTGTACTAGCATCACCCCCTGCAGCCAGCGGCATTTTTAATATTAAGCTGATGAAATCTGGTGGCATATATCCCGGAAGGCAAATCGCTACCATTGCTCAGGCATCGAACACCACATTAATGTGGGGCTGCAATGATGAGAGTGCTATTAGTATCAGCGCTGCATTACACGCAGGTCTTGGTTTTGCCAACACTGAATACTTGGATCTTGACGGTAGTCTTGACCTGATAGAAGATGTAGTATCAGGAGGCTTTGACATTAAAGATGGTTGGATGACACCAACAGGCAAGAGTGGACTTGGAGTAACTGGAAAATAACAGGTCATGAAACATAAAAAAGCCTTCCCGAATTATCGGGAAGGCTTTTTTTAGGCTATCTGAAACTTAAGCTTCAGCAATTTCTTCCACAGATACATAAGATCTGTTGTTTCTTCCTTTTTTGAATGTTACGATACCAGTCTTCAATGCGAACAAAGTATGGTCTTTACCCATTCCCACGTTAACACCTGGGTGATGAGCTGTTCCTCTCTGTCTTACAATGATGTTACCTGCTATGGCAGCCTGGCCACCAAATATCTTAACACCTAGTCGTTTACTTTCCGACTCTCTACCGTTTTTCGAACTACCCGCTCCTTTTTTGTGTGCCATGTTGTTCTCTTATTTAGAAATACCTTCGATTAAAACTTTAGTAAAATCCTGTCTGTGACCATTTCTTTTCTTGTAGCCTTTTCTTCTCTTCTTTTTGAAGACAACTACTTTGTCACCTTTTACGTGTCCAAGAATTTTTCCTGAAACCTTGGCGCCCTTAACTAATGGTGCACCAACTTCGACTTTTCCGTCATTGTCTACCAATAACACTTTGTCGAATTCTACGGAAGCGCCCTCTTCGCCCTCCATTAAAGGAGCGTAAACGAACTGGTCTTGCGTTACTTTGAACTGCTTTCCGGCTATGTCAACTATTGCGTACATTTAACTTACTTTTTAAAAATAGGACTGCAAAGGTAATTTATTAATGCTAATTATCAAATCTAATGCTGCAAAATAGTTAAACCTTCATATTTGGCCCTTCTGCTTGCATTTTGCCCTATTTTAAACATTTGCTTGCTTTGCTTGTCAATATTGCTTGTATTGCTTGATTTTATAATTTATCTTCGCTAGCAGTACAAAATAACACATAAATAGCCTAAATGAAGTTTAATGTTCCCGAAAAGTATGCCGACCTTTATATCAAGGCACTAACTGAGCGAAAAGGTCAGTTAGAGAATAGAATTGAGGAATTTAAGCGGGAAATTCTTGAAATAGAAAACCACATCAGCAACCTCACCAGTATGCCCATATTCAGCGAGAACCATGATTATTCTGAGTTCGATAAAAAGAATTTCGCATACAGCAAAAACTGGCCATGGACACGTAAAATCGCTTATTATCAGGACTTTATAGGCAAGCTAATTACTTCAAACGAGGCCGTTGAGTACATCATTGAAAACGAACCCAACCTGGATAAAATGAAGGTAAGAAGCTCAGTTTCAGCGGCCTTGTCTAACGGAACGCGCTCAGGAAAGTACACCAAGTATGATGACCCTACCAGTTCTGGCACCTATTACGCCCCTTCAGAATGGTATGATAAAACGGGGAATCCTTTGATAGAATACCTTCCACAGGACCTGAAAAACAGACTGTTTAAACAAGCCAATTAATGTAAGATTCTATCCACATCAGGGTGTTGATATTGCTTGCCCGTGTGGAAAACTTTTCAATAATTTTTTATCTGCATTTGCGGCCAATTTAGGGCTAAGTCATAATTAAAATTATACATCTAATGTATTGATATACAGATAATTATGCCTTATCACAGCATGCTTCTTCACTTGCTTACTCCAACTTTGATTTTATATGTGGTTTATCAATATTTGTGTGACCTATTGGCAGTTACAGAAAACCAATAGCGACTCACAACCTTTGTGTAACTTTTTGAGTCGAATTCAATAAAAACTGAAGAGTCAGCATATCGCAGTTAAAACGCATCTGAACTCTTAAATTAATTTTAAAGTCAAAACCTGAGAGAGAAATGAGTGAAACAGCCGTTGGTACAGAACCTATCTTACAAGAAAATAATAGTCGATTTGTACTATTCCCTATTAAGCATGATGACATTTGGGAATATTATAAAAAAGCTGAGGCCAGTTTTTGGACTGCCGAAGAGATAGATTTAAGCCAGGATCTTAAAGACTGGGCTAACATGACGGATAACGAACGTCACTTCATTTCTCATGTACTTGCGTTTTTCGCTGCCAGCGATGGTATCGTTAACGAGAACCTAGCAGAACATTTTGTTTCTGAGGTGCAGTATACAGAAGCTAAATTCTTCTATGGTTTTCAGATAGCCATGGAGAATATCCACTCTGAAACCTATTCTTTATTGATCGATACTTATGTTAAGGACAATGCCATGAAAGACAAACTTTTCAACGCCATAGAAACTATGGACTGCGTGAAAAGAAAAGCTGACTGGGCGTTAAGATGGATCGATGAAGGCAACTTCCAGGAAAGACTGATAGCATTTGCTGCTGTAGAAGGCATCTTCTTCTCAGGCAGCTTCTGCTCTATATTCTGGCTGAAGAAAAGAGGCTTAATGCCAGGCCTAAGCTTCTCTAATGAGTTGATCTCAAGAGATGAAGGTTTGCATTGTGATTTTGCTTGTTTGCTTTACAACAACCACGTGGTAAACAAACTGCCTGAGCAAACTATTATAGACATGATACAAGATGCCGTGTCTATTGAAAAGGATTTTGTTACTGACGCTCTTCCTGTAAACCTTATCGGGATGAATGCTGAGCTGATGTGTCAATATATTGAATTTGTTGCGGACAGATTATTGAATGAATTGATTGGAAGGAAAATCTACGGATCTACTAACCCATTTGATTTTATGGAAATGATCTCGCTTCAAGGCAAGACCAATTTTTTTGAAAAGAGAGTAGGTGATTATCAGAAAGCCGGTGTGATGAAGGGCAGCGATGATAGTCCTAAATTCTCTTTAGATGAAGATTTTTAATTTTTTAAACTTTTTTAATAACCTCCAAATCACCCCAAAGTTATGTTAGTAGTTAAAAGAGACGGAAGAAGGGAGTCCGTTAAGTTCGACAAGATCACCTCCCGTATAGAGAAATTGTGCTATGGCCTTGATATGAACTATATCGAGCCTATAGATATTGCCAAAAAGGTAATTAATGGTATTTATGATGGTGTAACCACGGTTGAGCTGGATAATCTGGCAGCTGAAACTACAGCTTCCCTTACAACCAAGCACCCTGACTTTGCCAAGCTTGCAGCACGTATTGCTATCTCTAACTTGCACAAGGTTACGAGCAAATCGTTCAGCAATACGATGAAAAGGCTTTACACTTATGTAGATCCTAAAACAGGAGAGAACGCACCGTTGATTTCGACAGAGGTTTATGGGGTTATTAAGAAGAACGCTGCGTTATTGGATTCATCTATCATTTACGATAGGGATTTTAGCTACGACTACTTTGGGTTTAAAACATTAGAGCGCTCTTACCTGATGAAAGCTGATGGTAAGATTGTAGAAAGACCACAACATCTTTTAATGCGTGTGGCTGTTGGTATTCACATGGACGACATGGAAGCAGCTATAGAAACCTATAACCTGCTTTCTGAAAAGTGGTTCACTCACGCTACTCCTACTTTATTTAACGCTGGTACTCCTAAACCACAGCTTTCTTCTTGCTTCCTGTTGACGATGCAGGATGACAGTATTGATGGCATTTATGATACGTTAAAGCAGTGTGCTAAAATATCTCAATCTGCAGGTGGAATTGGTCTTAGCATCCATAATGTAAGGGCCACAGGTTCTTATATTAAAGGAACCGGTGGTGTTTCTAATGGTATTGTACCGATGCTTAGAAATTTTGATATGACTGCCCGATATGTTGATCAGGGTGGTGGTAAAAGAAAAGGTAGCTTCGCTA
This sequence comes from Fulvivirga sp., assembly GCF_040218215.1. Classification (NCBI taxonomy): domain Bacteria; kingdom Pseudomonadati; phylum Bacteroidota; class Cytophagia; order Cytophagales; family Fulvivirgaceae; genus Fulvivirga; species Fulvivirga sp. Next base: position 300,952 of record NZ_JAVJQL010000028.1, read on the forward strand.
TCTATCTGGAGCCATGGCATGCCGATATCTTCCAATTCCTTGATTTGAAGAAAAATCATGGTAAAGAAGAGCTTAGGGCAAGAGACTTATTCTATGCCATGTGGCTTTCTGACCTTTTCATGAAGCGTGTAGAGAATAACGAAATGTGGTCTTTATTCTGCCCTAATGAGTGCCCTGGTTTGGCAGACACTTATGGTGAAGAATTTGAGAAACTGTATGCCAAATACGAAAACGAAGGCAAATACAGAAAGCAGGTAAAAGCCCAGGACCTTTGGTTCGAAATACTGGAAGCACAAATAGAAACTGGTACGCCTTATATCTTGTACAAAGATGCGGCTAATAAGAAGTCTAACCAGAAGAATTTAGGTACTATCAAGTCCAGTAACTTGTGTACTGAGATTATGGAGTACACTTCTAAAGACGAGGTGGCAGTTTGTAACCTTGCTTCTATCGCATTGCCAATGTTTGTGACCGAAGAAGGTACTTTTGACCACCAGAAGCTTCATGACATTACTAAGGTGATCACTAAAAACCTGAATAAGGTTATCGATATCAACTACTACCCGGTAGAAGAAGCACGCAGATCTAACATGCGCCACAGACCTATTGGTATTGGTGTTCAGGGATTGGCCGATGCTTTCTTGTTGTTGAAAATGCCGTTTGAGTCTGAAGAAGCAAGAGGCTTGAATACTGATATTCATGAAACCATCTATCACGCAGCCATGGAAGCTTCTATGGAGTTAGCGGTGAAAGACGGCCCTTATGAGACTTTCAAAGGATCTCCCGTATCTAAAGGCATCTTCCAGTTTGACATGTGGGGTGTAACGCCTAAGTCTGGCCGTTGGGACTGGGACAACCTGAAAAAAGAAGTGAAGAAGAACGGAGTAAGAAACTCTCTGCTATTGGCTCCTATGCCAACAGCTTCTACTTCTCAGATATTAGGTAACAATGAGTGCTTCGAGCCTTATACTTCTAATATCTATACAAGAAGAACATTGTCTGGTGAGTTTATTATTGCCAACAAACATTTAATGAGAGATCTTATTGAATTAGGATTGTGGAACGATACCATGAAGAACAAGCTTATAGAAGCCAATGGTTCTGTTCAAAACATCCCTGAGATTCCTCAACATATTAAAGACCTGTACAAAACTGTTTGGGAAATTTCCCAAAAGGCTATTATTGATATGTCTGCCGATAGAGGCGCCTATATCTGCCAAAGCCAGAGCTTGAACATCCACATTCAGGATCCTAATTTTGGTAAGTTGACTTCAATGCACTTCTATGCGTGGAAGAAAGGCCTTAAAACAGGTATGTACTACTTAAGATCTAAAGCGGCTACCAGTGCTATTCAGTTTACTGTTGAGAAAACTGCCAAAGCACAGCCAGCTGTAGTTAATGCTGAAGCTTCACAAGCTGATCTTGCACAAAAACAAGCGGATATGGTTTGTTCTCTGGACAACCCTGACGAGTGCGAGGCTTGCGGAAGTTGATTCTTTTTTAATTGCTAGTTTAGTTTGATAAACCCTGATTTGGTCTAGCACTGAGTCAGGGTTTTTTATATAATTAAATTTATTTTAGTTAGATAAAATGTTAATTCACCTAGTAAAGTAATAAAAATGCGTTATCCCATACTTATTTTCTTGGGTCTAGTTTTTTCATTCAATGTCTACAGCCAAATAAGTGTCGCAAACTTTGAAATAAAAGGATGCCCATTTGGTGATGAAATTATTGAGGCTCCAATCGATGCTACGATTAGTATTGCTCAATTCGGACTTAACAGATACCCTATAAAGTATAAAGGAGATACACTTAAGATTCCAATAGGGCTCAATACAAACTGTCAAATGGGGGAAACATATGGAGTTGAAGTTAATGCGGATACTATTATTCTAAAAGTTGGAACAGAACTTTGGTATGTGAAAGACGAGAATGGTGAGGTTGATTCAACAGAGTACGAAATAAGTGCTGCTCTATGCAATTGCTATCTACAATTCACTTTTAGTTTAACCGGTGACTTTAATAGAAATGACTATTACTTGAACTTTGGTTATTTATATCCTAACTCAAAAAGCATCCTATTTGATACAACTAATAAAAAGAAGAAAAGCATTTATTATAATAATTCGTTAGACCTATTGACTCAGATTCAAGAATACATCAGTTCCGGGCAAAATTCTTATGTAGAGCTTGCCACTTTTACAGAAGATATTAAGACCAAGAATACATTATCTGAGGCTGAACTTAAAATATATAAGACAATAATAAGAAGTATAATAAGAGTGTCTAAGGCACTGACTGACGAGTTTCTTGTAGATAAGATTGATGAACAAAAGTTAAAAAAACTTCAATTAGAATATATAGGTTCAACCAAGAATCTAAAAAAACAGATAGCAGACAACTACAAAATACTGCAGCAAAACGAGATTAATCTTAAATATTGGATTAACTAGGTGATTTATATTGCCAAGGCTTCTTGCTTTCACGCTACTAGTGTTTGAGGTAAAAAAACCTTAACTTCTGGCTTTTAAATTTCATTGTATGAATGCCATAGTTTACCAAGTATTACATTGAGAACCAACGCTACAAAATGCGGCATCTTCCACTAAAACCCCCTTCCCGCAACCTGTTCTTCCACTATTTGAGCAGTACTCCTGCCTGTTCCTTTTGACAAAAGCTCAATTTCGTCATCAGGTTTTATAATGCCCTCCTCAAGAACTTTGAGATAGAAGCCAAACTTCTGACTCCTATAGAAATAGGCTGTCATTTTAGGATCATTAAACTTAACACCTAACTTAAAACATGGGGATCGAGGCTGCGTCACTTGCATAACTACAGTGCCTATTTTATAAGTATCACCAAGATTTGTTTCGCTTTCCTTAATTCCAGAAATCGTCAGGTTTTCTCCAAAAGCTCCATAGTTGTACTCAAATTGAGGGTATTGCTCTTTCCACCATTGATAATATTCAAATGAATAGGCATAGACTGCCTTATTCACTCCACCATGAACGGTAAGATCTGACTGCGTGTCTCCATCAATTCCCAGTTGACTTACCGAAACTGTTCCATCTACAGGCTCCTTAAATATGCTGGTAGTCACCAAGCGTCCACCATACCTAACTGTAGTTGGCTGGCCGATCTGAATAGAAAGCACCTTGCCCATGATCATGCTAAATTCGCCTTGTTAAAACCAACGGTATCTCTATACATCTGGGGTGATACATCTGTATAGTTTTTAAAAAACCTGCTGAAATAGTATTCATCTTTGTAGCCGAGTTCCAAAGCAATATGCTTTACCTGTTTGCCTGTCAAATACAATTCCCGCTTGGCTTCGATTATGATCCGTTCAGAAATTAGATCTGTTACAGTTTTATTAAAGTGCTTCTTAGTGGCCTTGGCGAGTGCCTTTGGAGATATATTTAGCATTTCAGCATATTCACCAGCCGAATGTTTATCTCTAAAATGGGCCTCAATATGCTGCTTTAAGTTCTGTAAAATGTAAGGCTCAGAATCAACAGCCTCTTTTATCTCTTGTGAATCAGGCATCTCTGCTACCTTTTTTCTGGAGGCGCTTATTAAAATGATCTTCAAATAAGAAACAAGTAATTCGTATTGGGCCAGCTTTCCATTGAGCATTTCCTCTTTAATCTGGCCCAGCATTCCTTCCATCCTATCCAAGCTTGATTGGTCTAAGTCCAAAACTGGAGATTTGTAAATATTATTAAACAAAACACCATTGCAGGCCACTGCTTCATGGTGCTTATGAATACAAAAAAAGTCAGGATGAAAATTAAGCACCATGCCTTTTACTTTTCCCGGACTCGATATCATAAACGGCTGATATGGGGCAAAGGCCATCAGGCAATGCCCTTTCCAAGGAAACTCTGAGAAGTCGGCCTTTACTGTTCCCTCGCCTTCATCCAGCCAAATCAGTGAATAATAATTGAGCCTTTGAACATGATCAAACCGACTCAAATCCTGAAATGAAAATAGCTTAAGCGCAAGGTTGTCGGTTTGCTTATCAACCAATGTTAGATTGTCCTCAATATTCAACACTATTCAGTCATTTTAAAGTTTACGTTCACTTTCATCAATTGCCAGGTCATTGATGCTTGCAAAGCGCTTTCGCATCAATCCATTTTCATCAAATTCCCATAGCTCATTTCCATAGGCCCTGAACCACTGTCCGCTAGAATTACGGAATTCATACTCAAATTGTACGGCCATTCTATTTTCTCGAAAGCCCCACAACTCCTTTTTCAGTTTATAGTCAAATTCCTTTTGCCATTTACGATAAAGAAAGGCTTTAACTTCGTCTCTCCCACGTAAAAACTCACTGCGATTTCGCCACTCTGTATCTACAGTATATGCCAAACATACCTTTTCAGGATCTTTGGTATTCCAGGCATCTTCAGCCATCTGCACTTTTTGCCGTGCCGATTCCAAATCAAATGGTGGAAAAGGCGGTTTCTTTTCTATTTTACTCATTTTATATATCTTTTAAAAAGAGAACAGCGGGAATACTCTCGCTGCTCTATCTGTCCAAACCAATTATTTATTTTTTACCGATGGCCATTTTGAATGTGCCTGCGCTTTCAACTTAGTAGTTTCTTCAGTCCACAATAAAATAGTGTTGAAGTTTTGCCCATCAAATGGTCCATTGAAAAACAAGTACAATTTTCCATCGATGATGTCGAACGTTTCAGGATTGATAGGAAACTTAGTATCCTTTGCCGCTACACCCCAGGCACAATATCCATCAAACTGAGGCAAGTATTTAGCAGGCTCCTTTTTGAATGCATCCCTATGTGCTGCTGATGCAAACCTATAGGTTGCTCCATTTTGCTTTGCAGTAAATTTTGCATTCCCTTTTTGAGCTTTGCCATCGAAATAAGAGACAACATCATAGCCACCTATGGCCAGGCCATTTTCATCTAAAGGAGGTATTTGTGCTGTTGCTGATATATAACCAGCAACTATCAGCCCTAGTATTAATATTAGATTTTTCATTTTATGAGATTTATAATTATTCATGAAAATTGAATTACAATACGCCATTTACATTAGCCTTCACCTTAGGGAAGTCTATTTCTGTATTTGCCGTATTATTGAAGTAGTTGGTGAAAACATTAAGTGCTACATGAGCAATAATTTCTCCTACTTCACCCTCGGTATAACCAGCGTCCAATACTGCCTTTACTTCCTCAGAAGATGGCTTCCCCTGTGTTTCTACCAAAGTTTTAGCAAAGTGAAGACCTGCTTCAATCTTAGAATCGCTATGATGCGCATGTCGGGAAGCATTAAGTACTTCACCCTCAATACCTACCAGCTTGGTACCAATATAGGCATGTGCTGACAGGCAGTAGTCACAGGCATTCGCTTCAGCCACAGTCATGGCTATCATTTCCCCCATTTTTGCGCCAAGAGCACCTTTGCCGAGAGATTCGCTTAGGTTAAGATATCCTTCAAGTACTGCAGAAGAATTTCCCATGGTTCGCATCATGTTTGGAACAGTTCCAAGTTTTGCCTGAATGCCATCAAAAAGCTCTTTTGATTTGCTCGAAGCCTGGTCCCTGTTTAATGCTGTTAATCGTGTCATATCTTTTTTAATTTGATTATGACGCAAAATTATATTGACCACTTGCCGTAGAAAATGGATAATGGGCGCAAGTAGATGGATGATTTTCTCAAACTGTTAATTAGGTGCTAAGCCTTAATCATACCCCCTCAAGAAAAGACATTCACCCCGAGTCTGTCCCCAGACAGACTCCTATCAATAAAAAAATGTGCTCTAATTTTCAAAACCTGCCATCTCCACGGTAAGTTTATAAATAGTTGCCTCACAGGTTTTACGGCACAGCGGGAAATGATTTAAATTAGTAAAGAGAAAGCCTGTCATGGGACAGGATTAGGGGATACAGTGCAGGAGTATTAAATTTTTTCTCTCTTTTATGTCAAGACAAAAAAGCATCAATCATATTAATTCAAAAAACCCTAACTTCTGGCTTTCAATTTTCATTATATGAAAGCCATACTTTACGAAGAATTTCAGGGAGCACTTACCCTCCGAAATGTACCTGACCCCACTCCAGAAAAAGATGGGGTGGTCATTCAATTGCAATCCTCAGGGCTGTGCCTCAGCGACAGGCATGGCTGGATGGGTCATGATAAAGACATCAAACTGCCTCATGTGCCTGGTCATGAATTAGCTGGTATTGTAGTAGAAACAGGAAGTGCCATCAAAAACTTTAAGAAGGGAGACAGGGTGACGGTGCCTTTTGTATCAGGCTGTGGTCACTGCCCTGAATGTGCTACTGGCAATCAACAGATTTGTGATAACCAGTTCCAGCCAGGCTTTACGCATTGGGGCTCCTTTGCTCAGTTTGTTTCTATACATTATGCAGATATTAATCTGGTAAATCTTCCTGAAGAAGTTGAATTTGTAACAGCAGCAAGTCTGGGTTGCCGATTTGCCACTTCCTTTAGAGGTGTAGTAGATCAAGGCCGGGTGAAGCCTGAAGAGTGGGTAGCGGTTCATGGCTGTGGTGGTGTTGGCCTTTCAGCCATCATGATTGCAGCGGCCTTTGGCGCTCAGGTTATAGCCATAGATATCAATCAGGATAAACTGGATTTAGCCAAATCAGTTGGAGCTTCGGCCACTATCAACGCAGCAACATCAAAAGATGTGATTGGTGCTATCAGAGAAATAACCGAAGGCGGGGCACATCTTTCCATAGATGCATTGGGTCATCCTGATGTGCTATTTAATTCGGTGAGTTGTCTGCGCAAAAGAGGCCGACATGTGCAGATCGGTATTATGAATGCTGAGCACAACAATTCAAAAATTCCTATAGACCTGATCATCGGTAAAGAACTGGAAATAGTGGGTAGTCATGGTATGCAGGCACACCGATATAATGAAATGCTGGACATGATGAAAGCAGGGAAACTGCATCCTGAAAAACTTGTAGCCAAAACCATTTCCTTAAGCGAAGTCATTAATAAATTACCAGTCATGCACCAGTCAAAGACATCTGGTATTGAGGTGATTACCGATTTTGATTAAAAATAATACCCTTTTTCATGACCAAAAACAGGCTATTCAACTAAAGAAATGAGAGTGTTTTCCCTATTCCAGCGTAAATTTACCTTTACTTTGTGACAAATATGTCACTTTTTTACCCTTACTTTATGACAAATATGTCACTTTTTTACCCTTACTTTGTGACATATAAATTCCAATAATTGGTCATATGCCATTTAAAAGACATATTCAGAATAGCTTAAAGGACTGGAAAAACAAAGTAAACCGTAAGCCTCTGATTCTCCGTGGTGCTCGACAAGTTGGCAAAACAACTGAGGTAAAAACTTTGAGCCAAACTTATAAACATAGTATACTTCTAAATCTCGAGAAACCCACAGATGTATTCTATTTTGAAGAATATGACGATGTACATGTAATTGTTGAAGCTCTATTTTTAAATCACAATATATCATCTGACGACATTGGAAAAACTCTACTATTCATTGATGAAATTCAGGAATCACCAAAGGCCATACAACTGCTAAGATATTTTTATGAAGAAATACCAGGTCTTCATGTAATTGCCGCTGGGTCACTGCTAGAATTTGCCATGAAAGAAGTGCAGAATTTCCCGGTTGGCAGAATTGAATATCTATACATGCACCCAATGAACTTCATGGAGTATTTACAGGCCATTGATCATAAGGAGGCATTAGATCAATTAAACAAAGTTCCTATTGAACCTATCGGTCATAAAACACTTAGCGATTTATTTAACCGTTATGCCATTATTGGTGGTATGCCGGAAGTGGTGTCACAACATCTTGAAAACTCCGATATGACAAATTTGCCTTCGGTTTATGAAAGTATTTGGAGTACTTATAAAAATGATATTGAAAAGTATGCAGGTAATAATACCCAAAGGAAAGTTATAAAACATGTTATCGAAACCGCCCATTTATATGTAGATCAGCGTATTAAATTTCAAGGATTTGGACAATCCAATTATAAGTCAAGAGAGGTCAGTGAGGCTATGCGCAATTTGGATGACGCTAAAGTAATCCGTTTAATATACCCAACTACGGACACTGCCGTACCTATAAAACAAGACATCAAAAAATCTCCGAGGCTGCAGTTTTTAGATACTGGTCTTATTAATTATAATCTAAAAATACAGGCACAATTACTAAGCATGAATGACTTAAGTGAAGCATTTAAAGGTTCAATTATACCTCACCTCATTACCCAAGAATTAATATCATTAAATAAACTTAATGACCATAAACCCAATTTTTGGGTGAGAGAAAAAAGGCAGTCATCAGCGGAGGTTGATCTGGTTTATACCTATAAGGATAAAGTAATTCCAATAGAAATTAAATCAGGTAGTGCGGGGAAATTAAAATCATTGCACCAATTTATAAATGCAGTTGAGCACCCATTTGCAATCAGAATGTTTGCAGGAAAATTTAATATCGAAGAGCATACTACTCAGGCTGGAAAACCTTTTTATTTGATGAATCTACCTTATTATTTGGGAACCAAACTGCCAGAATACATCGATTATTTGATTTCGAAATATAGTTGATCATCCTTTTTAAGCCCATTAAAGCAAATGTCGGGTGAATGTCGGGTCAATTAATGTTCAAATTTTTGTTCTATATTTCAACTGGGAATAATCTTGTCTGAAAATCAGTAACACTATGAAACAGCCCCACTTAGGAAAACGGATTGCAGATTTAAGGCAACAAAAAAACCTGACCCAGGAAGACCTGGTTGAGAAATGTAACATTAACGTCCGCACCATTCAGCGCATAGAAGCTGGTGAGGTTACCCCCAGGCCATCTACATTGAAAATCATTATTGAAGCCCTGGATGAAAATTTTAATGAATTATTCCACACAGAAGAGCCAACCAGTTGGTGGAAATCCTTATTAGTTGTAGGCGAAGACATATCCAGCAAACACATAAAGCAGGTAATACAGACCGCCTGGATAGCTGGACTTATATACTTCGCCCTTGGACTAGTAGAGGCAGCAGCAGATTACTTGTTTCTTGAAGAAGCCTTTCTAAGCACCTCTGAGCAGTTGTTTTACATAGTGACAAAAACTGGTGTGCTGGTGGCCTATTTTTTCTTTATGCGAGGTTTCGTTGCCGTTGGCAAGGCCTATGACAACTACGTTCTTAAGATAGGCAGCTACCTCATGGTAGCAACCTATGTCATTTTTATTGCTATCGAAAACTACCATATAATCTCACCTTTGGATATGTCGCTGTACCTATATATTCAAACTGTATCAGCACTTATATTTGGTGCTATCGGTATTATACTGGCGATAGGTTTTATCCGTCTAAATAGATCTTTAGGCTCAATAGCGTTGGTTGCCGGTGTATTTGAATTGATGATAGCATGTCTATTTCTAACCATCATCGGGTCATTTATTGCACTAGTCCTTCTCATTCCTTCAGTAATTATTGAAGTTGTGATCTTGTTCAAAGCCTCAGAGCTGCTAGCAAAAAAGACAGCCACAGAATAAGATGAAGAAGCTTATAATTTGCTTAGTAGTTGCGATTTTGTGTCTGCTCTGTTACTTCCTGCTCCAGCCTATTTTTATTTATAATTTCGGATGGAACCCGTTCAGCGTTGATCATAAAAGTAGAAATGAGGTTATCTACGATTCATCATTTGCAAACAGTATTTTGCAAGCTCAACAGTTCATCGAAGATTCCATTACGCTCAAAACACCGGCATTGTCAGTAGCTGTAGGCATTGATGGTAAACTGATATGGGCGTCAAGTAGCGGCCTTGCCAACATTGATAGTAAAATTGATGCCACTCCCAATACGGCTTTTAGAATTGGTAGCACCTCAAAAGCAGTAACAAGTATTGGTCTCGGTATTTTGTTGGAACAGAGTAAGTTGAGTCTTGATGACACAATTCACAGTAGTATCATTGACAAAAGCATTACCATAAAACAGCTGGCTAGTCATACTTCAGGGATCAGAAATTACGGCATATGTTTTTGTTTTCCTGTATGGGAATATTATAATAATGATGAATATGCATCAATCGAGGCAGCCGTTAAGGTTTTCAATGATGATCCACTACTTTTTGAACCTGGAACTGACTTTAGCTACAGCAGTTACAACTTCACGGCACTAAGCGCTGCTATGGAGCAAGCTGCCGGAGCAGACTTCACAGCGTTTATGGAAAACAATGTATTCCATAAATCAGGCATGACTAACACATCCTTTGATAAACAGTTTGTTAATGTTGACAAGGCTGAATTTTACGATATTCAAACTAACATTTATAAAAAGGCTTTTGAAGTTGATAACAGTAATAAGTGGGCGGGAGGTGGCATGCTTTCCACGCCATCTGATTTAGTGAAATTGGGCAATGCCATTCTTAATGGGTCTATCATAAAACCTGAGACTTTTAAAACCCTAACCACCCCAGTGAAATTAGCTAATGGAGAAATTAATGAGCAAAACTATGCCCTGGGTTGGCGTGTCCATGAGTTTGACATGCTTGACAAAAAAGTGAATATTGTTCATCATGGGGGCACTGCCACTGGTTCAACTGCTTTATGGATAATAGTTCCTGAATATAATCTAACCGCAGCCATTATGATTAACCGGTCGGTAGAAGGCTTTCCTATGTTTGATATGCTTATTCCAATCGTAGAATATTTTATAACTGACCTTAAAGCAAATCATTAACTTGAAGGTAGATTACTCTACCTTCAACCAGGCTTTCCTCTTTTCTAAGGTCTTCTTATCTACTTTAGCGCCATTTTTCTCTGCCAATTGAGTGGTGTAGGTTGGGCTTGCTGCCAGTTCAACTTCCGTAGTCCTTTTCTCACCATAAGCGACATAAGTAATTTGTAGTTTGTCACCTATTTTATGCTCAGAGATAATCGAATCAAATGACTTTTCCGCAGTAAGTGCAACACCATTAATAGCTGTAATCACATGTCCTCTATCAAGTCCTGCCTCATACGCTGGGCTTCCTATAGCTGTATTTCTTCTAATAGTAACTGAACCGTCATTATTAGCATATACAGATGCTCCAAAATAAGGAGTGGTTTTATTTTGTATTAGATCAACACCCACAGAAGCCAGCAGGGTTTTGTAATCAGGCATTTCGCTGTTATAGATGTATTTATTGAAAAACATATCTCCAAATTCATTTCCCGCATACTTCTTAAGCGTTTCGTGTAAGTCCTTAACTGTGTATGGTTTTTCGTTTTTACCATAAGTCTGCCAAACAAGTTTCATATAATCATCAAGGTTAAGCTTATTTTGTCGTAATGACAGGTCAAGCGCTAATCCTAAAACGCTACCATAGGAATAATAGGAGATGAAGGTGTTTTCCCTGTTTACAGGATCAACAGCCGTGGCAGCATCTACAAATGGTGCCTGATAGCTCATTTCAATAGGATTAAAGAACTGACGGGCTGGTGAGTTCCATACATAATTAAAAGTGCCATCAAGTCCTTCTACATATTGTTCAGGTGTAATGACACCGGCTCTACACAAGATAAGACCAGTATAGTAGCTGGTAAACCCTTCAGCAAACCACAGCTCACCGCTCATATTAGCCTCAGTGAAATCAAAAGGTTCCAGTGCCTGAGGCCTTATCCTTTCGACATTCCAAGAGTGGAAAAACTCATGGGATACCGTACCTATATTGCCTTCCATACCTCCCTCTGCAAGACCATCCCTATCTGTTAATATTGTTGAATTTCTATGCTCCATACCATCACCAGAAACATTCGGTAGGTAGCAGGCAATAAATGTATAAGTGCCAAAATCATAATCAGCCAGCTCGCCATAAACATCCTTCTCTGCCAGAACAATTTTCTTTACTTTCTCAAAATAAGTATCCAGATCGGAAGATGTGCCATTATGGTGTAATACAAACCTGATATCATATTTTTTGCCACTCGACTCAACTTCAAACTGTCTCATGTCCCAATTACTGATCTCAGTTGGACTATCCATGAAATATTGAAGGTTTGGTGCTGAGTAGGTATTGCCAGACTCTTGTTTTAGTTGGGTGGCAACCTTCCAGTTTAGATCTGCTCTCGGTTTAAAAGTGACCTCCACCCTTCGATCAGGTTGCGAAGGTGCAAACATGAAAGTGGCCGGGATATTTAAGTGTGCGTGGGTTTCATCAATTTGTGAGTAGGTGCCATCACCATGATCAGCATACAAAGTATAGCTGATATTGACAGTGCCATCATGACCAGTAATATCCCATTGATATGGATTTGGTCTTGTAATTGTCAATTCCTTGCCCTTACTATCTGTAGCCACCACATTATACACGTTCTTAGCAAACTCATGGATGGCATATCTCCCCGGGGATGTCCTGCTCATCCTTACTGAAAAAGTTGACTCCTTTATATCTGGAAAGGTCGCTTTAATTTCAGCTTCATGGTGTACTGCATTATCGAATGAAATGGTGAATGTATTGGTTTGGGCATTAGCAACTAGCCCTGCAATTAAAAACGATAGTAAAAAAAGGTTTCTCATGAAATCGTATGTTTAAAAAAAAACGAATATAGCATAATTATAAAAAACCGTCTGCGCCATAGTATTTTTAAAATATTTGATGGTCAATCATATGCAAAATTTATAGCTCAAGTGCATGGACAAGACTAGTTTAACAATTTTTGTCATTCCGGCCACTGAGCCACTGTTGTCCGGGGAAAAATTTAAGGCTGGTCGTGCGACCAGCCTTTTTTGTTGATTACTTTGAGTTTCCAGACCAAAAGAATCAACGATGAGTAAAAGTACTTTTTTTACCGGACAGCCGATCCTCACCCAACTGTTAAAATATATAGATCGGGGTACAATCAAAACATTAGCCAAGTCAGGTGGGCATGATCGTTACTACAAGGGCTTTGATACTTATACCCACTTGGTGACCATGCTCTATTGTGCCTTGCAAAAATGCACCAGCAGCAGGGAAGTTGTTAGTGGCATGAAGGCCTGCCATCATAAACTCATCCATCTAGGTATTAGAAAATCACCAGCCAGGAGTACGCTATGTGATGCCAATAAGAAACGATCCTCAGAAATATTTGGCGATATATACAAGCTATTGCATAGTAACTTCAGACATCTTTTACCGGACAGCCGAAGCCCTAAAAAATCTAACCTGTTTATAGCCGACTCCTCGACAATCACTCTTTTTCAACAAATACTCAAGGGAACTGGTATGGGGGATTCAAATGGTAGACGTAAAGGAGGTATCAAGGTACACACCCTAATGAGTGCCCAGGAAGATGTGGCGGTGCAAATCGATTTTACATCGGCAAGGACTAATGATGTGGCTTTCCTTCAAAAAATTCATTTGTCAAAAGGCTCCTTCATAGTCTTTGATAAAGGTTACATAGACTACTCCCAATATCAGCGCCTGAGTGATGAAGGAGTGTTTTTTGTGACCAGGCAACGCAAAAGGGCCGATTATAATCAGGTTTTTGATAGGTCCTTGGAAAACGAAAGTATTCAGCGGGGCGTTCTAAAAGATGAACTCATAATTTTGGGCACCAGAACCCATGCTAAAAAAATAAGGCTGAAATCAAGGCTAGTCACTTTTTTTGATCAAGAAAAGGGCCGAACATTTCAATTTTTAACCAACAACTTTGAGCTCCTTCCAGAACAAATAGCTGATCTATACAAGGAACGTTGGCAAATTGAAATACTTTTCAAAAGGGTCAAGCAAAACTTTCCTCTCAAATACTTTTTGGGGGATAATGCAAATGCCATCAAAATACAGATATGGTGTGCATTCATAGCAGACCTTCTTATTAAAATAGTACAGACTCAACTCAAAAGACGTTGGGCCTTTTCTAACCTTAGGTCTATTGTAAGAATACATCTAATGAGCTATATCGATTTATTGAAATTCCTGAACAACCCCGATCTACTTAAACCCCGACTTAATGACCCTCAGCTTCAAATAGAGGGCTTCAAAATCAATTTTGAAACCTAAAGCCCTTTATTTCAATTGAATTAAGCTATTTCTAATCATTGTAGAAGTTTACCGGACAACAGTGGATCAAGTCCGCAATGACAGAAAGTTAGATCTCTTTTTCAAGAGATATAAGACCTCAATTAAAGACAACCCTGTTCGGGTTGTCATTCCGGCCTTGAGCCTGCCTTTGTCGGCAGACAGTCCGGAATCTTAGAAAGCCGCGTTGGTCAAGCACTCAAAATGAATAAATCTTTCCATTAGGTAAAAATTTTATGCACACGATTTAAAATAGAATAGCGGCCTATTTTCTTAATATTATCAGTGAAAAGTACTCAAAAACAAGCTTCTGAATAATGACTGATATTTTGACAATAAGAAATAAAAAACTAGTTTCAGCTTTCCAAGCGTAATAAAGCATATTGGTGAACAACATTTCAAACCATATCATCACTACAATTTCTACTGTATCAACAGTAGTGATTGCTGCTATTATTACAACAATTACAACCCCTTTGCGGGGTTAATATTTACATATCGCCATAGGCACTAGCCGACTTTTCTAAATAAAATTTTATTCTTTAAAAATCTCAACCATGCTTGTTGTGAAATTTGGAGGTACTTCTGTAGCCTCTGCAAAAAATATATCATTAGTCAAAAACATCATTGTTGCTAAAAAGCAGCCATTAATCGCTGTGGTTTCCGCCTTTGGAGGCATCACCAATTTACTTATCGAATGTAGCGAATTAGCCGCTGCAGGTGACGAATCGTATCTGAAGCTATTGAATCAGATAGAGACCCGCCATATTAAAACCGTTCAGGAGCTTATCACTGTAAAAGGTCAGGGTAAAACATTGAGCAAGGTAAAAATGCTACTTAACGACCTGGAGGACATTTATAGAGGTGTCTATTTGATCAGAGAACTTAGCCTTAAGACGCAGGATAGAATTGTGAGTTTCGGAGAAACATTATCATCAATTATCATCAATGACTACTTCAATGATGCTGGATTAAAAAGTAACTGGGCAGATGCCAAGCAGTTTATTAAAACAGATAGCAACTACAGCAGGGCTAATGTAGACTTCAAAAAAACATCAGAAGAAGTAAAATCCTATTTCAAAGAAAAGGCTGATTGCTGGGTGTGCCCGGGATTTGTAGCCTCCAATAAAAACAACGAAACCACTACCCTCGGTCGTGGTGGTTCAGATTATACTGCCGCCATATTAGCTTCTATACTCAAAAGTAAGGAACTCGAAATCTGGACTGATGTGAGCGGCATGATGACCGCTGATCCTCGATTGGTCAGTGCAGCTTATGCTATCAAAGAAATAAGCTATGAAGAGGCCATGGAGCTTTCACACTTTGGCGCCAAGGTCATCTATCCACCAACGATACAACCTGTGCTGGAGGCTAATATCCCTATTCATATCAAGAACACTTTTAAACCTGAGGATTACGGCACTGTCATTTCTAACAATGGAAACGGAAATGGCAACATCATCAAAGGACTATCATGCATTCAGAATATTGCTTTAGTTAATCTATCAGGTAGCGGCATGGTGGGCATCCCTAACTTTTCCCACCGACTGTTTAAGGCCCTTTCTACTGCTAAAGTCAATGTCATATTAATTACTCAAGCATCCTCTGAACACTCTATTTGCGTGGGGATAGATGAGCGTGATTGTGATGTGGCCAAAGAAGCTGTGGAAGAAGAATTTGAATTCGAGCTTTCAATTCACAAGATTGATGCTCTGGAAATAGAAAAAAAGCTTTCCATTGTGGCTTTGGTTGGATCCAAAATGAAAGAGCAAGTAGGTGTCAGTGGCAATATGTTTAGCACACTTAGCCAGAATGGTGTCAACATAAAAGCCATTGCTCAGGGCTCCTCTGAAAAAAATATCTCTGTCGTAATACGAGATGTTGAAGTGAGAAAGGCACTGAACAGTTTGCATGAAAGCTTCTTCTTATCGGATAGAAAGCGCATTAACCTTTTTATGATTGGCATTGGTAATGTGGGCGGTACTTTGGTAGAGCAGATCAACAAACAGAAATCTTATTTATTGAAACACCACCATATTGATGTTAAGATCGTGGCACTGGCCAACTCAAAGAAAATGCTTTTTGATGAAGATGGGATCAGCCTTAAAAACTGGAAAGAATCGCTCTTTGAAAATGGCGAAAAAATGACCCTGGATGGCTTCATTCAACAAACCATTGACCTTAACTTGAGAAATAGCATTTTTATAGATAATACTGCCAATGAAGTTGTGGCATCAATTTACAATGAGCTATTAAAAGAAAGTATTTCGGTGGTAACACCTAACAAAATCGCGTGTACCCAGAGTATTGATAAATACAAGGTACTGAAGCAAACTGCACTTAGATACAGGGCCAAATTCTTATTTGAAACCAATGTAGGAGCAGGTTTGCCTGTTATCAACACCCTTAACGATCTGATAAAAAGTGGTGATGAGATTTATAAAATCGAAGCCGTACTTTCCGGGAGTTTGAATTTCATTTTCAACAATTTCAATGAGAAAACCCGCTTTGTTGATGTGGTAAAGGAGGCTATGAAACAAGGTTTCACCGAGCCCGATCCACGAATAGATCTGAGTGGTGTGGATGTGATGCGAAAAATTCTCATCTTGATAAGGGAATCTGGTTTAGAAATGGAATTAAATGATATTAAAGGGGTGCCATTTATACCTAAAGCATGCATGGAAGCACCTTCTGTGGATGAATTTTTAGCTTCGCTGGAAGCTCATGAGGCTGAGTTTCAGCAACTATATAGAAAGGCCGCTGACGACAACAAAAAGATAAAATATGTCGCTTCTTTCAACAAAGGTAAAGCTGAAGGTGGGTTGAGATTTGTTAGTCCTGATCATCCGTTTTATAATCTTGAAGGGAAAGACAATATTGTGCTCTTCACTACCAAGCGCTATCCTGAGCAGCCTTTAGTAATTAAAGGAGCTGGCGCAGGGGCTGAAGTTACTGCAATGGGAATATTTGCCGACATAATGAGAATCGCTAATGGATAAGTCTATCAAGGTATTCGCACCTGCTACGGTAGCCAATGTAGGCCCTGGCTATGATGTGCTGGGTCTTGCCCTCAACAATATTGGTGATTACATGCAATTAACACTGAATGAATCCGGTATTATCAAGATTTCTATGTCTGATCCCGATTTACCAACTGATCCTGAAGTGAACGTTGCGGGTGTGGCTGCAAGAGCATTGTTGGATCACTTAAAATCCAAAAATGGAGTATCCATAAAGATCCACAAAAATGTTAAGGCTGGTAGCGGACTGGGCTCAAGTGCATCAAGTGCTGCCGGAGCAGTATTCGGAGTGAATGAATTGCTGAGTCAGCCATTGACCAGACTTGAATTAGTACCTTTTGCCATGGCAGGGGAAACGGCCTCTTCTGGCAAAGCCCATGCAGACAATGTAGCGCCTTCATTGCTTGGCGGTTTTACATTGGTACGCAGCTATAATCCACTGGATGTGATCAAGCTTTCATACCCAACATCACTTTATGTGACAGCTGTACACCCACATATCGAGGTAAAAACTTCAGACTCAAAGAAAATGTTGAAAAAGGAAATTTCCCTGGAGCTGGCAGTAGCACAATGGGGAAATCTGGCAGGATTTGTATCGGGTCTGGCAAGCAGTGATTTTGATCTTATCAGCAGATCATTGGAAGATTTGGTTGTTGAACCGATACGCTCGATGCTTATTCCAGGGTTTGAATCTTTGAAAGAAGCTGCCAAACACAATGGAGCGTTGGGTTGCAGCATTTCGGGTTCTGGCCCATCAGTATTTGCCCTTTGTGAAAACAAATCAATAGCTGAAAAAATAGGCCTTGAGTTTAGAAAAATCTACAACCAACTGGACATGAGCCATGACGTCCATATTTCTCAAATCAATCCGATAGGATGTAAAACATTAGACCCATCGTATGAAATTTTATAGTACTAAAAGATCAGTAGAGCCTGTTTCATTCAAAGAAGCGGTGATAAAAGGATTGCCTGAGGACAATGGTCTTTTTATGCCTGAGTACATTCCACAACTTTCAGAAGAGTTTTTCGCTAATCTGAATAATAAGAATATTCATGAGATTGGACTTGAAGTCGCTTATCCATTCGTTGCTGAAGATATTTCCAAAGATGATCTTGAAAGGATTGTAACTGAAACTTTGAACTTTGACATACCAGTAGTTAAGGTAGAAGAAAATGTCTATAGTCTGGAATTGTTTCACGGCCCTACCTGCGCTTTTAAAGATGTTGGAGCCCGCTTTTTAGCGAGATGTTTAAGTCACTTTTCTGATGAAAAAGTCACTGTTTTAGTCGCCACTTCTGGAGATACGGGAAGTGCTGTGGCGAATGGTTTTTTAGGAGTGCCTAATGTTAATGTTGTTATACTCTACCCAAAAGGTAAGGTGAGCCATTTACAGGAACAGCAGCTTACCACTCTAGGGCAAAACATTACAGCATTGGAAGTTGATGGCACTTTTGATGATTGTCAGGCTTTAGTGAAAACCGCTTTTTTGGATAAAGAGCTTAACAAATCAATAAAATTAACCTCCGCTAATTCCATTAATATTGCCAGACTCATCCCGCAGTCATTCTATTATTTCTGGGCTGTGAAGCAATTACCATCCGACCAGAAAATTGTTTTTTCCGTACCCAGTGGAAATTATGGCAATCTGACAGCAGGCCTTTTGGCTAAATCCATGGGCCTAAAAATCAAAGGTTTTGTGGCTTCCTCAAACGCCAATGATATTGTGCCTCAATATTTGAATGAAAACATATATAAACCAAGGCCTTCGCAGCAAACCATTTCCAATGCAATGGATGTGGGCAATCCTAGCAATTTTGGCAGAATGACTGAACTCTATAAGCAGTCATGGGATGATATAACAAAAGATATTACAGGTTACAGTTTTTATGATGGTGAGACAAAAGCTGCCATGAAAAAGGTATTTGATGAGAAAGGTTACGTTTTAGATCCGCATGGTGCCGTTGGTTATTTAGGCCTCAAAAAATACCTGAAGCAAAATGATTATTTGGGGGTATTTCTGGAAACAGCACATCCGGCTAAGTTTTTAGACACTGTCAATGAGGTAATCGGAGAAATCGAAATTCCAGAACGACTGGAAGCCTATTTACATAAAACTAAAGTAAGTATCCCTATTGATAATGATTATGAGGTTTTGAAGACTATACTCAAAGGATAAATAACTTATATTTAGGTAAAACTAATTGAAGTTATGCGATTTATATACGTCCTATTGCTGCTGGTTATTTTTAGTTGCAGCCCTAATAATAAGTCCGAAACACCCTCTTTTAACAACTTGATGGACGAAAGTCCGTCCATAACCGGTAAGCCAGAATACCTCAATTCTCCATTCGTCACAGCCGGTGACAGGGTTTATGTGGTAGGGCATCAGGATGGCTCCTTCCCAGAGTTGGGGTGGCATATCAAAGATGAAATGGGCGGTATTTGGAATCATCCTATCAAATTGATGGACGGCTTTGAAGTTGCTTTGGAGTGGGGAGAAGAAGCTATCGTTTTAAATAATGCCGAGTCATTTACCAATTACCCAATGGCAGGTAAGCATTCATTTTCTATTGAAGAAAAAGGTTTGGCCATTGATCACTGGCAATTTGTTCCCGATCATAAACAAGGCATTCTTATCCAATTTATTATTGAAAACAAGTCAAATCAAGAGCAGTCATTCAATTTCCAGTTTACCGGAAGTTCAGATCTAAGGCCAACCTGGCTGGGTGAACGAACCAATATGGTTGATGATAAAGACACAGCAGAATTTGACAGTTCAATTGATGGTTGGATCGTAAAAGACGGCTCAAACCCGTGGTTTACAGTTTTTACTTCTGATGAAAAGTCAACAGCACATCAAAGTGAGGAATATAAGTATTCAGGCAAGGGCGTTGCTAATTCCATAACACAGGAAATAAAATTAGTAGGCAAAAGCACAGCTATTATTAACTATTTTGTTGCAGGGTCTTATACTTCTAAAGAAGATGCACTAAATACCCTTCAAGATTTGAAAAGCAATGCACACCAATACTTCTCAGCTAAGAAGGAGAGGTACGCACAGTTAGCAAATCAATCCAAGCTGACTATTCCCGATAAGAAATTACAGAAGGCTTTTGAATGGTTAAAGTATAATGCCGATTGGATGATTCAAACGGTGCCAGAAATAGGTACAGGCATAACTGCGGGCATCCCCGATTACCCCTGGTGGTTTGGTGTAGATAGCGAATATGCCCTTAAAGGTTATATGGCCGTTGGGCAACACGACATCGTCTATAAAACCATTTCTTTATTAGACAGTCTTTCAGAAGTTACCAATGGCAATGGACGAATTATTCATGAAACCTCCACCAATGGTGCTGTTTTTAATCCTGGTAATATCAACGAAACCCCTCAATTTGCCTCTTTGATTTGGGAGGTTTATCAATGGAACGGAGATAAAGAATTTTTGAAGAAATATTTCCCCACCATTAAAAAAGGACTTTCATGGTTGATGGAAGAGAATGACGAAAACAAAAATCTTTTCCCGGATGGTTTTGGTATGATGGAAATCCACGGTATGGATGCAGAAATGATAGATGTAGCTGTTTATACCCAAAAGGCCTTTGCAGATGCTGCTCAAATAGCTATTGTACTAGGAGAACAGGCAGTTGCTGATGAATACTCAACAACTGCTGCAAATCTGAAGTCCAAGATCAATGATGAGTTTTGGTCAGATGAATTTAACTCGTATGCCGATTTTATCGGGTCAGATGAACAGGCTTTAAAGCTCATTGATGATGCAATTATTCGTGCTGATACACTCAAAAAACCATGGGCAGTAGAAGAATTAAAGCAAACCAAAGCCTTTATTAAGGCCAACCCATCCAAAGAGCTAAGACCATTTGTTTTGCATCACAATTGGGTGGTTAACACACCTATGGAAATGGGTATCGCTGATTCTGCGAAGGCCATAAAGGCACTCAATACTGCCGAGCAATTTGTAAATCCATTTGGTGTGTTTGTCACGGGTATAGATCGTGATGAATCTGCCGGAACAGACGATGGATCATTTAAAGGCAGTAAAATATTCTCCTACACAGGAGCTGTAATGACATTGCCTACTAGTGTTCAGGCGGTTGGAGAAAACAATTATGGTCATCCAGATAAAGCTTTGAACTATCTGGAAAGAATGACAAGGTCATTTAGTTATGCTCATCCGGGAAGTATGTATGAAGTTTCCCCTGACTATGGCATGCTGGTACAAGCCTGGAATATTTATGGTTTTGCAGTACCTATTGTAAAACAATTTTTCGGAATTAACCCTGATGTAGCCAATAAAACCATAGTAATCGCTCCTCAAATGCCTACATCATGGGATAAGGCATCTTTGGAAAATGTGATTGTAGGAGCTAACGAGGTGTCAGTTTTTTATGAGATGTCTCAAGGCAAATTAATACTTAAAGTAAATCAGACTAATCCTGATTATAAATTGAAGATACAACTACCCAAGCGCGGGTTTGATTTGGTGAAAAGCTCAATAGAACCATTACCAAACTCTAATAAATATCAGTTTGAAACCAATGATAAATTGGTTGAGATTGATTTAAATGTAAAAAATTAGAGGTAGGTGCTTTATGCTTTGTATTTCTGAGAAGCTATTACAAGTGTAAAAACAAGTGAAAAGATAATAACACCATAAGCAGCCACCCTTAGCTCAGGCATATTCACCACCTTAAAAAGATCCAAAAACAAATAAAGGATTGCAGCAATCTGTGCGGTAATTATAAGATACTTCATCACTAGTACTTCTTCCAGAAGTTAGGATTGAAAAGCATCAATACTGTAAAAAGCTCTAACCTTCCGAGCAACATAAGACCTGCTAAAAGCCACTTTCCAAATGGCGTGATGTGAGCAAAATTATTCACAGGCCCAACACTGCCAAGACCAGGCCCAATATTGCCCAGACAAGTAGCCACAGCACCTAATGCCGTATCGAAATCCACTCCAGTGAATGATATCAAAAACACTCCTACTCCATAAATGAGTAAGTAAATCATAACAAAGGCTAGCACATTGTAGGTAATATCCCGGCTCACCGCCTGGCTGTTCAGCCGCACAGGTATAACTGCGGAAGGATGAAGCTGACGTTTCATTTCAAGAAAACTGTTTTTAAATAGCAGCGTATGTCTAATAATCTTTACTCCACCAGCAGTAGAGCCAGCTGAAGCTCCAACAAACATCAGTAAAAAGAAAATAATAGTTAAAAATGGTGCCCAGGCGGTATAGTCTGCTGACACAAAACCAGTGGTAGTAATGATTGAGACCACCTGAAAAATCGAATCCCTAAATGACTTTTCGAAACCTTCCCATTTCGAAGAGAATACAAAAAATGATATACATACTGATAGTAGAATAACAAGGATCAAGTAATTCCTAAATTCTTCATTTGACCAGACTTTGGCGAACTTTCCTTTCAGTCCGTAGTATGTAATGGTGAAATTAGTGCCTGCCAAAAACATAAAGAAAGTGATCACATACTGGATATAGGCCGAATCGAAGTGCGCAATGCTGGCATTTTTGGTAGAGAAACCTCCAGTAGCCATTGTTGTTAGCGCATGATTAATCGCATCATAAAAATTCATGCCTCCAAACATCAATAATACCATTTCAAGCATGGTCAAACCAATATAAATGAACCAAAGTCTTTTGGCGACCTCCTTAATTCTAGGTTTCATTTTATCTGGCGATAAGCCAGGAGCCTCGGCAATGAAAAGCTGCATACCTCCAATACCTAATATTGGTAATATGGCCACCGCCAAAACTATGATACCCATTCCCCCTATCCATTGGGTAAGGCTGCGCCAAAATAAAATGCCTTTGGAAACACTCTCAATGTCTGTTAAAATGGATGCTCCCGTGGTTGTAAATCCTGAAATGGTTTCAAAAAATGCATCGGTAAAATTTGAGATCTCACCAGATAACAAAAAAGGGAATGTCCCGAAAAGCGACATAGTTAACCAGCCCACAATTACTACCAGATAACCATCCTTTTTCTTAAGTTCCTTATTCTCGTTCTTTCTATTAATGAACCAAATGGTACCACCAGTTAATAACGCTATGAGGCCAGAAAGCCCTAAAGGATAGATAGGCTCATTATAATATATGGAGAATGGCAAACACAAGAACATGAAAATGCCATTGATAATGAGAAGTAAACCCGAAAAACTGGCAATTTGTTTGAAGTTAAATCTCATCCAGTGCTTTGATAATCTTCGAAAGTATCAAATTTAGTTTACTTGAAAAATTCCTCCACCGTTTTTATGCATTCCAATCGACATAACACTACAGCCCTGTCTTTTGGCCTGAATTGAAAATTACCCATGGTGGTATAACCAACTCCATTTCTGACCACCCCACCAATAATTGCTCCTTTTGGAAATTCAAGGTCTTTAATCTCTGCCTGAGTGATTTTTGAACCGGCTTTTACAATAAACTCCAAAATCTCGGCATCCACACCATGAATACTTGTCAGTGATATAATATCTCCCTGGCGGACATACCTAAAAATGAAATTGGCAGCAATCAGCTTTTTGTTGATCATGGTATCAACACCAATATTCTGCGACAGATGGATATAGTCAATATTTTCTACAAGCGAGATGGTCTTTTTAACATTATGGTTTTTCGCTACAAGACATGAGATAATATTGGTCTCTGAATTACCTGTAACAGCAATAAAAGCATCCATATCATCGATGCCTTCCTCTTCCAACAGGTCAACATCACGGCCATCGCCATTGATGACCATCACATTTTTAAGCTGATCAGCCAGCTCGAAGCACTTATCTTTATCGCTTTCAATCAGCTTGACATTAAATTTTCTACTCAAGCTCTTGGCGGCATGAAACCCCACTTTGCTACCTCCAAGAATCATTACATTTTTAATCTCCTGCTTTACCTTACCGGAAAGTGCTAATACCTTTTCTATGCCATCAGGCTGTGAAATAAAGTAAGCATGATCACCTTCCTGAAAAACATTATCTCCATGAGGAATGATAGTTTGGTTATTTCTAAGAATGGCTACTGTAAGGAAGTTTTGCTCAGGATTCAGATGAGCCATCTCAATTAGTGATTTACCTCTCAGTTGGCTCGTTTCATCAATTATCACTCCTATAAGCGATAACCTTCCCTCGTCAAAATCAAAAGTATCAGTTATAGCTACCTCTTTCAGTAGTCTTTTAATCTCTTTCGCAGCCAATGACTCTGGTGAGATAATCTCGTCAATCCCTAAATCTTTAAGATCAAGCTTTTCCTTGTTGAGCAGATACTCTACATTTTGAATTCTCGCTATCGTCTGTTTGGCTCCCAAGTGCTTACCTATCATTGAAGTAGTGAGATTTGCCTCCTCTGAAGAAGTTACGGCAATCAATAAATCGGCATTTTGAATATCCGCTTCCTCAAGTACTTTGTAGGAGGTAGAATTACCTTTTACAATACTTACATCTAAAGAAGCCGAGGCTTGTTTTAGTCGTAGGCCATCCCTGTCCACCAAGACTATATCATGGCCTTCATTTGCTAATAGTTTAGCCAAATGAAAGCCTACATCGCCAGCTCCTGCAATTATTATTTTCATAAGTAAAAGATCACCAGATCACTCATTTATTGCCTGCTCTACCCTCAAGCCTGCAGATATTATTTCAGGCAATGAGTCCATGCGCATATACTGCTGCAGATGAAAGACATAAGGTCCGGTATGATCAAATTTATAGTTATTTAATATCGGCAGTTGATGATCAAATACATCTCCCAAACCTGAACCAAAGGGCTCTCCGGTTTTAGGATCAAACAAGTTGAAATTAACCAGCTCTTTTTTTAGCTGGTTATCCAATGTATCTCTCAGTGTATAAGTCACATATATGTTTTCATAGGGGTAGGCTACTGTATTTCTAAGGTTAAAATACAAGTTGTACCTCTTGTCGGCATCCTTTATATTAAATTGGAAAGTCTTTGCTGAGTCTGCTATCCAAATTTTATTCGTAATATCCAGATTCTCTTCATAAACACGAGAATCATCACAACTTACAAGAAAAATGAAAATTACTGCTGCTAAAACTAATCTCATGATGGCTTGTTATTCCTGTCTTGGTTGCGGTTTTTGGGAAATCTCTTTTTCCCTTTTCTTCTTTTCTTCTTTTTGGTGCTTGTAGAGTATTTCTTATCCATTCTCTCCAAATCACTATTGATTGTTACCTCTTCTTTTACAGGCACATTATCCTCTTGAAGTGATGATGGTTTTTTGCCAGCCTTGTTGAGCTTGATAATTTCCTTAACACGTTTGGCATCAATAGGGAACCAGGTGTTTTCGTCATCATAACCAAACCACATGATTTTTCTGAAAATATCTGTCTTTTGAAGCTTAGCAACACCTCGTTCAGTAAGTAAAGGTTTTTCAACTTTTGGAATGTCCTCAAGGGCATCAATGTAGGTATCCAGCTCATAGTTAAGGCAGCATTTCAGTCTACCACACTGACCAGAAAGTTTACTTGGATTCAAGGAAAGGTTTTGATAACGAGCAGCACTGGTACTTACACTTTTAAAATCAAACAGCCACGTAGAACAACATAATTCCCGACCACATGAACCAATACCTCCTAACCTACCGGCTTCTTGCCTAAGGCTTATCTGGCGCATCTCTACGCGGATGCGAAATTCACCTGCCAATAATTTTATCAATTCCCTAAAGTCAACCCTGTCTTCAGCTGAATAGAAGAAGGTAGCTTTTGAATTGTCAGCCTGATATTCAACATCAGACAGTTTCATATCCAGTTTTAGGTCATCTATAATTTGACGGGCACGGTACAGCGTTGGCATTTCGCGCTTCTTTACCTCCTCGTATTTTTCCTGATCTTTTTGATGAGCAATTCGGTAAATCTTCTTGATGTCCTCATTGTTCTTGACCTTTTTCTTTTGCATCTGGAGACGAACCAGTTCGCCTTGAAGTGAAACATGTCCCAAATGATGTCCATTAGGCACATCTACCACTACAGCATCGCCAGTAGTGAGTTCCAGATTCTCTGAATTTCTAAAAAAGTCCTTGTGGCCGCCCTTAAAACGGACTTCAACAATATCAAATTTATCGACAACCGGCACATCCATATTAGAGAGCCAGTCAAAAACATTCATCTTATTGCATCCACCAGTTGCACATCCACCGTTGTTATTACACCCGGAGACTTTGCTGCCACCTGAACTACACGTTCCGCATCCCATCGCTTAGTAAATTTTCATCTACAATAAAGATAAATAAATCAACAGTCTAAAATATTCGGGGAGCTAATATATCTTTTCCAATGTCTTTTCTATAATACATGCCTTCCCACTTTATGGAATTTACATCTTTATAGGCATTAGATATTGCAGTTTCCATATCATCACCTCGCCCAATGATGGTGAGCACGCGTCCTCCGTTGGTAAGCACTTCATAATCTTCCTGTGTGGTTCCTGCATGGATAACCAACGAATTGGTAACATCTGCCAGCCCCTGAATAGATTTTCCCTTTTCATAAGCCCCCGGATAGCCACCAGCAACCAATACCACACCTGCCACATTGAAATCACCAATCTTTAATTCATAATCGGCCAATGTGCCTTCTGCTGCAGCCAATAGCATATCAACAATATCGCTTTGTATTCGTGGAATCACCACCTGAGTTTCAGGATCTCCCATTCTCACATTGTATTCAATTACATAAGGATCTCCACCTACATTCATCAATCCAATAAAAATGAAGCCTTTGTAATCTATATTGTCCGCTTTTAATCCATTGACCGTAGGTTTAATAACCTTATCCTCCACCTTATCCATAAAGGCCTTATCGGCAAACTTAACGGGCGAAACTGCTCCCATACCTCCTGTATTAAGACCTGTGTCTCCTTCGCCTATTCTTTTATAATCTTTTGCTTCGGGAAGGATAACATAGTCCTTGCCATCAGTTAAAACAAAAACTGATAATTCAATACCATCAAGATATTGCTCAATAAGCACTTTAGAACTTGCATCGCCAAACTGCTTGTCCAGAAGCATGGCTTTCAAGGCATTCTTAGCCTCTTCCACACTTTGTGCTATCACAACACCCTTTCCCGCTGCTAGTCCATCTGCTTTTAACACTATAGGCATATTGCAACCTTCAAGATATGTATACCCATGATCTATTGTATCTGCTGTAAAGGTTCGAGCTTCTGCAGTAGGAACTCCGTGCTTTTGCATAAAGGCTTTACTGAAATCCTTGCTGCCTTCCAGTTGAGCTCCCAGCTTACCAGGGCCTACCATATTTATGTTCTTCAGTTTTTCATCGGCTTCAAAGTAGTCCCTGATGCCATTTACCAAAGGATCTTCAGGGCCAACCACGACAAGGTCAATTTCATTCTCCAAAACGAACTCACCAATAGCTGGAAAGTCATTAACACTAATGTCAACATTTACAGCGATAAGATCTGTACCGGCATTGCCAGGCGCAACGAAAACTTGTGTACAATTAAAACTTTGAGATATTTTCCAGGCCAATGTATGTTCACGGCCACCACTTCCTAAAACGAGTATATTCATGCTTTGAATATTATTTTATAAAGGCACAAAGTTATACAAATGACCATAACTTCATGGTTATACTTCTAAAATGTGTAATGAATTAATTCGCGTATTCAGACATGAATTTGATACGCATCAGGCGAAGTTCTTCTTCTGAATAATCTTCGTTATCTTCATCCTCCAGTGCCTCTTCAATACTGTCAGATTCTGCATTCAGAAAGTATTCAAAAATATCATCCTGCTTGTCAGGATCAAGGATCTCATCAATATAGTAGTCAAGATTTAGTCTTGTTCCTGAGTAGCAAATGTTTTCAATCTCGTCCAAAAGCGCTTCAAATGTGATGCCTTTTGATTCAGCAATTTCATCAAGGTCAATTTTTCTGTCAATCTGCTGAATGATGAAAATCTTCATTTTCGACTTGTTCACAGAAGATTTTACTACAACCTTGGAGGCTGTTACAATATCATTTTCCTCGACATATTCCTTGATAAGGCTGATGAATTCCTTTCCAAACTTGGCCACCTTACCAACGCCAACACCATTGATCTGAGCCAACTCCTCTTCTGTGGTTGGGTAAGTAGTTGCCATCTCCTCTAAAGAAGGATCTTGAAACAGCACATAAGGAGGAAGATCCAGCTGATGTGCCAATTTTTTACGGAATGCCTTAAGCAATGTAAATAACTCCTCATCGTATGCTTTGGCATTGATAGGAACCCTTTCCACAATCTCATCTTCTTCCTCACCTGTAGTATATTCATGATCCTTGGCAAGCATCACCGACTCAGGGTTATCAAGAAAGGCCTTCCCTTTTTCAGATACCTTTAAAACACCAATGTTTTCAATGTCCTTTTCCAGGTATTCATAAATCAAAGTTTGACGAATAACACTCTTCCAGAACTCTTCATCTTCATTATCTCCTTGCCCGAATATCTGAAGCTTATCATGACTGTAAGACTGTGTGTACTGATTACTTATGCCACGGAGCACATGCACCAAGTGGTTTAAACCAAATCTTTCGCCCGTTTGGAGTGCGGCATCTATGGCCTTATGCACATAGTCTTTGCCTTCGTATTTGTCCTTAGGATTAACACAATTATCACAACCTCCACAGTTGTCTTGCATATACTCTTCACCAAAATAATGAAGCAATTGCTTTCTTCGACACACAGGGGATTCTGCATAAAAAGACATCTCCTGAAGCAAAACCCTGGAGTTCTCCCGCTCTTGCACAGGCTTGTCTTTATTAAACTTCTCTAGCTTATTAATGTCATTATGGCTATAAAACATGAGACAATGCCCTTCAAGGCCATCGCGCCCAGCCCTGCCTGTTTCCTGATAATATCCTTCTAATGATTTTGGGACATCATAATGAACTACGAACCTAACATCGGGCTTGTCTATACCCATTCCAAAGGCAATGGTAGCCACTACTATGTCAATATCTTCGTTCAAAAATCCATCCTGGTTTTTCTCGCGAATACCAGCTTCAAGGCCTGCGTGGTAAGGTGCTGCATTGAAACCATTGACATTAAGCATTTCGGCTATCTCTTCAACTTTTTTGCGGCTCAGGCAGTAGATTATTCCACTTTTCCCTTTATGCTCTTTAAGGAACTGGATCAATTGCTTTTTGGCATGCCTCTTTTGCCTAACTTCATAAAAGAGGTTAGTTCTGTTAAAAGATGATTTGAAAAGGTTAGCTCCCTCCATGTTCAGGTTTTTCTGAATATCGAGCTGAACCTTAGGCGTTGCAGTAGCAGTAAGCGCTATAATAGGGAGATCACCTATCTGCGCTATTATTTCCTTTATTCTTCTGTATTCAGGCCTGAAGTCATGTCCCCATTCAGAAATACAATGCGCTTCATCCACGGCCACAAAAGCAATGTCTACTTTCTTAAGAAAATCTACATTTTCTGGTTTAGTTAAAGATTCAGGAGCCACATAAAGTAACTTAATAGAACCATTAAGACACTCTTTTTTTACTCTTGTTATTTCAGACTTGGATAATGTTGAATTTAGGAACTGGGCGTTAATGCCAAATGCATTCATTTGGTCCACCTGATTTTTCATCAACGCTATTAAAGGTGAGATAACCACTGCTAAACCATCTGCCACCAAAGATGGCAATTGGTAACACAAGGATTTGCCCGCACCTGTGGGCATTATAACAAATGTGTTGTGTTTGTTAAGTATGTTTTGGATTATAGCTTCCTGTGTTCCCCTGAACTGACTATAGCCAAACACCTCCTTGAGCTTACCTCGTAATATGTCTGTTTCTGCTGCCAGCATCTTTGTAATTGATAAAGTACTATTTCTCTATGTTTTATTATCTTTGCCCCGCCTGAATCACCAACCTAAAAGGACATTGAAGTTAGCAAAAAATATTCAAAAAATCGCCAAGGGAGTACTTTTAAATGAAGCTCATGCCTTGCAAAAATTATCCTCCCTTGTGGATGAAAACTTTGAAAACTGTGTCCTTGATATCTACAACTCCAAAGGGCGTGTAGTTATTACAGGGATAGGTAAAAGTGCCATTGTTGCCAATAAAATAGTGGCTACTTTAAACTCGACAGGAACCCCTGCTCTGTTTATGCATGCAGCAGATGCCATCCATGGTGATTTAGGGATGATTCAAAAAGATGACATAGTAATTTGCCTGTCGAAAAGTGGCAATACACCTGAGATAAAAGTATTGGTTCCTCTACTAAAAAGAACCGGATCTAAACTTGTAGGATTGGTCAGTAATACTGACTCCTATCTGGCCCAACAGGCTGATCACGTTTTGAATGCAACAATAGATGAAGAGGCCTGTCCGATCAGTCTTGCGCCAACAACAAGCACAACAGCTCATATGGCAATGGGTGATGCGTTGGCTATCTGTTTAATGGAGTTAAATAACTTCACCAGTGAAGACTTCGCCAAGTACCATCCGGGTGGGTCTTTAGGAAAACAGTTATATTTAAAAGTAGATGATATCTATGTTCAAAATGAAGTGCCTATTGTAAAAGAAGATACTACTTTTAAAGAGGTTATTTTAGAAATATCTTCCAAGAGATTGGGAGCAGCAGCCGTAGTCAATGGCGATGATGCACTCATTGGAATTGTAACAGATGGAGACCTAAGAAGAGCTATAGAAAAAGGTTTTGATTTAGATAAGGTAACAGCGACTCAAATAATGAGTGGCATGCCTAAAAATGTTAATAAAGGAGATTTTGCTGTAAAAGCCCTAAATATCATGCAGCAAAACAGTATAAGTCAAGTTATTGTCCTTGACGATGGAAAAGTCGTTGGTTTTGTACATCTTCATGACTTGTTAAAAGAGGGGATTATCTAACCTCAAGTTAAAGCAAATGAATAATAACAATTATGTGGTCATCATGGCCGGTGGTATTGGAAGCAGATTTTGGCCTTATAGCCGCAATACCAAACCAAAACAATTCCTGGATATTCTAAAAACCGGCAGAACACTGATCCAGATGACCTATGACAGGTTTGCCCCTCATGTTGATAAAAAAAATATCTATGTGGTCTCGAACCAGGAATATAAAGATTTGATAAATGAGCAACTTCCAGAATTGGATGATTCTCAGATACTCCTTGAGCCATTCAGAAGGAATACGGCACCTTGTATAGCCTATGCCTGCTACAAGATCAATAAATCAAATCCAGATGCGGTAATAACAGTGACACCATCAGATCATATGATCTTTAAAGATGAGGCTTTCATTAAATCCTGGAACACATCTATAGAGGCTGCCAGCTCCCAAGATAAATTAATTACAATAGGTCTCAAGCCGCACAGCCCAGAAGTTGGCTATGGCTATATTCAATACCTTGAGACAGGTAATGGTGTTAAAAAGGTGAAAACCTTCACTGAGAAACCTGAAAAAGCATTAGCTGAAAAGTTTATTGAAAGTGGTGACTTTGTATGGAACTCAGGTATTTTCATCTGGGGAGTTCAGGCAATAATTTCAGCTTTTGAAGAGTCATTACCGGAAATGGCAGAAGTTTTTAGTGAAGCTTCCGCCTCTTTCTTTACTGACAATGAGCAAAAGGCAGTTGATACCGCATATGCACAGAGTGCCAATATTTCTATTGACTATGGGGTTATGGAACACTCACAGTCAGTGTATGTTGTGCTTGGCGATTTTGGTTGGTCAGATTTAGGTTCATGGAATACCATTTATGAACTAGCGGAGAAAGATAATAATGGTAATTCTGTTCAGGCAAATGCTTTGGTTTATGACACTAAAAATACGTTGATAAGCTCTTCTAATAATAAGCTAATAGTTGTGCAAGGTCTACAGGATTACTTAGTTACCGAATGTGATAATGTTATACTTATCTGTAAGCGCAACAACGAGCAGAAGTTCAGGGATTTTGTTTCAGATGTAAAAGAAATGAAAGGTAAGGAGTTTTTATAGGCTCCTCTGCCGGGCAGCTTCATAAATAGCTATCCCCGCTGAGACTGATACATTAAGAGACTCAATCTTACCGCTCATCGGGATTTTACCTCTTACATCTGCCAGTTTAAGGTACTCTGGAGAAATGCCATCCTCTTCAGAGCCCATGATAATGACAGCCGGCTGATTAAGGTTTAGCTCATAGATCATCTTGTCGGTCTTTTCCGTGCAGGCCACTACGGTCATTCCGCTGTCCTTTAGATATTGTATTGTAACCTTCAAATTATCTTCACGGCAAACCGGAATGTAATTAAGTGCACCAGCCGAAGTTTTCATGGCATCGGCATTGATAGCTGCACTACCTCTACTGGGTATAACTATGGCATCTACCCCGCAGCACTCTGCCGTTCGTGCAATAGCTCCGAAATTTCTCACATCAGTCACTCTATCCAACATCAATATCAATGGTTCTTTACCATTTTGATAGGTCACGCTCACAATATTGTCCAGCGAAGCATAATTGATGGCTGAAATAAAGGCTATAGCACCTTGATGGTTCTTTCTTGTAATTCTGTTCAGTTTCTCAATAGGAACATTGGCAAAAGGTATTTTATAATCACGCGCCACTTTTACCAGCTCCTTAATCAAATCATTGTTAAGACCCTTTTGAATAAACAGCCTGTCAATTTCTTTTCCTGCCTGAATAGTCTCAATAATGGCTCTTATGCCAAACACAACATCATCGGTACTTTCCTTCTTTAATGCCATTATCTAAATATCCCTTTTCTTAATAAGTCAATTGTTTCAAACCACGATTCTGCATGCCTCTTTTCCCTTATCAACACAAAATGCGATTTGGAAAAAATAGAAGCTGCCCGTATAAAAGAATACTTCCTTTTCGGAAGATTTCGATTCGCCAAATATACCCAAGTTTCCTCATTGAATGACTTAATAACTTCATCAGGAGGCCCCATAACCGAGTAAATCATTCCCATATCAGTTCGCCACCCTTCTTTATATGTTGTAAACATGGCATTAGCTTCCTCCACTCTGCTGTAATAGACCTTGATAATACTTTTAGCCCTGCTGGCAGAGCCTGTGAGGTTTAACCAGAATTTATCAAACTTTCTCTTGTCTCCCTTAATGTCTTCAAGGATAATCTGCTCGTCTCGGCTGGTAATATACCTCAATGGTTCTGTTAACTGCTCAATGCTTGTCATTTTAGGGAAATACCGGTCAACAACCCGAAGCGATACAGCATCAGTGCCAGCAGTGTCTGTCATAAAAAGGTAAAGCCCTAAGGTTTTTAATTGTACATTAGACGTTGACAAAAATGAAGAGTCCACTTCCAGCCCTTTTTCTTTAAAATCGTCCCTTGTTACCATTGGTGGCAAACCAAGAGGGAAGCTCTCATTATAATAATACCCATAAACCATATCCTCATTGAACTTGATTTGAGTCGGAGCAGACCAGTTATTTACAAATCCTTGCACTGATCCATTATTTAAGAATAACTTCCTTTTACCATAAAGAGGCATATCAAATAAAAGTCCAAAGCCAGTTTTTTTGTTTTTAATTTCTAAAACTAAAAGTGGCAGGGAAGGCAGGTCATTTAATACAAATTTAAAATAATGCACTGATGCATTGCTTTCAAGGTAGATGCTATCATAACTGTCTTCAATGACTGGTGCAGTAAGTTCAGAGCTATAGTTTTCTATATTGTAGAGTTCAAATGTGTAGTCATACAATTGATAACTGCGGTTTTGGATTGTCATGGCAAAGAGCACAGTGAGCTTATCACCTTCCTGAACTAACTGATGATCCAGCGACAGCTCCGCATTCGGGTTATACAAATGACTATAGTTTACCTCCTGACTTAACACTCGAAAAGCAGAAACGAATAGCAACCCCACAAAGACAATTTTTTTCAAGCTTTTATAATTCAATGTTGAATAAATTACGTTGATATCAGTCAAAATAAAAAAGGGTAGGGCAATTTCCTCTCTTTTGACCTACTTTTGCAAAAATTTAAGTTAATGAGCGTTTATACTACCGAAATAGCGTCTGACAAAATTGCCTCAGATAATCCAATTCATCAAAGGTTATTGAAAGCATATTATTTAGCAGAAGAATATATTAACGGAGATCTATTAGAGATTGGCTGTGGTGAAGGAAGAGGTATTGAACTCCTTAAAGGGAGATGTAACAGCTTTACAGCTATTGACAAAATCAAGCCTGTCTTGGATGAACTAGCCACTAAATTTCCGGAAGTAACATTTATCCATGACAATATTCCACCTTTTAATAAAGTGAAGGATAATAGCTATGATGTGATCATCAGTTTTCAAGTGATTGAGCATATAAAAAATGACAGACTGTACCTTGAAGAAATTAAGCGTGTATTAAAGCCTGGTGGTAAAGCTTTAATTACAACACCTAATATCAAAAAAACGCTGACCCGAAATCCGTGGCACATACGTGAATACACTGCCGATGAGTTAACAAAACTTGCTTCCGAGGTATTTGACCATGTGGTAATGAAAGGTGTGGGTGGCAAT
Organism: Fulvivirga sp.; assembly: GCF_040218215.1. Classification (NCBI taxonomy): domain Bacteria; kingdom Pseudomonadati; phylum Bacteroidota; class Cytophagia; order Cytophagales; family Fulvivirgaceae; genus Fulvivirga; species Fulvivirga sp. The sequence goes on from NZ_JAVJQL010000028.1 coordinate 335,544, forward strand.
GAAAAGGTAATGGAGTATTATGAGAAGAATAAAAAGTCCGTTGAAAAAATAACCAGGTTTGATATCTTCAATCTACAATATAACCTACCCGCTCCTTTATTAAGAATTCCTTATGATTTACTTAACAGACTGAACAGGAATAAGCTGAAGTCTGGTAATGATGAATTAGTGAATGAAATACACCACACAGATTACACGCTGATGGAAGACGGGAACGAGGCTTTAGATCTGTTCCTGATTGTTACAAAGTAAAATGTCCTGAGGTATCAGGACATTGAATTATTTTCCCTTTAGCTTTTCTATCTCTGCGGTAAGCTTCCCTACTTGCTCTTTGGCATTTTCTTCTGCTGTCTTATCTCTTGATATTACTGCTGCGCCAATAATTTCACCATCTTCATTATATATTGGGAAACACTCAGTAATAATTTTGAGCACCTTATCCCCAACAGGTCTGTCTTCTTTGAAAGTAAGTCTTTCTCCTGCTAAAGTTTTTGTATAACGATCTTTCCATATGTTAAGCGCATCACCAGAAAGAACGTCAAGAATATTTTTCCCATTATCTAATTCAATACCGTTTGCTCTAAACCTTTCCTTTAGGGTATCATTAGCAAAAATTATTTTGAATTTAGTATCGATAGCAAAATAGGTGTTGTCTGTGTGGTTAACCATAGCATCTAAGACAGCACCCTTTTCTTTCATTTCTATTTCGAAATGCTTCTTGTCGGTTATATCCCTTGAGAATACTGAGACTCCCAAAATATAGCCTTTATCGTCCCTGATAGGGTTGATGTAATAGTCCCTGTAAGTATCTTCTCCCTTAACAGAGCTTTTCAAAGTGAAATTAAGTGCCTCGCCATTTAATGCCCTGTCATAATAAGCTTTCCACTCATCGCGAACATCGCCTAGCATATCAAGGGCATCAGAACCTTCTTTCATGTTCTCATACTGAGTGCCTTTGTACCTGTTTTTTACCACTTGGTTCATCACCAATATTTTATAATTCCTATCCATGGTAATGATAGAATCTGTGGTATTATCTATTAATGCTTTAAGATTAGCTTCTTTATCTCCAAGCTCAGATTGTGTTCTGGCCATCTCTTCCTGAGTAGCCTGCATCTCTTCCATGTTCTGCCGCATCTCCTCTTCCTGAGACTGCATCTCCTCTGTCATCTGACGGGACTGCTCAAGCAGCTCTTTGGTCTGCTGATTGGTTTGCGCTGAAATAATGGTAGAAGCGATGCTTTCCCCTACCTTCTCAAGAAATTCCACATCATTATCGGTAAACACATCAAAAGAGGCCATTTCAATGACACCAACAATTTCTTCGTTTGATTTTAAGGGTACAATCAGCACGCTATTCGGATTAGCTATCCCCAAACCTGATGTAATGTTTATATAACTGTCGGGAACATCAGTAAGGAATATGGCTTTCTTCTCAATAGCTGCCTGACCTATTAGCCCCTGACCTATCTCAACACGTCTTTCCAGATACTTTTTGCGCTCATAAGCTCTGCAAGCCATTAATTCCAGATAGGACTCATCAGTATTGTCATCTTTTTGGATAATGAATATTCCACCTTGATTGGCACGCATGTATTTCACCAAATTCTGAATAACATCATCACACAGGTCTTTAATATTATCAGAGTTATTCCTTAAAATATCCCCTATGGCAGCAAGCCCTACGTTGACAAATTTCTCTTTAGACTCCCTATCGGCCGCCTCTATCAAGCTCTCACGCATATTCATAAGGGACTCTCCTAATCTATCAGCTTTCTCTGCTGAATACTCAGCCTTCAAATTTCCCTGGCTGATGCTATTGGCAAAATTGATATTTGTATCCATGAGCTTTAACTGCTCATCCATGTGTAAATAGTTGATTCCAGAATCCCTTGTCTGCTTCCTTTGCAGATTGGCCCACAACATACACAAGCCGCCATAAAAAATTAAAATGCCCAGGTGTAACAATACATTTGTATAGCTCAAAGAAGGAGCATTTGTCAACATTCCCATTACAGCAGAGTCAGAATTCTGACTGTAGAACATATATAGAAAGGTAAAAATGGCATAAACCATTAGAGGAAGCAGTACCCTCCAATCTTCATAGAAAAGCAATACTGTCAGCCCAACGAAATAGAAGAAATGCATCTCGTAGGTGCCATGCATTTGCAGAATAAACTGAAAGGCAAAATTCCACATTAAGAAACTCACTACTAACCTCGCCCACAAGTTTCCATTGCCAAAGGTCTTTACCACATAATAAATACCTACTGACAGACCACCCATAACAATAGCCAAGACGTAAGTATCATGAAAAACCGAAAGTCCTATACCTAGAAAAAAGAACCCGTAAATAAAATATTTAATTATGCCATCAGCCTCCTCGTTAACTTTATCGTGAAATGGCTTTAGGTATTCTTCTGAAATGGTCTGTGTCTCCTGCATCTAAAATCTCTATCCTGATTATAGGTGGTTTAAAAGCAACCAATATAACGACAAACCTTAATATTTACAATTAATAAATAGTAAGACCTTGGCTGTAGGCAATATGATTTTTAAGAGATAGTATTAAACACCTTCCGCTTCAACAGACTGAACCTCAGGAAGCATTCTTTTCATGAGATTTTCAATACCCGCTTTTAGCGTTACCGTTGAAGAAGGGCAACCACTGCAAGAGCCCTGAAGTAAAACCTTTAATTTACCTTCTTCGAAAGAATGGTAAGAGATAGCCCCTCCATCTTGCTCCACCGCAGGGCGAATGTATTCATCCAAAATGCCTTTGATTTTCTTTACGGTTTCAGAATCATTCTCATCAATTTGATTCTGATCTGAGATTTCATCAATAACCAGTTTCCCTGACTCCAGATAAGTCTTGATGATGTTTTTGATTTCTTCGCGTATTTCTAACCAGTCAATACCATCCTTCTTAGTGACTGTAACGAAATTGCTCATAAAAAATACCCTGTCAACATACTCTAGAGAGAATAGCTGTTGAGCCAAAGGAGAATTATCTGCTTCTTTTATAGAAGGTATATCATGACTCATGCTTTCAGGCAAAAGCATAAAATTGGCCACAAACTTCATAGAGTTTGGATTAGGATTGGCCTCTAAATATAGATTAACAACTTTGGAAGTTGATGAAGATGTCGCTTGCATAATTTAATGATTTAAAAGAAGAACAATTTCTTCCCTGTTTAGTTCGCAATTAGCTGTATTTGGTCAATTCGCCTTCAGATTTTGCAACAAGGGTTGCCACCGTGGCATCACCGGTAACGTTAACTACTGTTCGGCACATATCAAGTATCCTATCGACCGGGAATATAATGGCAATCCATGCAGGATTTAAGCCTACAGACTGAAGAACAATTATCATCATTACCAAACCGGCACTTGGTGTAGCTGCAGCTCCTATAGATGCTAAAGTAGCAGTTAATACAATTGTCATTTGCTGGCCAAGTGTTAAATCCACCATGTGCAGCTGCGCCATAAAGATTACCGCAACGGCCTGGTATAAGCTTGTACCGTCCATATTGACTGTTGCACCAATTGGTAGAACAAAACTGCTTACATTTTTAGAAACACCCATATTGTCTTCGAGGCATTCCATTGTTACTGGCAAGGTAGCAGCACTAGAGCTGGTAGAAAATGCCAAAAACTGCGCGGGGCTAATGTTCTTAAAAAATTCTTTGTAAGTCAGTTTTTTGATGAACATTGTTATAATCAAAGGATAGAAGACAAACACCATAAACATCAATCCAACGAAAAGAGTAATTGAGTATGAGCCGAGGCCTTTGAATATTTCCCAAACTTCTGCTGGCGTGTCTGCCATTTTTGCAATAACTCCAGCCAGAAGTGCAAATACGAAAAACGGTGCTGCTTTCATTACAATATCAACCATCTTTAAAAAAACGGCATTAACACTATTCACAAAATCAATGACCGGTTTTCCTTGTTCGGCTGGTATAAATACGATGGTGATACCAAAGAAAATGGCAAAGAAGATCACCTGAAGCATCAATCCATTATCGGAGATGGCCAGAATAATATTTTCAGGAACAATATCAACAAAGAACTGTAATGGTCCTTGTTCCTTCGTTTGTTCGGCCGCAGCCTGACGCTTAGCCACAATTTCATTTTTAGCATCCATTTTATCAAGATCTTTCTGGCTGATTACCTCCTCCACTTTTGATCTTAACTCAGGGTCATTCAAGAAATTTCTGCCGTCCTTTGGCTGTGGCACGCCCGGAGTGTCCTGAACCCACTTCTCGTAAGAAATTCTGTTTTTAATTCTTTGATCTTCATCAAGAAAAGTACCTGGCTTAACAACATTAACCAGCACGAGTCCGATACCTACGGCAATTACCGTAGTAGTTAGGTACAAGGCTAATGTTTTGCCTCCCAGACGCCCAAGCTTTGAAACATCCGTTAAGCTTGAGACCCCACTAATAATGGAGAATAACACCAAAGGCACTGCTATATATTTCAGAAGTCTGATAAATATGGTTCCGAATGGATCTATCCAGTTAATAGTGAACTCATTCCAGCCCAGATAACTTGATAAAAATGCCCAGATAACCCCTGCTACCAGACCGATGATGATTTTCGTATGTAAAGGTAAATTCTTCATAAAAGATAAAAATTAGCGCAATTTAGACGTTTGCGCTATCATAAAAAAGTCAACGACAACTAAAGCGGCCATGGCTTCCACAATAGGAACTGCCCTGGGAACCACACACGGATCATGACGACCCTTGCCACTTACTTTTATTGCTTCACCTTTTTCGTTAACACTATCCTGATCTTGCATAATAGTAGCCACAGGTTTAAAGGCTACATTGAAATATATTTCTTCTCCATTGGAGATGCCTCCCTGAATTCCTCCAGAGTGGTTTGATTTTGTTTTTACTTTATCACCTTCGGTATAAAATTCGTCATTATGGGTAGAGCCGCGCATCTTAACACCTTCAAACCCACTTCCGTATTCAAAACCTTTAACCGCATTAATACCCAGCATAGCTCCTCCAAGAGCGGCATGTAGTTTATCAAAAACGGGCTCGCCTAAGCCTACAGGCACATTCCTTAAAACTCCCGTCACCACACCCCCAATAGTATCCCTGTCTTTACGAACCTGATCAATTAATTCAATCATTTCGTCCGCTGTTTTTTGATCCGGGCAACGGACTATATTAGACTCTGTTTTTGAAAAATCCAGTGTTGTATGATCAGGAGCCTTGATGTCACCAACTTGCGAGACATAGGCATCTATTTTAATATCATGCTGCTTAAGCACCATTTTAGCAATAGCTCCTGCAGCTACTCGTGCAGCTGTCTCCCGGGCTGAGCTTCTACCTCCACCTCTATAATCCCTAATGCCATATTTCTGCTGGTAAGTGTAATCAGCGTGTGATGGCCTGAATTGATCTGCTATATGAGAATAATCTTTACTTCTTTGGTCTTTATTAGCAATAACTATGGTAATGGGCATTCCTGTTGACTTGCCTTCAAAAACCCCAGAAAGGATTTCAAAAGTATCATCCTCTTTGCGCTGCGTGGTTATTTTGGATTGGCCTGGTTTGCGCCTGTCAAGCTCTTGTTGAATGAATGCCTCATCAATCTCCAATCCTGCAGGACATCCATCTATGATAACACCTATCGCCTTTCCGTGAGATTCACCAAAGGTTGTAATCCTAAAAATATTGCCGAATGAGTTTCCCAAAGTACTGGTTGGATTAATTTTTCTTCAAAAAGATAACTACCGAAGTTGCTAACATACCTAAAATAAGAATGTTGGCAAATATTTTAACCCATTCAAAGCTGTCTGTACTAGTTAGGGAATTATCCACGAATTCAATCTGGTCATAAAATGAGCCCAAATCGTTAGATTGAATCGATTCATTCTTTTTGCTCTCACCAATAACTTTTACTACCTGTTCAGATTGAAGCGTATCATATCTGCCGGATTTTGGATTAAAAAATATCCAATTGAAATAGTCAGAAAGTTGGTAATCTCCCGGTTCTTTAGGTATTCCATAATAGCTAAAAGATTTAGAACCAGTTACACGGCCAGAGCGCCTATTAATGTTTTGTGTAACATTGGGCTCATAGAAATCAAAATTATCATCACTTGTGACAATCGGTTTATTAACAGCAGATATGTTACCCTCTCCATAAACATTAAACTCGTAAGAGAAGCTCTGCCCTGTTTCAAGGTCGGTGGTATTAATCCGCTCATCCAACAGGTAATCACCTACAGCCACTCTGTCTCTCAAAGGATGTGGTGGCAGCTCTTTAACCCTGACTGTTTTTGGCCTTGAATAAAAAGTCTTAAAATCTTCTTTTCTGTTTTGTCCGAAGAAAGATGGGTTTTTAGCCACTTTATATTTTATCATTTCCAATCCTACTTTTGGAAATACAATGTCTTCTGCATTTAATGGATAGAAAGTGCCCTGATAAATTTTGTATTGTGTGTAACGCTTATTGTTAAGGGTTATGGATTCGCCATTGATGTTCTCGATATTAAAATTCTCTTCCCAACAATTTTCCGGACGAACTACTTTTAAGATGTCTGATAGCTGTTTACCTAACTCATGAAACTGTAATGGTGCTCTATTCCTTTCAGCTACAAAAAATGATAATGTAGTTGTCACTCCTTCCCCTACATAAATTTCATTTTTGCTAGTGGTTAGAGCCAGGAATGCATCTTCATCTATATCCACAAATTCGGTTTCTCCTCCTCTGCTAAAAGGATCATCTCCAGGGCTGTGATCAAATAAACTTCTGAAAGGATCTCTACTGCGCTGTCTTTGAATAGGAGGGCCAACTTTCACTACAGTGCCTTGAGAGCTTACCACTTTGCCATTCACAGTCATGCTAAATGGCCTAACCCGCACATCGCCTTGTTTTAGAGGCACATAAGTCATGGTAATACTTTGCGAAGAAGAAACCTGGCCGTTAATTATCTGTGTGCTGGAAGATGATGAAGTTCCTCGTTTTTGAAAACCGTCAATATCAGGAAAATTATCATAGCTCTGCAGCCTCTCATTAGAGATTGAAATAGTTATTGTCCAAGCCTGGTTCTCACCAATCTCTGGTGGCCCAAGCTGCAATTCTATTTCCTGACCACGAGTATTTAAATTAAAACTCAGTGAAAAAAGAACTAAAAGAAAACCAATGTATCTGTTTTTCTGCATCATATAAAATTGATGAATCTTTATAGTTTTATAACTCGTACAAAGGTATGTCAACTTTAGTAAAGCATTAACGAATACTATGCTAAAGGTTGTTAAAAAGGATAAACTAATGTTTCACCTAAAACCAACAACTATGTTAGATTATTTTAAAACCATACTTGTTAAAGTTAGTTTTGATTTAAAGTTATTTGAGAAAGAACTTAAGAAGGCTTTAAAATCTCTAGTTGGAAAAGAAATCGAAGAATTGAGAAACTGGTGCTACTCTAAATTCGGGGAAACGCATCAGTCAGTATTGCAAAAGTGTTTTACATAGCAGCTTACTAAAAGACCATTAAACAGAAGGAGGCCAAGTTAAACCTCATCAAATTCCACAAAGAATTTTGCGCCTTTTCCTTTGGCTCCTTCACACCATATTTTGCCGTGCATTACCTCTACATATTTCTTGGCAATGGAGAGGCCTAAGCCGCTGCTTTGCTCATTAGCCGTGGGCCTTGCAGATAACTTACTATATGGCTCAAATAAAAACCTCATTTCCTTATCAGAAATACCGGGGCCTTCATCCTCCACCCCTATTCTTACTTTACCATCTTCCACTATGGTAGATACTCGAACTTTTGAGTTTCGAGGAGAAAATTTAATGGCATTGGAAATGATGTTTTCCAGTATCTGAATAAGATAATTAGGATCAACACAGGCTTGGGGCTCTTTTTCTGACAAGTTTAATTCTATGGATGTACTCTTGGCCGCCCCTACCACCTTAAGGGTATTTACAATCCTTTGCAGTAAAGGATTAATATGCTGCGAACTCATATTAACATTGGTTCTCTTTGCATCAATGGCATTGGCGTCTAGAATCTTACCAATCATGGTGCTTTGACGGTCAATCAGGTCATTGATTAGATCAATAGAATTGGTGGTTTCTGTATTTAAATCAGGATTGATAATTTTTATGATTGAAGCCAGACCTTTGATCTGATTGAGGGGACTTCTTAAATCATGCGCGACAATCTGCATCAAATCATTCTTCTCTTCATTCAGTGCTTTTAGCTGTTCATTCTGATCAGAAATGCTTTCTTTTTGTGCCAGTATCTCTTGTTGTTGTTCCAATACTTCTGACGTTCTTTGATTCACAAGTTTTTCCAAAGCCAATTTCTGTTGTTTGATATTGCTTAGCCGAAGTTTATAGAAAATGACAAAAATCATCAGAAACGCAATGAGCAATGCGACTTTAAACCACCAACGGTCCCACCATGGAGCCAAAATTTTAATGTAGATTTTATCTCCATCTTCATTCCACAAGCCATCATTATTTGAGCCTTGAACTTTGAAAACATAATTGCCTGGAGGCACATTGGTATAATAGGCATGTGAGTTACCATCACCCTGGCGCCATCTATCGTCAAAATTCTCCAGCATGTATTTATACTTGTTGTTGACAGCATCAGTGAAATTCAGTGCAACAAAGCCAAAAGAAAAGAAATTCTGATCATGATTAAGGGTAATTGAATCTGTCTGCTCAAGCAGTTGACTTAAAATTCCAAGTGAATCTTTGGCCACCACCAATTCATTAAACAATTTGAATTCATTGATATGAACAGGCGGTATGGTCTCGTTGGTAGTAATATCTTCGGCATAAAAAGTAACTATATCAAAGCCGCCCAATAGTATCTTTCCATCTGGTGATTTATAGTGGGCGCGTCCATTGAATTCCACTCCTTTCAAATAATTATTAAAAGTCTCGGACTCAATATTAAACCTTGAAATGCCATCATTGTGGCTCATCCACAGGTAGCCAAACTCATCGTTGATTACATAGTATAATGACGGGTTGGCCAGCCCTTGCTTCTCGTTATAATGGGTGAACTTTTCGCTCTTCTTTTCAAATTTATCCAGACCACCGCCATAGGTGGCCAACCACAAATTTCCCTTTCCATCGTCATAGAGATAGGCTATTCTATCATTTGCGGGAGAGTTAGGGTTGTCATCCTGATGCTCATAATTTTTAAAAATATTTTTCTCAGCATCATAGCTGCCAAAACCCCTGGATGAATAGCCTATCCAATATATCCCGTCAGAATCTTCAACAATAGTTGAAAGATTGTTGGTCAATAAAGAGTTTGGGTTAAACGGATCATTTTTAATAACATCGAACTGGTTATTTATCTCATCATATCGGTTAAGTCCATTATCAGTGCAAATCCATATCTGGTTTTTTGAGTCTTCATAAATAAAATTAACCCTACCAGCGCTTAAACTCTTTGATCCTGTTCCAGGCAAAAAATTGATAAATGAATCAGTTTCTTTTACATATCTGCTCAACCCCGCCAAGGTACCCACCCAAATTCGGTCTTTGGAGTCTATTAATAGAAAGTTAATAGCCGAACTGCAAATTGAGCCGGCCTCAGAAGTATGAACATAGGTTTTTGTTTCCAAAGTTTTGGGATCAAGCCTTTTCAGCCCTCCAACAGAAGTGCCTGACCAGATGAATCCCTCTTTATCTTCACACAAGGCATGAATATCACCATTGGGCGCTATCAAATCTCCATTGACATCGGACTTATAAATGGTAAACATTCCGCTGTGTTTTCCGATTTTATTTAATCCCCCTCGTTCGCCTATCCAAAGATTGCTGTTATTATCCAGGTATAATGTGTTAAGCCGCGGAAAGGAGACCTGAAACTCTACAAATCTTTTGGTTTCTACATTAAAGCTTAAAAGACCTCCTCCGTCAGTTGCCACCCAAATTTCATCAGGGTCTCCGGGCAGTAGACTAATGACATTATTACTCGTTATTGAGCCGCTTGCATTAGGGTCGCTAACATATGAAATGAAACTATCTCCTTTTTTTACATTTAAACCTCCACCATTAGTACCTGCGTAAAGTGTTTCATTATTGTCCTGATAAAGTGATAATATATCATTATTGGAAATTGATTCAGAATTCTCCTGGTCATTTAAATACTTCTTAATTACCCCGGTTTGAATATTAAATGCATTAAGCCCCTTATCGGTACCTATCCAAAGTGTGTTTTTGTCCTTTTGCAAAATGCATTGCACATTATTGCTTGAAAGCGTGCCCGAATCTCTGACATTATGCTTAAAAACATCGAATGATTGATCTTGTCTATTAAACCTGTTTAACCCTCCGCCTTGAGTACCCACCCATAGCGTGCTATCTGCAGTGATATGCAATGAGATTACCCAGTTGTAACTTATAGATTTTGAATTATCCGCTTGTGTTTTGAATGATTCAAATAGCCCTGTTTTAATGTCATACCTATTGAGTCCACCGTTTCTTGTCCCTATCCATAAATCGCCATTATAATCTTCTACCATGGAGGTAATGAAATTGTCGTTTATGCTTGTTGGAACGTCCGGATCGCTCTTATAAACTGTAAAATTTAAACCATCAAATTTATTAAGCCCATCCTGTGTACCTAGCCATATGTAACCATATTTATCTTGGACAATACTATTGACAGTACCCTGAGAAAGGCCGTTGTTATTATCAAAGAAATCAAGGGTTCTGTAGTTTGCTCGCTGGGCAATACACCAGTTTGAAGTCACAAAAAACACCAAAAGGAGTGTATTTATTTGTAAAAAAGAGCGTTTGCGCATTCTTTTTGATTTGACAGTAATAAGACTATTAATCGATAATAGTCAATTTTGTTTAGGCAAGCAATCAAAATTCTCCTGCTGGGAAGAAATAACCCCGATATTTTTTGAGTGGTACTACTTAAGAAATTTAATATTCCTTTTCAACCCTTCGTATTTGGTTCTCTTAACTGCCGATTTTCTGAAGATTTCACGAAAAACTTCTTCGGTTATCTCTTCCCAATCTCCTTTGGTCATGCCCTCTATCTTTTCATGAGGCTCAAATGCAGGTTCTTGATGAGGTTTTGAAAACCTGTTCCATGGGCATACATCCTGACAGATATCACAACCAAACATCCAGTTTTCAAATTTGCCTTTTACCTCGTTGGGAATTTGTTCCTTCAACTCTATTGTAAAATATGAAATGCACTTACTGGCATCCACAACATAAGGATCAGGGATGGCATCAGTCGGGCAGGCATCCATACAGGCAGTGCAGGTGCCACAAAAGTCTTTGACCGGGCCATCAGGTGTAAGTTCGAGGTCAAGTATCAACTCAGCCAGAAAGAAAAAACTTCCACTTTGCTTATTCAGGAGCAAACTATTTTTGCCTATCCAACCAACGCCAGCCCGCTCAGCCCACTGGCGCTCCATTACAGGAGCCGAATCAACAAAAGCCCTGCCATCAACTTCACCTATTTTATTATGAATAGTTTCAAGCAGCGATTTCAGTTTGTCTTTCACCACATAGTGATAATCTTGCCCATAGGCATATTTAGCTATTTTGTAGCTGTCTGAACTAGCCAGATCCTTCTTGGGATAATAGTTATATACCAATGAAACTACCGACTTTGCTCCTGGGACAAGCAAGGTTGGGTCAAGGCGTTTATCAAAATGGTTTTCCATATACTGCATGGAACCATGCATACCTTTGGAAAGCCACTGTTCTAATTTGGGAGCCTCTTCTGATAAGAATTCAGCTTTGGAAATACCACAAAACATAAAGCCGAGATTCCCGGCTTCCTGCTTTATTAAATTCGTATTGTTTTGAATTGTAGACTTGCCTGGCATCAGCCCAAAGATAAGGGCTGGGAAAGCAATCTCAAGATATTAATTACTTATTGACAATATTCAGGCCTTTGGCCAAAATATAAAGTGGAGTTGCTATCACTGGCATCGACTTGTATTTGCCTAAAATCTTGGTATGTGTCTCATGGTCTGTTCGGGCATTAAAGGAATGATTGAAACTCATAGCCGTTAATAAGAACACCACAAAAATTCCCAGCGAAATAGTTAAGAATCTTAAATTTTCCTTTTTCATGGTTTTGATTATTTGACCAGTTAGTACCTCTTAGACGACAATTATTACAAAATGTTAAACTTTTTTTGAACTTTTTTTCAATACTTAAGTGAAGTCCACTAACCCAGTTTGGGTTAACACTTGCTTATCTCTTAAAAATCCGGGTTTAAAGCAAATAGAACAGGCTTTATTTAGTGTTTAACCATTAAAATAGTACATGAAATATTTTTAAAAAAATGTTCCTATTCGAACAGTCCGCCTGTTCTGCTGGGAGGCACAATCTTCAAATGTTTGTAAGCAAGCTCTGTGGCTTCACGGCCTCTTGAAGTTCTTTTTATGTAGCCTTCTTGTATTAAATAGGGCTCGTATACTTCTTCAATAGTCTCAGCTTCCTCGCCACAAGCCGTAGCTATAGTAGATAGTCCTACTGGCCCACCCTTAAACTTTTCGATAATAGTTGACAAAATTCTGTTGTCCATTTCATCCAATCCATGCTGATCAACATCCAGAGCTGTCAGTGCCATTTGGGCAATGTCCATATTGATGGTACCATCACCTTTAATTTCAGCAAAATCCCTTGTTCTTCTTAGCAGGTTATTGGCTATCCTTGGTGTACCCCGGCTTCTCCTGGCTATTTCATAAGCCGCATCTTTATCAATGGTTGTATTTAAAATGCTGCATGATCTATTTACAATACTGGTTAACAATTCTGCATCATAATATTCCAGTCTGGCATTGATGCCAAATCTGGCTCGAAGCGGTGAAGTCAATAGCCCTGATCTTGTAGTAGCGCCTATCAATGTAAAAGGTGCCAAGGTGATCTGTACTGTTCTGGCACTTGGTCCTGAATCCAGCATGATATCAATTTTGAAATCCTCCATGGCAGAATAGAGGTATTCTTCCACTATCGGGTTTAACCTGTGGATTTCATCAATAAACAAAACTTCATTATCCTCAAGGTTGGTCAAAAGACCCGCTAAATCCCCGGGCTTATCCAGAATCGGCCCAGAAGTTACTTTGATGTTAGTATTGAGTTCATTGGCAATAATGTGTGAAAGGGTGGTTTTACCGAGTCCCGGAGGGCCATGCAATAACACATGATCAAGGGGTTCACCACGCTTCTGAGCTGCCTGAACAAAAACCTTAATGTTCTCCACCACCTTACCCTGTCCGGTAAAATCCCCGAAGTTTAATGGGCGTAGTGCCCGTTCAAATTCCTTTTCAACAGGGCCTAAATTCTCATCATCAGCTTGCAGATAATCTTCGCGCATATATTGTCGATTTCCTGCTCTAAAGTAATCATAAGCCATTCCAAATTCATTAATTTGCGGCAAAATTTAATAATATGACCCTGCGACTAAAAAACATACTTTATACCCTGGGCTTATTTTCGGCCATGTTTTTGGTTTGGCATTATAGACAAAACACTAAGCAGGAAGTCATTTGGTTCAGTGGTAAAACAATGGGGCCGATTACTTATAACGTCAAGTATTTTGATGAGGACAAAAGGAATTTTAAACCACAGGTTGATTCTTTACTTGTAGTGTTTAATGAAAGCCTAAATACCTACATTCCTGACTCTGAAATCAGTCAGTTCAACAAAACTGACTCGTTTCGATTTGCGCTCCCTTATTTTCTGCCTGCCCTTGAAGCTGCAAGAACTGTATACGACCAAACCAATGGAGCTTTTGACCCAAGCATAGGGCCTTTGATAGATGCCTGGGGTTTTGGTCCGGGTGAGCAAGTGCGGCCAGACAGCGCACATATTGACTCACTCAGACAGTTTGTTGGCTACGACAAAATTAAATTTAACCCAGAATCAGTCGTTAAAGATGACAGTCGTACTACCATAAGCTTTAGTGCTTCTGCCAAGGGTTATGGTGTAGATGTGGTTGCTGGTTATTTAAGAAATAATGGTATTGAGAACTACTTTGTGGAAATTGGCGGAGAAGTGGTGGCTTCTGGTAAAAATCTGGAACGTAATACTCCTTGGATTATAGGAATTATGCACCCAGATTCTGATGAGATAAGTCAGTTTGCTTATGCTCAGGTAGCACTTGAAAACAAGGCCATGGCCACTTCTGGCAATTATTTCAATTATCATATTATTGATGGCGTGAAATACGGACATACCATATCACCGGCTACAGGTTATCCTATTCAGCATAACTTACTTAGTGCCTCTGTTTTTGCTGAAGACTGTCAAACCGCTGATGCATTGGCAACAGCATTTATGGTGATGGGTAAAGACAGCGCCATTGAATTTCTTAACCAGCACCCTGAATATGATGCTTATTTAATTTTTAGTCAGTCTGAAGGTTCTCTAGCAGATTATGCAACAGAAGGTATAAAGCCTTTCATAAAAAAGGCCGAAGAATGAAAAAGGAGTGGTTTGGCGAGTGGTTCAATTCCCCTTACTATCATATACTCTATAAAAACCGTGACAATGCCGAAGCGCGGAAATTTATAGACAACCTAACAGCACACCTTAAGATAACCACCGGGCATCAACTCATGGATCTGGCATGTGGCAAGGGACGACATGCCATTTACCTTAATAAAAAAGGATTTGAGGTTACCGGGCTTGACCTTTCAGAAGAAAACATAAAACATGCAAGGCAATTCGCTAATGACAGGCTCCATTTTGAAGTTCATGACATGCGACTATCTTATGAAAATCAGCAATTCGATTTTGTATTTAATCTCTTTACAAGCTTTGGTTATTTTGAAACAAAAAAAGAACATGAGGCAGCCGTTGCCTCTGTTGCTCAATCTTTAAAACCAGAAGGCAAATTTATTCTGGACTTTCTTAATCCATACACAGTAATTCATCATCTCATACCAGAAGAAATAAAGACTATTGACAATATTGAATTCCACATAACCAAGGACATCTCACCTGATGATTATATTGTCAAAAACATTCGTTTTAAAGACGAGAATAAAGATTACCAATTTGTTGAAAAAGTAAAGGCGTTGAGAAGAGCTGATTTTTTACAGTATTTTGAAAAAGCCGGTCTTGAGATTATTAGCATTTTTGGAGATTATGACCTGTCTTCCTATGTAGCTGAGGAGTCAGAGAGGATGATTTTTGTTGTGGAAAAGGTTTAAACTTTTTCTCATACGCATTAAAAAAGAAATGGCATAATTTCTGTTTCAAACTGGATAGTGAGATCACTGTTCAAGTTTTACCAAGACACAATATTATATAGCGTAATATTCAGCATTATCATTAGCATGGTAACTGGAGTACTCTGGGGAATAATAAGCCTGATCGTGATAGGCCCTGGGATTGGCACTATCATCCATAGTTTTCTCAGAAGTGAAGAACTGTACTTTTACTACAACCTCGGATACACCAAGTTCAGTTTGGTAATTAAGCTTTACCTTCTAAACCTGTTCCTCTCTCTTCCAATACTAGCTTTATACTTCTACATTCTAAGCTTCATTCCTGAATGACCCTATTCGCAAATACTATCAATCACTCCTTCAAAAGTAATCGCATTCTCGATAGTGCTGAATTAACATGTAATTCAGGAGAGATTACGGCAATTTTTGGAAGAAATGGAAGCGGAAAATCTACTCTAATGAAAATCTTATTCGGTACGTTGATTCCAGAAAGTATTTATCTTGAAATAGATAATGTGCCGACTGACCCCGCCAATGTTAGGCGATATAAGGTTATAGCATTTCTTCCACAACAAACCTTTTTACCTCTCAATACGCGAGTAAGGGATATTATTCCCATCTATTTTGATGAGAGTGACCAACAAAATGAGATTTTCTATGCTCCAAGAATGGCCTCTATAGAAAGAAAGCTTGTTAAAAATTTATCAATGGGCGAAAGGCGATATGTCGAGTTATTACTTATTTCCCACCTAGATCATCCCATTGTAATATTAGATGAACCCTTCTCTATGATTGAGCCCACGTATAAAGGCTTGGTGGCTTCATTATTAATTAAAATAAAATCGCACAAGTGTATTATTATTACTGATCACTACTATAAAGATGTACTTTCTGTTTCTGACAAAAATCTAATCCTGAAGGATGGAAAACTAACTCCTATTACAGATCATTTGGATTTAAAAGTACATGGATACCTATCTTAAGTGCACAATGAGTACCATGTTGTATTTGAGTCCATAAATTAAAACTACAATTAAGGTAAATATAACCTTCTTTAACTACCTTCGTATAAAGACTACAATTTAGTTAAAATAAATATTATGGGTAAATATAATTTAGGTGAGTTTGAAGAAATCGTCCTGCTAACGGTAGCTATACTGAAAGATGAAGCTTATGGAATTGCCATTATTGATGAGATGGAAAATAGGCTGAAGCGCTCGGTAAGCATAGGTGCATTACAAACTGTTTTAAGAAGACTGGAGAAAAAAGGCTTTCTCTCTTCAGAGTTTGGTGAAGCCACCAAAGTAAGGGGCGGCAAGCGAAAACGCTTCTTTTCAATTACTGCTTATGGCAAAAAAGTACTAACAGAAACCAAAGAACAGCGCATGGAGCTGTGGAATGCCATACCAGAATTCTCATTTAGCGCATAATGCCAAAAACTCAAAATATTACTCCTCCTCATTGGGTCTTAAGGTTCTTCCGCTGGTTTTGCAACCCAGACTTTGTAGAAGATCTTGAAGGGGATTTATTTGAACGCTTCGAAAGAAGAGTTGACGAAAAATCTCTCAAGGCAGCAAAGTGGGGATTTACTAAAGATGTAATCAGGCTTTTTAGGCCGGGCATAATCAGACCATTGACAAGTTCTCAAAATCTCAACAACATGGATATGTATACCAATTATTTAAAAATAGCATTTAGAAATATCCGTAAACAAAGAATTTCCAGTTCTCTTAACATCCTTGGTTTAGCACTAGGTATTGCCAGCAGTTTGCTAATTATACTTCATTTAAAAAGCGAATTGAGCTATGAAAATAGCTATACTAATGCGGACAATATATATCGAATTTCTAGTTTAAAATGGGCCAAATCATCACCACCACTTAAAGGCTTTTTAGAGTTTCACCTACCAGAAGCCAGTCGCATAAGTCAGGTAGCAGCATTCGGCAGCCAGATAGTTGAAACCGATGATTTTAAAGCTGAGGTAGAAAATGGATACTATGTAGATGCCGAGTTTTTAAAGATGTTTGATCTGGACTTTTTAAATGGTAATAGCCAGTCAAAATTTCATGAGCCTTACAAAATTGTCCTTACAGAAACCATGGCCAACCAATTTTTCGGCCATAAAGACCCCGTTGGAAAGGTTGTTATTCTTAATGATAGGGAAGAGTATGAAGTGATAGGCGTTGTGCAAGACCTGCCTAAAAACTCTCATCTTAAAATGAACTACTTTGTTTCCATGTCCACCTTCTATAAACAGAGGCCTGAGTCATGGACTTCGAATAAAAATTGGATGGTAACCTACACCTATGCCCTATTTGATGATCATCAGAGTGCTAAATATATAAATACCCGGATGCAGGAAGTTACCTATGATTTTTATCCTGATGATGCTAAAGAAGAGGTAGATAATGCGCAAGCCCATTTTAGAGCATTTCCGATTAAATCAATCCACCTGCATTCGCACAAAGAGCAAGAAATGAGTGCTAATAGCGACATCACTTTTATCTATATTTTCTCGGCCTTGGCTGTGTTCATCATACTTATTGCGTGTGTAAACTTCATTAACATTTTTACTACGCAAGCCATAAAACGCTCAAAAGAAGTTGGCGTTAGAAAGGTGCTAGGAGCAAAAAAAGGTCAGCTAGTATTCCAATTTCTAAGTGAAGCTTTTATCACAACTCTGATAGCCACCATGTTGGGTCTTTTCCTTGCCAACTTAGCGCTACCTGCCTATAATGAGTTGGTAGATTTGCCTATCTCTTACTCAGGGTTGCTAACTAAAACTAATATTGAAATACTGGTAGGACTAGTACTGATAGTCGGTTTTTTATCAGGAACCTACCCAGCCTTTTACATTGCCAGACAAAGCTCTGTTCTCTCCCAAAAATCTGATAAGACCCCTAATTCAATTGGAGTATTAATAAGAAAAGTACTGGTTGTATTTCAGTTTACAGTATCTATCACTCTATTAACAAGTACGCTGATACTTCTGCTGCAAACCAACTATTTAAAGTCGAAAGATTTAGGTTTCAACAAAGATCAGGTGGTAGCTATAAAATCATATGGAGCCTTTAGAACATACCTGGCCGAACACTGGGAAATTTTTCATTCAGAACTCACGCAACATACATCTATCTTAAATGCTGCACTAGCTTCAAATCTTATTGGAGACAACTTAAGCGTTGAGCACTTTACACCTCAGGGAGCAGATCCAGGCATAGATTACCCATCATCAAGAGTTATGCGCGTTGATGATAACTATATCAAAACCATGGGTATATCCTTGCTTGAAGGTCGTGACTTCGTAACAACTCAAGATTCTATTGATGCTTTTGTTTTAAACAAAAAGGCTGTTGAATCCCTGGGGCTTGAAAACCCTATTGGGGCGATCATCGAAAATAGTTCAGGGGAAGCAAAAGGTGAAATAGTTGGTGTGATTGATGACTTCCATTTTACATCGCTACACGATCAAATAGAGCCTTTGATTCTGTCTTACAAACCAGAATGGACTAATCAAATTTTAGTAAAACTGGAAGGCTCACGGATTGAGGAGTCCATGGCACAGATTGAAAGTAAAATCAAAGAAGTTTCGCCAGATGCTATTTTTGACTATCAATTTCTAGATTCGAGATTAGACGATATGTACAAAGCCGAAACCAACATGTCAAAAATTGTCAATGCTTTTTCTGTTTTGGCCATCTTCATTTCAGGTTTGGGGTTATTTGGCTTAATGGCATATGTCACCGAAATAAGAACAAAAGAAATAGGCATTAGAAAAGTATTAGGTGCTAGTGGCCTCAAGATTGTCTCTATACTGACTGGTAACTTCACCAAATTGATCCTATTGTCCATGGTCATTTCTATACCGGCTAGCTACTTTCTCGCACAAAATTGGCTGGCTCAATTTGCATTTAAAATTGATCTGTCCTGGTGGATGTTTGGTGTTGCAGGTCCAGTCATACTTGTATTTGCGCTGGTGACCATAAGCTTTCAAACATTTAAAGCAGCATTAGCTAACCCTATAGACGCTCTAAGAAATGAATAGCATTCAGCCACCAAATCTTCCTTTGCGTTTCTTCCGCTGGTTTTGTAACCCAGACTTTGTAGAAGACCTTGAAGGGGATTTATTTGAACGCTTCGAAAGAAGAGTTGACGAAAAATCAATTAGGGCTGCAAAGTGGCGGTTTATTATAGATGTGTTGAAATTGTTTCGACCATCACTAATGAAATCTCTCAAAATTCAAAATTTTAACAACACAACAATGATTAACAACTATTACAAAGTAGCCTGGCGACATATCGTTAAAGAAAAGTTTTACTCTTTCATAAATATCTCAGGCCTCGCTGTGGGTATGGCTTCGTGTATTTTTATTGCCTTTTATGTGTTTAAAGAGCTTTCTTATGATCAGTATCATGAAAACCTTGACCGTACTTATAGGATTTTGCAAGGAGCACATGCTGGTGCAGAACGTGACATACCTCCAACACCAGAAAATTTCAGATTTTGGGGCAACGCCCCTGTTGGGCCAGCGCTTAAGGAAGAGCTACCAGAAGTAGAATACTTCTGCAGGTTTACTCCCGGCCATTCTAAGCTAATAAAGGCAAATGACGAGCTATACAATGAAAAGAATGTAGTTTATGGGGACTCGACTGTCTTTAAAGTTTTCAGCTGGAACCTAATAGCTGGAAACCCAGATAAAGTACTTACAGAGCCAAATAGTATAGTGCTCACTGAAACATTAGCGAAGAAGTACTTTGGGACTACTGATGTTCTCGGTAAGACGGTAATATTAGAGCAAGTGAGGGAATGTGTAGTAACAGGTGTAATGGAAGATGTTCCTAATAATTCTCAATTCATTTTCGATGGGATCATTTCAATGGCAACCTTCTATGACATTCGTCCTGGCATATTTGATAATTGGGGGTATGTGGATTTCTACAACTACATCACGCTGAAAGAAGGTGCTAGCGTTGAATCAATAAAGCCTAAACTACAGCCACTGGGAGAAAAGTATACTTCTGACTGGGAACATGCTAATTTCTATTTGGATATTGAGCCATTGAAGGGGTCATACCTCCACTCAGTGGCAGCCAGACAAGCAGGAAAAACTGGCAGTGTTACTAACCTTATCATCTTCTCTATCATTGGGTTATTTATTCTCATTATTGCCTGCATCAACTTCATCAACCTATCAACAGCAAGGTCTTTGGAACGTGCTAAGGAGATAGGCATTCGCAAAGTAGTCGGTGCGCGGCAATACTCTCTGATTAATCAATTTTTATCAGAATTTATCCTACTAGCCCTTTTTGCAGGTGTAATTGCTATTTGTATTGTAACAGTTGCTGCGCCTTATCTTTATGAACTTACGGGAGTTCAAATTAGCATCAGCACTTTCCTTAATCCTTTATTTCTTGGCGTTTTTATCATTGGAATTTTGACCATTGGATTGTTAGCTGGATCATACCCGGCATTCCTTCTATCTAAATTTCAACCCGCCAAAGTGTTGAAAGGTAATTTTAAAACAGGGTCTTCCGGAGTGGTTTTGAGAAAAGGGCTGGTCACTTTTCAATTCATTCTAACCATAGGTCTTATCATTGGCACCTCAACAGTTTACAACCAGCTTCAATATTTGCAAAATCATGACTTAGGTTTTACCAAGGATCAAACCTTAATTCTTGAATTTGGTTTTGACGGTGAGGTATCAAGAAACATTGAGGCCATTAAAAATGAATTCACTAATCTCCCAAGTATAAGTTCTGTTTGTGCTTCCAGGGCAGTGCCTGGTGGGTATCATCCTAATGCCGGCACACTAATAGAAGACCAAAATGGTGAAATGGTACCTCACAGCCCTGCCATTTATGAAATAGACCCTGATTTTGTGCCTTTTTATGGCATCAAATTGTTGGCAGGTCGTGCTTTTTCTTATGATTACTATTCAGATTCTACAGAGGCACTAATGATAAATATGGCAGCTGCGAGGCAGTGGGGCTATACAGACCCGGAAGAGGTAGTCGGTAAAAAGTTTTCTCAATGGGGTAGAGAAGGTAAAATTATTGGTGTTTTGGATGACTTCAACTATCAATCACTACACAACGAAGTAGCTCCCCTGTCATTAAGGTATGAACCTTTTAGTATGGCCATGTTTTCACTAAAAGTAAATACTGATGATTTGTATAGCACAATTCAAAATCTCGAAAACAAATGGAAAGAACTAATTCCTCATCGCCCGTTTAGTTATTACTTTCTGGACGACAGTTTCGATCAACAATACAAAGCAGACAACCAATTCGCTGAGTTGTTTACCGCCTTTGCTATGCTTGCCATTATTATCGCTCTTTTGGGATTATTCGGACTTACTACTTATACCACATCGCAGCGCATTAAAGAAATTGGTATTCGCAAAGTCTTAGGTGCATCCGTTGGATCTATTGTGCTACTCCTCTCCAAAGATTTATCTAAGCTGCTTATAGTTGCATTCATAATAGCGGCACCATTGGCATGGTTTGCCATGACAAAATGGTTGGAAGGCTTTGCCTATCAGGCATCTATTGGCATAGGAATCTACATTATTGCAGCTATTTCAATTTCTATAATTGCTTTTGGCACCATGAGTTGGCAATCAATGAAAGCAGCATTGCAAAACCCTACCAATTCGTTGAAGAATGAATAAAATCAATCCACCAAATCTTACTTTGCGCTTCTTCCGCTGGTTTTGCAACCCAGACTTTGTAGAAGATCTTGAAGGGGATTTATTTGAACGCTTCGAAAAAAGAGCGACAGAAAATTCAATTAGGGCTGCAAAATGGGGATTTACTAAAGATGTAATCAGGCTTTTTAGGCCTGCCTTAATAAAACCAATAACTCAAATACAACAACTAAATCAACTCGACATGTTTAGAAACAATTTTAAGATTGCTTTACGTGCGCTCTGGAAAAACAAGCCATCTACAATCATCAACATGGTAGGGCTAACAATTGGCATTACTTCTTGCTTGCTTATTGCTTTGTTCATTCAACATGAATTGAGCTATGATAAATTTCAACCTAAAGCAAACCGCATAGCTAGGGTAGTAATGGAGTATAGTTTTGATGGAAGTTCAGATTCAAATGTAGGGATCTTTACTAGCACAAAAGTTGCTCCTGTTTTTTCACGCACATTTCCAGAAGTGATAAAAGGAATCCGAATGGTAGACGCTTCAAGGATTTTACTGCTCAATAATGAGCCAGTATCCGAGTCCGGTTTTATTTATGCTGATTCTTCATTCTTTGATGCCTTTCACTATGAAATACTTCAAGGTAATCCAGCCACTGCGCTCGATGGAAAAAACAAGCTAGTGCTCACTGAAAGTATGGCCAATAAATATTTTCCTGAAGAAAATGCGTTAGGAAAAATTCTTGAAGTAGGGACTGAAAAAACACCTTATGAAGTCACTGGAGTCATTCGCGATTATCCTTACACTTCGCAAATACGATTTGACTTTTTGGCTTCATTTTCATCTTTAGGCCAAAATCAGGAAGAAACATATTTCAGTGCCAACTATACCACCTATTTATTATTAAATGATGAGCATTCATTTGCTTCATTGGAGGAAAAAATCAATCCATACGTGGAAAAAGAAATGGAAGGCAGCGGGGCAAAAATCAGCTTTTCACTAGAACATTTTGACAAAATACACCTTCACTCCCCACATAGCGATTTTGTGCAAAATACCAGCGTAAGTTATCTATATATTCTGGGTGCCGTTGCCTTACTCATTCTAATGATAGTATGCTTTACTTACATTAATCTAACAACTGCTAAATCCATTGAACGTGCCAAAGAAGTAGGCATTCGAAAAGTATCTGGAGCAGTAAGAGGTCAGTTATTTTGGCAGTTTATTGTTGAATCATTTACCCTATGCCTACTTGCCATTGTGGTGAGTGTAGGTCTGGCAGCTATATTATTACCCTCTTTTAATCAGTTAATTGATCGTAGTTTACAACTTTCTGATTTGTATACCGTCAACTTTCTGTTAGTGGTTGTAAGCATTGCTATCATAATCAGTTTAGTTGCAGGAGGATATCCTGCTTTAGTCTTAGCACGCATGCAACCAGCAAAGGTGCTTAAAGGTGTTTTTAAAAATACCTCCTCCGCACGTTGGTTACAGCAATCGCTCACAATATTTCAATTTGGTATTTCGGTATTTCTTATTATTTGCACACTCGTTATTCAAAGTCAGCTTGATTTTATTCAAAAAACAGACTTGGGATACGACAGGGATCATGTAATACTACTACCTATAGGATGGAGCGATTCTCATCAATCACTTTCTACCTTCAAACAGGAATTGGCTAAAAATGCACAGATTTTAAGCGTGAGCCGCACAGCTAATAGTCCAGTAAACATTGAAAGCGGATATAGTATGCGTCTGCCCTCAATGCCTGAAAACGAAGTAATTCCAGTAAATGCTAATCCAGTGGATAACAATTATCTTGAGGTAAACGGCTTAAAATTAATTACAGGTACAAATTTTACCGGGCAACAAGTTGACGCTACTAATGAAGAAGACTGGGACCAAATGGTTTTTCATTATATCATTAACGAAAGTGCCGCAAAAAAATTAGGATGGACTCCTGAAGAGGCTATTGGTCAGGAGATGATATTAAATAAGGAAGGCATAATAGTTGGCGTTATTCAAGATTTCAATTTTCAATCACTTAGAAATGACATCAACCCTTTAGTATTGTTCACAGCTAGTTGGGGAGGAAAACTACTTGTAAAAGTAAATGGAAATGATATGCCCTCAACCCTTGCATACATTGAAACACAATGGAAACAGTTTATGCCAGATAGACCATTCAGTTATCATTTTTTAGATGAGGATTATAATCGATTATATGAGACAGAGCTCCAGTTGGGCAAAACCATGAATTTGTTTTCAGGCATTGCAATCATACTTGCCTGTTTGGGTTTGTTTGGGTTAACCTCTTATATGATTCAGCAACGAAAGAAAGAAGTCAGCATCCGAAAAGTACTAGGTGCTTCAGTCTGGAGTCTACTCAACAACTTATCCAGCAACTTTGTAAAACTTGTATTATTGGCTATTCTCATTGCTTCACCTATTGCTTATTTATTAATGCAAGAGTGGTTAAGTGAATTTACCTATCGTATTAATTTGCCCTGGTGGGCCTTTGCTCTGGCAGGATTAGTTGTTGTGTCCATTGCAGTGCTCACGGCAGGCATACATGGTTTAAAAGCTGCAACAGCTAACCCTGTGAACAATTTAAAAAGTGAATAAATAGAGGTTGATTCTCAAAACAGAAAAATAACTAACCATTTCTAATTGAATTGAAAACAATTAAGCAGCATCCACCTAAACTCCCCCTCCGCTTCTTCCGCTGGTTTTGCAACCCAGACTTTGTAGAAGATCTTGAAGGGGATTTGTTTGAACGCTTCGAAAGAAGAGTTGACGAAAAATCAATTAGGGCTGCAAAGTGGGGATTTACTAAAGATGTTATCAGGCTTTTTAGGCCGGGGATAATTAGGCCTTTGGAAGGCTCTGAAAATTTAAACAATTATGGTATGCTAAAAAATTACTTTACTATCGGATGGAGAAGCCTCACAAAAACCAAAGGCTATTCCTCATTAAATATCGCTGGATTAGCCCTTGGGGTAACAACAGCTTTGCTAATAGGGCTATGGATTTTCGATGAATTATCCTTTAACAAACATTATGACAATTATGATAAAATAGCGGCTGTTCTACAGCACAATACAGTCAATGGCGAAACAGATACTTGGGGGAGTCAATCTTATCAATTAGGAAGTGCACTCAAAACTAACTATAGCAACTATTTTGATCATATAGTTACTTCCTCTTTTCCATATAATTCAATTTTAGCACTGGATGATAAAGCCTTTAATGTTACTGGTTGCTACATGGATGAGCAGGCTCCTGAACTGCTTTCTTTGCCCATGCGTGAAGGCACCAGAACCTCATTTGACAATGCTACGACTATCCTAATCTCCTCCTCTGTAGCCAAAAGATTTTTTGCGGAAAGTGAGGCAATCGGCAAAATACTAAAGATTGACAACGGTAGGGAATTAAAGGTTACCGGTGTTTATGAAGACCTCAAATCTACAGATAGCTTCAAAGGAGAGCTAGGTTTTATAGCTCCTTTAGATATTTTGGCCGGAGGTGGTACTGGCATGTTCAGTGCTGGAGGAACATATATAGGTTGGGGAAATAACTGGCTACAAGTATTTGTAACCCTGGCTGATAATGTTACCATCAATCAAGCTTCCTTAGCCATAAAGGATGTTAAAGCCAACAATATTCTTCCTAATGATTTCGGTGCCAAGTTTAAGCCAGAGCTCTTCCTTTATCCAATGGCAAAATGGCGGTTGTACTCTGACTTTGAAAATGGAGAGAATGTGGGTGGTCGCATACAATATGTATGGATGTTCGGCTCAATTGGAGCGTTTGTTTTATTACTCGCCTGTATCAATTTTATGAACCTAAGTACAGCTCGTTCTCAGAAGCGTGCTAAAGAAGTAGGTGTTCGCAAAGTAATCGGATCACAAAGAGGTCAGCTAGTCTGGCAGTTTACTATAGAGTCTTTTATCTTAGTAATATTGGCATTTATTCTGGGTATTGTATTGGCTACACTCAATCTAACTTGGTTCAACGCAGTAGCTGAAAAAAGTATTATAATACCTTGGTTCAATAGCGCTTTCTGGTTCATAATTTTAGGTAGCGTTCTAATTATAACGCTCGTCTCCAGTAGTTATCCGGCTATTTTCCTTTCAGGTTATAAGCCCATAAAAGCACTAAAAGGCACCTATAAATTAGGCAAGGGAGCAGCTCTACCTCGTCAGGTATTAGTCATTGTACAATTCACCGTATCCATTACTCTAATTATCGGAACCACAGTAGTCTATCAACAAATACAGTTTGCAAAAGATAGACCTCTGGGGTATAACTTAAACGGTCTGATGAATATCCCTATTAAGACAGAGGAGGTAAGAAAGAATTTTGAACGATTTAGAAATGAGTTAGTAGCTGGGAATATAATTACTGATGTTTCTGCTTCGGAAACCTCTGTAACCAGCATTTGGCCCTCAGATGGAGGATATGAATGGGAAGGAAAAGATCCTGATATGGAACCTCATATCTATCGAGGGGCAGTAAGTCATGATTTTGGCAAAACAGTAGGTTGGAATATTATTGATGGTCGTGATTTCTCGAAAGATATTGCTTCAGATTCTTCCGCTATGATATTAAATCAAGCCGCTGTTGATTATATGAACCTTACTGACCCTGTTGGACAAATGATAAAATCCTATGGAAAGGATTACAAAGTAATAGGAATAGTGGAAAATATGCTATCGCAATCTGCTTACTCTCCTAGCAATCAAACAGCCTTCATTATAGCCTCTGAGGGACGTCTAAATTTAATTCATGCGAAGATCAACTCAGGTATTAGTGCTTCTGAAGCGATAGATGAACTTAATAAGGTATTTAAAAAATATAATACAAGTACTCCATTTGAATATTCTTTTGCCGATGATGAATTCGCTGAAAAATATGCTTTTGAGGAACAGGTGGCCACCTTGGTGGGAATATTTACTACCCTGGCCCTTTTTATTAGTTGTCTTGGCTTGTTTGGTCTTGCCTCTTTTATGGCAGAGCAAAGAGCCAAAGAGATAGGCATAAGAAAAGTTATAGGAGCATCTGTATTCAAGTTATGGAAATTGATGTCTAAAGATTTTGTTATCCTAGTCTTTATTTCAGCATTTATTGCCATTCCGTTAAGTTACTATTTTATGGAAGGTTGGTTAAACGATTATCAATATAGAACAGCATTAAGCTGGTGGATTTTTGGTTTAGCAGGAGCGGCCGCATTGGTGGTAACATTGGCTACCGTAAGTTATCAATCCATAAAAGCAGCATTGGCTAATCCTGTAAAGAGCTTGAAAGCAGACTAATATTTGATGACTAAAAACTCACTCCCAAAGCTCCCCCTCCGCTTCTTCCGCTGGTTTTGTAACCCAGAATTTGTTGAGGATATTGAAGGCGATCTATGGGAAAGATTTGAACACAATGTCAATGAAAAGTCAGTCAGACATGCTCGATGGACTTTTGCCAAAGATGTGATCAGGCTTTTTAGGCCAGGCATCATTAAACCTTTATTCTCAAATCAACAACTTAATGACTCAGGTATGTTAAAAAATTACTTCACTATTGCTATCCGCAGCCTGCTCAAACAAAAACTATATTCTACAATCAATATTGGTGGGTTAAGCATCGGTATCACATGTTTTACATTGATATTTATTTACGTTCAACATGAGCTTAGCTATGATAATTTCTATCCTGAAAAAGAAAAAATACATAGGATTTATCAACAACAAGCAGGTAACATGTTCTTTGGATCTGATTATTTCTCCATGACTCCGGCTGCTCTGGCAAACAAGCTAACCAGCGATTACCCTGAGGTTGAATATGCCACTAGCATACAAAATCGCCATGTGCTTATTAAAACTGAGAAAGATAATTTTTTAGATAAAGGTCTTATTGCAGACGCGCAGTTTTTCAAAATATTCAGTACTGAATTTGTTAAAGGCAATCCGGATCAGGCTTTTGACCTGCCAAACTCAGTGGTGATCACAGCATCATTTGCTAAAAAGATATTTGCTGACACAGAGCCTCTCGGAAAAACGGTTGCTATCACGAGCTGGAGTGGTGAAGAAGATTTTATTGTTACTGGTATAGTTCAAGACGTGCCTACTAACTCTTCCTTAGATTACAATTATATAATTAATATGCTTTCTAATAAACAGTATATGGAGGAGAGAGAATCTGATAGCTGGAACAATAATTCATATGCTACTTTTCTTAAACTCAAAAATGCATCGCAAGCAAAATCCCTTGAACCTAAATTGTCAGACCTGATAGCTCAGTATTCTGGAGCCAATGAAGACTACCCCTTTAAAGACACTTACTTTGTTCAGCCATTAAGCGAACTATACCTTGAAGACAAGATAAATTTTGACTTCGGTAAAAAAGGAAATGCCCAATACCTCATTTTATTCTCAACTGTTGCCATCATTGTTTTAGTTCTAGCCTCTGTTAATTATATGAATTTGGCAATTGCACGGTCTATAAAAAGAGCAAAAGAAGTGGGGTTAAGAAAAGCCATTGGAGCTCAAAGAGGGCAGCTAATAGTACAGTTTTTAGGGGAATCCCTCCTAATAGCCCTCGTGGGATTAGTTCTAGCAATCGCAATATCTTATTTGCTTATACCCTACTTCGGCTATTTAATGGATGCTGAGCTTGTCTTAGACTTATTTAGCAATCCTTTGCTTCTTCCTATTCTATTTGGTTTAGTAATAATCATCGGCCTTCTGTCCGGAAGCTATCCTGCTCTTTTCATGTCTTCATTAAAACCTATCAATACCCTCAAAGGAAAAGTCTCTGACCGATCGCCTAAACTAGGCTTGCAATCCGTTCTGGTGATCATCCAATATGCTGCCTCCATTGTATTGATTATAGGGAGTTTCGTAGTCTACTTACAATTTGATTACATCCAAAATAAAGAGCTTGGTTACAGTAAAGACCACATACTAACATTCAGAACAAGGTCAGCCGAAGTAAGAGAAAATATTGATCTAATTAAAAATGACCTATTAAATTTCGCTAACATAAAGTCTGTAAGTTTTGCTGGAGACCTGCCCACTAATATCGGCAGCAGCACCTTGGCAAGTTTAAATGAAGCTGAGGCAGATGATAATAATTTTGCTATTTACAGAACTTCCACGGATGTAGACTTTTTAAACACTTTCGATCTAGAACTATTGGCAGGCAGATACTTCTCGCCTGACATTGAAACGGATAAGGAAAAAGTGGTCATTAATGAATCTACAGTCAAAGCTCTGGGTTGGACGATTGAAGAAGCGGTAGGAAATGAATTCTTTAGGGTAGGCCAAGGGTATCTTGAAGTAATAGGGGTTATCAAAGACTTTCATATGTTTTCGCTGCATCTCCCTATCCAACCTTTAATGATCACTTATCTCAACAACTATTTTAATTACGCAGCTGTCAAAATAAGTCCTGAGAACATCCAAAATACGCTTGGCTATATCGAAGAGATAGTGCAGAATCACTCAGACTATCCATTCGAATTTCAATTTCTCAATGCAGAATTCGATAAGCATTATAAGAAGGATGTACAGATGGGAAAGATGTTCGGTGCTTTCACTATCCTTTCCATCCTAATTTCATCTTTTGGTCTCTTTGGTCTGGCAGCATACACTACCAAACAGCGAACTAAAGAAATGGGTATACGAAAAGTACTCGGTGCTTCTATGCGATCAATAGTATTAATTACTACCAAGAAGTTTCTATCGATGGTGGTAATAGGATTCGGAATCGCTGTTCCTATTGCATGGTTCTTAATGAATGTTTGGCTGGAAGACTACGCTTATAAAATTGAATTGGAGTGGTGGATATTTGCTATTGCTGGTGGCATCACAGCCATTATTGCTCTAGGTACAGTAAGCTCCCAATCTATCAAAGCATCTTTAGTAAACCCTGTAGATTCTTTACGTAGTGAATAGTCAACTGCCCAAACTCCCACTTCGCTTCTTCCGCTGGTACTGCCATCCGGATTTTTTAGAGGATCTTGAAGGAGACTTGCTGGAAAGGTTTGAAAAAAGAGTGCAAGAAAAATCTACCAGGTCAGCTCGATGGGGATTTGTAAAAGATGTAATCAGACTTTTTAGACCTGGAATAATCAGACCTATAACTGGAATTAAAAAAATGAATACTATCGATATTTTAATTAATCACTTCTCACTTACATTCCGCTCATTAGTTAAGAACAAAGGGTTTACAGCCATTAACCTGACAGGCCTAACCATGGCATTTTTGGTATGCCTGTTCTCCTTCCAATATATAAGTTTTGAGCTTAGCTATGATAACTATCATAAGAACGGAGATAGCATTTATAGGATGGTGACCAATGTAAAAACCTCAACAGGCATCAAACTGGAAAGCTCTGCTATACCAGCTGCTCCAGAATTAGCCGAGCAGTTCCCTGAAATTCAGAATTACACGCGCATATTTTTAGATTACCTATTGGTTCAGAGTAATGTTGATAATTATCAGGAAGAGAATTTAGCCTACGCAGAAGCAAGTTTATTTGAGGTATTTACTTTTCCTTTGGTTAAGGGCAACCCTAAAACAGTCTTTGATGCCCCATTTAATGCTGTTCTTTCTGAAAGTGCCGCATTAAAGTATTTCGGCACATTAGACTGCATTGGCAAAGAGCTAACGCTGGATGGCAAAACGCCAGCTTTTGTAACAGGTGTAATGAAGGACATCCCTGAGAATTCACATTTTAAGGCAGATATCTTCTTATCATTATCTTCTCTTATTGAAGTGTGGAACCCTAGCAGAGCTACCAACTGGACTGCTTTTGGATGTTACTCCTATTTGCTCATTGATGAGAACAGTGATATTGCAGCATTAAATAAAAAAATAGGCCAATTTATTGATCAGAAAATTCAGCGCGGTGAGGCTTCTTACACCACGGAACTAGAGCCTCTCACAGACCTCTATTTATTTGCTGATGCCAGAGGAAGCAGAACCGGGTCTTCGGTGCATGGCAATGTTGACAACATCTATATTTTTGGCATTATCGCACTACTTGTCCTATTTATTGCGGTATTCAATTTCATTAACATTTCTAATGCGCTATACATTAAGCGTGCTAAAGAAATAAGCATGAAAAAGATCTTAGGCGTAAGTCAGACACAGCAGAAATTTCAATACCTGCTCGACTCAATTTCATTCTCTTTGTTCGCATATCTTATCGCCATTTCATTCTTTATTCTTTTTACTCCCACCATCAATCAGCTGACAAACAAGCCAATTATTGGTACTGCATTTGACCATTACAGTTTATACCTACTGGTATTTGGTTTAGCGCTTTTGGTTGGAATATTAAGTGGCATTTTTCCAGCATTTGTACTTACCAATTTAAAGTACGATCGCCTCCTAAAAGGAAATATAAAACTAGGTTCAAAGGGTTTATTCTTGAAAAATGGTCTGGTTGTAGTTCAGTTTGCAATATCAATTATCATGGTTATTTCAGCGGTGGTGGTCACCAAGCAATTGAACTACTTGCAGACAAAAGAATTGGGCTTTAGCCAAAGTCAAAAGTTGATTATTGATTTCCATTTTGATGAATCGATAAAAAGAAATGAGAAGACCATTAAAGAGAAATTAAAGTCACTTCCCGGTATTATGAGTGCCAGTATTTCTTCCAGCGTTCCTGGAAGATCGGGCAGAAAATCAATGACCGAATTGCCCACAAAAAATAGACAGGTGGAAGAGCTTTATACAGATGCTTATTATGTTGATTATGATTTTATTAATCAATATGACATTAAGCTAATAGCTGGCCGTGGATTTGAAGAAGATCGTCCTTCCGATCATAGACAAAGTATGATCCTTAATGAATCAGCCGTAAAAACCCTTGGCTACAGTGATCCAGAAGAAGTCATTGGCCTTCCTTTTCTCCAAGCAGGCAGATGGAAGGGCGAAGTTATTGGGGTGGTAAAAGACTTTCATTTTAATTCATTGCATGAAAAAATAGCGCCTTTAACTATGAGTATTGCACGAGGTTACTTCACCTATTTGATTCTTGAGTTAAATTCCAATGATGTGAAAAATACAGTGGCTCAAATAGAAGGCATGTGGAAGGAGATTCTTCCTGAACTGCCATTGAGCTACACTTTTGAAGATCAAACTTATGAGGAGCTGTACCGTTCTGAACAGCAGTTAGGAGACTTGACCTTCTATTTTGCTATGATTGCCATTTCTTTATCCCTAATCGGTCTTTTAGGACTGGCCACGCTAACTAGTAAGGATAGAATTAAGGAAATGGGTATCAGGAAAGTTTTAGGGGCATCCCCACTTCAATTGATGATCTTGCTTTCAAGAAAGCTAATGTCTTTGTCATTAATTGGACTCATTATTGGCCTTCCGATCTCCGTCATCTCTTCAAATAAATGGCTTGCTAATTTTGCTTACAGGTTTGAGTTAAGCTGGTGGATGATCGCTCCTGTTGTAATGATTATCTTAGTGCTCACTATTTTAACCATTGGCAGCCAGGTTTATAAGGAATCGACCGTAAACCCTACAGAATCGCTCAAAAGTGAATAAGTACATAACAATTATAGCAGCCTTCTTTCTGGGCACTCAGGCATTTTCGCAGGAGGCGTACCTCAATCAAAAGCCACCAGGTTTGGAGCCAGGGGTATTTGCTCCAAATATTGTCTCCCTTCCCGACCAGCACGAATATGGCTCAGTGTTTTCTGCTGATGGGCTTGAATTTTTCTTTGCTATTGCTGAAAATGGCAAGAATGAAATTCTGACTATGAAATTTGCCAACGGGAACTGGGGGAAGCCTGAAACCATTCTTGAGCATAAAACTTATAGCTACAATGATCCTATGTTATCACCCAACGGGGAGCGGCTCTATTTTATTTCAGATCGGCCTTTAGATGGGAAAGGAGATGTAAAAGATTATGACATCTGGTATGTTGAACGTGAGGGCGAATTTTGGACAAAACCAATCAATGTTGGTTATGCCATTAACTCAGAAAAGAATGAATACTATATTTCATTTTCAGCTGAAGGAACGCTTTATTTTTCATCCAATAAAAATGCTGACGAAGGCGAAAATTACAACTATGACATTTATAGCTCACAATATAGAAATGGGAAATTTTCCTCTCCTATTAAATTAGATACAGCCATAAACACTGGGCGGTATGAGGCAGATGTGTTTATTTCTCCTGACGAAGATTATATGATTTTTTGTGCCATCAGAAAGGAAGGTATGGGACAGGGAGATCTCTATATAAGCTTTAAAGATGATGTTGGTAATTGGAAACCTGCTCAAAATATGGGTCCAAAAATTAATAACGAACTGCACCAGCTATGTCCTTTCGTAACTACTGATGGGAAGTATTTCTTTTTTACCAGCAATCAGGACATCTATTGGGTAGATGCCCAAATCATTGATAGTTATAGATAGATAGCTGCAAGTGGTATAAAATCAGATATTGATATTATAGCTTACGCTCCTACCCCCGCCTAATAGATTCAATGCACCCAATTCGACAAGTTGTTGTAAGTCACGGGTAGCAGTCGCTTTAGATGTCTTAGCTATTGAAATATATTTCTTTGCTGTCATACCTCCCTCAAAACCAGAAGGGCCAGCATCGAACATGCGGTTAACCACCTTTTTCTGTCGGGCATTTAGGTTCTCACCAAACTGCTTATAAAATTTGCTCTTTTTAACTACGAACAACACTGTCTCTTTCGATTCCTTTTGAGCATCAATTACGAGATTGGTAAAATATGTTATCCATTGGGTTAAATCGAGGCTACTTTGTGCTTGCTTAAGTGCATCATAGTAAGCCTGTTTTTCATTTTCTATACTCTTTGATAAGCTAAAAAGTACAGGCCTGCCTATGTGCTGTGCGAGTGCCTTTTCAGAAATGGCTCGTCCAATACGACCATTGCCATCTTCAAATGGGTGAATACTCTCAAAATAAACGTGAGCAATGGCCGCTCTTATTATGGGATTGTCGATAGCCATTTCATTTTCTGGCGCTGTGGCATTGAACCAATTTATAAACCGCTTCATCTCTTCAGGCACTCTTGATGATTCAGGAGCCTCAAAATGAATGATCTCTTTACCTATTCGGCCAGAAATCACCCTCATAGGCTCATTTTTAGTTCGCCAACTTCCTATCCTGATATTATTGTAACCAGTCATTAAAATTTGGTGCCAATGAAATAGTTCCTTTTGACTCAACGGTTTAATAAAATTATGATGAAGATAAACCACCAATTCTGCAGCGCCATGAGCTTTCGCATTCGAGACGTTAACATCGGGCTTTAACCCAAGATTCTTTTGTACCGATGAATAAACTTCCTGCCTATTGAAAAACTCGCCCTCTATTTCAGAAGTTTTCATGGCTTCATTTACCAGCATGTTCAAAAGCAATTCCGTTTTTGAATCATCATCAAGCCCTTCCGTAAAGCCATATAACTCACCCGCGTTAATCCCATATTGTATATAAGCACGAGGTGTTTTTTCTTTATCAAAGATGAAATCAGGCCAATTTTTATGTTGCCAGTTATACGCCATGAGCCAAATATATAAATTATTCGGCTCAAATTTTAATGTTTTATGAGCCGATTAAGAATTTTATTCGGCTCAAGATTGGCTGTTTAGCACTTACTTAATTAAAGAATTCTAACGGATTAGTTCCTGGCATAAATCTCCAGATTGAGCATCATACTCTTGGTATAGGCATAAGAGATACTTTTATTCACAAAAGAGTTGTCAGGGTTATGAGTAAAAAAGGCCGACACATTAGGCACACGCATCGCCCACGAGCCTGAGTTTTGAAGATCTCCAGGTAGCAATAAACTAACATGCGCATCAGCAGGGGTATCACCCTTTAGTACAACTAAAACGGCCTTTCCAGAATTACTTAATTCTTGGGCTTTAACCAGAGTTTCACTTTTATATGCAGGGCCTACAGCTGTCCATTGGGGCGACCCCTTTACAAACTCTTGAATTTCGAAAGGTGACATGTCCGTTTTTGAACTCGCATTATAAAAGTCATTAATTTTATACACCTGCCTGATGGCTTTTGCAGTATAAGTTTGGCAAACAGCCTTGTCATCATTAGCCATACAGGTTTTGAATTCACTTAAAGTTTGATTCAATGTTTGCTCCCAATTTGCACTTTGAGAAATAGCGTTGATTTGAAAAATAAGGATGCAAATAAGTGTGAAAGTTGGTTTCATGCTAGTCTAAATTTTGATTTTCGATTACAAAATAAATACCCCAATACATCAAATGTAACCACACATTTACACTTGAGGCTACATTTTGGGCTACAAAATATTCAGGCTGACAGCAGAAGGACTGACAATCAGCAGGTTAATAATGTAATTGTTGATTAAATAATTTCAGACCTGAATGCCAATGGTATAACCAAGCCAGCTCATGTATTTAAAATTGCTGCTGTCATTTTTATATAAGACCATTATTGGAGAGAGCTTATGTTGGCTTTCTTTATAAAAATAGGTGTTGATTCGGGCTGTAATGTATAAGTAAAATGAAGCTAAAAATTTGACCCTCCTTCCATATGTTGCCTGCGCAGAAGTTAATTCACTCAAATTAGCATCAAACTGATCCGTCCAATTGATATGTTGGTTGCCTATTGCCCAGGCCAGAAAATAGGCTCCGTTTTGCGGGCCACTTTTCATAGGAACGGAAGTGTAATTTCGATACATAAGCTTTTCAAACCTCCAGCCCATAGCCCAATATCCATGTTCTTTTTGTCGCTCCGTTGGGTTATAACTCACAATTAAACTGTTTTGGTTAAACCTTTGAAAGTCATCGTTTAAAGGCAGTTCATATTGTGTATCTGAGCAATTGGCACAATTACCCGTAGACCTTTCCAGGTTATACTGAAACTGGTCGTTGTAGCTAAATCTGGTAAATGATCCCTTAGATCCAAAATTCAATAAGCCGATCGGGGTCCCATTTTTCGATGCCCGCTTTGCTGGCCTGGTGCTTAAAAAATTGATCAGCCCAATTTGCATGCCTGACATTTCCTTAGCTCTATTAATCAATCCGATTTGAATACCAGACATTGTTCTGGAACTATTAAATAGTCCGATTTGCATGGAACGGGCTGGGGTTCTGGGGTTGGTATTCTTGCCAAACATTTTTCTATTAGCATTGAACATGCCTAACTGAATGCCCGTCATTGGTCCTCTCGTAATATTAGCTAACGAAGCCAATTGTATACCTGCAACCGACCTACTTGCTACATTATAAATTCCGGCAAGCTGAACGCCTCTAAAATCCTCATTAACAACATTACCAAAGCCTGCCCACTGTGTTCCGTACATGGCACCATAAGCTATATTCAGCCCTCCTGATATCTGTACTCCAAATACATTGCCCCTAACCAAATTGATGACCCCTGAAAGTTGGATGCCATGCATCAAAGGTTCGTTGAGCTCCTCTTTCATGATCTCCCTTTCATCTGATATTTCAAGATTGACAAAAGTGTTGGTGCCTACAACATTGGCAATTCCTGCTATTTGAATACCTGTGCTGAAGGACGATGTGGCGCTCGAAATACCTGAAATCTCAAAATGTTTCACACCGGCTGAGGTGCCTGAAAAAATATTGAATGAAAATTTATTGAAATACCACGCAGGGTGAATACCATTGGTACTGACACCCGAGACCAAAGAAAGTTGAAAGTCACTTTTCCGATACCGCTTTCTTATCTGACCTTCAGATATAGTTGCTACGGTAAGAAATAATACAATTAATGCGAGAGGTTTTAGCTGGCTGGTTGTTTGCAATGAGCTAACGTTATTGAGTTTTTAATATGTAATAGCGCCAACTACTGCAAGTGAACGGCTAAAGTTAAATAATAGGTATATTTTTTCTAATATTTTTTACAAAACTATCTGATTGATAGCCCATTCTAGCCCCATCAGTTTCTAAAACTCTAATTTGTTACTAAATAGTAGAACAAATAATTAAACACCTCGTATATTAGTTATACAATTTAGAAACTAATATATGATTGAGACTAAACTCGGTGAT
Source organism: Fulvivirga sp. (assembly GCF_040218215.1). NCBI lineage: Bacteria > Pseudomonadati > Bacteroidota > Cytophagia > Cytophagales > Fulvivirgaceae > Fulvivirga > Fulvivirga sp. The sequence continues at coordinate 372,463 of NZ_JAVJQL010000028.1, forward strand.
TTCGAAGAAGTGATTTTGCTATTGGTAGGCATATTAGGCACAGAGGCCTATGCCTTTAAAATAGCTGAAGAGTTCGAAACCCAAACAGAACGATCCGTATCCATAGGCGCAGTACATTCCACCCTTACCAGACTTGGTGACAAAGGCTTTTTGGAATCCAAAATGGGCGATGCCAGTGCTGAGCGTGGTGGCCGCAGAAAAAGAATCTATGAAATAACAGCATCAGGAAAACGAGCCCTTGAAAACTCTCGTGATTTTAAGGTTTCCTTGTGGAACCAGTTCCCAGCTTTTGCTAATAAGCTCAACTTTAATATTTAATGCCCTCACCTCCATCACTCGCCCAAAAACTACTGGAGTGGTTCATCAAAGATGAGCTGGCCGAAGAGGTATTGGGTGATCTGGATGAAAAGTATTACTACTTAATCAAAAATAAATCAACAACACGGGCAAAGCTCAATTACTGGTATCAGGTGTTTAATTATCTGAGGCCCTTTGCCCTTAAAAACTATAGGTCAAACTCAAAATCTACAACCATGTACAAGCACAACCTCAAAATCGCCTACCGTCATCTATTAAAAAATAGAGGCTACTCATTCATCAATATTTTCAGTCTAACTGTAGGCATAGCAGCATGCATGGCTATCTATCTTTTTATAATGGATGAAACCAGTTTCGATAGCATGCATTCTAAAAAAGACCACATTTACCGACTGGATGAAGTACAAAATTTTACTGGTACAAAAGAGCAAAAGGTAGCACTGTCCATGCCCGGCATGGGGCCAAATATGCTTTCAGATTTTCCTGAGGTAATCAATTATACGCGCTTTCATCAAAGGGGTAAGAGACTATTATCCAAAGATGAAATCAGCCATACAGTTGAGCAAACTTTCAATGTGGACTCTACATTTCTCAAAATATTTGACTTTCCTTTAGTTTCAGGTGACAGAGAAACTGCACTTAACGAGCCTAACGCAGTTTTGCTTACAGAAGAGACTGCCTTAAAATTCTTTAATACCATTGAAGAAGCACAAGGAGGCTCTATTAAAATGGGCGATAACCTCTTAAAAATTACCGGCATACTTGAAGATGTACCGGAGACTTCGCATATGCAGTTTAATGTGCTCTTTTCGATGACCACTGTTACCAGTGAGAATCCTGATTTTAATGATCAATGGGGTAGCAATTTCTTGAATACCTATTTGCTTCTTGAAGATAATGTGGATGCTGAAGCACTAGAAGCAAAGTTAGACGACTTTCTTGTCCGCCATATGGGAGAGAATAGTGAAGACCGTGAAGTTCTAGACTATTATCAGCTTTTTCTTCAGCCCTTAGCAGAGGTCCATCTCAACTCATCAGATATAGAGCATGATTACAATAACTACAGAAAATTCAATGGCCGGTATATAGATACCTTTGCCATGGTCGGAATATTTATTCTGATTATTGCCAGTATCAATTTTATGAACCTTTCTACTGCCCGTGCATCTCAAAGATGGAAGGAAGTTGGTGTTAGAAAGGCCGTTGGCGCTCAAAAAATTCAATTGTTCAATCAGTTTATCCTGGAATCAATCTTGCTGGCATTGCTGGCATTAGTACTGGCCTTTGCCATTAATATCCTTGCTATTCCATGGCTAAATGACGCCATCAACAGAAAGCTGACCATGTGGTTTTTCATAGATCAACCCCAATATTTGGCTGTTATCTTTGGCATTACACTTGGTTTGGGCTTATTAACTGGTCTTTATCCTTCCTTGTACTTAACTGCCTTCAAAGCCATTAATGTTCTCAAAGGCAACAAACAAAAGGGTAACAAGTCCGTGTTTAGAAGTGGACTGGTAGTTCTTCAATTTGGTCTTGCTTTAGCTATGATCGTTAGCACCTTGATCGTTTTAAATCAACTAAATTATATGAAAAACAAGGATGTTGGTTTCGACAAGGATCAGATTGTACTCATAGATATGAATGGGGAGGTCAACGAAAAATTTGAACTCATTAAAAGTGAGCTTCTTGACCTGACTACAATAGCAGGGGTAACAGCTTCAGGCCAACGATTAGGTAATAATTTTCACCAGTGGGGCTTTAAAGTAAAGACAGATACCGGGGTTTTTCAAATGACCCCTTCCAATGTTTTTGTAGAATATGACTACCTGGATGTTTATAATATTAAAGTAAAAGAGGGGCGTTCCTTTTCAAAGGAGTATTCTACTGATGAAGGAATGGCATACATTATCAATGAAAAATTGGTAAAGGAACTAGGTCTCAAAGATCCTATCGGCACTCCTGCCGGACATGGTTGGTATCCTGACGACTCTTTAGGCTCTATTATAGGTGTCACTGAAGATTTTAACTTCAATTCGCTCCATCATAAAGTGAATACCTTGTCAATGGTAGTTCATTCTGACTGGGGCTTTGATGAGATGTCTGTAAAAATTAAGGGTGATGACCCTCAAGCTGCCATTGCTCAAATAGAAAATGTTTGGGACAGGCATATTAAAGATTGGCCTTTTGATTATATGTTTTTAGATGAGCATTTTGCTACACTGTACCAATCTGATAACCAGATGAGTGCCGTAGTGAGTATTATGACGGTCTTGGCCATCCTGATAGCATGCATGGGATTGTTTGGCTTGTCGTCTATCATGGTGATGCAAAAAATTAAAGAAGTAGGTATTAGAAAAGTATTAGGTGCCAATGCCTTTCAGATTACATTCCTGCTTTCAAGAAACTTCCTGCTATTAGTAGTCTTGGCCTTCATTATTGCCAGTCCGATAACCTATTACTTGCTAGATGATTGGCTTCAAAATTTTGCCTTTCATGTTGATATCAACTTTGTGATTTTTATAGCAGGAGCCTTAATATCTCTGGCCATTGCATTAGTTACCATCGGCTATCACACCATTAAAGCTTCTTACAGGAATCCTGTAGAAGCTCTGAGGTATGAATAATGATAAGAAATCCATACCTCCACAACTAGCTCAAAAACTATTGCAATGGTTCATCAAAGATGAGCTGGCCGAAGAAGTATTGGGTGATTTGGATGAGAAGTATTACTACTCAATCAAAAATAAATCAACAATAAGGGCAAAGCTCAATTACTGGTATCAGGTACTCCATTACCTCAGGCCATTTGCTATTAAAAATTATTGGTCAAACTCAAATTTTAACAACATGCATTTACACAACATCAAAATCGGATTTAGAAGTTTAAATAAAAACAAAGGTTATTCATTTCTCAACATACTAGGCCTGACGCTGGGCATGGCCGTTGCTTTGTTCATTGGCCTGTGGGTCCATGATGAGCTTTCGTTCAACAAGTCGTTCAACAATTATGAAACTATAGCAAAGGTAATGGTAGAACATCATAATGAAGGGCAAGATATTGGAGTAGGTAGCGTAATGCCTCCAGGACTTGGTACACATCTGCGAGAAAATTTTCCCAGTCAATTTGAGCAAGTTGTAATTGCCCGATCCAGACCAGAAGAGGTTATACTAAGCAATAATGGAGATAATTTTACTGAAACGGGATTGTTCCTGCAAAAAGATGGCCCGGAGCTATTTAGTGTAAATATGCTGTCAGGTTCTAGAGCTGGTTTAACTGACATAAACTCAATTTTAATTTCTCAGAAGTTAGCACAGAAGCTCTTTGATGATGAAGATCCGATAGGTAAAACATTAAAATATAATGGCAGTCGGGAGCTGGCTGTCACTGGCGTATATGAAGATTTTCCTTCCAACTCAGTGCTTAAAGGTTTTGACTTTCTAGCTCCTTTTGAACTCTACATTGACGGGTGGTCAGACGTTACCGTGTGGGACAATTATTTCACAGAAATATTTGTGCTATTACCAGATAAGGCTAATCTGGCTGGGACAAATGAATTGATAAAAGATTTGTTGCAACCGCATGTAAGCGGACCGGGTGAGCGATTGTTATTTTTAGAGCCCATGAAAGAATGGCATTTGTTTTCTGAGTTTGAAAATGGGCAGAGGGTTTTAAGCCAACGGTTAAAATTTGTTTGGATTATGGGGTTAGTGGGGGTTTTTGTACTGGCACTTGCCTGTATTAACTTCATCAATCTTAGTACGGCCAGATCCGAGAAAAGAGCACTGGAAATTGGGGTGCGTAAGAGCGTAGGGTCAAGGAAGGATCAATTAATTCAGCAGTTCCTTGTAGAATCACTCATAATAGCATTTTTATCTTTCTGTATCACTGTTATCCTTTCAATAGCATTATTGCCAGCATTCAATGACCTTGCTGGTAAAAACATCTCTTTACCTTTCAGTGAGCCGCTGTTTTGGTTAATAAGTTTGGGCACCACCTTGTTAACAGGAATAATAGCAGGAGCTTATCCAGCATTCTATCTTTCATCAATAAGCCCTATTAAATCATTAAAAGGAGCCTATAGAGTCGGCAGTAGAGCATCACTACCTCGAAAAATTCTGGTGATTTTTCAATTCACTATCTCTATCACCCTAATTTGTGGAACGCTGGTAATCTATAATCAAATCCAGTTTGTAAAATCAAGGCCTGTAGGATATGGCAAGAACAACCTGATTACCCTTCAAAAAAGAACCAGTGAACTTTATGGCAAATATGATGCGTTGCAAGCAGAGTTTGAGAAGTCGGGTGCTGTTGAAAGCATTGGAGAGGCGAGTTATCCTTTGACAAATACACTCGGCAACAACGATGGGTTTGACTGGGAAGGAAAATCGCCTTCATTTAACCCATCATTTAATACCGTCAAAGTCAATTATGACTATGGCAATACGGTTGGATGGGAAATAATAGAAGGAAGGGATTTTTCAAGGGAATTTAAAGGTGATGTTCGCAAATCAGTCATTATCACAGAAACTGCTAAAGAACTCATGGGGTTTGATGAAGCGGTGGGTAAGCAGCTTAAGTTTAACAATGATTACTATAGCGACCCTGAAATTACCATTGTTGGAGTGGTAAAGGATATGATAAAGGGTAACCCTTTCGAAAAACCAAAACCTGCCATCATGTTTTTAACTGAGCAATCCCTTCAATGGATGTTCCTCCGCATTAACCCAACTATGGGTACGCCAGAAGCGATAACCAGAATAGAAAATGTTATTAAAACTGTTGCGCCAAATACACCATTTGATTACAGTTTTGTTGATGAAGAATATGATCAAAAGTTTCGCAGCGAAGAGCGGGTTGGAAGCCTGATCACCATGTTTTCTGTTCTGGCCATTGTTATCAGCTGCCTTGGACTGTTTGGGTTGGCAACTTTTGTAGCAGAGAAACGCACAAAAGAAATAGGCATACGCAAAACCCTGGGAGCAAGCACCTCCAGCCTGTGGGGTTTGCTGTCTAAAGATTTTGTATCTCCTGTACTCATAGCCAGCGTTTTATCAATACCCCTAGCCTACTCTCTTCTGGATGCCTGGTTGGCCAAATTCGAATATGCCATAAATATAAGCTGGTGGTATTTTATTATCACAGGGGCAGTTGCACTGCTGGTAGCAATAGTTACCGTTAGCTATCAGGCACTAAAAGCAGCACTCATAAATCCTGTCAATTCGCTGAAATCAGAATAGAGGTTCAAAAAACATAGTCTCAAAAGCCAGCATACCGATCATGAAGCCAAATGTTGTTCTTATGACATAAAACTCCTCTGTGGTTTACTCTGTGATCTCCGTGGTTAATATAAACCGCTGAGCCCACAGAGGAACACAGAGAACTGTTCATGTGCTAATAAATTTGGGTGAAGCCACTGACCAAGAATTCAGAGGCTGCTGCTTGTATTTTTTATTTACTTAACAATTATGAAACTAATATATTACATTCACGTTTGTTAAGTAAATAAAATAATCCACCTATGAAAGCACCATCGCTGGGAGAATTTGAAGAACTCGTACTGCTAATGGTTGCTGCTCTGCATAATGAAGCTTATGGAGTAGCCATTCTCGAGAGTCTTGAAACCAAACTATCAAAAAAAGTAAATATCAGTGCCATCCATGTTGCACTCAAACGCATGGAAGAAAAGGGCTTTGTAAAATCCAGATTTGGAGGTATCACCGCAGACCGTGGTGGCCGAAGAAAAAAGTTCTATGTGATTACAGCATTTGGCAAACAAGCCCTTGATCAGCAATACTCCATCAGAACTGAACTTTATCAGCAAATACCTGAAATCTCATTTAATTGAGGCCCACTCCTCCACATAGAGCTATAAAATTTCTGCGCTGGTTTTGCAGGGAAGACTTCATCGAAGAAGTTGAAGGCGACCTTATAGAAATCTTCGAAATGCAATTTGAAGACTCACCCAAAAAAGCCAGAAGAAAATTCTATTGGAGTGTCTTGAAATATTTCAGGCCAGAATTTATTAAAGCGTTCTCAAATCAAAACTCAAACTATTTAACCATGCAACGACACAATTTAAAACTCACGATCAGAAGTTTTCTCAAATACCGATCGCAATTCCTTATCAATCTCATCGGTTTGTCAACGGCTATAGCTGCCGTGCTATTCATCTACCTTTGGGTAAGTGACGAGCTAGGGATGGATAAATTCCATCAAAAAGACGAACAGCTTTTTCAAATCTATTCTAACCATTCTGATGCTGCTGGCATCTCTACCTGGAAGGGCGTACCTGGTCTATTGAAAGATGAACTTGAAACCGTGCCAGAAGTAGAAAGCTCTACCGTTTACACCGACACGCACGATTTTACTCTCTCAAGCAATGACTCATATTTTAGGGCGCTAGGCAAATTTGCCGACTCTTCATTTTTTGATGTCTTTTCCTACCAGCTATTGTCTGGTGGCAATAAGAATCCGCTAAAGGATGAATCTGCTATTATCATATCTGAGTCACTAGCCCAAAAGCTCTTTGGCTCTACTGATGTTATAGGAAAAAGTGTCACCTGGCATTTCTGGGAAAAGCAGAAAGAGGTTTTTGTGAGCGGAGTAATGAAAAATACGCCTAATACTTCATCAGACCAATTCGATTTTATCATGTCGTGGGAATTTTACCACGATATGATTGAGTACAAGCAGTGGGGTAATTATTATGCCAGAATTGTAGTAGCTATAAACAACCCCGCCAATCAACAACAAGCTGCCTCCACCATAGACAAAATATTTAAGGAAAATGCGCAAACTGAGAAGGTCACGCTTTTCTTAAAAAAATACTCTGATCAGTACCTGTTCGGCAATTATGAAAATGGAAAAGAAGCTGGCGGCAGAATAGAGTATGTGCGCCTGTTTTCCATCGTGGCTTTCTTCATTCTATTTATCGCATGTATCAACTTCATCAACCTCTCCACAGCAAAGGCATCACAGCGAACCAAAGAGATAAGTGTAAAGAAAACATTAGGCGCCTCCCGACCTTCATTGATCAATCAGCACCTGACGGAGTCTGTCCTTATTAGTGTGGCTTCAATGTTCTTAGCACTTGGTTTAGTTTGGGTTTTGCTACCACAGTTTAATCTGGTTTCTGGCAAGGCACTAAGCTTTGCTTTCACCTGGCCTTTTGCCTTGACAGCCATTTCAGTTGTAGTATTTGTTGGTCTAATAGCCGGAAGCTACCCTGCGCTTTACCTTTCGTCTTTCGACCCAATAGCATTGCTAAAAGGAAAGCTGGCCAAAGGAAAAGGAGAAGTAAGAGGAAGACAAGTATTAGTGGTTATTCAATTTGCCTTATCCATCATTCTTATAGTAGCGGTGATTGTAGTTCAGGGGCAGATGAGTTTTCTGCAAAACAAGAACCTTGGATATGACCGTGATAACATTTTATACTTTGAGCGGGAAGGTAAAATACTGGAAAACTCTGAGACAGTACTCCACGCGATTAAGCAAGTTAAGGGTGTTGAAGGTGCTGCACTTTCCGGATTCATTATAGGTGGTGGCAACTCAACTGGTGGTGTAGATTGGGAAGGCAAAACTGAAGAGGATCAGATACAATTTTGGGAAATAAAAGCCGGGACAGGCATGCTGGAGCTCATGGGAATGGAGATGGCCGCTGGTCGTGAGTTTACCGAAGAGTTTAGCGCTGATTCTGCCAGTGTAATAATTAATGAAACTGCTTTAGAAGCGATGGGTATGGAAGATCCGATAGGTAAAACCATAACACACTATACTGGTGAGAAGAAAATTGTGGGTGTAGTGAAGGATTTCAACCTAATATCTCTCCATACCAAAATAGAGCCGATGATCATCCTGTATAATCCTAAGGAGACACATTTTGTAATAGCAAAGTTGGAGAAAGGCAATGAAGCTCAAACCATTCAGGGGATTGAAGAAGTTTATAAAAAGATTAATCCGGGGTATGTTTTCAAGCCTCAATTTTTAGATCAGGATTATGAGGCACTGTACAAAGCAGAGCAGCGTGTAAGCGGATTGGCCAAATATTTCTCGGCCTTGGCCATTCTTATCTCATGCCTTGGCCTTTTTGGACTATCAGCATTTACGCTAGAGCGAAGAACAAAGGAAATCGGCATTAGAAAAGTACTTGGGGCTGGACAGTTTAATATTCTATACCTGCTTTCGGGCGATTTCACTAAAATGATATTGATAGGAATTCTTATATCCCTTCCTGTCAGCTATTACCTGGCCGACCAATGGCTTGCTAATTTTGCTTTTCATATATCACTAAGCTGGTGGATCTTCGCACTGGCAGGTGTAAGTGCTTTAGCAGTGGCCTGGCTCACTGTTAGTATTCAAACCATCAAAGCTTCCAATACCAATCCTGTGGATACACTTAAGAGTGAATAGTTCTTTAATTTTCTCAGTTCGGAGTAAAAGGTTAAGTACAAGGTGTTGATTTAAAATGAAGTCCTTGGCTGAGGATAGAACAAGGTATTTGGTTGAGTGAAAGCTCTGTCTGGGGACAGCGCTGGGTAGATTTAATTTTGATCTGAATTGACTACCCACGACTGTCCGCAGACAGTCGTTTTCATACCCTACCCTAGCAGTCGTTCAAAACCTGTCCATATAATGTGTCAATAAATTAAACTCATCTTCTCCAGTTTCATAAAATCTGGATGAAGACCATTTATAATCTTCAGGTGCTTTAGCTAAATTCCAATGTTCTTGAAGCGGATTTAAATGAATGTAATTAAGTTTCTGTTCGACCTTAGCTTTCGAATCCATCAAAACCGCTAATGCATTCCGTTGCCAAAATCTATGGTTCCTTTCTGTCGTTCTTTCCACAAATTGTGGTAACAATTCAGGATTTTGAATTCTCAATGCTTTCAAAAATTGACTGCTTGTCCATTTATTAAAAGACGCATGAGGTTTTTCTTTTCCGTTCATATCCAACATCTCCCAAATGATATGCATATGATTTGGCATAATCACAAAACCATAAACAGCGATCTTCTCTCTTTCCTTGAGCCATAGCAACTGTTCTATAATAACATTTTTAAAACCATCCTTTTCCAGCAAGGGTTTCCAGTCCTTTATGGTATTCGTCCAGAAATAGATATCCCTAATGTTCATGTTGGAGTTACTCATGATTTTCAGGTCATTAAGTCCTTAATAAAGCTACAATATATTTCCTTTGCTGAACGACTAATTGTTAATAGCCTTGAGTTATTCCAGGTTTTCCAAAAGGTAGTTGTTGTTCTGTCTGGGGACAGACACTGGGAGATTAGCATTCAAACCATCAAAGCTTCCAATACCAATCCTGTGGATAGTTTGAAGGATGAGTAAGGTTTTTGCTTTACATTTATGTCACTAAAGTCTTACAATACTTCAGTATTGCTATATTCAAGTTTCATAAGAATTATTGATAAATATTTTGGAAAGAATCAACTCCATATTTGAAAACATAGACCCTGATGCGTCTCACCAAGACGAAATTAAGGATAAAGCTTTTGATTTGATTGATGAGTTTGTGGCACAACATTTTGAGGAAGACTTTTGTGAATTATTAATCTCCAAAATTGAGCCAAAAACTGATTTAAGGAAGGTAGCTAGAACTCTTGATATTTTGGTATGGTCAACACCAGACAACGGAAAAAGACTTGACAAACTAACAAGAAACTGGTTAAATTCAAATGATGGAAATAAAATCCGAGCAATTCTATTTCGAAAGGATTGGCTTCCTACGCATGACTGGGAAGAATTGAGTAAAAATATAATTTATAAAGATACTACTCTCAAACCGCTAATCGACTATTATACCAGAGAGTTGGACTATTGGAGGAGAACTGGATTAAGAAACTTGGGGCTCTTGGAAGAAGCAATAAAAGCATCAATGCCAAATAGTTTTATCAACTAATCTGATAATAAACATAAAACAGAAGTATGCCTGATACCGCTCCGGTGATGGCATATTTCTGTTTCTTCTTGATAAAAGCCTCACTGGCTTCCGCATGAGATGATATTACCGAAATCAGAAGGAGTAACTGCAAAAAGCTATTGAACAGATAAATGCCATACTCCCATGAAGTTGGGTAATACTTCATGCCAGGCACAGTATAGAATAGTGAATGAAATAATAACGACAGCATCAAGGCAAAAATCAAAAGCTCAAACCTTCTTGATTTGGCTTCACGCTGCTCTTGAGCTGCCTTCCGCATTTTTGAAGATAGTTTCGCTATCCTAACAAAATGATAGATGCAGTATAAAAGAAACAGCCCTATTATGATCTGGTACCACAAGTGAACTTTGGTAGACCTAAACAACAAGTTGTACCTCGCAGAGTGATCATAAAACATGAATATTGAGGTGCCTAAGGAGCTGATGAGTCCAGCTGCTAAAATATAAGAGAGTGCTATTTTATTCTTCAAGATTCTTTTGTTAATGAAGCGCAAATCTGCACATATTCAGGGTATAGTCAATTGAAAAACTATTTTTTCAGGACAATGATTACAACCCCATTTTCTCCTTCTTTGCCATAGGCCTCCATGGCACTTTCACCTTTCAAAACAGAAATGCTTTCAATTTTATTAGGGTCAATATCTTTAATTGCTTTTGAATCAGATTTAGATTTAAACTGAGTAGTCTTGCCTTTGGCATCCTTAATGACAAAAAGTAGTTCAGAAGAATCAATTTTTCCTTTTACTTTAACTGATACCCTTGGGTTCTCATTCAAAGAAGTAGTAAAATCAAGCGGGTTGTCTTGCCCTTCACTCTTTAGTGCCATTAGTTGCCTTTGCTGCTCAGCATTCAGCAGGTTTTTTAAGGTTACCATCATTTCAAACTTCATTTTCTTAAGCTTCTCTTCAGTCTGCAGAATAACCTTCATCTGACTATTTGCTGCTGCAATATCAACCTTGTCAAATGAAAGTAATGTCCCCATTTTAGCCATTTGCTCATCCAAATCCCATCGCAGTGAATTGAAATCAACAATATGCTCATTGTACAGATTCTTAATTTGGCCTTCGATATCTGAAGAAAGTCCTATTTCCGTCTTATGCTTGAGAATAAGATCTGCCGAGAATAAATGTTTTTGAAAAACATCCTGAGCATTGAGTTTGCCAAGACCAACTAAAAAGAATATTACAATTAATTTTTTCATAGTTTCTATATTTTATATTAAAAATCATCAATTAAAGACTGTGTTGGCGGTTGCCATTCTTCAATTGAAATGTCAGTAGTCATCAGTGATTTGGTCTGCATGGAATTAGGGATATCAACCACTATTTCTATTGTTGAAATAGGTTTTGGATCATTAAAGAAAATCCAGTTAAAAGTAATAGCCAATACTATGACTGCGGCAATACCACCAATTAAAAACCATTTGTTAGATTCAGCCTTACTTTGATAATCCGGCACCGTCAGATTTGAATCTGCGTCTTTCATTTCTTTAAAGAACTGCCTAACTATTTCCTCTTCATCCATAGATTCCTGTATTTAAAATAAGTTTCTTCAAGGCACTTTTCCCTCGATCATAGTGAGTTCTAACAGTTCCTATGCTCAGGGTCAAAATAACAGCCGCTTCTTTCAAGGTCATGTTATGATAAAATACCAAGAGTAAAACCTGACGTTGACCTGCAGGAAGCTTCATAATCAATTCCTTATAATCAAAAGTTTCAACTGTTTCTGGTTCATCCTCGATAACATTTTCTATAGCTCCTAAGTCTTCAAAGATCAATTGTGACCTTTGATAATCAATAGCAGTATATCTGATAACAGAAAAAATCCAGGTTTTCAAATTGGCCTTTTCATCGTACTTAGCTTTACCCTCTAATATTTTTACATATACCAGTTGAAGGATTTCTTTGGCCTGATCATAATCATAATTACAACATTGCCTTGCCCACATAAATGCCTCTCGGTGATGCTGTTCCAGGATTTGATTTAACCACTTTTCTGTCATTCTCAGTAATTAGTCGATTAATCAAAAAATTATATGACATGATTCTAAAAAATTTATCAAGTATTTAACAAAACTCGTTTGAATTGAATCATACAAGGTTAGAATCAATAATTGAACTACATCTTTAATAAGATTAACACTCGTTCAGAAAATGATATGATAAGAATGAACTTAAATGCAACACTGTTGTATATTTGCCACTCCAAATTTTAGAGCCTACATGTTTTTCAGCATCAGTGTATTGTTTTTATGTGCCATTCTATCAGGGTTATTGGTCTTTGTTATTCCAGACCTTGACAAGAAAAATTACAAGCTGGCGCTGGTATTTGCCGGTTCATACTTATTTGCCATCACTATTATCCACATTATGCCAGAGTTATTTTCTCAGGCGGAAAACCCCACGAGCATTGGTTTATATGTTTTGCTAGGATTCTTCCTTCAGCAGATTCTTGAGTATTTTACTTCAGGCGCTGAACATGGCCATGTGCACAAACATGAAGGTGATCATCAACATGGCTTTACAGCTTCTATCATGGTTTTGGTAGCCATGATCATTCATGCACTGCTGGAGGGCAGTCTGCTGGCGCACCCAAGTGTTATTCACGAACATCATGATGCAAACAGCTTGCTGGTAGGGATAGTATTACACAAAGCACCTGCCGCCTTTGCATTAATGTCAATTATTGTCTGCCAATTGAAAAACAACAAACTGGCCATAATTTATCTTCTGCTTTTTGCATTGGCTTCACCCGTTGGAATGCTGATTGGTGATTTTTATGTAGAAAACAGTGCTTTGCCCGATGATGTTTTCACCATCCTGTTCGCCATAGTCAGTGGCAATTTTTTACATATCTCAACAACCATAGTTTTCGAAACCAGCGAAAACCATCATTTCAATGCCAGAAAACTAATAGTGGCTGTATTTGGTGCTTTGATTGCCGTTGGTGCCGAGTATTGGATCTAATTACCAACTCTGAGACAGCCCTCCTTTTATGGCCTTCTGGTACTTCTCAACATCAAATTGGTAGAGGATAGGCGCTTTATGAGCCACGCCTGTACGCCTCCTTTCGGTTTTAATCAAAATATCATAGCTCAGCATCTTTCTTCTAAAATTCCTGCGGTCCAATGGCTTCTCCAGAATAGTTTCGTACAAAGTCTGTAGTTCCGGCATGGTAAACTCCCTTGGCAACAGGTTTATGCCTATAGGCTGATAGTTAAGCTCCTTTTTTAGCGTATCATGAGCTTTCTTCAAAATCTCCCGATGATCGTGCATCAATTCTGGTAGCTCATTGATAGCACACCATTCGCAACGCTCAGAAATTTCATCGGCTGTAAGCTGCTTTACCTTTGAATATTCAACCAGGGCATAATATCCAACAGTAATAAATCGCTGATTAAACCATGAAGCATTTTCTGAAGAAATGATTCCCTTTTTTTCCAAAGAATCAAGATGATCAGTAGAGGCCCTGCCAACTTTGCCAAATAAAAAGAACTGCTGTAAAAAGATATTTGTCAAACCAGTACGCTTCTCCAACACGCGATTTGCCTCTGTATCCACATCCTTGTCTTTGTCTACAAAACCTCCCGGCAAAGCCCAAAAATCAAGGTTCTTCAATTTAAGCAATAGCACCTTGAGCTCATTGTCGTGAAATCCAAAAATCACACAGTCGACTGACAGTCCTGGTTGGAAATTATCTGTTTTAAAATCGATCATCACCTCTAATTACCAACAAAGTTGTTAAAAAAAATAAATTATTTATCTTAGTGTCATAAAGACACAATGATAATTATGAAAACATTAAACTGCATAGGTCTGGTTTTGCTAATATTAACGGCCTGCACTAAGACTGAATCCCCAGTTGCCTTCAAAGATTTGAATGGCAACGGCACCATGGAAATCTATGAGGACAGCAATGCCTCTCTGGATGAAAGGTTAGACGATCTTATGCCCCGCCTTTCCCTTGAAGACAAAGTTAATCTTGTTGTAGGTACCGGTATGGCCATGCCCGGATTTATGGAATCAGAGGTAGCCCCTAAAGTACCTGGTCAGGCTGGCGCAACTTATCCATTGGATTCGTTGGGTATACCAAGCATCATCTTGGCGGATGGCCCTGCCGGTCTGAGAATCCAACCTACCCGCGACTCTACTGATACCAATACCTATTACTGCACTGCTTTCCCTATTGCTACCGTGTTAGCTTCTAGCTGGGATATTAACCTTGCTGAAAAAGTAGGTAAAGCGATGGGTGAAGAAGTAAAAGAATATGGAGTAGATGTGCTTTTAGCACCTGCCATGAATATCCATAGAAATCCACTAGCTGGTAGAAACTTTGAGTACTATTCTGAAGACCCGCTATTAAGTGGCCTTATGGCTGCAGCAGTTGTTAATGGAATTGAGTCCAATGGTGTGGGAACTTCCATCAAGCACTTTGCAGCAAATAATTCTGAGACAAGTAGAATGTCACTTAACACTATAGTGAGTGAAAGGGCTTTGCGGGAAATCTATCTTCGAGGTTTCGAAATAGCCATTAAATCTTCTGAGCCATGGACGGTGATGAGCGCTTATAATTCAATCAATGGCATTACAGCTTCAGAAAATAAGGATTTATTAACAACTGTATTGAGAGATGAGTGGGGTTATAAAGGTTTTGTAATGACTGATTGGTTTGCCGGACTAAACCCTATTGCTCAAATGCAAGCTGGTAACGATGTGATTATGCCGGGCACTCCACAACACAAAGAGGCCATTCTCAATGCAGTAAAAAATGGCGTTTTGGAAGAAAGCGTGTTGGATACCAACGCCAGAAGAGTTCTGTCTATCGTTTTCCAGTCTCCATCTTTTGAAGGCTATGAATACTCTGACAAGCCTGACCTTAAAGGTAATGCTGCTGTAGCCAGACAAGCTGCCTCTGAAGGTATTATTCTCCTTAAAAATGAAGGAGCACTTCCTTTAGCTTCCGAATCAAAGAAAATTGCTGCTTTTGGTAATGGTTCTTATGAGTTTATAGCAGGTGGCACTGGAAGTGGAGATGTTAATGAGGCCTACACCGTTTCACTTGTTGAAGGTTTAGCAAATGCCAATCTTCCTGTTGCGACAGATTTAAAAGAGACCTACGAAACCTATATGGCAGCAGAAAAAGCCAAGCAGCCAGAAAAGAAGTTTTTCTTTGAGTTATTGCCACCTATTGCAGAAAGACCAGTTGATGCAGCTGAAGCTAAAGCACAGGCTAAAGCCACAGATATTGCTTTCATCACTATTGGAAGAAACTCAGGAGAGTTTCAGGATCGTAAGACAGAAGGTGATTTTTACCTGACTGCCGCTGAAAAGAAAATGATTACTACTGTAGCTGATGCTTATCATGCAGAAGGCAAAAAAGTAGTGCTGATTCTTAACATTGGTAATGTAATAGAAACGGCCAGTTGGAGAGATAAGGTGGACGCTATTGTATTAGCATGGCAAGGCGGCCAGGAAGCTGGTAATGCACTTACTGATGTGTTGGTTGGAAAAGTAACGCCATCAGGAAAACTGGCGACAACTTTCACCATGAATTATGATGATGTGCCTAGTTCCAAGACTTTCCCTGGCGAAGCTATTCCCGATGCGGACGAGGTTAAAATGGGTGGTTTCTCACGAGGCAAACCAATGAAGATATCTTATGAAGATGGCATTTATGTAGGCTACAGATACTACAATACTTTTGATAAGACCGTAGCATATCCATTTGGTTATGGGTTGTCATATACAACATTCAGCTATGATGGCATAAGCCTGAGTAGTGACAAGTTTGAGCGTGAGCTTACCGCAAAAGTGAAAATCACCAATACTGGAAATACGGTTGGTAAAGAAGTTGTTCAGCTTTATATTTCTGCACCTGGAGAGACCTTGGATAAACCTGAATTAGAATTAAAAGGTTTTGCTAAAACTGGCCTATTAGAAGCAGGAGCCAGCGAAGAGCTATCTATCACTTTTAACGCTAAATCAATTGCCTCATTTGATACTGATAGATCATCATGGGTAGTTGAGCCGGGTACATATACTGTAAAAATAGGAGCTTCAAGCAATGATATTAAAGGTGAGGCTACCTTCACTGTTGATGCTGAAATTGTAGTTGAAAAAGTAAACAAGGTTTTGGCACCAACTGAAACGCTTAACGAGCTAACAGCTACAAAATAATAAAATGAAAACTACACTTAACTATCTAACAGTTCTTTCGGTTGAGCCAAATGGCTCAACCAGAAAACTATGCTTTAGTTAATAAAAAAACATGCTTTTCTTTTAACAGGCCTTAAGATTACCATTTGGTTTTGGTTTACAGGGAAAAGGCGGGTTCGGTTATGGC
The DNA here is from genome assembly GCF_040218215.1 of Fulvivirga sp. Classification (NCBI taxonomy): domain Bacteria; kingdom Pseudomonadati; phylum Bacteroidota; class Cytophagia; order Cytophagales; family Fulvivirgaceae; genus Fulvivirga; species Fulvivirga sp. The sequence goes on from NZ_JAVJQL010000028.1 coordinate 389,087, forward strand.
CCGCTTTTTTACTTTATCCTCGCTTAAATGTGGTGAATTAGGAATGTCTTTACTACATTTACTACTAGTTGGCTTTCAGGGAATTTAGTTTAAATAAAACTTTAGAACACTGTGAAAACAGTATGCCATCAACGATACATTCTCTTTTCCCATCCCTTTAGCAGGTTTGGGAACTCAATAAATTTTAATGACACATCGCACAGCTGCTCTGTTGAGCTATATGTGAAACTTCAGCATACTACAATTGCAAGATTATAGGTTGGCTTTTAAAATGTCATTCGGAAATCAATACTGATAACCGAATGACATTATTTTTTTCTGTCAGGAGGACTCCTGCTCTGTCACCTTCTTAATATTATCATCAGGGTTTCTGTCGATAAGTTTATTGATTGGATCAATACCTGCCTTAGTTGGTTTTTCATCCACCTCAATTTTAAAGGTCATATCTTCCTTATCAATCAAATGTTTTTGCAAATAAAGCAGCTTGTCCTTGCCGTCTTCATCTTCTCCATAAACCCCAATGTCTATCCAATAATTATTAGGCACTTTGGTTTCAACACCAAGGCTGTCTGCTTCCAATTTTTTGGAATTAATGGCAAGCTCAACCTCCCATTTGTTGTCACTTTTTGTAGCATAGGTAGCCGTCTCTGTTTTGTTTTCAAACAGAACAATCTTATCAAATAAGTCTGTTACCAGATACTGCATACTGTCTGGCGTTACTGCCCTTAGATACCCCATTAAATCTACGGTTGTAGGATATCTTTCCTTTTCAACAAAGATATTCCAGTCTCTAACAAACCTCTTCAGAGCCATATTAACACTGTCTTCTCCAATATAATCCTGCAGCGCGAACATATTAACCGCACCCTTACCGTAATGGATGTAATTCTGGGACTCAACCAATGTCACTGGCATTTCCTTTTTCTGTTCATTGGCCCTTCCTGAGAGGTAGCGGTTCATTTCCTCTTTCAAGAATTCCTGCATGTTTTCCATGGAGTATTCATGCTTCATGACCATAAGCGCAGAATACTGCGAGAGTGTCTCAGAAAGCATAGCAGCACCACGTACATTAGCTGGTATTAGCTGATGCCCCCACCACTGGTGAGCGAGCTCATGAGAAGTCACATAATAGGCAATGTCTACATCATCCTCATCTTTGATCTCAACCACAAAGCCTATACCCTCGGAGAATGGCACTGTGTTGGCAAAAGACTGAGCAAAAGAGGCGTATCTCGGGAATTCCAAAATTCTCATTTGGGTAAACTGATAAGGCGAAAACTCTTTAGAGAAATAGGTGAACGAATTTTTCATTGACCTCATCATTCTTTCAAGGTTGTATTCATGACCTTTATGATAATAAATCTCAAGAGCAATATCTTTTGAACCACTGTCCAAAGGAATCGACATCTTATCGCGCACAACTTCATAGTCAGCGGAGATGATACTGTAGAAATTGGCCATTTTCTGATCCATCTTATAATGGAAATACTTACGGCCGTTTTCTTCCCACTCCTTTTGAAGATACCCTGGAGCTACTGCTATCTGCTCAGGGTCTGTGCTAATGGTAACCTCAAACTGAATACCATCTGAATCATCTCCAAAAAAGTCATGCGCCAAGCCTCTCGGATCATCCCTTTCCATTGAACGTTCCTTTGGTTTGAGGTCATGGTCTTTACGGTCATCATCAGTAAAGAGCTCAAAGCCGTCATTATAACCAAGGCTTGGAAACTGACTGCTATTGAAGAATGTACCATTATAAACCACCGAATTATTTTGATTACTGGCAACAAAACCCTTGGTAACAAACCTTGTTTTGAAATGCATTTTTATTTCAGCTCCAGGCTGCAGAGGTTCTTTTAACTTATAAATGGTGTATTTAAATTTTTCAAAATCCTCTTCAATCCCGGCATCAACAGAAAAGTATAATGAGTCCAGTGTTATCTCATTACCCGGACTTTGCTGAACATGAATTTGCTCAATGGCTTCATCACTTTTGTTTTTCAGAATATAAGTGCCTGAAGCATCATAATCCCTTCGCTTCGGATATAAATCAACCCTTAAATTGACGTCAACAATTTTAGGCTGATTTAGAAATTCATATTGCTTCAATGTCTTTTCGTATTCCGCCTGTTCAGCTTCACTTTCATCAGAATTCTGGTAAGTATTTAGAACATTGGTATTGTAATAAACAAATCCACCTGAGAATACAAACACAATAACCGACATCATCAAAAATGTCACCATTGGTTTTGTGAGTCTAAGCTTACCAACTTTAAACCTTATTTTCATCAGAGCTTCTGAACCTCTTACAGAAAACATTGTGGCTAAAACAAACAGTATCATAGCCAGCCCCAACCAATAGATATTGAGCCAACTGAAGCTGGTTACATAATGGCCATATCCGTTCATATCAGAGTAAGGACCTAAATCTGTCTCCGCAAACTGAAACATGCTATGCTCTACGCCTAAAGTGCTTAATACTCCTGTAGCTATAAAGAAGAGAATAATGACTGCGTAGCCGAGAAATTTGTTATTAACAATAACCTGAATGAAGAAGCATAATAGGGTATAAAGCACTAAGAAAAATAATGTTTCGCTAAATAGTGTTTTTGCATAAACAGCAATATCGAAGTCATAATAGCCTTTAAACACCTGTATTAAAACGCCAGTGACCATAAGTACCGCCAACATAAAGACAAACAGCATAATCATACCGAAGAACTTGCCCAGAAGGTTAACAAAATCCTTCACTGGCATGGCATCATAAATCAGGTTGATCTTTACTTCACGTTCCTTCCAAATCAACTCACCGGAAAATGAAACGAGTATTATCAGAAAGAAAAGATTAAACCCGGAGATCAATTGTAAAATCTGGTAAGTGGTAGGATAGGTATTCATACCAAATACCCTTCCCATGTAAAATGAATTGAGTACTAAAATGAAGATGCCAAAGAATGTGATGGCTTTGAATACCACACTATTCAAAATGTCTTTACAGTAGAACCACGAGTTTTTCCATAGCTGTTTAAGCGTCACTGCCAGGCCAAAAGTCTGAGTCACTTTTGGAATATCAACATCAGGAAATTTCTCTGCTTTCTGTATTTTTTGTTTTGGCTTAAACCAGCTTGATTTAACTACATTAAAACTGAATGAGAAATAACCTATAATCAGTGTTATTACCCCCAGCCCTATCCATATCAGACGATTAATGAGAACATGGCCTTCCATAGGAATGGTATTGCTGTTTTGTTCAACAACCGTCCAGTACTGAGTGGTATTATTAATGGTACTTAAAGCAAATGGATCAAGTATTGCAGCTAAAGACCTGTTATCAAGCTCTCCGGTAATAATAAGTGTTACCTGATAGACTATAAACAGGGCTATCCACTGTAGATAGACAAACACCATTTTGCGGCTTAAGGCACCAGAAATAAAGAAAAGGGCACCAGTAAAAAACAGATTGGGAACCACAAAGACCAAAAATGGCTGGAAGTAGTTCCATGCACTGAATGGCAAAAGTTTATCTGCATCGCGCCATGGCATTACTTCCCCAAGCATGAAGCCCATCCAAATTCCACTGAAAACAAAGAGCAAAATGACAAAGGATCCTAAAAATCTTCCTGCCAGATAGTCAAACTTCTTGATAGGGTTAGTAAATATGATAGACTCCATTTTATGTTCGAAGTCCCTGAGTACTGCCACTCCCATGATAGCTGAAGATATCATCATAAATACTGCTGACAATATACCCATCATGGTGGCGATGGTCACAGGTGCGTTTTCCTTTACCAGTCCGGCACCACCACCAATGCGCACTACATCAGTGGACATGGCTAAAAATGACATCAGGAAAAGAATGCCGAAATATATGTAAGTAGCCGGCCTATTGATCCGGTAAGTCAGTTCGAACTTAAATATCTTAAACCACATCTGCTTCCTCCTCTTTTACTGCCGCATTAATTTGAGAAAAGTAAACATCCTCTAAATTGGATTCTACCGCATCAAATGATGGATCAGGCTGAGTCTCGCTAAAGACCCTTATCTCGGGCTTTCCGGCAAACATCTTTTCGGAAATTACGGTGTACTGCTTTTTGTAATCATCAAGCTCGCCCTTCTCAATTCTCTTCCTCCAGATTTGACCCTTTATAGCATCAATAGTCTTCTCTGGATGCCCGGTAAGCAATACTTCGCCCTGATTGATAATGGCCATCTCAGTACACAGCTCTTTTACATCATCAACAATATGCGTTGAAAGAATAACCACAGTATTCTCACCTATTTCTGCTAATAAATTATGAAACCTGTTTCTTTCTGCGGGATCAAGCCCGGCTGTTGGTTCATCAACAATTATCAATTTAGGATCGGCCAACAGTGCTTGGGCAATACCAAATCGCTGCTTCATGCCTCCGGAAAACCCACCAAGATTCTTTGTCCTGAACTTGTAAAGATTGGTCTTTTGTAACAGCGCCTTTACAATTTCCTTCCGTTCTTTTGCATTAGCTATACCTTTCAAAACTGCCAGATGATCGAGCAAAGTTTCGGCATCAATCTTTGGATAAACCCCAAACTCCTGAGGCAAATAACCCAACACTTTCCTTACCTCATCTTTTTCTGTAAGAACATTTAAATCTCCAAGCATAATAGAACCACTATCAGGTTCTTGCAGGGTTGCGATGGTACGCATGAGACTTGACTTACCTGCTCCATTTGGGCCTAGCAGGCCAAACATACCTTTAGGTATGGTAAGGTTAACATCGTTTAGTGCCTTAACCCCGTTGGAATAGGTTTTAGAAAGATTGGTTATTGTTAGTTCCATAGTATTGATTGGTTTATTAGGTATTGAATATTGACAATATAGGTATTAAACCAAAGTAATGTGGTGCCAAGCGGTTTTTGTCAGGTAATAAGCGGGGATTTTGGTTCAAAAAAATAAAAATAGGGCTACTGAATTTCAATAGCCCATTACATACTCATTTCAACACATGGGAATAGTTGATGAATAATTTCTAATTATTCAGAGCCGGTATTGATAATATAAGCACCTCTGTTCTTAAGCAGCGCTTTTGGTGTAACACCCGAGAATGTTTTATACTCTTTAATAAGATGTGACTGGTCTGTAAAATTCAGATCATATGACAAAGCTGTAAGCTTGGCAGCATTGTTTTGCATGTACTCATGAATAGCATTAAGTCTGGCCAACCGCATGTAATCCCTGATGCTAATACCGTACAGATTTTTAAATTCCCGCTGAAGTTGCCTTTGGCTTATTGGCACCTGATTTACCAAATCATTATAGTTTTCAAGACCATTGGTTTTGCGAATCAACTCCATTGCTAAATGCGTGTAGTCATATGACTTTACATTGTTTGAGAGTTTTTTGCCAATAAACTGATTCGCCAGAGCTACTTGATCATCAAAATCTTTCAAATCCCGAATTTTAGAGCTAAAAACCCTAAAGTCATCCCCAAAAACATCATTAACATTTTCAAATGAAGACATAATGAGCTTTGGAGGAACACCAAAAATGTTTGCCATTCCATCCGGAAACAACCTGATACCAAAAACTTTTACATTTTGGTCAAAGACAACATCATAAGGCTTGTCATAAACGCCCAGTAAAGTAAACTCTGGAGATACGTTCCAAGTCTTACCATTCTCAGACAAGACACAATGGTCGCTGGTCAGGTGAATGATGATTTCAACACACCCATTAGGCAATACGGACTGTGAGAATTTCTCTTCATTTGAAGTATTGAAATCCCCCTTCCAATAAGTCTGAACATAAGACATTAAAGGGAATGCCGGACGCCTCTCTGTAAACTGGACATTCATGATTTTACATTTTACGTGAAAATTTGCAATAAGATTTAGTACGAAAACGCTGTTACATTTCTTACTACAAGGTTGCCTAACATCACAATCCTTGAATGCTCCTGGCTGTTGAGGTATTTTTTATGCGATTCCACGCTATTAAACTTCATAATAACAACATGATCATATTCACCCTTTTGTAAGGGATGCATTTCGTAGGCATCAAAGCCTTCAATATCATCATTGAGCCTTTGCCAAAGACTATCCATCTCAACTATGCTAGCTGAATCGGCAATTGACTTCCATTTTAGCAGTACAACATGATTTTGTACCTGTGTATCGTTTATACCCTTACCAGCAAAAGTGAGAATAAAACCTGCAACCAATATTCCGGTTATAATTAAATAATTTTTCATTTTAAGATTAGGATGAAAGCAGGGGCAAGCACCCCTACTTTAATTTTAACTCATCATAGCAGTATCAACAATGTTAGTTCCAGTAGGTATTAATTCCTGATTAAATGTGGCCACTATATTATTAGCTCCACCAAATACCCCAAGCACTTTCACTTTACCACTACCTATATTTTTAATATTATGAGGCACCATTTTAGGTACTAAAACCAGGCCTCCTTTCTTAGCAATGATAACCTCATTGCCCACCTGAGCAGCTACCTGCCCCTCCAGCACAATTAATAATTCTTCTGCTGAATCTGTGTGTGACCCGAGATGATCACCCGGTTCAAGTTCAAAATATACGGATGCCAGTTCCTTAGATCCATGAGCCCCAAGAAGTGGAAAAGTGGCTTTGCAGTGCTGCTTTTCGTCTTCTTTAGCTCTGAATTCCGCTAATTCAATTTTATTTAAATCAACTGTTATCATTTTAATTTTAATTTTGGTACCCTTTAATTTTTACTTTTCCAGTAGCGAAATCAACAGTTCCAACACCCCATACATGCTTGTAGTTGATCCAGCTATACTTCTCTGCGTTGGTATGGAAATCCATAGCCAGACGCAGGTGCCCGTTATCATTTATACCTGTTTCCTTGACATAAATTGTAGAGCCGTCATGGGTAGTAATTGCTGCATGCAGATCAAGAAAAAGTCTGCCATCAGCACGAACAGTCAAATAATCTACTCCTTTGATTTTACCTTCAATGATCTCACCTGTAACATCTCCTTCGAAATGGATGTCAAACTTTAGCCCTTCAGAAGGTATCGGTTTTTTCCCTGATGCAAAATCATCCCAGCTAAAGCCATAATCCTTTACCTCTGTTAGCTGCACATCTTCCTCGAACAATAGTGCCGCTTTGTTCATAATTGTTTCCGTCATTATTGAAATACTTTTGATTAATAATGAGGCAAAACTATAGAGGATGGCTACCCAAAAATTGTATCAGAACGACATTATAGACCTGAGACTACCTCAGTCATCAGCGATTGAACCAGCTCAATGTCTTTAATGGTAGTCCGCCAGTTCACAATAGCGGCACGTATGCCAGATTTACCATCAAAATTGGTCGGTGTCATGAAGACTTTACCCGTATCATTGAGCTTGTTAAGAAATACTTTCGTTTTACTATCTGCATCTGCGCCAGCTAAAGCAAAACATACAGTATTCAGCCTAACTGGTGCCAACAACTGGAACTTGTCATGTTGCTCAATAAAATTTCCCAGCTCCACAGCACAGGTAATATTTCTTTCAATGATCTCCTGATAGCCCATTCTACCATAAGCAGTTAAGGTAAACCAGGCAGGCAAAGCCTTGAACCTTCGCGAGTTTTCAGGCAAAAAGTTGAGATAATTAAAATTGTCCAATGGATCGCCCAAATAAGGAGCATTAGAATTCTGAAAAGTCTCTACCTGCAAAAGTCTGTGCTCCTTATTTATAAAGTAAAAGGCACTTTCATAAGGTACATTTAGCCACTTGTGACCATCAATGGTAATACTATCTGCTTTCTCCCAACCTTTCAGCAGGTGCTTATGATCCTTTGAAAGAATAGCAAATCCACCAAAAGCAGCATCTATGTGCCACCAGAAATTGTATTTGGCTTTCAATTTGGCTATTGCTTCTAAATCATCAAAATCTACGGTGTTAACGGTACCCCCACTTGATATTAATATGAAGGGCTCTCCATGCAACTCTTTAATCTTTTGCTCAAGATCTACGATATCTATTGCCTCTCTGTTACCTTCCAGAACCTTAACTTTTACAATATTCTTGCTGCCTAAACCTAGCATTGATAGGGCTTTAATTGCCGAAGAATGAGGAACAGCCGAAAGCACCTTAAAGGGTCTGGTCATCCCATCCTTTCCAATGTCCATTCCTAGCTGGTTACCAACCCATTGTCTGGCCACTCCAAGGCAAGTAAAATTAGACATGGTAGCACCTGTAACGAATCCGCCCATAAAGTCTTTGGGAAGCTCAAACAGGTCCAGTAATAAATCTATAGTCTGAAATTCTATCAATGCAGAAACATCACCATGGCCTTTATTTGTTTGAGTATTCTGATCGTAAATCGAGGCAAGTATGTCTCCTGCAAGAGCTGCGGGAGTTGAGCCTCCTGTTACGAAACCCCAATACCTTGGGCCGGCTGAAGCTACCATGAGCTTTTCGTACTTGTTCTTAAATTGTTCAATGGTATTAGACCCACCCAAGCCAATATCTTCCAAAATGATCTTATCAGCCTCAGCTACCTCCACAGATGTGGGAACGGAATCTAACCTGTTTAAATAAGCTAACCCAAGATCAAGCGTTTGATTGAGTACTTGATCTATGCTCTTTAAGTCCTTTTCTAGTCGTTCATTCATACTTTTTTCAATAGTAGATTAAACAACAAAAGTATTTTGAGTCTGATTCCAAAAATTGTATTAGAACGACATTTTAATTTCAATCAATCATAAACCACCCGCTCCACTTTATTTTTGATTGGAGGTATGGTCATTAGATAATCATAAATGGCTCCCGCCTCAGCTTCGGTAAGCATGGCATATGGCATCATGGGATAGGCAAGAGCAGACTCACCTTCCTTAATACCAGAACGAACTGCCTTCACAAACTTATATTTTGTCCACAAGCCGATACCTGTTTCCTGATCTGGAGTTAGGTTCGGTGTTAGCATAACCTGCCCTGCTCGGTTTAATGGTTTATTACCTCCACCAAAGTAGCCTTCACTTTTCTCAGGTTCCATGAAATCATTGGTTTTAAAATCAGCCGAATGACACGAAAAACAATCCAGATTCATGGCCAGATATTTACCAAGTTCTATGGTATTGGATGTGTCAGGCATATTAATAGAGGCAGTTGGATATGGGAGTGGTTTAAACGCAATATTGCATAACATCTTTGTCAGGAATGACGGCTCCACAGGTCTATCTGGTTTAGGGTCAGCCGCCACCGTTCTATCATCAGATTTTAAAAACGAAATGATGGCGTTAATATCTTCATCAGCCATTTTGGGCAATTTGGCCATATATGGCGGAGCGTATTGTCCATCTCTTTTAATCCCCGTACGTAACAAATAGGCCAATTCACTGGGTGTCCAGTCTCCAATGCCATGGGTTTTATCCTGAGTAATATTTGCAGAGTATATAACTCCAAACTCAGGGGGAGCATCCTTCATTTGCTGCCCTGTAAGTTTCCCGGTTTCGCTATCTCCATGGCAATTCGCGCACAATGCCAGAGCCAGCTTTCTACCCCTCTCCACAGACTCAGGGGTACTGGTTAGCTCAAATGAAACCTCTTCAACAGGATAGGAAGGAATACCTCTAACACTTACAATGGTTACACCAATTAGAATAAGAATGATAACGATAGCTGCTATCGCACCAACTATTTTTATGGCTTTTTTCATAATTAAACTTGGAATGAAACAATATAGAAATAAATTTTAAATTTATCTACTGATAGTCAGATAGTTATAAAATTTCCTTCCGACCTGTCAAAAAATAGACGCATCCAATACTTTGTTTATGGCTCATTGCTTAAATTAGACCGCAAACGTTTTATATGTGTTGATTAGAGTTATTTAAATAAGTTATGAGCGATAAAATACAAACCCTTACAGGATATTTTCATGAATACGGAAAAAGTGTAACCAACCCTGAAGAGTTTTGGGCGAAGATTGCCGATTCCTTTCACTGGCAAAAGCGCTGGGACAAAGTGGTGGAATGGGATTTTAAAGGTCCGGATGTTAAATGGTTTGTAAATGCAAAGCTCAATATCACTGAGAATATTTTCGAAAGAAACATGTATACGCTGGGTGATAAGCCTGCCATTATATGGGAGCCCAATGACCCTAAAGAGCAAAATCAAATCATAACTTATAAAGAGCTTTTTCATAAAGTCAACCAGTTTGCAAATGCTATGAAAGCGCAGGGTGTGGGCAAAGGTGATAGGGTAATCATCTACATGCCTATGGTGCCGGAAGCTGCAGTGGCCATGCTGGCTTGTGCCAGAATAGGAGCCATCCACTCTGTGGTTTTTGCAGGATTCTCATCAAGTGCTTTGGCCGATAGAATCAATGACTGTTCTGCTAAAATGGTGCTGACTTCTGATGGCAACTTTAGAGGCACCAAGTCTATTCCTGTAAAACCTGTGGTAGATGAAGCCCTGGAAAAAACCTCCACTGTTGAGAAAGTAATTGTCTTTCAAAGAACACATGAAAATGTGTCTATGAAAGGTGGCCGAGATATCTGGTGGCACGATGCCGTGGAAGATGTGCCTGATGAGTGCAAGGCAGAGGTCATGGATTCTGAAGATATGCTTTTCATACTTTACACTTCGGGGTCAACCGGCCAGCCGAAAGGTGTGGTGCATACTTGCGGTGGGTATATGGTATATACCAACTACTCTTTTGAAAATGTATTTCAATATAGCAAAGGTGATATTTACTGGTGCACCGCTGATGTGGGCTGGATTACAGGTCACTCCTATATTGTTTATGGGCCGTTATTGGCAGGAGCCACAACAGTAATGTTTGAAGGTGTTCCTACTTTCCCAGATGCAGGCCGTTTCTGGGAAATTGTAGATAAATATAAAGTGAATCAATTCTATACCGCTCCTACGGCTATTAGAGCTTTACAAGCGTTTGGTACTGACCCGGTAGCACCATATAAATTAGATTCATTGAAAGTTATAGGTTCTGTAGGTGAGCCGATTAATGAAGAAGCATGGCACTGGTATCACTCTCATATTGGTAAGGGAAAATGCCCATTGGTTGACACCTGGTGGCAGACAGAAACTGGTGGCATTATGATATCTCCAATTGCGGGAATAACACCAACAAAACCATCTTATGCTACCTTGCCACTGCCGGGTATCCAGCTAGTGATTGTTGATGGTGATGGCAAGGAACTTCAAGGCAATAGTGTTGAAGGTAACTTGTGTATCAAATTTCCATGGCCGTCTATGCTGCGCACTACTTATGGTGATCATGAGCGCTGCAAGCAAACCTATTTCTCCACATTCAAAAACCTGTATTTCACTGGAGACGGTGTAAAACGCGATGAGGATGGTTATTACAGAATATTAGGCCGTGTGGATGATGTTATCAATGTTTCTGGACATAGAATGGGAACAGCTGAAGTTGAAAATGCTATCAATGAGCACCCTAAAGTAATTGAGTCAGCGGTGGTGGGCTTCCCTCATGACATTAAAGGTCAGGGCATTTATGCTTTTGTGATTTGCGATATGGAAGGCCGCTCTGAAGAAAACCTAATTGCAGAAATAAAAGAAACGGTGAATAAGATCATCGGGCCAATCGCACGTCCGGATCATATTCAGATAGTACCAGGACTGCCTAAAACACGGTCTGGTAAAATCATGCGCAGGATCTTGAGAAAGATAGCCTCAAAAGACACAGATAACATGGGTGATATTTCTACACTGTTGAATCCTGAAGTGGTGGAAGCGATTAAAGAGGGGGCTAAATTGTAAATTACTAACTGCGAAAAGTTTTAAAAACAAAAGCTGGTTCAAATGTCTCACTTGGGTCTTTTTGTTTTATTGGCAGATGGTTGGTTTATGTAGTCCAAACGAGACGTTTGAACTATTAAGGCAGCTAGACTGGTCATATTTTTCTATTATGAGGATGCCTATCGATAGCTTTAACATCCAAAAATTCTGCTATACTTTCGGCTGTCCTAATAACCTCATTATTAAACCCTGCATCAGATCTATCAATCTTTAAGTTCGACTGACCGCTAACCTCCAGTTCAAGTGTACATTCTTCAATATCTTGTTTATTTGGATAGTCGACTATTACTTTGGTTATATCCGAGAGCTTAGCCTGTCTGATGTCATTTATTAGCAATTCACCTAAGTGTTTATCAAATTTGAATATATCTGGTCTTACCGAATTCTTTATACTTCTAAAAACTACTGGCAACATGAGAAGAGGCGCAATATAAAAGAGGTAAATTAACAGGTTTTCCTTTTTAGGATTCTGAATGAATAAAGCCATGTACCATATGGCTATAACACCGATATATACAACTGAATTTAGAATTTGCCTATTCCTACTGCGAATAATGATAAGTTGCGTAGAACTTTTAGTAAGTAAATATCGATTAAAAAAACTCATTCCTCTGGCACTTAGTACTTGGCTAACAATCAGATCTTCTATTTTCGCCACCAATATAGTCTAGAAAAACTAAAGAGTACACCCTGCAGGCAACGGCTCTTCTCCAAGGTCTGTGACTCACAGACCTCATCACATAATGTTGTTTTACTAATTTAACTAAATGAACCTGTTTGACAAAGCCATGTTTCGTGTCTCCACGAAACACAAGCTGGAATGATAAAGAGTAACGTTTTAAAAAAAGATTAGCTCGTGAGGACACGAGCCAAAGCCAAAATTGGACTAGTTTGGGGTAAAATGTACCATTGCTAATCATAATGAAATCTACACTTAGCAATATGAATTTCATCATCTTTAACTCTATAAATTAATCGATGTTCACCGTCAATTCTCCTTGACCAAAAACCACTGTATTTGTATTTTAAAGGTTCTGGCTTGCCTATTCCATCAAAAGGATTTCTGGAAATCTCCTTGATCAAGTTATTTATTCGTTTTAGAATCTTCTTGTCAGTCTTTTGCCAGTATAGATAGTCTTCCCAAGACTCATCAATGAAAATATACTTCATTAATCCAATAGCTCTTTTTCAAATGAGTCTCCCGATTTGATCTTAGCAATAGCTGAGTCTAATCTCTGTTCATTTAATTTGGATGACAATTCATGCTGGGTGGCAGAAAGGGAGTTATATTCATCAAGTGACATAATAACAACACCTGTGTCTTTGCCCCTATTTATAATTAGAGTTTCAAAGTTATTCGTTACGTTATCCAAGTATTTCTTAATGTCTTTTCTAAAGTCTGATAGAGTAGTTGTTAGCATTTTTTTAAACATTATGTACAATTATATGTACATAATATGTTTATTAAAAGTTTCGCGACACTTAAAATTTACATTCAGTGCTATAGTCACAGCTACATACCTAACACAGAATAGATGCATCAGAATGGACACTTCTCCTAGGTCTGTGGCTCACAGACTTCAGATAAGATATAGGAAAAACTAAAAAGCACACCCCGCAGGCAACGGCTCCACCTTCTCAATCCCTTCAGCAAACCCATCAGGCCAGGGTGTAATTTGAAAGCCCGCTTCTACCGAACCTTTCATTACCAATCCACCATACCCGGCATTATTCATATGTGCCCGCACCCATACCTGTTGATTCTTGGTAATATTAACTGACCCTCCCGATCGAGTAAAGGGTTGCTCATCTACATGGCTATGAGCCAATATTCTTCGATAAATCAAGTTTCCATCTTCAGAGACCACCTCCCACCAGTCGGCATATTGATCACATCCCGTGTCAAGACTTTTTAAGGTAACTGCAAATTGATAAGCATTCTCGCTGCCCTGCACTTCCACCTTTTTCACATCAGCAAATTCAGGCTCTTCAGCACCCGATATCATTGTAAAACAGCTACTTATAAAAATGAATAACATGGAAAAATTCATACCCTCGGATTTTTACTATTAAAACGATTGCCAACTATCTCAAGTTAATAATTCCTCTTTTCACTAAAAACTAAAATTCTAAATAGATAGCGCTCAAAATTTAATTATATTAGAATGTATGACCAGATCGTTTTTGACCCTTCTGCTGCTTTCATCACTTACCTCCTTTAGTCAGGTTAGGGATTTGAAATTCGATCACCTGGATAACATCAGGGCTTTAAACTATCGCTCCATCACCGCCATTACCCAAGATGCGCAGGGCTTTATTTGGTTTGGTTCACAAGATGGGCTGCTTCGCTATGACGGTTATGATGTCAAAATATTTAAAAATGAAATTGGTAATTCTAATTCCCTTTCTGACAATAACATCCGAGCACTGGAAGCAGATACTTTAGGTAATATCTGGATAGCCACTCAAGGTGGTGGGCTCAGCTGCTATATCACCAAAGAAGAGCGATTTGTAAACTATAAGAATGACCCTGAAAATAAAAACTCGATTAGCGGCAATGCCGTTTGGTCAGTCATGCTTGACAGCAAAGGCATCCTTTGGGTGGGCACCTGGTCCAATGGCCTGAACAGGTTTGATCCAGCAACCAAAACCTTTGAAAAAATCGCGAATAGTGCTGACCCCGTTTTGGCAATTCATGAAGATGAGGCTGGGTTGATCTGGTATTCATCAAACGGACTAAGTTTTTATAATCCGGGAACCAAAACTCGTGGTGGATACTCGGCCAATGCCTCTGACAGCCTTGGGCTAAAGTCAAACAGTATAAGAAGCATTAACAGCAATGGTGATGGAAAAATCTGGGTGGGTACCGACAATGGTGGTTTAAATGTGCTGAATAAAAATGCAAAGACCTTTACTCATTATGTTAATGATGGTAGCACTAATGCTCTCGGAGGCACTGGTGTTTATGACATTCATTTTGATGAGAACAAGCTGGTGTGGCTTGCTACCAATAGCGGATTGGACGTCTTTGAATTGGAAACTTTGGAGTTCAGTCACTATAAAAACGACCCGTCAGATCCTGCCAGTTTAAGCAATGACCAGCCACGGGCAATTTTTCAGGATAAAACAGGCGGGCTATGGATCGGCAATGAAGGCGATAAAATCAACAAACTATTGGAGCGAAAAAGCTTTAACACTTACAGAAGCATTCCTGGAAATTCCAATTCACTTTCAAACAACCTGATCAGAAGTCTTTATGAAGATGAAACGGGTCTTATATGGGTTGGTACCCAAGGCGGTGGCCTCAATTTACTAGACAGGACCACCGGTGAGGTTAGGATGTTCGAGCAAAATGACCAGATTGTAAATGCTGAGATTTCGGCCATTTACAAAGATGAAGAAGGTAAAATGTGGATCGGAACCTGGGGCGGGGGTATCAATATTTATGATCCTTTAACCGGAACTATGGATACTATTCAGAGCAAACCCGGAGTTGCGAACTCCCTTCCAGATAATCGTATTCAGGTATTTCACAAAGATCAATTTGGTGTTTTTTGGGTAGGTACAGAAAATGGACTGGCAACTTATGATGCGTTTTCAAATCAATGGAAAAAGACCACCCATGACCAGTTAAAAAGCACGATTCAGGGAAAAGCCTTTCTGGAAGATGATGATGGCACTTTGTACATTGGCACCTGGACTGGCCTGAATAAATTATCACCAGACAGAACCTCGATTACCACCTATGGGCTTCAGACAGAAAATCGTGCTGGCCTAAGTAGCGACCATGTGATCAGTTTGCACATGGATGCCGACAAGAAGTTATGGATAGGCACCTTTGGTGGTGGGCTTAATGTACTGGATACAAGGTCAGGAAGTTTAAGGTCTTTCACAGAAAAAGATGGGCTTGCCAATAATGTGGTTTTCGGCATATTAGAAGATGAAGAAAATAACATCTGGGCAGCGACTAACAACGGCCTTTCAAAATTCAACAAGACCACAGAGCAGTTTAGAAGTTATGATGCCAGCGAAGGACTGCAAAGTAATGAGTTTTACTGGGGAGCCTCCTATAAAAACCGTGATGGCAGTATGATGTTCGGTGGAGTGAACGGGCTTAATATTTTTTACCCAAATGAAATTAAGAATAACACAAATGTGCCGCCTGTAGTCATAAGTGATTTCCAAATATTTAACAGGCCTGTTGGCATTGGTAAGGATTCACTATTGAATCAGAGCATCTCTTTTACCAAAGAGCTTGATTTGGACTATTCTCATTCTGTTTTAAGCTTCAGCTTTGCCGCTCTTAATTTCAATTCCCCTGAAAAAAATCAATATGCCTATATGCTCGAAGGCTTTGATGAAGACTGGAATTATGTAGGAAATAAAAGGACAGCCACCTATACTAACCTGAATGCCGGTGAATATGTCTTTAAGGTGAAAGGCTCTAACAATGACAATGTATGGAATGAAGAAGGGGTACAGCTTACCATTACTATTTCTCCGCCCTTCTGGAACACCTGGTGGTTTTATCTTTTAGTGGGTGGCGCCTTGTTCGGAGTTGTCAGGATATTTATCAGCTACCGCGAGCGCAGCTTAAACCATGATAAAGCCATATTGGAAGGCAAAATTAAAGAAGCTCAGGATGAAGTGGAGAAGCAAAAGCAGGCTATTGCAGAGCAGCGCGAGTTAGAAAAAGACAGGATCTGGAAAGATCAGAGTATCGTAAAACTTGGTGAAGTGTTGAGCCGCAGCAAGGATGACATTAAGGAACTGACGCAAGACGTGCTTAAAAATGTTGTCGAGTTGCTTGAGGTGCCCATTGCAGCCCTCTACATTGCACAGGAAAATGAGGAAGGCGAAACATTGCTGAATATGGTAGCGAACTACGGCTATCCGGGAGCCCAGTCATATGATTTGGGTACAGGACTAGTTGGCGAATGTTATAAAGAAAAGGTCATTAAATATATAGAAGACCTGCCTGCTGATTATCTTAAAATTGAAAGTGGCCTTGGTCAGTCCTCCCCCGCTGCATTATTGCTTATGCCGTTGAAATATGAAGATGTTATTGTTGGGGTAATGGAACTGGCATCATTTAACCAAATACCAGAATACAGAAGAGAATTTCTTGAGCAGTTTAGTGAAAGGCTAACCACTACAATCAATACTACTCTATTAAGTGAGCAAACTAAAAAGCTGCTTGAAGAATCTAAAATCAAGGAAGAAGAGCTGAAAGTGCGTGAAGAAGAGCTACAGCAGAACCTTGAAGAAATGCAGGCCATCAATGAAGATCGTGACCGCAGGACCGAAGAACTGGAATCTGAAATCGCCAAGCTCAAAGAACAAATTGCTGAACTTAAAAGGCAGAATAAATAAAGCGGTTATAGTGATTTAACATTGTTACTCATTAGTAATGCCGTATGATTTATTCGAATTTTAAGTAACTTGTAACAAATCAAAATTCCTTTCATAATGAATAAATTTTCAACCCTTCCATTTATTGGCCTTGCTATTCTTGTTGGCTGTAGCCAACCAAAAGAAACTACTACTGAAGAAAACTACACTTTAGGTGAAATTAAGTACCAATTTCCAGTTTCTCCTGAAGCTACAGAAGCTTTTGACAAAGGTCTATTGCTACTTCATAGTTTTGAATATGACGATGCAAAAGATGCATTTTTAGAAGCGCAGACAGCTGATAAAAATGAAGTAATGGCATATTGGGGTGAGGCCATGTGTAATTACAAAGCACTCTGGGGACTTCAAAATGTGCCAGCAGGAAGAGAAGTTATGGCTAAGCTTGGTCCTAATAAAGAAGAAAGACTAGCTAAAGCTGAAGAAGGATTGGAAAGAGATTTTTGGGAAGGAATTGAGCTACTTTTTGGAGAAGGGGAGCTTAATGAAAGAAATGAAAAGTATGCCAGCCACATGGAGAACCTTTATGGTAAATATCCTAATGATTTAGAGGTCGCTGCCTTTTATTCGCTGGCCTTGATGTGGTCAGATTATGATGATCAGGAAAAACTTAACAAAGCCGCAGAAGTGGCGGCTGGAGTTATGAAGGAAAATCCAACCCATCCTGGTGCGCTACATTATATGATCCATTCAAATGATGATCCTGAGTATGCTAAACTGGCTGTAAATGCCGCCAATGAATATGCAAAAGTAGCTCCGGATGCGGCACATGCACTGCACATGCCTTCACACATTTATGTAGCATTGGGCATGTGGAATGAGGTCGTGAGTTCTAATATCGATTCTTATCAGGCCAGTCTGAATAGAATTGAAAGAAAGGGTCTTACAGGCAAGGATCGAGGCTATCATTCTATGGCCTGGCTTCACTATGGCTACTTACAACAAGGAAACTATGAGAAAGCGGAGCAGTTATTAAGGGAAATGGTTAGTTATTTTCAAGATTCAACTGCTTCTGATAGCTACACGATCACTATGCAAAATGAACAGCTAATTGAAAGTGGGACATGGCCGGAAGACCTGAAACCCGTTGACGTGGATTATAGCAAATTAGGCTTAAGTGCTAAATCGCAAAAGCATTTTTTCAGAAGCCTTTTAGCCTTTCATAATAAAGATAAAGAGCAAATAGCATTAGAAATTGATACTCTGCAACTTCATGTTGAGACCGCAAAACTTGTGGTGGGTGATGATGGTATTGCCATGTGCAGTGCCGGACCAACACGTTATGCCCCCACTGAAGGAGGTATTACAAAAACCAATGTAACCATTCACCAGATGGAAGCTTTAATAGCAATGCTTGAAAATGATGATGAAAAGGTTGAGCAGCATTTAAAAGAAGCCACTAAACTAGAGGCGAGCAGTGACTATGATTCAGGCCCTCCTTTTATAGCCTACCCATCTTTTGAGCAATATGGAGACTGGTTACTAACAAAGGACAGAGCAGAAGAGGCACTTGCACAATTCAATCAAAGTTTGGAAAACAGAACCAATAGATCAAAAGCACTTAGGGGAAAGATGAAGGCTTTAACCATGCTGGGCCGTACAGATGAGGCCGAAGAAGTTCAGAAAATTTTAGATGTGTTTTGGAAAAAAGAAATGATAGCTATGAATTAACTGCTCTGCGCTCTTTATGGTTTAAATTTTAATCAAAAAAGGACTGCCCCAAGAGAAGCAGTCCTTTTTCATGAATTGACTTTCTATATTAAATACTTCCTAATATCTCATTAAATGTAGCACTCGGGCGCATGGCATTGCTGGTCTTAGTTACATCAGGATAGTAATATCCACCAATATCAACAGGACTTCCCTGAGCGGCATTTAACTCATCCACAATTTTGGTTTCATTAGCAGCTAACTTCTCTGCTACACCACTAAACAATGATTTCAAATTAGCATCTTCGTTTTGTGCTGCTAAAGCCTGAGCCCAGTACATAGCCAGGTAGAAATGACTACCTCTGTTATCCAACTCATTCACCTTTCTAGATGGAGACTTGTCATTATCAAGAAACTTACCAGTGGCTTCATCCAAAGTGTCTGCTAATATTTGAGCTCTGTTATTTCCAGAGGCATTAGCCAGATGCTCCAATGAAGGTGCAAGCGCTAAAAACTCTCCTAGTGAATCCCATCTCAAATGGCCTTCTTCAACAAACTGCTGCACGTGCTTAGGAGCAGAACCTCCTGCACCTGTTTCAAACAATCCTCCTCCATTCATCAAAGGAACAATTGACAACATTTTTGCAGATGTACCTAACTCCAAGATTGGGAAAAGGTCTGTCAGATAATCCCTCAAAACATTACCTGTTACGGAAATGGTGTCTTTACCATCTTTGATTCTTTCTAAAGTATATTGAGTAGCCTCCTCTGGTGCCATGATCTTAATCTCCAATCCGGTAGTATCATGATCCTTAAGGTATTTATTAACCTTCTCAATCAATTGAGCATCATGTTCTCTGTTCTTATCTAACCAGAAAATAGCAGGCGTCTTAGTAGTCTTAGCTCTGGTTACTGCTAGCTTAACCCAATCCTGGATAGGTGCATCTTTAGCCTGACACATTCTCCAGATATCCCCAGTTTCTACTTTATGCTCAATCAAAACATTGCCGTCCTGATCAGTCACCTTAACAGTACCATCAGCAGGCATTTCAAATGTCTTGTCATGAGAACCATACTCCTCAGCTTTCTGCGCCATCAACCCGACATTAGGCACAGTACCCATAGTTTTTGGGTCAAATGCTCCATGTTTTTTACAAAAATCAATGGTCACCTGATAGATGCCAGCATAACTATTATCTGGAATTACCGCCTTGGTATCCTGGGTTTTTCCATCCTTATCCCACATCTTTCCAGACTCACGGATCATGGCAGGCATAGAAGCATCTATGATCACATCACTTGGCACATGCAGGTTGGTAATACCTTTATCAGAATTTACCATTGCCAAAGCTGGTCCATTAGCCAAACAAGCCTCTATTTCGGCTTCTACAGCCGCCTTCTTGTCAGCAGGTAATTCACCTATTTTTGCTAAAACATCACCAAAGCCATTCTTTACATCAACCCCTACCGATTCCAGATCAGCGCCATATTTATCAAATAAGCTTTTGAAATATGTTTTAACCGCATGTCCAAAAATGATAGGGTCAGAAACCTTCATCATTGTGGCTTTCATATGCAATGAAAGTAGCACATTCTGCTTTTTGGCATCTGCAATTTGCTCCTCAAGAAATATAACCAATGCCTTTTTGCTCATTACAGTTGCATCAATTACTTCACCTTCTTTAAGCGCCACTTTATCTTTTAGAATGGTGGTATTACCTGCATTATCAACCAATTCTATTTTTACACTACCTGCTTTGCTTACAGTTACAGACTTTTCATTAGAGTAAAAGTCTCCTCCATTCATATGCGAAACATGAGTTTTAGAATCTGCAGACCATGCTCCCATTCTGTGTGGATTTTTTTGAGCATATTGTTTTACAGCTCTAGGTGCCCTTCTGTCAGAGTTACCTTCACGCAAGACAGGGTTAACTGCACTGCCCTTTATTTTATCGTATCTTGATCTTGCTTCCTTTTCAGCATCAGTTTTAGGCTCATCAGGATAGTTTGGCACTTTGTAACCTTTTGATTGCAGCTCTTTGATGGCTGCGCTCAATTGAGGAATGGATGCACTGATATTTGGGAGTTTAATAATGTTAGCTTCAGGCGTTTTCGCCAACTCTCCAAGCTCAGTAAGTGCATCACCTACTTTTTGATCATCAGAAAGATATTCTGGAAATACCGCCAAAATGCGACCTGCCAATGAAATGTCCCTCGTCTCAACTTCTACCTCGGCAGGCTTTGTAAACGCCTTAATTATTGGCAGAAATGAATGTGTAGCAAGGGCCGGTGCCTCGTCTGTAATCGTGTAAATAATCTTTGAAGTCTTTGTCATTATTTTACGTTTTAGAACAGCCAGCAAAACATGGCCGTTTTGTATATATTGTGATGTTTAAACAGTCAAGTTGAAAGACTGCGAATTTAACAAAAAGCTGATCGTATATAAAGCCAGCCATCACATAAATTGAGGTATAAAGTAACAGATTGATGACATAGCCGTTAAAATAGAACGCAAAAGATTCCACCAATATGATCCAGGTTCTATATTTCGTCATTTTAACAACTTGGTTTTCTCCAACCATTACCCCAGAAGTTGATGTTTGCCTGAATGCCGAAGAGAAAAAGCTCTATGAAATGATGAATGCCTACCGTAAGCAAAAAAGACTAAAACCGATTCCTTATTCGGCCAAGTTATCTATGGTGGCGCAGATGCATGCTAAAGATTTAGCGGATCATTTTGATTTTTCCAAAGTCAATGAATGTAATCCCCATAGCTGGTCAGAAAATGGCAACTGGAGCTCTTGCTGTTATACCAATGATCACAAGGCCGCACAATGCATGTGGGATAAGCCCCGGGAGATAGCAGGGTACTCGGGTGACGGTTATGAAATAGCCTATTACAGCTCAGCAGGAGCCACGGCAGAACAAGGGTTGGAAGGTTGGCAGAAAAGCCCTTCTCACAATCCATTGATAGTCAATTTAGGCATGTGGAAGGATATAGAATGGAAAGGTGTAGGCATCGGCTTTTACAAGGAATATGGTGTTGTCTGGTTTGGCCGTGAAGCAGATGAGCAGAATAAGATTGTTAGCTGTGAGTGACCTTAAAGCCTTAGAAATAATGATAAAATTAATTACCTTGGAATCAGTCACAATTTAAACTTCATTACCTATGATATTAGGAGTATCTAAATGGCTTAGTTCAAAACTTGGATGGGATGTCGCCTTCATCAGAATAGCATTTGTTGTTACTGTGCTTTTCTTTGGTTTTGGTATAGGGCTGTATTTAATTCTCTGGCTAGTTAAGATTTTCTCAAAGTAGAAGTTTGGGATTCGAACAAATAACAAAAATCAACCTTCATATGCCAAGAGTTAGTTCCTCATTCAAATTTCTTTATTTTAGATATTTATTAAAATAAAGATTTGAAGAGGTTGTAATGAAAAAGAAGATTTGGACAATTCTAATTACCGGTGCTGCCATAATGTTTGGTTTAGCTTTTCTATTATTCAAGGGCTATGTTCGTTTTAATTACCCCTCAAAAAAAGAATACCCCATTCAGGGAATTGATATCTCACATCATCAAGGCTTAATAGATTGGGATGAACTTACCAAAGAAGACATCAAATTTGTATTTGTAAAGGCCACTGAAGGTGGTGACTATAAAGATCCAAGATTTTTAGAAAATTGGGAAAACACTAAGAACAACAACATTCCAGTTGGTGCTTATCATTTTTATAGAATATGCAAAGACGGAATTGAACAGGCTGAAAATTTTATCTCTTCAGTTCCTAATGATAGGAGCAGCTTGCCTCCAGTAATAGATTTAGAGTACGGAGGAAATTGTCAAACCAATAAATCAAAAGAAGTAATACTTTCAGAAATTCGGGAGTTTATGACAATCCTAGAAAATCACTACCAAAAGACTCCAATAATTTATGTCACAAAAGAATTCTATAAAGATTACTCCGTAAGTCAGTTTTCTGAGAACCCAATATGGATTAGAGATATTTTCACTGAACCCAATACGGACAATATTAACTGGACTCTGTGGCAGTTTGCTAACAGGGCTCACCTAAAAGGGATTGATATGTATGTAGACCTAAATGTTTTCAATGGCAGTCCTGATGAATTTGAAACATTTAAAAAAGGGCTTTAAGATGACCCAGAAAGAGTTCAAAATCAAATGAACCTTTCACGTCAAATCTACTACTAACTAACAATATAAAAGGCATTGTAAAAATGACATATTTGCTTGTCATTTAAGACTTGAATAATTAATACTTCTCCTCTTCACTTGGAAAGTCCTTGGCCTTAACGTCTTCAATGTAATGGCTCACAGCATCTGATATAGAAGTATACAAGTCAGCATATCTTCTCAAAAAGCGAGGTTTAAATTCTTTGGTAATACCTAGCATGTCCTGCATTACCAGCACCTGACCATCTACATCGGGTCCTGCACCAATACCTATAATTGGTATAGAAACAGCTTCAGCTACTTTCTTTGCCAAATGCGCTGGTATCTTTTCCAGCACTATAGAAAAACAACCGCATTCTTCCAGCAGCTTGGCATCTTCCAAAAGCTTGTT
The DNA here is from genome assembly GCF_040218215.1 of Fulvivirga sp. NCBI lineage: Bacteria > Pseudomonadati > Bacteroidota > Cytophagia > Cytophagales > Fulvivirgaceae > Fulvivirga > Fulvivirga sp. The sequence goes on from NZ_JAVJQL010000028.1 coordinate 412,517, forward strand.
TGCCTCTTCCTCTTCCTTAGCGCGTACTGTGTATGTTCCAAACTTAAAAATAGACTGCGGGGTCAGTCCTAAGTGTCCCATAACAGGAACACCCGCACTTAAAATCCTTACAACAGATTCCTTGATCTCCCGGCCTCCTTCCATCTTTACGGCATGCGCTCCAGATTCTTTCATTATCCTGATAGCAGAACGCAGCGCTTCTGAAGAATTTCCCTGATAAGAGCCAAAAGGAATATCAACAATAACAAATGCACGCTCCACTGCCTTAACCACCGAAGTGGCATGATAGATCATTTGATCCAGTGTAATGGGCAAGGTAGTTTCATTTCCGGCCATTACGTTGGAAGCAGAATCGCCCACCAGTAACACATCAATTCCAGCGGCATCTAATATTTTGGCCATAGAAAAATCGTAAGCAGTGAGCATAGCTATTTTCTCACCACGATTTTTCATCTCCTGCAGCTGGTGCGTGGTTATTTTTTTAATATCCTTCTTATGTACTGACATGATTATTATTCTTCGATATGCAAAGAATTAGGAATGGTAATTTTAAATGTAGTTCCTTCCCACTCTTCACTGGTTACATCAATTTTTGCATTCAATTTATCGGCAACCTTTTTAACAATGTAAAGCCCAAGTCCTGAACCTACACTTTTCTCAGTAGCACGATAAAACATGTCAAAGATATGAGGCAATTTTGATTCTTCTATACCTTCCCCATTATCTTCTATAGATATAACCGCCTCTTTATCATTTACGCGCACCTCAATGTCGATTAAAGAGTTCTCTTTATGGAAACTTCTGTACTTAATAGCGTTAGAAATTATATTATTAAGGATAATCCTTACACGGGTAGCATCAGTTTTTAGAGCAACTGGCTGATAGATTTTGGCTTTAATTTCAAGCCCTTCAGTGTTAGTTGCATTATAATAACTTGAAATGCTGTTATTAACTTCCACCATCATATTAACTTCTACATGAGGGTCATTAATCCTATCATTTCTGGAAATGCTTAGTAATTCCATCACCAAATCATCAAGCCTCTTTACACTGCCCTCTATGCGTTCTATACACTGTTCACGAACTTGGGGTGTATCTTCCAACCTATATAAATCGATCAGGCCCAGTATTGATCTCAGTGGAGATCTTAAGTCATGTGAGGCATGGTATACAAAACTGTCAAGTTCAAAATTAACCTTCTGAAGTTCAAGAAGATTGTTTTTTGTTTCAGTGATATCAAGGATAATGGTCTCTAAAATATCCTCCTTTTTATAATGTTTAATGCTGAAATTGACCCAAATCAGCTCCCCGTCAGCTCTTTTAATTTCAAGCTCAATGTTTTCAGCCTTACCACTATCCTTTACCAAGCCCACTACATAATCACGGTCTTTAGGAGATTTGTAAAAATCCAATGTGGAAAGTCCATCTGCCTTTTTTACCCCCAGGATTTCCCAAAATTTCTCATTGCTTTCTACTATCTCACCAGTCTTAAAATTCGTTCTGAACATCCCTACAAGGGAGTTTTCGAAGATAGAGCGGTATTTTTCTTCACTAAATTGAAGGGCGTCTGCGGCTAACTTTCTATCTGTAATATCAGTATGTGATCCTGATATCCTTATGGCTTTCCCTTCCATGTCCCTTACAGCTTTGGCCTTAGACAAAATCCACCGGTAAGACCCATCTGCATGCTTCATCCGAAACTCTTGACGGTAGTCATTAAGATCACCTTCAATAAAACTGTGGAATGCCTCAGTAGCTTCCTTATGATCTTCAGGATGCAACAACGACTCCCAAAGGCCATTCATATCCACTTCTGCATCTTCAGCAATGCCGAGCATGGCCTTCCAAGGTCTGGAAACGAATGGGCGATTATTTTGAAAATCCCAATCCCAGAGACCATCATTAGCCCCATCAGCCGCGGTTTCGTAGATGTTCAGTCTCTGCCTAAGCTCAGCATTCTCCTTACGAAGTACTTCTATCTCAGCAGCCATTCTTTGACTTTCCTCCATTAACTCAAGCTTATTTTCCAGTAAAGACATTTCACCTTATTAAAATCAGGTGAAAGATAAAAGTAAGGTGATACTATTACAACTCAATTTTGTCAGATAAGGTACACGGCCTTATTTTCACTATCTAATTGAGCAGTTACATGATCTTTGATGGTTGTGGCCAGCTCAAAACCGCTGTATTTCACGGCTATAGGAAACTCAGTATGGCTACGGTTAACCAAAACCGCAGTCTCAATTTTTTTAACTTTTATATTAAGAAAAGGCTTCAAGCTATAGGCCATGGTTTTGCCTGTGTTTGATACATCGTCAATCAAAATAATGGCTTTGTTCTTTAGCTCGCTATCCGAACATTCAAGCAAGATTTCACTTTGAGTAGGTGCCGCCTTGTCTAGTTTAAGCCCAACAAGTTTTGTCTCAAAAGGCGCAATATCTTTGAGCTCTGTTTTGAGCATTTTGGCGAAATTATAACCCTCATCATATATCCCAACAAGAATAACTTCCTTTTCCAGAAAGTTATGCTCATATATTTCAAAGGCTATCCTTCTTGTTTTTTGAATTATTTGCTCATGGGTCAAGATCAAACTTTTATCACTCATTGCTACGGAATTGGCATTACTTTACTATTCTTAAATGTAGATAAGATCACCATTGATTGCATATTATCTACCACATCAATATTACTCACTTTTTCCAGCATCAGCCTTTGATATGATGAAATATCATTTGATATAATTTTAAGAATAAAGTCGCCAGAGCCAGTAATGTGATGACATTCAATAATCTCATCAATTTCTTCAATGCTTTGAATAAACTTATCAATGTTGTCTTTATTATGGCCCTTTAACGAAACCATAACAAATGTACTTACACCAAGCCCTACCGTGTTGGTATCAAGCATGGCGTGGTAACTCTTAATTACGCCAGAATTTTCAAGCTTCTTAACACGCTCTAATGTTGGAGCAGGGGAAAGGCCAATTTTTGTGGCCAAATTGGCATTAGTGATTTTTGCATTTGATTGCAATATTTCCAGGATCTTTCGATCCGTGGCATCTAATTTTATCTTTGTTTTCATATTATCTGATACCAAATTTTATTTGGCTCAAAGATAAATATTTAAAATAAACTTATAATAATTATGTATTAACAGATTGTTAAACCAAATAGAATTAGTTATTAATTACTAACCTATGCACTTTAATTTGGCCATCAAGTTTAACCTTCAGGAAATAAAGGCCGCTTTTCAATTGATTCAGGTCAAAATCCAGTCTGTTATTGCCCTGATATACCTGAGCGCTAAAGGTGTTAATCAAATCCCCATCGGCACTCAGCAATTCAATATCGGCAATTGCATCTTTGGTGGCTATTATATCAAAAGCCACTAAGCTTGTTGAGGGGTTTGGGTATGGGTTTGACATAATAAATGTTTCCTGACCAAAAGTGATACAACTTCTATTATTATCCTCATCGACATCCTGATAGTTTGATATAAATGGCATGACATCAATACATATATAATCGAGTCTTTTGTTGTCAATGGTTAAGTCCAACTGAGCACTAATCACCTCATTAGGGTTCATGGCCTTATTTATAGTTTCATAAATTTCAAGCTCACCACCAAGATTAACGGTCACATAAAGGCTATCGAGTCTTATGGTGCCATTATTTCTGATAGCAAAGGATAATTTATCTCCCGTTGCAGTAGGAAGAATATTGAAATTGATTACCTCAGCATCAAGCAAAGGCTCAAGAACCTGTATTCTTCTTGAGGCAGTATCGGTGCAATTTTGATCTGAAATAGCTACCAACGAAATGTCAAACTCCCCAAGATTATTGAAGGTATGGGAAGGGTTAACTTCTTCTGAAGTAGCTCCTTCTTCAAACTCCCAGCTATAGGTCTGTGCTCCTGAAGATTGGTTTGTAAAGTCAACCACAAATGGTGGTGCCCCGAAGTCAAATGAAGTTACAAAATTTGCTGTTGGGGCCGGGTGAATTGTTACTGCCCTGATTGTCTCATATTCGCAGCCGTTTTCTGTGCTCACAGAGAGTGTTACATTATAATTACCTGCTTGCGCAAAATCATATGTAAAATTCGGCTCGGATGAAACCGGGCTGTCATTTATAGACCAGCTTCGATTAGAAATATTATCTCCTGCCATGACTGTAATGTCAGTAATTTGGGCAGTCTCATTTTCACAGTCATCAACCAATGAAAAATCTAAGGTTGGAGTTTCAGGAATTGAAATCAATTGCGTTTGTGTGGCTGTACAAAGGTTAGATGACGTTACTGTAAGACTTACAGAATAATCAAGAGGGTTTTCAAAAGTTGTCTGAGGGTTTTGTTGAGCGCTAAATGTTCCTCCCAGATTCCAAGACCAGTCAGTTATCTCTTCCCCCTCAACGGCTACAGAAGCATCAGTAAATTGGATAGGTACATCTAAACATATTTTATCAAAATCAAATGCTACTTCCGGTGCCTTTAAAACTGTTACGGTTTTCGTTAGTGAGTCAACACAGCCAAATGAACTGGTCGCGGTAAGTTCCACTTCAAAGTCGCCATTACTATTGAAAATATGGCTGGCATTTTGATCCTCTGAGGCAACTGACCCGTCTCCAAAATCCCAGCGCCAGGAAGATAAATTATCAATATTCACAGTTGATAAATCTTCGAATTGAGTTGATAGCACCTCACAAGCAAGTTCGTTACCAAAATCTACAACTGGCAATGCATGGATGGTAATTGTGCGGGTATCAAAAGTCTCGCACCCATCTGCATTAGTGATGTTTAATGTTGCCTCATAGGTTCCTTCTGTATCAAAAACCATAGTTGGGCTGCTCAGTGTTGAGGTGAATCCATTACTGAATTCCCAATTCACATGTGTTATATCCCCAGAAGTTGAGTTTGTAAAAACGACCTCATCACCAACGCAGGAGTCATCGAAAGAGAATTGTGGAAGTGTACCACCAATAACAGCTATATTCTTGGAAATACTTTTGCTACATCCGCTTACCCCTGATACCGTAAGAGTAACCAAAAAATCTCCAGAGTTTTCGAATACTACACTAGGGGTTGAGTCTTCCGAGGTCATTTGACCACCAAAATCCCATAAGAAACTAGTGCTCAAATCCTCTGATGCTGTACTTGCGTCTATGAATTCAGTTACTGCATTACTACAAATTGTGGATGGGAAAGTAAAATCTGGCTGCAAATCAGCCGTATCATATATTTTCACCTCCTCAATCAATAATGACTCACACCCTTTTGAATCTTTAACTGATAAGGATACATCATATAAGTTTGGTGTCGGAAAAAAATTTGTAGGATTTTGTACCATTGAACTGCTTAATCCATCGAAGTCCCAAGCCCATTCGGTAATACTTCCGTTACTTGTTGTACTTAGATCGTAAAATTCAGTACTTTCTACATTACAAGCCTTATCAACTTCAAATTGCACGTCAGGTAGGGGATAAATTCTAAGTGAGTCATAGTAATATGTTTTATTGCCTGATGTAGAATCCAGTGTCATAACCTGAAAATATTTCCAGCCATCACCAGAATATGAAAGTATTGGGCTATAGTCTTGAGTTCCCTTGACACTTGCACTTGATTCATTTGGGTATTCACCAAGAAACAATTCTGATGTGCTAAAATTTAATCCAAGAATTGAAATCAAAGAATTATTGACAAGCATTGACTGACCATTTAGATTGTCCCAGCCTTCAAAGGTTGTTTTGAGTAAAATATCAGGTGAAGGATTGTCATAGAAATTTTTCCCGAAATCAATTTCAATTAGTTTCGCTCCCTTTGTCAGGCATATATACTTCAAACCTTGCCCTTGTCGCACATGCCACAATCTAACTGCATCAGTATAACTAAAAGTTATTTCATCTACCTTTGCTAAGGTCATATCAAACAAATCAGCATTGTCAAATGTAACTTTGAATAATTTTAAAGAATTTGCTGATGATACAAGAGCAATAGTATTGTCGCAATCATTATACACTGATACCCCTGCTATTACACCACTATTAGGTAAGTCAACTTTATCAATACTAAATGAGTTTTCTATTCCGCTTTGAAACCTTATTACTCTTAGTGATTTCTCGCCTCTTGTAGTAACGTAAGCATATACCTCTGAATTATATTTAACTACATCAAGACCAAAAGCATTATTGTTACTCGTTACATTCCCAAGATCAGTAGCGATTATATTATTTTGGTCAAGCCCATCAGGAAACTTTAACAAAATTAGGTTCCCATTAGATTTTAAAAGTAGAGCATACCAAATGCCCCCATCATACACAAACTTCATATCATAAATTGTGGAAATCAGGTTTCCAGGATTACCTAAATCAACTACTGTTGGCGTATTTTTGAAGCTATCTCCGAAATCAAGCCTATACAATTTGGTGGGTGAGGCTGTGCTGTATATTGGTGCGAAAGCAAATAGATTGTTTTTGTATTTTACACTTGACAGTGCATCTGTCCTGGAGAGTTGGGTATAGGTACCTAAAGAAAATGAATCTGGAATACTGTCAAAATCACCTAAACTAAAATCCCATGTAAACCCTAAAGATGCACTTGAAGAATTAGATATTGAGATAGGGCTATTTACACAATGTTCTTGATCAAAAGTAAATGTGAAATTGGGACATTGAGCAAGTGTTTTGCTGTAACTGGCAAAACAAATGCATAAAAATATTATGTAAACTAAATTATATCTCATTTTTTCGCAGTAGCAAATTACATTGCTCCTTTGTACTTTATACAACTAATGTCGACAAAAGTAAACAATAATGAATTCCAACAATGTATCGGATGCAATTCCGAATCAATAGTTCCATTAAAAGGGTACCAAAAATATGATTTGGTAAAATGTAAGCATTGTAAATTAATTTTTGTTAAGAAAATACCGTCAGAGCTGGAATTGAAAGATCATTATTCGGTGTATGGCTATTCTAATGATCAGTACATTTCTCCTATAACAGTAAAACGATATCATGACCTTCTAAATAAGTTCGAAAAGTATAGGCGTACTAACAAGATAATTGATGTTGGTTGTGGCACGGGTCATTTTCTCGTTGAGGCTAAGAAAAGAGGTTGGGAGGTATATGGTACAGAGTATTCAGAGCAGGCTGTTAGATTATGCGAGGGAAAAGGAATTAAGATGCATCGAGGCATACTTAATCAGCAATCTATCAACATCTCTGATTTTGATATTGTCACTTCTTTTGAAGTAATTGAACATATCAACAATCCACAAAGTGAGTTGCCTAATATTCATTCCTTATTGAGAAAAGGTGGCTTGTTCTATTGTACCACACCCAATTTCAATGCACTAGAAAGGTATTTAACGAAAGAAAATTATAGTGTTATCAATTATCCAGAGCATTTATCATATTACACTAAGCGTTCTCTTCATATAGCTCTAAAAAGAAATGGGTTTAAACAAAAAAAAATATTAACCTCAGGTGTGAGTCTTACTTATCTCAAAAAAAGCATGGGAAAAGAGACTCCTCGTGTTAACTCACCTGATTCAAGTGATGAAAAACTTCGTTCTAAAATGGAAAAATCGAATCTTAAATTTATGAAGTATTTGGTGAACTTCGGGCTGAACATATTTTCAATTGGAAGTACCATTAAATGTTGGTATGAAAAGAACTAATCAGCCATAAATCTCATCATAAATAATTTGATCTAGTTTCTGATTTCGATAAAAATCGGCACATTTTGCAACTCTATCTCTGACATCGGTTTCAGTTATTAAGCTATCAATTTTTTGATAGCCATATTTGATAGATTGATCATTGGTAATATTGATAACTGCACCGATGTTGTTTTTTTGAATAATTTCACTATCATCTCCAATTCCATGTGGAATAATTACTGGAAGACCATTTGACCAATATTCTCCATCCTTAATAGGAGAACAAAAAAGTCTATTTGGAGTGGGTTTTACGGGAGTATAACCAAAATCAGCCGCACTCAACCAATTAGAAACTTCATCATAATTAACCCTTTCAATATGCACTTGAGACAAGTCGATAGAAAAACACTTTAGTTTATTGACTATATATTTATAACTATCTGGAGACAGAATTATAAGAAAGAATTTTCCATTCCAATAATTAAAAGCTTCGGCAAATAATTTGAATGACTCATCTTCATAATAGATATCACCAAACTTACCCACGTAAATCCCAATAACCCCATCAGTAGACACATTAAGTCTACGTCTCATAATTTCTCGTTTGGTTGGGCTAAACTTAAATGAGTCAACAGGAACAGTACAAGGCAGGACATGAATTCTATCAGGGTTTATTCCTTCCTTTTCTAACTGTTTTTTATAGTTATGGCTAACGGTAATTAAAAATCTCGCAAAATGTTTTTGCTTTTTTTCGTAGTATTTTTGAACAATAAACCTTGGATCAAATGAGCTCCACACCTCTCCCTCGAGCATATACATTGCATGAGGCTCAAAACTTTCCACATCAAAAGGTATTTTCAAACTTTTATGAAGAATAAATCCATAATTCCCTGCTGGAGCACCACGGCAAATGATATGATTTATATCATGCGTCTTACAGAGTTTTTTAAGTTTTGATGGGATTTTCAAAAAATCAGTAACTCTATTTATAATATTAGGAAGAGACTTTATAGACAAGACTGGAATGTGAATGACTTTTGGTATATCCAATTCTATTTCAGGATTTTTCCATGTTCTTTCAATAGTGACAAATACAACTTTTTCAATATTTCTGTTGTTGGCTAAGATTTTTAAATGAGGTAAAATTGTTGATTGTGTTAAACCATCATCGAGAGCCCAGTTGCCTATATAAAGAATGTTCATAACCCAATGCTTGATTTAATATTTCTTAACATTTTATGGAAACCAAAAGTCCTAAGTAGTATTTCTTCTGCACATTGATCATGAACATTAAATCTTGGTATGATCATTCGATATATTGGGTCATTTAATCTGTTTAGATTTACAAATTTCTCATCAACAGAAAACCCATATGAAAAGTATTTTCTAGCAAGTTCTATAACTTGATTATTGTACCCTCCATTTGGATAAGCTATCATGGCTGTTTCTATGCCAATTTTAGTCTTAATTTCTTTTTTACTTAAAGAAAACTCTTTGTTCATGACCTCCGCACTCTGTTTAGGTAGGTAAGAATGAGAATGTGTGTGAGCTTGTAAATCAATCTCTAAATTGCTGATTTGGGTTAGGTGACTCCAAGAACAAACTGGTGCAAAATTATTGATTTCTTCTACCTCCAATTGTTTAGATATAAAATCAAATAATTTTGATATTTCGTCAGGACTTTTGTGAAGCATTTTCTGATGAAAAACCATTACATCTTGGTAATAATTACGGTCTTTTTTAAATCGATAGATGTTATTATCTATTTCCAATTCAAATTCAGTAAATAGAGTATTGAGGAAAAAGTCAAAAAGCTGATAATTCCAGATAGTGTTTCCTTTGGTTACAGGCTCTGTAGCAACAAATACTGTTACTGGTACATTTTGCTCTTTTAGTATAGGCAGACTGCTTTCGTAAAAATCTAGCATAGCATCATCAAAAACGACATAAGCTGTATTTTTCAATTCGTTGGGTTTTGATTTCAAAAGTTTTTTGAGGCTCTCCAGTTTGTAAAATCGTCTTAAAAAAATAATTATATTCTTAAACTGACTTGGTGAAAGTGGCTCAGTAAACATATCCCAGTTTGAGCTTACCCTATGAAATAGAAAAATTGGCACCTGTTTTCTTCTCTTATTAATCCATATCAACAATGGACCTACCCCACTCCAGAAAAATAGTTTAAAGAAGATTGCTCTCATTTTAAAATCATTTTAAAAAGAAATAGAAATGCGCTACGGAGCCTCCATCTGGATGCGTAGGATAAAAACATAATTCTAATTATTCTGCCTTTTAGTTTATTTATCAGCGTAGTATTACCGCTATTTGATTTTACCAATTCAAAATAATTGATATAACCTCTTTCAAGTCCATCAAGATTACCCATTACTGAATTATGCGACCTTCTATAAATATAAACAAGGTCTTCTGTGAAGTCCAATATCCCATCAGAGCTAATACTATAAAAGAAACCAAGATCCTCGGCATGAGTCCAACCTACAGGAAATTTATATTCCTTATGGCTATCTCTTTTAATCATTAGTGTTCCAATGTTTAGAAAACATCCACTACTAAGCTTAATTAACTCTTCGGTTGGATGTCCACGATATCTAGGTATTTGTTTTGATAAAACATTATTGAGATTTTCATCCATCTGATACGTTGCACCATTGACAAATGCTACGTAACTCTTTTTCAAAAAGACTTCATATCTACTGTTAATGCTATTTTCAGGTAATATGTCATCATCATCAAGAAAACATATATACTCGCCACTGGAATGCTCAATACCTAAATTTCTGGCATTTGAGACTCCTTTTATAGGTTGTTCAATAAAACGAACTCTAGCATCCTTAAAACTTTTAATTTTTGATATTGAAGAATCAGTAGAACCATTATCTACTATGATAAGCTCTATATTTGTGTAGCTCTGCTCTAGCGCAGATTGGATAGCATGTACAATGTGTTTTTCTCCATTATAAACAGGTAATATGATGCTAATAAGAGGCTCATTCATACCATATCTTCAAATCTTTCTCTACTAAATCTTCAAGTTTCTTTATATCATTTAAGAAATATTCATAGATAATTTCCTTTTCATTTTCTTTGGAAAGAGAAGGTGGCTTTTTCTGTATTTTATCAAGAGTATGAACTCTTAACTTTTGATATATAGGTTCTCCAATTACATTTTTTACCCATCTCCCCATTCTTAGCAATGTAAACAAAGTATCACTTTTATTTAGTTTAGTAGGGTGCTCATGCATAGTCTCCTGCTTGAATTCAGTATTTACCCCAATAAAGTTCAATAATTTTTCCAATTCTTCATTGTAGTTCTCTCCAAAAAGCTTTTCAAATATTATAACATGTACCTTTTCCTTCCCAAAACAATTTATAAATCTACTTACCTGGTTATAATACATCCCACGAGATAAATAGTATGGAGGAGAATACCACTTATCGTATTGAAGAACATTATTATTTATTTGTTCCTCTTTAATAATTTCCATGAAATCAGTCGTCCTTTCCACGCCTTTCATTCTATGAAAATTAAACTGAGAATATGCTCTCTTGGCAGGGTTTCTAAGAATGGCTATAATTTTAATGTCATCTCCTAAAAATTTTTTTATATTTTCTGGTACATAGCCATAAAAAAGATAGTCCGGTGTAATTTCACCTTTAATAGACTGCTTTTTAGCTTCAGAAAATCGTTCAAAATAACTGACAATCTGAGATGTTTGCGGGTAAGGATTTTTATCAAAGAAATGAAACTCTTTCTCTTCAGGAAGATATATATCCTGATGCTTTCTTAAAATTTTATACAACGATGTCGTGCCAGCCTTTTGTGCACCAACTACTACGAAATCTATTTTTGACACAATACTATACTTATTGTTGAGCCTTCAGCCCAACGAAGATATCCGAAAATTGTCAATTGTCACGACTATATACCAAATGGCTTTTGTATATTTCAATGTTTTTCCAATTGTAATCACCTTTAATCATTAATGGTAAAGCAATATTTAAAAAGGCTAGTAAGTGCAAAAGCCATGTCTGGTTTATTTAAAAACAGAAGATTCATCTTTGTCTATCACGATATAAGCAATGAGAACTCAATACATCATGCAAATCAATACTCTACTACCCCTGAGCGGTTTTTTGAGCAAATTGAATTTTTAAAAAGTCAATTTGAAATTATTCCGCTTCAACAACTTGTGAATGATAATGATTTATCCAGTAATAAAAGCTACGCCTCTCTCACGTTTGATGATGGTTTTGAATCTGTTTTTAGCATTGCCAGACCAATTCTAAATGAAAGAAAAATACCTTATTCTGTTTTTGTAAATCTTTCGGCACTCGTCAATAATCAGGTTTGGGTTTCCAATATAATTATGAATGATAAAAGTTATGAGAATAAATTGAGAAAGCTGGCAGGAGTTTCTACTCCTAAAAACAGTACAATATCAGATATCATGAGTGGGGGGAATTTTACAAATGAATTTTTAACAAATTATAAAATAGATAATTCTGATACTCAGCAGCGCGTTTACATGGGGTTGGATCAACTAAAAAGATTAAAAGAAGAAGGGGTTTTGATCGGAAACCATTCAAGTGATCATTTTGTATTATCACAATGTGATGATGAAACATTGAAAAATCAAATAAAAGCCATCGATTCATTATTAGTGAATGAGCTTGGGCTTAATAAAGTTGAGTATTTTGCAATTCCTTTTGGCAAAAAAGGGCACTACAATAGTAAAGTTCTTGAGGAGATTTCAACTTTTGGGTATAAATATATTTTCAGTACCAATCCGGACCATTTCAAGATAAAAAAAACTAATCACTCCTATATGCTTTATCCAAGAATTGGAATAGGAGAAGACACTACAGACCAAATACAATTTTATATAAACAGGTCGTATTTTAGGAACTATGATCTTTAATCTATTAATATAAGCTGTTCAGGTAAATGTTGGTCATTTTTCACAAGAACATAATCACACTCATGTAATTGCCTATCTATCTTAAATTTACTCACTTTCTTAATTCCTTTAAGCTGACTTGACTCTTTAATTACCTGAAAAATATTGTACCCCAATTCTATTATAATACTAAGCAACTCACCTTGCCTTCTCACTCGATACATATTATCACTATTATACGCAGGGAGTACCTCAACAATAATAATTGGGTCAAACCTCCGAATAGCACTGATCCCCCCCTTTATTACTTCAAGTTCAGCACCTTCAACATCAATTTTCAAAAAATCAATTTTCGAAATTTCATTGGTATCACAAAAATAGTCAAGTGTGAATGTAGGAACAGGAAGAACAGTTTCCCTTTTGAAATTATCTCTAAACTGTTTTATAATAGATGCTTCATTGTCTGCATCTGAATCATTAAAAAAATGTAAGTATTCAATTCCCATTTTAGCAGAAAGCCCAAACGGAAAAACCTTGCTATTCTTTAAGCCATTGAGTCTCACCAATTTATTAACGTAAAAATTACAAAATGAATTTGGTTCAAAACCAAAATACGAACAACTGCTATTTATAGATTTTACTTTTAACAAGGTTTGGCCCAAGTTAACTCCGACATCAAAAAATGTAAAGGAAGACTTAGAATTAATTAAATAAGAAATTAAATCATAGAACCATGGTTCATGTTTATTGCTACTTGGAACGCTCGCTCCATATATTATAGGTATTTGATAATATTTTTCACCAACCTTTCTTCGAACAATTCGATTAAATCTTTTCGAAAAATACCTTAAAATTCTATCTGAATTCAATTATCTAAGATTAATTATGATAAAAATGACCAGTAATCCGTTGTGCTATTCTTTTGAGCTGATTAGGATAGGCATTTGATCGGGCAAATTCACGTCTTGCTTCTTGTCTATCTTCACTATTGTATTTTTCAATGTTGTTTACCACCTCGTCAAATCTTGCTAAAAATTCTTCATTCGTATAAGTGACTTCAATTAGCTCGTTACGATTACTATATTCATCGATATAATGAGTTACTACAACTTTACCAGTGCTCAGATATTCAAGAAGTTTGTGGGGATTAGCCATGTTGGCAATATTATCACCTACTTTATAACACATTAAAAACATGTCCATTTGGTTTATCAAGGCCGGCAAACTGCTGGCAGGCTTTTGCCCTAATAAAAAGGCGTTGTCGAATGACTGCAGTTCATTTATTTCTTCTTTGTAAATACGATCGTTACCAAGGTTTGAGCCAGCTTCATATGGCCCTATAAAATAGAAATCAAGCTCTGGATGATTTCTAACCACTTGTAGTAAGGTGGGATAATTCATGTGAGAATAGTTGAGGTTTCCAACATATCCTACTTTCTGTCTTCCCAAACCTTGAAGAGAGGACATTGAATCTATTGAGTTGAGAAAAAAATCAGCCAGTCCATGATTGATTTTATATTTGGGTTTATCTAAATGTTCAAACTTCTTAAGAATTTGGTCAGCGCTAGTAAAAATTATATCCGCATTTTCAGCTACTTCGTATTCTAGATTTGTGTAATGAACATCTACTGGATGATAAATCTTAATAGTTTTATTTCCAAACAAAGATAGATTTTGAAATATATAGGGGTCAAAACTCCAAACAATATCAGGACTTCCTATTTTTTTTAAAATTTTTCGAGCAGTTATACCATGTAGTTTATCTTTGATTTTTCGAGGAAGACGACCAACTCCCCTGAAAAAACCCGGGTAGTTGACTGAATAAAGATTAGCCTTAATTTTATTTACTTCAACATTTTTAGCCCCTCCAGGAGGGTTTAGAAAGTAGGTTTCATTACCCATTTTAGCTAAAAGCGAAGCATAATGATGTTTAGAGACAAAATTTATTCCCCAAGATTCCGGAGATAGAATTAATATTCTTTTGTCTTTAAAGTATTCCGTCATTAGACAATGCATTATAAACCTCCATAACCCTACTCATTTCCCTTTTACGGTTTGCTTTTTTTTCTATAATCCTCCTATTCTCCAGTTTTAGTGTATAATCGTTGTTCAAACATCTGGTCATAGCTTCAGCTAATTGATTGGCATCCCACGATTGTAATTTTTCAATTTTACTAAAAATATCTTCATCATATTCCAATGGCCCTAATATTAATGGTTTTTCAAATGCCATTGCCTCCATAGCTGAAACAGGACTACCATCAGAGATTGGTGTCATTACTACTAAACTAGATTTTTTATAAACTGCATATAACTGTCGTGCATTTAGTCTCGGTAAAAAAGTGTAACTAGCTTTGCTGCATTGCATTTTCTTCTCAATCAATTGAACATAGGCTTGGTCGTTAGAGTTTGAATCGATAAAAACAAAGCTATACTCATTTAATACATTTTGATTTAAAAGGTTAATAGCCTCAATAGCAAATTCATGATTGTAAAGTGGCTTCATATTGCGTGGGAAAAACACATACTGCTTATTTTTAAGCTTAGTTGGCAAATTGTCATTATTAGTGCAATCAACACTCTTTATATCGATTCCTGTTCTAATTAAATATGAATTAACCTTGCCGAATAACCTCTCAATACTTTGGAGTTGCGAAATTGAAGTTCCTGTTATTGCTTGAGCCTTAGCAAATGCCTTTTTGTAAAGAAATGAAATATATGCTCTATGGATTTTCCTATTGTTGAAAAATTCTGGTATTGCTTTTAGTATATCTGTGCCCCTACAAGAAATAACAATTTTGATTTGCGTAAAATATGCAACTAAGGACCAAAGAGCATTGGGCTCTGCATACATAATATGAAGTATATCTATATTATTCTTTTTTATGATATTCTTCAATTTGAGCATTGAATATAATGTATGCAAGGGTCTAAATATTGAAAAATCGCTTATATTTCCACAATCAGTTACATTTACTAAATCCCCATTAGTTATATGAATCGACCTTCTTACTATGAAAGCTGCTACATGATGTTCCATTACCCCTTTTATCCATTTTACATCATGAATTGAATGAGGGTCAGCAAGAAAAAGTACTTTATGGGCATTCATTTGCATAAATTAATCTGCTTCCTAGTTATCAGTTTAATTTTAAGATAATTGACACCACCTATGGAATGTATAAAGTGTCCACACTTTTCTAACATCAACTTTATCCCCATTCATAAAACTATGAATCAATTTTTCAACATGATCATAATTCATTGCTACCATGGTCTGCTTTCCTCCCATTATTACTTCCCAAACATTATCTTTAAGATCATTTTTAAGCCATTGTTCTAATGGAATTGCAAATCCCATTTTTCTACGATATAAAAGATCAGTCGGTAAATACTTTTCGGCTACCTCTTTCAAAATAGATTTTGGCTCGTTTTTGAACATTATTTGATTCTGTGGCAATTTAGCTACAAATTCTGCAAGATCTTTATCCAATAAAGGCGATCTAACTTCTAGTGATGCGTACATTGATGACCTGTCCACTTTTGTCAAATAATCATTTACAAGCCTAGTATGAAGACTGGATGATAAAATTGCTTTAAATGTATTTTGTGAGGCTTTAGAAAACTGTTCAAAAACATTTCTGTGTTCATTGTCAACAGCAGAATTAATATCATCAAGCTCTGGAAAAATATTAATTAACTCAGAATTATCAAAAGCATACCCTCTATTTAACAAACTAAAAGTTGGCTTTCTAGACAATCCAATTAATTTTTCAAATAGTTGAAATTTGTAAGTCTTAAGTAAAGAGGAGAGTATTTTGGCTATTGGGTAAACGTGTCGCAAATTACCCAGCTGGCTAAGTTTATGAACGAGATAGTATTCATAATATCCCGCAAAAATTTCATCCCCACCATCCCCACTTAGTGCTACTTTATGGTGTTGGGAGATACTTTTCGATATCATGTAAGTAGGTAGCATGGAGCTATCCGCAAAAGGTTCGCCAAATTCAGATATCAATTGATCAATTATAGTGAGATCATTAGGCTTTAAAATTATTTCGGTGTGATTTGTATTATATCTCTCAGCGACCATTTTAGAATACTTCAATTCGCTGAAGTCACTTTCTTCAAACCCAACAGAATAAGTGCTGATTTTTTGGGCGCTGTTGCTAGCCATCATCGCTACTACCAAAGAAGAGTCAACGCCTCCACTTAATAATGCAGAAACCTCTACATCTGAAACAAGTCTCTTTGTAACAGCTTTATTAAGTATACAATCTACTTTTTCAATAATTTCATTTCTTGTAATTGAACGTAGCTCGTTACTATATTGTAATTGCCAGTATTCATTTATACCAAGTTTAACCCCATCATAGGTTATGTAATGTGCTTCAGGGACTTTCTTTACTTCATTCCAAATAGTGTCTATTCTTGGAGTAGATAATTCACCAAAAAAATAGCCTAAAGCATGATGATTTATTGTTCGGTTTATTGGCAGATATTTAAACGATCTTATATCTGAACTAAATGCAAGTTGTTTTTTCAAGGAATCAAAATGATAATAGAGGGGTTTTTTACCAAACCTATCTCTTGTTAGAATTAACATGTCTTTGTCCTTGTCATAAAGGACAAAGGCAAACATCCCATCTAGCCTGCTAAGTAAATTTTTGAGGCCCCACGTTTCATAACCTTTTAAAATAACCTCGGTATCAGAAGTGCTTTTAAAAAGTTGGCCAGCATTTTCCAGCTGCTTTCTTAACTCGCGATAGTTATATATTTCACCATTAAACACTATTGAAGATTTACCCGCATCAGTGCTCATTGGTTGATGGCCTGTATCTGATAAGTCTATTATACTTAACCTATAATGGCTAAGGGAAATATATGCGTTGCCAATTATTTTCTGCCAACAATCATTATAATCAGGACCTCTGAATTGAAGAACTCTAGCGAAGGATTCAATTTTATCTTTGGAAGGAAAAAATTGACCTGAGTATGATATGCCTCCGGCAATTCCACACATTATTGCGGCAAGTTGTAGATATTAACTCCTATTGTTCTCTTTACTCGTTTAATCACTTTCGTTAAAAAAGAATTGTTTTCTTTTGGAAGAGGATTGAAACTACTCAATAGTGAAGACTTACATAGCTTTATAATTTGATAGTCCGGTTTATCATTCCAAATAGAATAAGACTGCATGT
Source organism: Fulvivirga sp. (assembly GCF_040218215.1). Lineage (NCBI taxonomy): Bacteria > Pseudomonadati > Bacteroidota > Cytophagia > Cytophagales > Fulvivirgaceae > Fulvivirga > Fulvivirga sp. The sequence goes on from NZ_JAVJQL010000028.1 coordinate 430,288, forward strand.
GAACTACATAAAATCCATTTTGATAGAAAATATTGCCAAGAAAATCAGAGTGTAACGGTTGATCAATTATTTGTAATTCCTCTGGTCGATTTTCAATTACCCATTGCAGATAGTACGGACAAGGTATATGAATTGCAATAAAGCCATTGTCATGAAGTACCCTGTGAAGTGCTTTAAACAAATTCATATGAGCCTCTTTTGGGATATGCTCAAGTACATCTGGGAGAACAATAACATCAAATTTTTCTGTTAGTTTTTGTTCGCTAATATCCCCAAGGAGATAAGAGATATTAGTATAATTCTTTAAAGCACTTTTGCATTTTTCAATATTCAATTCACTAATATCATTAGCCACAATCTTCCCACGAGCTGCATAATCTGCTATAAGTGATGTAACAGTACCAACTCCACAACCTATTTCTAATATGCTATGAGTCTTTTGTAACCCAAATTTTTTCAGCCACTCTAAAATTAAAAGATGCCTTTTATGTATACCTGACTTGGCCTGTTTTTCAGAAAACTTATCGTAAAATTTAGAAACTTCACTCATTTATATTTTGCAACTTTCTTCGCAATATTACTAATCTTATTAATTCTTCCGCTACACTTATCGTAACATATATGGAAATAATCATTACTAAACTCATGTTGAGATTAAGTGCTAGAATCAGCGCGACAAATAATAAAATTGAAAAAACAATCTTTATTAGAAAATTTAATTTTTGCTGCTTAAAAATAATATATGCTCCAGAAATTGAATTACTCAATAATGTTGCAGCGAACAGAATACTTAGTAATTTGATAAATTTAATTGCGCCATTCCAATCCTTTCCGAGGTAAATAGATACTACCCATTCAGATAAAACAAATATCCCCAAATACATAGTTACGGATATAATAGAAATAAGGGCTACAGAATGGTTAAATATCCTTAACCTATCAGGAGAGGTTTTAATGTCCGAAAACTTTCGGGTGATAATTGGTTGGAAAGAATTAGAAAAAAGGTTAAGTGGAATAGTCAGTAGACTAATGGCCATTGTGTAATGACCTAATTCTTCCTTAGAAAAAACAATTGCCAGAAGCCAGATAATAAACTGTTTAGAAATTCTTCTAGTCAAAATGGTGGGCATCTGATACTTTAGATAGGCACTATACTTTTTTCCTTGTATAAATAGGTTTCTTGTATTGAATAGATTAATTAAAGGGAATTTTTGTTTTCCTAAATTTCCTATTCCAAAAAACTGAACAAGGAGATTATTTATCTTCCCAATAAAATCACCGATAATCAAGCCAAATTGAGTAAGTCCTAAAAAGCCTAATACCAAACTAGTAATCTTGTTACTTATAACTTCGCTAGTGTTAACTACAATGTTCTTTTTAAATAGCTTATCCCTGATGTTCAGAAATGAATAACTCTCTGACAAGATGACGATAAGGACAAAAACAGGGACAAATATTAGGTAGTAATCTGGAAGATGTATGTCGAGGACATTATAAATGACTCCTCTTACAGCATACAAAATGATAGTCAAAAATATTGACCCAATTACACTAATCTGAATAATAAAGGAGAGCAGCCGCCTAAGATCTGAGGATTGTGCTACAACAATTTCTGAGCTCAAAGACCATGTACTTACTATACTAAAAATAATTACAATTGAGTTTATCAATGCATAGGTGCCATATTCCTCTGGGCTGTAAAATCTAGCAATTATTGGCGTTGTTATAAAGACCAATAAAGTTATCAGTACTTTTGAAAGAAGTATTAATGCCGTATTCTGAGAATATGAATTTTTTTTCAGAACCTGATTAAGTGGTAAATATTTCAGGAATTTCAAATCACACAAATTATTTCCATGATGCGATTTCCCTTTTTAATATCTGCTCGGTTTCAGAAATTATTGGTTCAAAAAACCATTGCAGCCTTTCATATAAGTGTTGCTTTAGTTCTGGTCTTTCTACTTTTTTTGTATTAACATTTCTAAGTTTTGCACCTAATTGATTCCGAACTTTTGGGCTCAACACTTTTTGAAGGGTTTTCTTTTGTATGCTTCCTTCCTTAAGGATCCAGGTTATAGGTTTATTCAACCACTCATTTCTTACGCTTTTAAGTTGATTATGCCTATTCTCTACAACCTCTTGATTCAATTCATTATCAAGCCCTAGCCACATAAATAACTCCTTCAGAACAGTCATTCTATCGTTTTCAAACTCTTCTAAAACTAAAAGTTTAACGTTTTCCTCAGGAATTACCTTGAAAAGAGAATTAATATATTTTGGGTAAATACTATTGCCTATATATACATTCTGCCTCCAATCATCAATGTCAATTTTTCCAGGTATTTTAAGCTTGTTAACTGTGGTTTCGAAATTCTCAGGAGTTTCCTTATTACGCAATTCCATAAGGAAAGAAGACCAAGCCCGTTCTATTGGGTTTCTAAGTATCAGTATTACCTTAACATTAGGGTTATGATAATATAATCTTTGGATAGCAGTTTCTGATCTTAATAGTGCTGCATGCTTTGCTAGATAGAAAGCATTCTCATTTTGATCAAAATAGTCTGCTCTTACATTATCCCACCCTTTACTATATTCCTCATTATTATAGAAGTATGTCATTTCAATCTGAGGATGAGTAATTATTTTCGAATGATGTCCTAAATAATTCTGAAAAGAAGTTGTTGCACACTTTTGAAATCCACCAATTATTATGTCTATTTTGTTGTTCAACTCCGCTGAGATTTAAATGTCAATAAAAAAAATTCTCTTTTTAACTCCATACCCATATAATAGTGCACCATCTCAGCGTTTTCGCTTTGAGCAGTATTTGGCTATACTTTCAAAAGCAGGCTGTAAATATCAGTTAAAACCCTTTTTATCGCAACTTGGATGGCAATACTTTTATAAAGGTAACTTGTTAATAGTCAGTTTGTTTCTTCTACAGGGTTTTTTGAAAAGAATATTGTCACTTTTTAGCGTCCCATTTTATGATATTGTATTTATTCACAGAGAAGTAAGCCCAATTGGTCCACCAATATTTGAATGGATAATCACTAAAATATTTAGGAAGAAAGTAATATATGATTTTGATGATGCTATTTGGATGCCTGACCCTGTTGAAAAGGGTACTTTGCTAACAAAGCTTAAATGGAAAAGTAAGGTTAGCAAGATATGTAAGTGGAGTTATAGGGTAAGTGTAGGCAATCAATTTCTTGCGAATTATGCTCTTAATTTCAATAACAATGTTGTAATTAACCCGACAACGATTGATACAGAAAATTTGCATAATCCTACTTTATTTGAATTAAACAAAGATGATAGTGCAACCGTAATAGGATGGACAGGTACTCATTCCACTTTGCACTACCTTGATTTAATAATTCCGATTATTGAGAAGCTGGAAAAAGAATTTAATATTACTTTTCTTGTAATTGCAAATAAAAATCCTGAATATAATCTTAAGTCATTTCAATTTGCACCTTGGGATAAGGAAACAGAAATTAAGGATTTAATGAAAATTGATATTGGTATTATGCCATTATCAGATGACAGTTGGAGCCAAGGAAAATGTGGCTTTAAATTGTTACAGTACATGGCGCTAGAAAAACCGGTCCTTGCTTCACCGATAGGTGTTAACAATCAAATAATTCAAAATGAAGTTAATGGATATTTGTGTTCAGCAATTCAGGAATGGGATGAAAAATTAAGTAATCTCATAAAGAATCTAAATACCAGATCTTTAATGGGTAAGGCCGGCAGAGGAAAAGTGATAAATAGTTACTCAGTTTCTTCTAACAAATCGAATTTTCTCTCTCTATTTGAGTTGTAATACAGCAAGATTAACGCACTCAGAAAATAAGGCATTAAAGGTATTTTATACCTCATCAAAGTTCCAAAATTAAAGGTTGATACACCAACAGCAAATGCAAAAACTATCGAAAAGACAAGACAAAAAATTACTATTGGAATTGGCATCGGCTTAAATACACCCACTACACGTGTTCTAATCAGAACAATTATTGTCAAAATTAATACTGCTAAGGATTCCAAGGCCGCTAATAGCATCAATGGATTACTCACTTCCCATAAATAAGGGCGGAATAAGGATACATTAATGGCATCTGGCATTAATTTTAACATACTGTAAAATGTTCCATCTAATTCTCCTAATGTATACCCCGATCCCTCCCCATATCTAGCGCCCCAGCCATATCTTATATCGTAGGCGGTAATTTGAACTGTCTCTGCAAGATTTTCTATAGCATACCTTGGATCATTTTCTCCAACTTTATCTATAGCTAGATATGCAAATAGGATAGCTATAATTGAAATTAATGGGGCAATTAAAACTTTTAAAACTGTATTTTTAATAGAAGTCAAATTACTTACATATAACCACATAATCAGTGCTGGGGCAAAACATAGCAAAATGTATTTTTTAATAGAAAATAATGTCCACAAGAAGAGCAGAAAGATGAATAAATAAAACATATTAAATTTTCTCTTATTAAAGATTTGATCAAAGGTATATGTACTCCAACCAAGTGCCGCTAACGTGAGCGTATCTTTTAAGATACCAGAACCCCAAAAAAATACAGATGGCACAAATAAAATTGAATATGCCAGTTGTTTATTTAAGTTTTTAAATCTTTGATAAAAAACCGTATACATCGCCCAAGCTCCACTAAAACTTATGCAAGCAAACATTGTGGCGGTGGCTGAATAGGTTCTAAATGTAATTAAGTCAAAAATAGCTGCCACTCTCACTACGAAATAAGATGACAAATCACCATAAAACCACATCTGTTTAGTATAAGGATATAACTCAGGCTTCAATTCCTTTCCTGCAAACAGTAATTTAAAACCATTAGTAGGGTTGTCCATAAATGCCTGCCATATCACAGCGCTTCCACGGGTGTGATATGTAAAAGTATCCCCCCCGCCATAATAAAACTGATAAATAAACCCAACTGCCAAAGCCCCAATGATTCTTACTGTTAATGCAGGAATAAAATACCTTCTTGTATTTTCATCAGTAAATCTTGGTCTGACCCAATAGGCTACCCCATAGATTATAAAAAGCCAAATTGGAGTTACTATGAAGTCTCTTAATTCCATCTAAAAATCCTTCATATGTTCCCTTGCCAGCTCATGGACTTTGTCCTTGCGCTTAGCGGTTTTCTTAACTTTTTTATAATACTCTTTGGCCTGCTTTTCATTGCCTTCATTCCTGTAAATATCGCCTAAGGACAGTAAAGAGTAGTGATAATACCCCGTATCGGTAGCCTCTATATCCTCGCTAAACTCTATGGCTCTTTTATAATAAACTTTTGCCTTCTCGTATTCCTTAGAGGTCTCAGCTATTTGCCCAAGAAAAAATGCTGCATACCTTCCACTTGTACCTTCATAGCCTAACATACCACTATCAATTTTGGTCAATATACTTTCTGCCACCGGTTTGGTACTGCTAAACCTTCCCGAAGTATACAATAATCGGGCATAATATCTATGAAAATAAGGGTTGTCAGGATATGTTTCATGAAGATATTCACTGATCTGCAAAGCACGTGGTTTGTCATTTTCCAAACCTCCAAGAATACGCATCAAGAAAACCATGGCTTCGGTACGGGTATAAAAGGCATTGTAAGACACCTCCTTTAACTGCTTTATTCCTAACTCTTTGTCGCCTTTAGGAAAAAAGGTCAAAAGTGGCTTTAATAATGGATAATTTTCAGGAACCCAAACTCTGAAATAATTATAAAGTGCATCACCAAATAGCAGTTCCGGACTTAGATCATGATACCCCTGGCTCTCTTGCATATAGTTTAAAGCATTCTTACCAGCAAATGCCGACTTAGTCCAATTTTTCCTTTCCTCGCTGGAGTGCAGCCTGCCAATAAAACCATAAGCCGCTGCTAAAAAGAAGGAGGCCTCCACTTCATGCTTAGGTATTTCACGCAGCCGCTCCGATATTAGGATAACGGTATCCATATAAGCCAGGAATTTATCATCATGTGCCTTGTTGCTCACGTTAGGCATAATCTTCCACCACTCGCTAAGGCCTAATAAAAAATAAGGCAGGGGGTGCCAGCCATATTTCTTTTTGAAGTATTTAAATTCTTGCTCGGCCTTCTTGAATTTGAAATTGTACATATCATTCATGGCCTGATTGATATCAATCTGCAACTGCATATCTGCAATTAGAATAATCTGCTCGCTCTTATTGATACTATCTAGCTCAACAGCACTTGCTTTAAAGGCACTTAGGATTACAATACTTGTGATTAACAATTTTCTCATACTACACAGAAATTCATTTCAGCTATTGAATTTCAAATTTCATTCCATAATCAGGTAACCGGCATCTTACTAACGTAAATGGCACCTAAAGTTATAGGTTAATTGTCTAATTTTCAGCCATGAATCAAGAAGTCAAAGATAAAGGTATTTATGACACCAATACCTGGGCATTTTTTTTAATGCTTTGCCTTGCCACCTTAACATTGTTGGTGGTGAAGAAAACATTTGTCGAAAATGAGACTACCGCTTTTGAAATACTTGATCAAAGGGGGGAAATGGGCATGTTTCATGCTATAAACGCCTTGCAGTACCTTACCATACCCGTTGTTTACCTCTTCAAATTCACCATTATTAGTTTCACCATCTGGATGGGCTGCTTTATGTTTGGTTATAGAATTACCTATGCCCAAACCTGGAAGGTGGTCATGATTTCTGAAGCCATATTCCTCATCCCTGAGTTTCTAAAAATATGCTGGTTTTTATTCGTTTTTGGAGATTATAACATTTTTGACATTCGGGCTTTTTATCCATTCTCACTAATTAACTTTTTTGATACTGAAACATTACCTGCCAGGGCTTTTTATCCATTAAAAGCGCTAAATATTTTTGAAGTTGCCTATTGGTTTATACTGGTCTATGGAATACATACTGTAGCTCAAAAAAAGAAAAATATTGCCTACGCCATTGTTTTTAGCTCCTATGTTTTATTCTTTCTTTTATGGCTGGGTTTCTATGCCATGATATATAAATAATGCTCAGCATCTTCCGTTAGTAAAGCTAAGTATGGTTAATTGTTGATAGTTCGTTAATTTCGCCATTTAAAATTTAAAAAATCGATTGAATGAATTTTAATAAAATCAATAATATAGGAGGCTGGATAGTATTTGGCATAAGCGCATTGGTTTATCTGATTACCGCTGAGGAGACAGCCAGCTACTGGGACTGTGGTGAATTTATTGCCGTTTCATATAAATTGATGGTGCCACACCCTCCAGGTGCACCTTTCTTTCTTTTATTAGGACGTATATTTTCATTCTTCGCATTTGGAGATGTTACTCAGGTAGCTTACTGGATCAATATGATCAGTGTACTTTCAAGTGCCTTTACCATTCTGTTCCTTTTCTGGACCATTTCAATGCTTTCCAGAAAGCTTTTGAAAGTTGGTAATGTTGAAGAAATGGACCTTGGTCAAACTATTATGATATTAGGCGCTTCGGCTGTTGGAGCATTGGCCTATACTTTCTCAGACTCATTTTGGTTTTCTGCTGTAGAAGCTGAAGTTTATGCATTGTCATCATTCTTTACGGCATTTGTGGTTTGGGCCATTTTGAAATGGGAATTGATGGAAGATGAAAGCAGGGCCAACCGTTGGTTGATTCTTATTGCCTATATGATGGGACTTTCAATTGGTGTTCACCTTTTGAACCTTGTAACCATACCTGCATTAGGCCTTATCTATTATTTCAAAAAGTATAAAGAACCAACCACATGGGGCATTGTAGCTGCAATGGCCGTTAGTGGATTCATTGTAATATTAATCAATAACATTATCATTCCGGGCTTACCATCATTGGCCGGAAGTTTTGAAATCTATTTTGTAAACAGCCTAGGTTTGCCATTTGGTTCGGGCGCTATTTTCATTGGTTCTCTAATCATAGGAGCTTTGATCTGGGGAATTATCTACTCCATCAAAAAAGAGAAAGTTATTCTTAATACCTGCCTTACAGGTTTAGCTTTTATCCTGATTGGCTATTCCTCTTATGCCCTAGTTGTAATCAGATCTAATTACAATACACCTATTAACGAAAACGCCCCTTCTGATGTGATGTCTTTTGTGAAGTACCTTAAAAGGGAGCAGTATGGAAGTAGGCCGCTACTACATGGACAGTACTTCACTGCTCAACCTGTTGATGTTAAAGAAGGTGCAGCTTCTTATGTGAAAGGAAAAGATGAATACGAAATTCAGGAAAGATCAAGAAGCTATGTCTACGATCCATCCCAAACTACTATACTGCCTAGAATGTACAGCAATGCCCCTCAGCACGTCCAGCGTTATAAGGAAGTGACAGGACTTCGAGATGGTGAAAAACCTAGTTTTGGTGACAATATCATGTTCATGTTTAAACACCAGATGGGGTGGATGTACATGCGTTACTTCCTGTGGAATTTTGCAGGCCGGGAAAGTGATATTCAGGATGCTGACTGGCTGAGTCCATTAGGCGCCATGGAAAAAGTACCATCCAAACTGGCAAACAATCCTGGAAGGAATAACTTCTTTATGATCCCACTGATATTAGGTATTGTAGGTATGTTCTTTCAATACTCTAAAAGTAAAAGGGAATTTGCAGTAGTTGCCATGTTGTTTTTCTTGACAGGATTAGCACTAATTCTATACCTGAATTCACCTCCTATTGAGCCACGGGAAAGGGATTATATCTATGTGGGTTCTTATTATGCATTTGCCATCTGGATAGGGTTTGCAGTATTGGGCTTAGGAGAATTAATTGGCAGGTTTGGCTCCAAAAAAATGGGGGCAATTATAGCTACAGTCATCTGCTTAATTGCACCGGCCATTATGGCTCAACAGGGTTGGGACGATCATAACAGAAGTAATAGGTTTTTCTCTGTTGATTCCGCTAAAAACTTCCTTGCTTCTTTAGCACCAAATGCAATTTTATATACTGGTGGAGATAATGACACTTTTCCACTTTGGTATGCACAAGATGTAGAAGGTTTTAAAACTGACGCAAGAGTCACTGTTTTAAGTTATTATAATACTGATTGGTACATTGGCCAAATGATGCGTCAGGTATATGAATCAGAGCCATTCCCATTTACTTTGACACTGGACAATTACAAACAGGGCGGCCTTAATGATTATCTGTACTTCGAAGATTTAGGAGTTAAAGTTTTAGACGTTAATCAATTTCTGAATTTGCTTAAGAATAATGATAAGCGACTTAAGTTATACCCAAATAGTAATGTCGTTCCAAGTAAAACTTTTTCAATTAAAGTAGATAAAGAGCATGTAAGAAGCCTTGGTATTATTCCCGATGGAATGGACAGTCTGTTAGTTGATAATATGGTTTTCAGTCTTAAAAAAGGCAAAGGCGGTATAGAGAAGAAAGATTTGGCCATATTGGATAATATTGCCACTGCAAATTGGGAAAGACCAATTTATCTCAACAACACATCCATGCAGCAGATCAATTTTGATCTTAGCCAGTATGCTATTCAGGAGGGTAATGCCTTTAGAATATTACCTATCAAAAACCCAAATCCTGAAGAGGATTTTGTGGATACTGATATCATGTATGATAATATGATGAACAATTTCTTCTATCGTGAGTTGGATAATCCTAATGTGTACTACTCTGAAGATTACAGGAACTTTGTTCTTAATCACAGAAGCAGTTTTAACACTTTAGCTCAGGCGTTGATAGATGAAGGTGATAAGGAAAGAGCCAGAAAGGCTTTACTATTTAGCTTGGAGAGAATGCCAGACACTTCTATCAATTATGACTATACGACCGCCAGAACTGTAGCACTACTATATATGGTTGATGCCGGTGATAAAGCCAAGGAAGTTGCGCAGACCCTGGGTGATCGTTCAGTGGAAATGCTTGAATACCTTATAAAGTCTGGAAATGGCAGCATGGGGTATGAGATTCAGGTAAACCTTGTAATACTTGCTGAACTTCAGAGAACACTTTACAGAAATGGTGAAGACGAGCTGGCCAAAAAATACGAAGACGCTTATGATGCTGGCGTTGGAAAGATTCAGCTGAACAGAGGTAATTTCTAAAGAAGATTAGTAATAAAATTGACTATTGTATATTCAACTCCTCTGTGTTTCTCCGTGAACTCTGTGGTAAATTAAAACCGCGGAGCTAGCAGAGTGACACAGAGAAGATTTTCAGCAAGGAAAAGATTGTCTCCTAAATTTATGATTATCCTATTTCGGAACTTGGGCCGGTTGAATAGGTTTCTTCTTCCTATTGGCCAGATAAACTCCAAAGATAATAGCCGCCATGCCCAGGTAGTGGCCAAGGAAAAGTTCTTCTCCATCTAAAATCCCCCAGATTACTGCCACTATGGGTATTAAGTAAGTAACAGAGCTGGTAAAAATTGGAGTCGTTATTTTTACCAATTGGTTGAAAAGGATAAGGGCAATCGCAGTTCCCATTACACCCAATAAAACAATAGCACCTAATGAGAAATATGCTCCCTCTTCAGAAGCAAGCTTATCAACAAAAGGGGTCATTATAAACAAATAGGCTATTGCCAATGGTCCTACCAGCATTAAAGAAATGCTGGTTATGGTCCTAGCTCGTAAATCAGGAATTTTAAACTTGATCAAATTCAAATTAGCGCCATAAAAAATAGTAGCCAATACCACCAAAAGTGCATAATAATTCAAAGCACTCAGGTCTCCTCCGGTGCCTGCAAGTATCAGCACTACAGTTCCTCCAAATCCAATAATCAAGCCCAGCACTGTTTTGGCTGTAAACTTCTGACTGTAAAACACCGCACCGATAATCATGGTGAAAAGTGGTGTTAAAGCGTTAAGAATCCCGGCTACTGAGCTCGGTATTTGAGTTTGGGCTTTGGCGAATAAAAAGGCCGGTATAAAGCTTCCAAAAAGCCCTACACAGAGTAACAGTACCCAATCTTTCCTTTGGACATTTTTCAGTCCTTTAATTGCAAAAGGTAAAAGAAATGTAGAAGCTGCTATTATTCTGATGGCACCTACTTCACCAGCACTAAATACATCAAGGCCTCTTTTTATCAAAATAAAAGAACTCCCCCAGATCAATGACAGTACAGCCATCAACACCCAGGCAAGGGCACCAGTTTGCTTGGTCATAATTACAATAAGAATAGATGAACGCAGTGCTTAAACTGCCGCGTAAACTTCCTGAAAATTTTCCTTAATATCCTGAAGTACTTCAACAATTTCTGCGTGGCTATCTAGTGTAACCAGCTTCATTCTATAAGGCTTGAAATTAGGCAATCCTCTGAAGTAGTTTGTGTAATGTCTGCGCATTTCAAAAAGGCCTTGCTTCTCACCTTTCCACTGTACAGAAAAATCCAGATGCTTTTTAGTAACCTCTATCCGGTCATTCAAGGTTGGCTCTTCCAATTTCTTTCCTGTTTCCAGAAAATACTTAATTTCATTAAATATCCATGGATAACCAATGGCTGCTCTGCCAATCATTATCCCATCAACTTCATACTTATTTTTATATTCAAGTGCCTTCTCAGGACTATCAATATCACCATTACCAAAAATTGGAATGTGGATATCAGGATGGTTTTTGACCTCGGCAATTTTAGTCCAATCGGCTACTCCTTTATACATCTGCTGGCGGGTACGCCCATGTATGGTCAAAGCCTGGATACCAACGTCTTGTAATCTTTTGGCCACTTCCACAATTCTGATGGTGCTATCATCCCAACCCAAACGAGTTTTAACAGTAACTGGCAGTTTAACCTGCTTTACTATCTCCTCAGTCATTTTCTGCATCTTCGGGATGTCAAGCAAGATACCTGCACCTGCTCCCTTACATGCAACTTTCTTAACCGGACAGCCATAGTTAATATCTACCAACTCTGGCTGTGCCTCCTCTGCAATAGCGGCAGCCTCGCGCATAGACTCTATCTTATCACCAAAAATCTGAATCCCGATAGGGCGCTCGTAATCATAGATATCAAGTTTCTGCACACTTTTAGCCGCATCTCTAATAAGCCCTTCTGCCGAGATAAACTCCGTGTACATCAAGTCAGCACCATTTTCTTTACATACCGCTCTGAATGGAGGGTCACTAACATCCTCCATGGGTGCCAGTAATAATGGAAATTCACCAACCTCAATATTTCCGATTTTAACCATTTTGATAATGCTTACTTTAGTGACCTTTAAAATAAACTGTAAATTTAGATCAAATTATGGACATAATTAAAAGTGAGGTAGAATTGCCAGGTGGAAGTCAGGGTGTTTTTAATGCTTTTGTCCTTCTATTTATAGCGCTCATTGGTTTTATTATCATTGGTCCACTCATTGGATTTATAATAGGAATACCCTTTTACTCCCAGGATCTTACTTCGCTTCAAAATACCTTAGCTGACCCAGCCTCCAGCCCAGATGGCAAAACATTGCTGTATTTTCTTCAAGCTGGCTCCACTTTAGGGATGGTTCTTGTGCCACTCATATATGTAAAGGCCAAAATGCACATTCCTGTAAAGGCCTTCTTTGCCAACACTTTAAGTATAATAGGCCTTGGCCTGGCGGGCATCATCACTTTTACATTTATGGGTTTTAACAGCCTCATTATTGAGTGGAATGCCAACGTTAACTTGCCAGAATTCTTAAGTGGTTTTGAGCAATGGGCTCAGGAAAAAGAGCAAATGGCGGCAGAGCTTACAGGTTTTCTAGCCACATTCGACAGTAACGCTCAGTTCATTGTAGCCTTATTTATTATGGCTGTTTTTCCCGCAATAGCAGAGGAATTTGTCTTCAGGGGTCTGGTACAAAACAGGCTATCCAAAGGCATTGGTAATGCGCACTGGGCAATATGGATCAGTGCAGCATTGTTTAGTGGTATTCATATGCAGTTCTTTGGTTTCTTCCCAAGAATGTTTTTAGGAGCGCTGTTTGGCTACTTGTATCTATGGTCAGGCAATTTACTCATTCCTATTTTTGCGCATTTTGTCAATAATGCATTCACCCTTTGCATGATATATTTCTACAGCGAAGAGATAGTTGCCTACGATATTCAAAATAGCGACCCTCCTGAATTGCCTGCTGTTTTATTATTCACTATTATTACTTCTGGTCTAATTTTCTATTTTCGCAAACATTATCAAACTATAAACTCTAAAGATGGCAGCATGGCAAAAGGTGTATAGCGCTGAACAATCATACAGAGCAGAAATAGTTAAAGATGTATTGGAAGACGCTGCTATAAACGCAGTGATAATAAATAAAAAGGACTCATCTTATAATAACTTCGGTGCTCATGAAGTACATGTATCTGCCGATGATGTTATTAGGGCACTGCAGATTATAAAAAATGACATCGATTTTAAGTAAGTATAGTAATTTAACACAACGTATCATTGCCGCTATATTAGGCGCTTTGCTAATTGGCTTCGGGCTATATTTTAGCGAGTGGCTGTATTTTGTAATTTTTCTTGCCATTTGCATGATTACCCAGCTTGAGTTTTACAAACTCGTAGGCCTGGATGGGATGCTACCTTTAAAAACCTTTGGCACATTTAGCGGGTTCAGTCTTTTTACTTTGTCATATTTCATTGAAAGCGGCCATTTAAATGACAAATACTATTTTCTACTTTTCCCAATAGTAGTCTGTGTTTACCTCATCTATCTATATAAAAAAAATGAAGTAAAACCCTTTAGAGGTATTGCATTTACTTTTTTAGGAATCATTTATGTGGCTATTCCATTCTCATTATTAAATGTCATTGCCTTCAGCCTTGAAGAATATGCTTTTGAGCTCATATTGGGGTCTCTGCTCATTTTATGGTCGAATGATACTGGCGCCTATTTTGCTGGCGTTAGGTATGGCAGAAGAAAACTTTTTGAAAGGGTATCACCTAAGAAATCTTGGGAAGGAAGTTTGGGAGGATTTATCCTGGCCATGGGCATGTCATATACCCTATCGCACTTTAGTGACTCATTAGCACCGTGGCAATGGTTTTCAATTGGTATAATTATCGTAATTTGTGGCACATATGGCGACCTTGTAGAATCGCTTTTTAAGAGAAGTATTGAAATAAAAGATTCCGGAAGATTAATACCCGGTCATGGTGGATTTTTAGATCGGTTTGATGGCCTTTTATTGGCGGCTCCTTTCATTGCAGCCTTCCTTAAAATCTTTTGATAACTCAAGAAGTTATGATTTATAATTACATAAATTTGCAATCGATTTAAACTACCAAAAAACTAGTATTTATGGGTTACATTGAACCTGCACCTTTGAAAGACGAGAAAAACCCTTTCGAGGCAATGATGTCAAGATTTCATATTGCTTCACAAATTTTAGGGTTGGATGATGAAGTGTACAACGTACTAAAATCTCCTGCAAAACAAGTAATCGTATCGCTACCCATCACTATGGATGATGGCTCCATCAGAGTGTTTGATGGTTATCGCGTAATTCACTCCAATATCCTGGGGCCATCTAAAGGTGGTATCCGGTTTGACCCGGGGGTTAACCTTGATGAGGTAAAAGCCCTTGCCGCTTGGATGACCTGGAAATGTGCCGTAGTTGATATTCCTTATGGCGGTGCCAAAGGTGGTATCAAGTGCAACCCAAGGGAGATGTCTGCAGGAGAAATCGAGCGTTTGATGAGAAGTTATACCTTATCAATGATTGAAATATTTGGACCTGACAGAGACATTCCAGCACCGGATATGGGAACGGGACCAAGGGAAATGGCCTGGTTGATGGATGAGTACTCAAGAACACAAGGTATGACCATTAACTCTGTAGTTACTGGTAAGCCTTTAGTACTTGGTGGTTCGTTAGGACGAACTGAAGCCACTGGACGTGGAGTAATGGTTTCTGCATTGGCAGCTATGGAAAAATTAAAAATCAATCCTTACAAGGCCACTTGTGCTGTACAGGGATTTGGTAATGTAGGCTCTTTTGCCGCCCTTCTGTTAGCAGAAAGAGGTGTGAAAGTAGTGGCTGTGAGTGACCTTTCCGGTGCTTATCATAATGAAAACGGTATTGATATAAAAGCAGCCATCGATTATAGAAATGGCAATAATGGCACACTTGAAGGGTTTAACGGTGCTGAAAAAATTGATAATGCTGAATTATTGACACTTGAGGTTGATGTGCTTGTGCCTGCAGCTACCGAAGATGTTATTACTTCTCAAAATGCTGATCAGATAAAAGCTAAGCTAATTGTTGAAGGTGCTAATGGCCCTACTTCAGCCAAAGCTGATAACATCATCAATGAAAAAGGAATTATGGTAACCCCTGATATTTTGGCAAATGCCGGTGGTGTTACTGTTTCTTACTTTGAGTGGGTACAAAACAGATTAGGTTATAAGTGGACTGGAGAGCGTGTAAACAGGAGATCTGACAGGATTATGAAAGATGCTTTTGACAATGTTTACAGAACATCACAAGAGCACGATGTGTCAATGAGAATCGCAGCTTATATCGTTGCTATTGATAAAGTTGCTAAAACTTACAAATTTAGAGGCGGATTCTAAACCTAAATCAAATTACATTTTGACTATACATAAAGAAGGCAGGTTATTATTATTGGTAATGCTAATTGTGTTGGCAACTATCAACATAGCACTATATCAAAGCTACGGTGGCGGTATGGTAGTACAAATATCGGGTGTTGCGAGTACGATAATCTTCCTTCTTGTTTTACAGTTTTTCAGAAACCCTATTTTCAAGATTAATGCCCAGCCTAACCAGGTGATAGCACCTGCTGATGGTAAAGTGGTAGTGATTGAAGAAACTACTGAAGAAGAGTTTTTGAAAGACAGAAGAATACAAATCTCCATATTCATGTCTCCTGTTAATGTCCATGTTAATAGAACTCCGGTAAAAGGAGTAGTAGAATTTTTTAAATACCATGCCGGCAAATATCTGGTAGCATGGCATCCTAAGTCAAGCACTGAAAACGAGCGTACTACTATGGTGGTAAAGATGGACAATGGCATTTCTGTGCTGGTTCGTCAGATTGCTGGTGCTGTAGCCCGCAGGATCAAATGGTATGTTAATGAAGGCCAAAGCTTAGAACATGGTGAAGAATTTGGCTTCATCAAATTCGGCTCCAGAGTTGATATTTTTCTTCCTGTTGGCACTAAAATTCTTGTAAAAGAAGGTGACAAAACCAAGGGTGGAAGGACTGTGTTGGCGGAGATATGAAGTACTGGTTAAAAGGATTAATCAGCTTATTACTATTCCTCTGCACAAATAATGCCTTTGGTCAAACTGAGAATGCCATCTATTTTGAGTTGCTAGGCAATGGCGGCCCGTACTCTTTGAATTATGAAAAGAATTTAAGTGAAAAATTAATAGCAAGAGTAGGATTTGGTTATTGGAAACAAAACCCGAAATACCCAATGACAGTTGGAAACATCTATGAAACCGAGAAGTATCGTGTTTTTTATACTCCGGTTTTAATTGCATATACAATAGGTATGTCGAAGCATTTTTTTGAGATAGGTTCTGGTTTTTTAATTGGCCATGAAAGTTATATTGCTGCACGTAAAACTCAGGTAATAGTTAATATGACAGGATTCGCAGGTTATAGATATGAAGCAGAACGTGGTTTCTTATTAAAATTTGGGATAACTCCTCATTATGTCATATCACCAGAGGAAAATGCCCTAATTAATACATTTTGGTATTCAGGAGGTTTAAGTTTGGGTTATCATTTTTAAAGTAATAAACCACAGGGTTCCGCAAAGGATTTTCTCTGCTCCACTCTGTGAACTCAGCGGCTAATAAAACTATAACTTCTCTTCAATTATCTTCATCAGCTGCTCTAAATATTCCTTATCTATTTCATCAAAATCATTCAGCTGATCACTGTCCACATCAAGGATTAATTGTACTTCTCCATTTTTAGAAGCGGTTAAAACTATCTCTGATTTAGAATCTGAGCTACAGGCAATGTGTCCTGGAAATTCATCAACATTAGGCACTAGTACAGTTTCATTCTTCTCCCATGCTGTTCCGCAAACACCCTTGCCCATTCTAATCCTTGTGCAGGCAATTGGTCCCTGGAATGGCCCCAGTACCAATTCATCATTTTTCACTATATAAAAGCCCACCCAAAAGAAATTCATCCCGAATTTCAAGGCAGCTGCTATGTTGGATAAGTTCGCTATCAAATCGTCCTCATATGAAATGAGTCCTTCTATCTGAGGTAATAATGATTCGTACTTTTCTCTCTTATCTGTAGAGGTGTTGATGATTAGTTCTTCTGCCATTGTTTCTTATATCTGCCGTCACTTCGATCCGCCAGTTGGCGGAGAGAAGCCCCCCAATTAATAAAGGAGACTTCTCACTTCGCTAAACTCAGTTTCGAAGTGACGATTGTTATTTCCTATTTCTGTAAACCAACAATTTATCTTCGTTAATAATTTCTTCCTGATGTGGTAAAGATATTCTGGCCGCATCTATACCTCCGCCAAAAACCGTTTCTGAAATAAAAACCCTGGCTTCATCCCACAAATGAGCATCAATCAAATTCTTATGCAATGCCGCACCCCCTTCAATAATGATGGATTGAATGTCTCTTTGATACAGGTCTTTGAAGATGTTTTTGAGCATATCCTCTTCCTCCACTTTTATCCATTCTATATTTTCAGCGGACTCATCTTTTTTAAGATTATAGCATAAAGTGAGAATACTGCCATCAAATAGGTTAAGCGTACTTGGAAGTTCTAATTTCTTATCGATTACCACTCTCACAGGATTATCACCTGACCAATCCCTCACATCTAACCTCGGATTATCATACTGGGCAGTATGCGTAGCCACCATAATCGCATCCTCCTCACCACGCCACTTGTGCACCAGCTTCCTGCTTTCTTCCCCACTGATCCATTTAGAATCATAATTCTTTCGTGCTATATATCCATCAGCAGTTTGCGCCCATTTCAAAATGATATACGGCCTGCTCTTTTCTAAGAATGTAAAGAATCGTTTGTTCAACTCCCTGGATTGAGTTTCCAAAATACCTGTCTCTACTTCTATGCCAGCATGCTTTAATTTCTCTATACCTTTGCCACCTACCAATGGATTCGAGTCCACATTGGCGATTTTTACAGCCTTGAGTTTATGTTCAACAATGAGGTCAGCGCAAGGAGGAGTTTTACCATAATGAGCACAGGGCTCAAGGTTGACGTATAAGGTGCTTTGAGATAAAAGCGACTTGTCATTTACAGCATTAATGGCATTTACTTCGGCATGAGCCTCGCCATATTTCTGATGCCAGCCTTCACCAATAATCTTTCTGTCATGAACAATCACACACCCCACCATTGGGTTAGGACTCACCTGTCCAAAACCAAGTTTGGCAAGATCAATTGCCCGTTGCATATAAAATTCATCTATATTTACGCCCAAAGTCATATATTGGTGTTTTAAACAAGCTTTGCAATGTTAGCAAACCCTATCTGATTAAACACAATGTCAGAAATTATTCCCGATTCTTCGAAAAAATTATTGCAATATGTGATTAACAATATCACTATTGATGAATCTGATCAGGAAAAACAAAGCCTGGCTTACATCATTATTGATGAGCTTTTTAATATCAATAAGTCAGAGATCATTACTGATAGGTCTATCAACATCAGCAAGTCGCAGGGCAAAGAATTAAAGGCCTTTATTGAAAGAATAAATAAGAATGAGCCTATTCAATATATACTGGAAGAGGCTGAGTTCTATGGCCGAAAGTTCAATGTAGCCCAAGGCGTGCTCATCCCAAGAAATGAAACTGAGGAACTTGTTGACTTAATTATCAAAGACAGCAAAGAGAAGAAAATTAAGTTTCTTGACGTTGGAACAGGTAGCGCCTGCATCCCCATCACTCTGATTAAAGAGCTTAAGTTGAATAAAGGTTATGCTATTGATTTTGACCCCAGGGTGATAAAAATAGCCAGACAAAATGCTACCAGGCATAATGTGGATATTGACTTTTTGATGATCGACATATTGACAGAGCGAATTCCTGTGATTGGGCTTGATGTTTTGGTGAGTAACCCACCTTACATCACAGAAAGTGAAAAGGTGCTGATGAAGCCAAATGTACTAAACTATGAGCCTAATACTGCGCTTTTTGTCAGCGATGAAGACCCATTAATTTTCTATCAGAAAATTGCTTCCGCTGGCCGTGGATGCCTGAGGGATGAAGGGCGGTTATATTTCGAAATTAATGAGCGTTTTGGGAATCAGGTGGCGCAGTTGCTGGAAAATGAGGGTTATAAAAACATTGAAATCATTCAGGATATTAATGGCAAAGACAGAATTGTAAAGGCGTCAAACACTTTGACCTAACCAAAACCCCTCTTGTCCGCTGATTACCGTTTGACCTTCTTCCTGCACTTTACAAACACATTCTCCTGACAATAACTCATATTCTAAAGGTTTCTGATTTTGAGTGACCCTGATTGAGTCACTTCTAAATTTTAACACAGCACCAGCCGGCAGTCATTTGCTGAAAGTTGATTCCCTGCTATAAATCCATTTGACCCTTTGGTCATAAATTACCAGGTCAAGCTGGTTGAGGAATGGATTAATTAAATTCAATGTCTCCTCTGTAGGCTCTAACAATAGATTTGCTGCTTTATATTTTGAAGCTGTTAAATAATAAATGACCTGCAATAGATCATCGTCTGAGGTGTTTTTTGAAAGATATTTAAAAGGCTGTTGATGGGATAATAAAGACATAACCGATTCTTTTCCCTCTATTGAGCCAATAACCACATCTATTTTGAAGCCGTAAGGCAGTAGCTCTTCTATCAACTCTGATTTTGTGATTACGGTAGGGCTCCACTCAAGCAATTCCTGAATAGTTTGTTCATTGAAGCATGGGTTGAAAACTATTAATGCAGGTTCCTGCTCATCCCTGACTATATGATGCGATGACATTATGAACGAGGGTGCATGTCAACAATGTGCTGAGAAAATAGTCGGTACAACTCAGCCAGTCGCTCATTATTGTCAAGATATTCCATATGGCTATCCAGCGTTTCAAAATCATGGCGCTTAGCCGGGCCGGTCTGTGCATTATGTGGCCCTAGTTCAAAGCTTTTGTTTAACGTTTCAACAATCAATGGCTTTAAAAGATCAAAGTCCATTTTGTTGGCGTTGAGTATGTCTTCTGCAATGGCCATACAGTGATTTGTGAAATTACAGGCAAATACAGCAGCTACGTGTAGCGTTTTTCTATCTGCACTATTAATAGTAACTACTTTTTTGCTGATGCTTTTGGCAAGGCTTTTCAGTGCCTTCTCCGTTTCAGGATCTTCAGCTTCTATGCAGATAGGAATATCCTCAAAATTTACTTTCTTGGATTTACTAAAGGTTTGCAAAGGATAAAAAACGCCTATGAATTCTGATGCCGTATACCCTAAAATACCAATCGACTTGGCACCAGATGTATGCACCACAAGAGCATCCTCGGGCAGGACTATTTCCTGAGCCACATCATCAATGGCATCATCACTAACAGAAATAATAAAAATTTCGGAATTGCTCCCAGAGAAATCAAGGTCTTCCTTTACCTCCGCCTGGTAAAGACGATCGACCAGCTTAGAAGCATTTTTTGAATTCCGGCTATAAACCTCTCTTACAACGTGGCCTGCATTTTCCAAGGCTGGCGCCAGATGCCATGCTACATTTCCTGATCCAATAAAAGATATGTTTTTGCCCATAGGCTTTTGAAGTTATTCCAATCCTTTGTTTTTCATTTTCTGAAATTCGGAATACCTTCTGTTAATAGCAACCCCAAAACCAATTACCAGAATAAATGTACCTAGCCAAAGCAGATTAATATAAGGCTTTTCAAGTGCCTTAAGCACTACCCAGTTCTTTTGCCTTGTATTGGCGCCTATAGAAAAATTATTAGTCTCAGGATGAACATTCAATAAAGTAAGCTTCAGCCCTAGATCATCCACTTCATCAGATATTCTGCCAACAAGCCCATCTTTAATCAGGAATACAGGCTCTGAAATATAGTCTCGCTCTTCACCCTGTACTTTAATTCTCGCTCTTATAGCTACATCTTCCGATGTTAAGTCTACTCCGTCCAAAGTCTCCAATCTCTGTAGCCCTTCCACACTAGCCACATAATCATTGACAAAGAAGTTTTCTTCAATACCCACTCTAAACTCCTCCATTTCACTCCACTCCTGTTCCTCTGTAGGGTTACGCACAGAGCTCACATGCGTGTAAAGGTCGCTGCTTAGTCCTCGCTTTATATCTGGTGAAGCTAATAATCCTCCCATGGCTTCATTAACCTGCGCCCTTGGGTATAATGTAAATGTTTCACCATCTTTTGTGGTGTATTCAATCTCGTAGAATGTATTTTCCGGAGCGATTTCTATAGTATCATTAACATCAAAAATCAATTCATCTCCTTTAAAGATTTGAGTTTTTGCTGTAACCAAATGAGCAACTGCTGTCTTAGCAACATCATTTTTAGAGATAAACATATTCTCATTCACAGGCTCTAACCGCTCCCCTTTGTACTTCAAATCATAATCGAGCATCGTTTTCGGCTCGTTGATGAACAGGAGCAGATTCTCACTATTAAACTCTGCTGATGACTCTTTTGAGATGAGCATGCCAGTATTGTTCAGGGAAACTACCTTAGAATACCCTGCTGAAAACATGATTCCGATAAGCATTAGTCCAATACCAATATGGGTAATAGCACCACCAGATAATTTGGGACTGCTTTTGAATAGGCCAATTAAGATTTTTCCATTGGCAATAACAGTAAATACTCCAGCTAATAACAAAATGATATAAGCGGGATCAGCCACATCTCCGAAAAGGATAATTGCAGAACTTACTATCAGAGTCAAAACCAAAGGGACAGTCAGGTTATCCTTTAAAGTTTTAAGGTCTATTTTCTTCCACCAGAAAAACTGCCCCACGCCTGACAGTAAGGCCACTACTACAGCAAACCACAATTGGAATTTAGAGTAATATTCAATCTGATTGGCGGGAGGTGCAAAATTTCCAATGCCACCAAAAAGTTCAATTACCTTGTTAAATACAGGAATTGATGTAGGTATCAAAACCTGAAAACCCATTAGGCATAATGACAGGGCTCCTATGAAAATCCAAAATTCACGGGAATAAGTATCGGCTTCCTTCTTGCTAGTTGGAATTTCCTTCCATCTGACTACAGCCAGAACTATAGCAATTGCCGTAAAGAATATTAGATATATTAAAAGCTGGCCGGATAGACCCAAATCTGTAAATGAATGTACTGAAGCATTTCCTAGCACCCCACTTCTTGTCAAGAATGTAGAATATAAAATCAGGACAAAAGATGTAATCACCAATACGATCGCAGATTTCAAAGCAGTAGTACTATTCTTATATGCAACCATGGTATGGATAGCGGCTACCAAAAATAACCATGGCACATAAACTGCATTTTCTACAGGGTCCCAGTTCCAGTACCCTCCAAAATTCAATGTCTCATAAGCCCAGTAAGCACCCATCAAAATACCAATACCCAAAATAGCCGCAGAGAACAGGGCCCAGGGTAATGCTGGCCTGATCCATTCTGTATATTTTCTTTTCCATAGTCCGGCTATACAATAAGCAAATGGAATAATGGTTGTTGCAAAGCCTAAAAATAATGTTGGGGGATGGATAACCATCCAGTAATTCTGCAATAATGGATTTAGCCCTGTTCCATCTTGTGGCACAAAATCAGGCTGACTTGCAAAAATAGGAGCTGCTATAGCATCTCTTAAAAGTATGAAAGGTGAGCTTCCTATTTTTAATTCAAGGCCGGGTATAACCACTCCAAGAATCATCGATCCTAGAAATGCCTGAACAGCCGAAAATACAGTCATTACAGGCGCCTCCCAAAACTTGTTAGTAGCTATAATAATAATGCCCAATAAAGCATGCCAGAATAACCAAAGTAAGAAACTGCCTTCCTGTCCTTCCCAAAAACATGAGATCATATAATGCGCTGGCAACCTCCGTGAAGAATGCGACCATGCATAATGATACTCGAAATAGTGATTGTAAATAATAAAGAAGAGGCTAACTACAATGCCAAGTACGGAAATGGCATGAACATAAAAGGCCATTCGACCATTCTTTGTCCAACTGTCAGCTATGGAAATTTCTCCAATTGATGATGCCTTAAAGAAGCAAAAAGCTGCATATAAAGCACTTATAAATGAAACTACAACACAGAAATGACCTAAGTCACCGATAAATTCATGCACCATTATTTTCCTCTTTTCCCTACATTTCAGCGTTTACCGTAGTCTCCTGATATTTAGAAGGGCATTTCATTAATATTTTATCTGCAACAAATAGATCATCATGATATGAACCTATTACCACTACCTTTTCAGATCTGGTGAAATCAGCAGGCATCGGCTCATTATAAAAAACCTCCTGCACTTTACCTTTTTCGTCTTGCATTACAAACCTAAAAGACAGCTTATCTGGTGATGGATATAAGCCTGTTACCTCGCCACTTGAGTCATGAGTGAGTTCACCTACCACATGGATGCTCTTGCTATCACCATTCTTAGCCATTACATAAGCGTCTTCAAAAGAGACATAACTACTGGCATCTCCAGCAGTAGAAATGATAATGCCTATAGCAGCTGCTATTAATACAATTCCAATTATATAAGACCTTTTCATAATATTAACTTTTTGACTGTTTCTCCAATCGTGACACCTTTCTATCAATCGTGACAAGGTAGGCAATAGTTCCTGCCAGGATGATTAATATGATTCCTGTAAGGACATATATCTTACCATCTTCTCTCAAAGCATCCGCCATTTCCACATCATTGTTGGTGTAATCAGAGGCTTCAATCTTTTGTTTTTCCTGCGCCATTCCATTAAATGAAAATGTGAGAAAAAATATGAGTATCAATTTCTTCATAAGTGAGTAGATTCCAATCTTTTTATTCTAAATCTAACAGTAGCTATCCAAACTCCTAACATAGTCCATGCTACCACAGCCGGATAAAAAACCAATCTTAACCTGCTATCCATATCGTAGGCATTAAAACCGGGATTACCACCGTTACCTGGATGCAGTGAGTCCGTGAGTCTTGGTAAAATGAACAATAATGGGATTAATGCAGAAAATGCAAAAATGTTATAGACCGCACTGATTCTGGCTCTTTGTTCTTCATTCTCCAAGGAACCTCTAAGCACGAAATAAGCAAAATAAATCAATAACCCTATGGCTGACGCATTTTGCTTAGGATCTCCACTCCACCATGCGCCCCAAGTAAACTGAGCCCAAAACATGCCGGTTAAGATTCCGAAAACACCAAAGACAACACCCACATTAGCAAATTCAATGGCCTTATGATCAGTTTCAATACTTCCTTTTCTAAGGTAGTTTATAGAATAGTAAACAGAAATGGACAATAAGATAATCATCCCAAACCACATAGGAACATGAAAGTGTAATGCCCTTATGGTTTCATTTAATATATTAAGCCTGGGAACTTCGAAAAGAAGCCCTCCTATGAAGGTATAACCCAGCAAAAATACAGTTAAAAATTTCCACCAATTTTGGCGCATAATGCTCGTGTTTTACGAGCGCCAAAGATACGGGAATAAGAGAAAAGAAACCGCCCCAACAATTATATTAATTGCTAATAAGGTTATTAATTCATCAAGGCTAGCAGATAAAGCAAGTCCATCAATGGCATTTTTAGATACCTTAATCACCATAAGGAGCATTGGTAGTATGATTGGAAAACCCAACACTGCCATTAGGGTTTGATTATTTCCAGCCTTTGAGGCAATAGCCGAGATAAGGGTTAGTGTAGAAGAAAAACCTACAGATGCCAATAAAATAATTGCCAGAAACAACCAAGTAGTGATTACAGGATTGCCTAATATGATACTGTAGAAAAAGAACCCCAACAAGGCCACCAATATTAACAGAAGGGCATTATACATAATTCTTGCAAATATCAAAGCCTGTGGGCTAATGATCGTGTAATAGTAAAGAAGTCTCTCCTGCTTTTCCTGAATAAAGCTTTTGGCAACCGCATTAATAGAGGCAAATAGAATAATTATCCAAAACAGCGCATTCCAGGTTACTACATTAAGCTGATTGGATTTAACATTAAAGCTCAAATAGCAAATAAAAATGGTGCTGACTAGGTATAATAATATCCCATTAAGGGCATATTTGTTACGCCATTCTATTTTAAGCTCTTTTTTGATGAATTCTAATACCAAACTAACCAGCCATTTCAGACTCGACTTTTATCAGATATCGATTGATTGATAGTAACATAATTATCAAGTAGCCAACACCTATTCCAAATAAAATGCCGTAAGCAACAGATTTTATTGGACCGGCACTTACAGGCTTTCTATAAACAGTAAGACCATCAATTACCTCAAAGTCCTTTTGTAAATACAGCTGTTGTTTTACATTTAGTAGTTCACCGTTAATTCTTAAATCCTCCGTGAATACCGTAATTGGATCGGTTGAATATTGCTCTCCTATATATAGGTTATCGGAACCTGCTGGCCTTTTCTTAGCAATACTCTCATAAACCTCAATCATAGCTGTTTTTAAGCTATCCATTTTCAAATTCTCCTTTTCAAGCTTAACTAACCGTTCCTTCAGATAATTCTCCCTGCTAATGATTCTATTTTTTATATATTTATTATCCCTGAAATAATTGACTAATGCCGTCTCAATGCCTTCAATAATTTCACTTTTTGTAACATTTACATTTATCTGAAAAGCATTTTTATTTTCAATATCTATTCTTGAAATAATCTTGTTTATTTCAATTTCTTCAAGATCCATCTCTTGAAGTTTCTGTTTTAAAACTTCAATTTCTACTCGATCATCTTCTGAAATAAATGGGACTGCTGTAAATTCTTTAATATTCAAAGCAACTTCTTGACTCAGACCTAACTCACGGGCAAGCCCTAGCCTGTCCTCTTCTTTACAAAGTAAATTCAATTTTTCTATTGCATTGTCTATTATCCTGCCATTGAAATAATCTGAGCTTAAAAGTAATGAGCTGCTATAAATTGGTTTTGAATTATTGTTAATCAAAAAACCTAGCCCTGCTCCAATTATTGATAGGACTAATAGAAGATATTTATTTTTAATTGTAGACCTCCTTAGGCCAACAATTAATCCTATCAACGAATGCCATATACCTTTAAAAAAATCGCCTATGGCATTAAATAATTGCTTCAGATCAATTTCATCATCAGAACTTTTATAATTTTGCTTCTCGGACATACAATCTCACTTTTTGAGCAAATGTATAAAATTCAAGTGAAAAAGATTGATCTTGGGGTTTTCAATAATTACTATGGGAAAAAAAATAATAGTTACTGGTGGAGCAGGGTTTATAGGATCTAATTTGGTAGAATATCTACTCAATGATGAAAGAGTTGAAGCCGTTAGGGTTATTGACAATCTATCCAATGGCTATTGGAGTAATATTTCTGAATTTGAATCACACCCTAAGTTCGGGTTTTTCAAAGAGGATATTTGTGATTACAGGAAGATGATAGAACTCACGGAGGGTTTCGATGCAATTTCACATCAGGCCGCTTTAGGTTCTGTTCCTCGATCAATAGAAAACCCAATGCTTACTACAAAAGTCAACATTGACGGAACTGTTAATATTCTTCATGCTGCAGTGGTTAACAAGATTGACAGAGTTGTTTTAGCATGTTCTTCAAGCACATACGGAGATAGTCCTATTCTACCTAAAAAAGAAGATAAAATAGGTAATCCTTTAAGTCCGTATGCCATCACAAAATATGCCATCGAACAATATGCAGCAGTTTTTAAGAAAACCTATAATCTTAATTACATAGGACTTAGATATTTCAACGTTTTCGGGCCAAAACAAAGTCCTGACAATCCATATGCAGCAGTTATACCAATATTTTGCAAAGCATTTATAGAAAGAAAAGTACCAACCATTAATGGTGATGGCGAAACTTCTAGAGACTTCACATTTGTTGATAACGCGGTTCAAGCTAACATGTTATCTTTATTTACTGATAATCAAAATGCTTTGAATGAAATTTACAATGTTGCTTGTGGTGAGCAAACAACTTTAAACCAAATGGTTGATTATCTCAAGAAAATTTCATCTAACCCAATTGATGCTAATTATGGCCTTGAGCGAAAAGGTGATGTTAAACATTCAAAAGCAGACATTTCTAAAATAAGAAATATGCTTGATTACGAACCAAATGTTTATTTTGAAGATGGTTTGACAAGTGTATATGAGTGGTATAAGAATTATTATAAGAATTAAAATAAATGGAAAAAATAGCAATAATAGGATTAGGGTATGTAGGATTACCATTGGCTGTCGAGTTTGGTAAAAAGTTACCAACAATTGGTTTTGATATCAATAAAAAGAGAATTGAAGACCTAAAAAAAGGTAAAGACTTTACAAAAGAAGTAGAGGCAAAGGAATTTAAGCAAGCCTCACAACTCAGCTTCACAATGGAGACCGGTGATCTCTCAGAGGCTACCATATTTATTGTAACTGTACCCACACCAATAGATGACTACAAAAATCCTGATCTCACCCCTTTATTAAAAGCAAGTGAGACTGTTGGTAAAATATTAAAAAAGGATGATATCGTTATTTATGAATCTACGGTCTTTCCAGGTTGCACAGAAGAGGTATGTGTCCCGGTATTAGAAAAACATAGTGGACTTAAATTTAATATAGACTTTTTTTGCGGTTATTCTCCCGAAAGAATTAATCCAGGAGACAAACAACACCGCTTACCAACAATTAAGAAGGTAACAAGTGGCAGTACGGTTGAAATTGCAGAGAAGGTAGACCAACTTTATAAAAAGATAATAACAGCTGGCACTTTTAAGGCTTCAAGTATCAAAGTGGCTGAAGCGGCCAAAGTAATTGAAAATTCTCAGCGCGACTTAAATATTGCTTTTGTGAATGAACTCGCACTTATTTTCGATAAAGTTGGTATAGATACCCATGAAGTTTTGGAAGCGGCTGGTACTAAATGGAATTTCCTGCCTTTTAAACCAGGTTTAGTTGGTGGACATTGTATTGGTGTTGACCCGTATTATCTAACTTACAAAGCTCAAAGTCTAGGATATACACCACAAGTTATATTGGCAGGAAGAAGAATTAATGACAATATGGGCATTTATATAGCCAATAAGGTTATTAAATTAATGGCAAATAACGACAACCCAATTAAGAGTAGCAGAGCCTTGGTGCTTGGAATTACATTTAAAGAAAATTGTCCTGACATTAGAAATAGTAGAGCAATTGATGTTATTAAGGAACTAGAGGATTTTGGGGTAAATATAGATGTTTATGATCCAGAAGCTGATAGAGAAGAAGTCAAACATGAATATGGCATTGATCTTATTGATAAACCAAGCGGAGTCTACAATTTGATTGTGTTAACTGTTGGTCATTCGCAATTTCGAGACCTGTCTTTGGAGAAGCTAAAAGATGATAAAACGGTGATTTATGATGTAAAAGCATTCTTGCAACCATCTAGCATAACTGCAAGGTTATGAAAGGAAAAGTTTTAGTTACTGGTGGAGCAGGTTACATCGGGTCACACACTTGTGTTGAGTTAATTAATGAAGGTTACGAGCCTGTTATAGTTGATAATTTTAGTAATTCTGAGCGTTTTGTAATTGATAGAATTAGGGAAATCACGGGTGCAAAATGTACATTAATTGAA
This sequence comes from Fulvivirga sp., assembly GCF_040218215.1. Classification (NCBI taxonomy): domain Bacteria; kingdom Pseudomonadati; phylum Bacteroidota; class Cytophagia; order Cytophagales; family Fulvivirgaceae; genus Fulvivirga; species Fulvivirga sp. Next base: position 459,072 of record NZ_JAVJQL010000028.1, read on the forward strand.
GGTGACTGCACAAGCCTCGGCTTTTTGGAGTCTAATTTAAAAACCCTGGATTTAGTTGGGTGCATCCATTTCGCTGCATTAAAAGCTGTTGGTGAATCTTCTAAACTGCCATTAAAATATTATCATAACAACATTGCTTCCACAGTTGCTATTCTTGAATTTTTAAAAAGTATTAATTGTGTAAATTTTGTTTTTTCTTCATCTTGTACTGTTTATGGTCAACCTGATGTATTACCTGTTACGGAAAAGTCCCCGATAAAACCAGCTGAATCTCCCTACGGCAGATCAAAACAGATGTGTGAAGACATTATTAAAGATTATTTTAATTCCGGAAAAAATATTAAGGCTTTAGCACTCCGATATTTTAATCCAATAGGGGCGCATCCATCTGCACTAATTGGAGAATTACCTCTTGGCACTCCTAACAATCTGGTGCCATTCATAACTCAAACGGCTATTGGGAAAAGAGCAGAATTAACTGTATTTGGAAATGACTATAACACCCCTGACGGAACATGCATTCGAGATTATATCCATGTTGTTGACTTAGCCAAAGCCCATGTTAAGGCAATAAAAAAACTAATAGTATCGAATGAATCTGTTTTTGATGTGATAAATCTTGGTACTGGTCATGGAAATAGCGTTCTTGAAGTGATTGAATCATTTGAAAAAGTAAATGGTATTAGGCTAAATTACAAGATAGGACCAAGACGCAATGGTGATGTAGAAAAAGTATATGCTGATTGTTCATATGCAAAAGATACGCTCAACTGGAAAACTGAATTAAGCTTGGAAGAGGCACTGAAAGATGCCTGGAATTGGGAGAAAACATTATAACAAACTTCAATAAAATGAAAGGAATTGTACTAGCAGGTGGTTCAGGAACCAGGCTCTACCCTATAACCAAAGGGGTATCCAAGCAAATATTGCCCATCTATGATAAACCTATGATATATTATCCCTTATCAGTACTCATGATGTCAGGAATTAATGACATTCTCATAATTTCAACACCGGATGACATTGGTACATTTGAAAAATTATTGGGGGATGGTTCAGATTTGGGAATAAAATTATCCTATAAAATTCAACCTTCACCAGATGGCCTGGCACAGGCCTTTTTATTGGGTGAAAATTTCATTGGCACTGATTCGGTGGCATTAGTACTTGGCGATAATATATTTTATGGTTATAATTTCTCAAAAACTCTAAAAGAGACAGCCAAATTAACAAAGGGGGCCACTGTCTTTGGCTACTATGTTAGTGATCCAGAAAGGTATGGCGTTGTAGAATTTGACAATGATAACAAAGTTATATCAATTGAAGAAAAGCCTACTGAGCCCAAATCACATTATGCGGTAACAGGTTTATACTTTTATGATAACTCTGTCATTGAAAAGGCCAAAGCTGTGAAACCATCAGCTCGAGGGGAGCTTGAGATTACAGATTTAAATAACCTGTATTTAAAAGAAGATTCCCTAAATGTCCAGCTTCTAGGCCGGGGAATGGCGTGGTTAGACACTGGCACTCATCATTCGCTTCTTCAGGCTTCCAATTTTGTCGAATCCATAGAAGAGAGACAAGGTTTGAAAATCGCTTGCCTTGAAGAAATAGCATTTAATATGGGATATATCAGCAAAGCACAACTTGTTGAACTTGCACAACCCCTTTTGAAAAATAACTATGGCCAATATTTAATGGCTGTTGCCAAAGGATTGAAATAATGAATATTATCTCCACAAATTTTGAAGGACTTTACATACTTGAGCCAACAGTTTTTGAAGATCATAGGGGCTTCTTCATGGAAAGTTATAATGCTAGGGTAATGAAAGACCATGGCATCGATTATTCTTTTGTTCAGGACAATCAATCTAAATCATCATATGGTGTATTAAGGGGTCTACATTTTCAAAACCCACCATATGCGCAGACTAAACTAATAAGAGTTTTGTTTGGCAACATTTTAGATGCTGTGGTGGATCTAAGAAAGTCTAGTAAAACTTATGGGCAAAGTTTTACGATTGAATTGTCAGCTGATAATAAAAAGCAATTACTCATTCCTCGAGGATTTGCTCATGGTTTTTCCGTTTTAACTGATGCTGCTGAAATATTATATAAATGTGACAATTATTATAACAAGGAATCTGAAGGAGGTCTAATGTATAATGATGAGTTTTTAAATATTGATTGGAAAATATCTAATGAACATGTAATTATATCTCCAAAAGACATGAAATTATCCTCTTTTAATGATTTAAATTCAAATTTTGTCTAATGAAAAACATATTAGTAACAGGCGGGGCAGGATTCATAGGCTCTCATGTAGTTAGATTATTTGTAAATAAATATAGCAACTACAACATCATCAACTTAGACCTGTTGACTTATGCAGGGAATCTTGAGAACATTAAAGATATTGAATCCTCCAATAATTATAAATTTATAAAAGGAGATATCTGTGATGCTGATTTTATAGAACAATTATTTAAAATAGAGCAAATTACAGATGTCATCCATTTAGCTGCCGAATCTCATGTTGACCGATCAATATCAGACCCTTTAAGCTTTGTAAAAACCAACGTTTTTGGAACAGTAACACTCTTAAATGCCGCGGTGAAGTTCTGGAAGCAAGATTTGTCAAATCATATTTTTTACCACGTTTCAACAGATGAAGTTTATGGCTCTTTACGTGAGGATGGCTTTTTCTTAGAGACAACACCTTATGATCCACAATCACCATATTCAGCTTCTAAGGCGAGTTCCGACCATTTTGTTAGAGCATGGGCTAATACTTATAAGCTACAAGTGAAGATCTCCAATTGCTCAAATAACTATGGTCCAAACCAGTTTCCGGAGAAGTTGTTGCCTCTCATGATCAATAATATAAAGAATAATAAACCCCTACCCGTTTATGGAAAAGGTGAAAATATTCGTGATTGGCTTTACGTAGTTGATCATGCAAGGGCCATAGATGATATTTTTCATAAAGGTACAATTGGAGAGACTTATAACGTGGGTGGTTTCAATGAATGGAAAAACATTGATATTGTCCACCTTCTTTGCAACCTCATGGACAAAAAATTAGGGAAATCTGAAGGCGAATCTGCAAAGCTTATTACTTATGTTACGGATAGAGCGGGACACGATCACCGTTATGCCATAGATGCCAGCAAAATCAAAAAAGAGCTAGGGTGGAAGCCTTCTCTTCAGTTTGAAGAAGGTATGGAAAAAACTGTGGAATGGTACTTAGAAAACCCCAACTGGTTAGAACATGTAACTTCAGGGTCATACAAAGACTATTATAAAAAGACGTACTTGGTGAATTGAATTATCAAATCAATTAATTTTCATGACTGTACCTAATAAAATTATATGAAGCACCTTTTTATATTTGGTACGCGGCCAGAAGCCATTAAAATGGCACCACTTATTAAGGAATTTCAAAAGGATGATACGCAAAAAGTAGTGGTATGTGTCACGGGTCAGCACAGGGAAATGTTAGATCAGGTCCTCAGTTTTTTTGATATCAAACCTGATTATGATTTAAATCTAATGTCTGATAATCAAACTTTGTATGATGTCACGGCAAAAGCACTTTTGGGATTAAAACCTATATTGGATAAGGAAAAGCCTAATAATATTTTTGTTCAAGGAGACACAACAACTGCATTCGTTGGTGCACTGGCAGGTTTTTATGAGAAAATAAATGTTTCACACATTGAAGCTGGGTTAAGAAGCCACAATATTTATTCGCCATTCCCTGAAGAAGGAAACAGAAAACTGGTAGGGCACTTGGCAAATATTCATTTTGCACCTACTAAAAGGGCTGTTCAAAATCTCAAACTTGAAGGGATTACTCACAATGTACATCAAGTAGGAAATACAGTTATTGATGCACTTTTATTAGGTTTAGATATTATTAAGAATCGTGGAGAAGCAACTTTTGAAAAGTATTTTGAAAATATTGATTTTTCCAAAAGAATTATTCTTATCACAGGCCACAGAAGAGAAAGCTTTGGGCCTCCTTTTGAAAGCATGTGTAAGGCAATGAAAGAAATTGCCTTAAAATATTCTGATGTGCAACTCATTTACCCAATGCACATGAACCCTAATATTAGAGATACTGTCAATAGTATTTTAAAGGGAATTGAAAATGTTAAATTGATCGAACCGTTATCATATCCTTATCTTATTTGGTTAATGAGTAAATCATATTTTGTACTTACAGACTCGGGAGGAATTCAAGAAGAGGCACCAACGTTAGGCAAGCCGGTATTGGTAATGAGAGAAGTAACCGAACGACAGGAGGGCGTTGAAGCCGGCACTGCCAAATTAGTGGGCTCCAATTTTGATAACATTGTTAAAGAATGTAAACGATTGCTTGATAACGAAACCTATTACCAAAGTATGGCGAATGCCATTAACCCTTACGGAGATGGCACTACGAGCTTGCAAATTTTAAAACTCATGAAGGACAATAACTAATGAATAAAAATACCAAAGTAGTTATGATGGGATTAGGGTATATAGGATTACCTACGGCTGCTTTAATAGCCAGCAATGAGATATCTGTATTAGGAGTTGATATCAATGAAAATATTGTTAAAACCGTCAACAATGGAGAAATACACATTGTAGAACCTGCTTTGGACGGTTTGGTAAGACATGATGTTGAGCGGGGATACCTGAAAGCAGCGATTAAGCCTGCAGAAGCAGATGTTTTCTTAATTGCAGTGCCCACACCATTTAAGGGTGATAACCATGAACCCGATCTAAAATTTGTAGAATCTGCTACTCGCATGGTTATTCCATATTTAGCTGAAGGTAACCTATTTATAATTGAATCCACCTCTCCTGTTGGTACTACCGAGAAAATGGCAAAGCTTATTTTTTCTGAAAGACCTGAATTAGAAGGGAAAATCTACATCGCTTACTGTCCTGAAAGAGTCCTTCCCGGCAATGTAATTTATGAACTCAAAAATAACGATAGAGCTATAGGTGGAATTGACAATGCTTCAACGAAGAAGGCAGTCGAGTTTTATCAACTTTTCGTAACGGGTGAGTTACACCAAACCAATGCACGAACAGCAGAAATGACTAAGCTGGTTGAAAATGCATCCCGCGATGTGCAAATAGCTTTTGCCAATGAACTTTCAATGATTTGTAACGAAGCTGATATTGACGTTTGGGAGCTAATAAAACTGGCTAATAAGCACCCTCGTGTAAATATACTTCAACCTGGAACAGGAGTTGGGGGACATTGTATAGCTGTTGACCCATGGTTTATTGTTTCCGAATTTCAGGAAAAGGCAAAAATAATTAGAACTGCCCGTGAAATCAATAATTACAAAACCGAGTGGGTTATTGAGAAAGTTAAAAACAGGGCATTAGAATTCGAACTTAAAGAAGGACGCAAACCTGTCATAGCTTGTTTCGGATTAGCATTTAAGCCAGATATTGATGATTTAAGAGAGAGCCCAGCATTATCTGTGGTGTTGTCATTAATTTCTAGTGGTTTAAAGGTAATATCCGTTGAGCCTAATATTAGTACTCAAAATTGTGAGGTTGAATTGTCTACTGTTGATGTGGCTTTAAAAAACTCTGATATTCAAGTAAAATTAGTTAACCATACCAAGTTCAAACAATTGCCCAAAAGTGTTATTAATTTTGTAGGATAAATTGCCTTATATCTTTCCTGCTTGATATATAAACCAGTATCCAAAATTTATCAGATTAATTTTTAAAGAAAATAATGGAAAAATCTCAATTAAGAAAGCATCTTAAATTCAGTATATTCAATAAATTTAGATCATGGGTTCTAAAATTCAAACTAAAGTCAATTGGTAATGAGGTATATATTGACAAAAATGTTGAATTCTTAAGATACCCTAACAACATAACTGTAGGTGACAATGTGGTGATAAAGGAAGGTGCTCGAATATGTAGCTGCAATGAAAAAGCAAAAATTTCAATTGGAAATCATAGTACTATTGGGTATCACACTTTTATTTTTGCATCAAATTCGATTGAAATTGGTGACGATTGTTTAATAGCTCCTTTTGTATACATTGTTGATAGCAATCATAAAATAGAAACAGGCTTGAAGATCAATCAGCAGTCAAATGATACCGCTCCAATAAAAATTGGGAATGACGTGTGGATTGCTAGTAATGTAACGATTCTAAAAGGAGTGACGATAGATAATGGAGCCGTGGTAGCTGCTAACTCAGTTGTTAATTCTGACATTCAGGAATTTGAAATATATGGGGGTACTCCGGCAAGAAAAATTGGAGAAAGAAAATGAAGATTGGTGCCGTAATATTATCTAGATATTCCTCAAGCAGGCTGCCTGGAAAGGCATTAATGAAAATACAAGGTAAAGCAGTGTTAGAGTACATTGTAGAGCGCCTTCTTCTTGTATTTAATAAGAAAGATATAGTTATTGCTACATCTCAATTAGAAAGTGACAATTTAATTGCTTCTTTTGCAGAAAGCCATGGTTTAAATTGTTTTAGAGGTTCTTTGGAAAATGTTGCTGAACGTTTTTTTCAAGCAGCTCAAAGTCTTTCTTTTGATTACGCAACTAGGATAAACGGTGACAATATTTTTGCTGACGTGAACGTAATAAGAGATATGGTTAAAATTACTCAGAATAACAATTACTCGTTTATTTCAAATGTAAAAGATCGCACCTTTCCGAAAGGAATGAGTGTTGAGATAGTGAAAATGTCTCATTATAAATCACTGATGCCAAAAATCAATTGCTCTGAAGAGTATAAGGAACATGTAACGTTATACTTATACGATCACGTTTTGGAAGACTATTATTTCTTTTATAATAGAACCTTTCCAGAGGCAGCTGGCATACAGATGGCATTGGATTCAAATGATGATTTGGATCGTGCAAAAAACATAATAGTCAAATTCAATAAACCTCATTGGCATTACAATATGCAAGAGGTTTTTCAAATTATGAAAGAATACAAATATGAATAACCCATTCGAAGGTAAGCATGGACCATTGCTAATTGCCGAAATTGGAGGAAACCATGAAGGTGATTTTGAATACGCAAAAAAACTAACTCAACTTGCCATTGATACTGATGTTGACTATGTCAAATTCCAAATATATACCGGAGACAGTTTAGTTTCAAGCATAGAGAGTCCAACAAGGAACAAGCATTTTAAAAGATTTGAATTAAGTAAGGATCAACACCGCCATCTAGCTCAGATGGTGCTGAATTCAGGCATAAAATATACCTCTTCCGTTTGGGATATCGACTCCATGTCTTGGATAGATGAATTCATTAGTCTTTATAAAATTGGAAGTGGAGATCTTACAGCCTATCCAGTTTTAAAAAAAACAGCACAACGTGGCAAGCCAATTATCATTTCAACTGGTCTATCTTCTGAAAATGAAGTGCTGGAAACTATTAAATATATTCAGCAAGTAAATCAAGTTTATAGTAATAAGGCCATGCTAGCTGTATTACAATGCACAAGTATGTATCCGATTAACCCTGAAGATGCTAATTTAAACGTAATTACTAGATTAAAAGAAGTTACGGATTTGACAATCGGGTATTCAGATCATACTGAAGGTTCCAAGGCACTTCAATATGCTGCAGCTATGGGAGCAGAAGTTTTAGAATTTCATTTTACTGATAATCGTGAAGGTAAAGAGTTTCGTGATCATAAAGTATCATTGACACCAGAAGAAGTAAAGTCATTAATAACTGAACTTAAGCTCATCAACTCTTATAAAGGAAATGAGATAAAGAAACCTGTACAAATAGAATTGGATAATGGGCATGAACTTTCATTTAGAAGAGCGGTCTATCCATCTAGGGACATTAAATCCGGTGAAGTTTTGACAAACAACAACCTAACAGTTCTAAGGCCAAATCATGGAATAGATGCTAGAAACTACGACCAACTCTTAGGGATGAAGTCAAAAATAGACCTTAAAAAGCATCAAAAATTAACTTGGGATTTGATTGAATGATACAACTAACACAATTTTATATAAGAAACTTTAGACCTTGGTTATTAGGAGTGTATACTCGAATAGTTTATTCTGGGAGTAGGGTAGAAATTGGAAAGCGTTTTAGAACCGATAGCATACCAAGAATAATTGTAGACAAGGGATGTGTTGTTAAAATTGGGAGTAATGTTGAATTCAGAAGAAATATAGAAATACGATCACATGGAATATCAAAAATAATAATTGGGAACAATGTGAGAATTGACAGAGGAGTTAGATTATTGGCAGCCAATACTGCAATTATAGATATTAACGAAAAAGTTAGAATTGGACTATATTCGGTTTTTAACGGTGGGGATTCAATTACGGTTGGAGCTAAAAGCTTGGTGTCAGGTTTTGTTTACCTTCAAACCAGTATGCATGGGTTTGCTCAAAAATCGCTATCCGTTCAAGAACAAGGTTATAATCATGCCCCAGTTGTTCTGGAGCAAGATACTTGGCTTGGAACTCATGTAGTTGTATTACCTGGTATAACCATTGGGAAAGGTGCTGTTGTAGGGAGTAATGCTGTTGTAAGTAAAAATATTTTAAGTTATCAAGTTGTAGCTGGAATACCGGCCAAGCCTATTAAAGAAAGAGAGTAATGTCAAATAGTCCGTTAATTACCATATACATAACCAATTACAATTATGGAAAATTTATTGAGCAATCAATCGAGAGTGTTCTAAATCAGACTTTACAGGATTTTGAACTTTTAATAATTGATGATGGATCAACTGATAATAGCAAAGAAGTCATAGAGAAGTATAGACAAAATGAGCAAATAAACATTATTTATCAGAAAAATAAAGGGCTTAATGTCACGAATAATATTGCTATGAGGGCATCAAAAGGCAAGTATATCATGCGACTTGATGCAGATGATTATCTGGAGAATAATGCGATTGCTGAAATGAGTGCTGTGCTGGAAAGTGATGATGAACTAGGCCTAGTATTCCCTGATTATTATTACGTTGATGCCGAAGGCATCAGAATTGGTGAAGAAAAAAGACACAACTTTGAAAAAGAGGTTTCATTATACGACAATCCTGCACATGGTGCTTGCACTATGATAAGACTTGAATTTTTAAAAAATCTGGGTGGTTATAATGAAAGTTTTACATGTCAAGACGGTTATGATCTTTGGATCAAATTTATCACCCATCATAAAGTAACGAATGTTATAAAACCACTATTTTCATATCGACAACATGGAAATAATTTAACCTCAAATGAGGAACGCATTTTAAGTACACGTAAAAAAATTAAAGAACTTTACGTGGAGGAACACCTAAAAATTCACAATACATTGGCAGTTATCCCGGTTAGAAGCAGCTTTCTTAAGGAGGTGAATTGGCCTTTATTTCAAGTAAATGGGAAAAGTATATTAGAAAGGAAGGTAGATGAATGCTTAAAATCAAAACATCTAAAAAAAGTTGTCATTTCAAGTTCAGATGTGGAAATACTGAATTATGCTAGAGAAAAATTTCACACATATGATGGGGTCAGTGTTTTGGAAAGACCTAGGGAGTTTTCAGGACCCAACGAAACTTTGGGCAGAACATTGGAACAGTCCATTCAATTTGTTAATAACAACTTCTTCACTGTAGAAGCTGTGATGTCCCTGTCATTAGAATACCCTTTCCTAAAAGCAGATACAATCGATGACGCAATAAATACGCTTGCTCTTTTTAAGGCTGATTCTGTTCTAAGTGTTCGACCAGATAATCGAATGTATTATCAACATTCTGGACATTCATTACTGCCTATTTTGGATCAAAGTAACTTCACCAAGCTAGAAAGAGAAGCTATTTATAAGGGAGCTGGAGGCATAGCAGTTTCCACGATAGAAAATTTTGGACAGAATAAAAAATTGGTTTCGGGCAGCATAAGTCATATTGTGGTTGATCAAAAAACAGCGTTTGGCGTATTTGAGCATTTTGATTTTGAACTTTACAGCTCTTTAATATAGTCAATGATTGATTTAAAAAAGTACAATTCTAGAATACTTGTTCTAGTATTAAGAGTGCTTACGATCGGAGTCCGCTTCCTATTTAATTTATTAATTATTAAGGATTTAAGTTTAGAAGAGTATGGCACATATGCAATATTTTATACTTCAATTTCCTTGTCAGTTATTACAATTGGATTAGATTACTATTCTTATAATACACGCGAAATTCTAAAGGCTTCGAAAATTGATCAACGTAGATTAATTGGTGATCAACTTATTCTTCATCTTTTTACTTATTTAGTTTTTATCCCATCGTCCTTTGTTATTCTCAATAACTTCATTCCACTCAACTATCTATTTGTTTTTTATCTAATTCTGGTATTTGAGCATCTTTCTCAGGAGGCGTATAGATTATTCATTGCATATTCAATGCCTATTTTTGCGAATTTTATTCAATTTATAAAAATGGCTATGTGGTGTGTTATAGTAATTGGTATTTCATTCTTCCGAATTGATACAATTGATATCAATTTAGAATCAATCTTTAATATTTGGCTAACCTTTGTTTTTCTTTCTGTTATTATATCTGGGCTATTTATTTGGCGCAAAAACCTTGTGTTTTTTGAAATCTCACGATCAACTTTTAATAGAATATCCAATGGTGTTAAAGTTTCATTTCTATTCTTTATTTCTACGATGCTATTCAAATGCATAGAATTCTCCTCGCGTTATTTCTTGGATTATTTTACAACAAAAGCAGAAGTAGCTATCTTTACATTTTTCAGTAATATTTCCAACTTAATTTATGTCACTGTACACTCTACTAGTATTGTGATTATATACCCACAACTTATTAAGACCTTCAATAGCGATAATTCCGATCAATTCAACATGCTAAGAAAGAGATTTCTTAAGGAGATACTTATAATATCTTGGTTAGTATTTTTTATAATATTAATCTTCACCCCCTATCTTTTAGAAATCATTGAAAAAGAAGCGCTTCAAGCTAATTTTGATGTGTTAGTAGTATTATTAATTGGCATGATGTTTTTCATATTCTCTTATTACCCCCACTACATGCTTTATTTGCAGGGACGTGACAAAAGTCTATTGGCATCATCAGTTATTGCCGCGTTTACAACAATTATTTTGAATTATTTTTTAACAAAAAAATACGGAATTTATGGCTCATCATATGCTACAACTTTAGGCTTTATGACTCTATTTTTTGTGAAGTTTGCATTTTTAAAAAAAGATCCTAAGAAAAAGAATTAGAGGATTCTATCCATTAGCAGACTGCAAAATCTTGGTACAATGAAAAAAATGATTATTAAAAAATTAAAGGATTTTAAAAATTGGGATGAGATTGATGAATTTTCCAATTTCTCTTATCCGTGGCAAAAAGAAGTACCTCCAAAAACTATCTTCAAGACTTATCACGATGAGCACTATTTACATTTTAAGTTTGATGCTTATGGATCAAAACCATTTGTATATGTAAAAGACAATAATAAAATAGAGGTGATATACTCTGAACGTGTTGAACTTTTTTTTCGCAGTAATGAAAAAATGAAGCCATATTTCTGCCTTGAAATGGATCCGTTAGGCCGTATTTTAGATTATAAAGCCAGTTATTATAGGAGTTTTGATCGTGCATGGAATTGGCCCGAACAATTGATGACGAAAACAGAAATAGAGAAAGATAGTTATTCTGTATGCGGAAAGTTAAGTTTAGGAGTTCTGAAAGAATTGGGTGTGTTAAATAATGGAAACGTAGAAGCTGGAATTTTCAGAGGACACTGTTTGGGACTTCGTGGTAAAGAAGCAAAAATAAACTGGATTAGTTGGATAAACCCAGGAACCGAACAACCTGATTTTCATGTTCCATCTGCATTTGGTCGACTGGAGCTTCAATAATTCTAAATTAATAATGGTCATAACTTTTTTCGGATATTACCACCTATTGCGGATTAAGTTTTAACTTTCTGTGTTATGGGTTACACTATAGTAGTTATTCTAACTCCTCTTCAACTTAAGCACTATTTGTATTTGTGCAATCAAGATAAAAACCTTGTCCCACAGCTAATATTTTTTTACAAAAAAAATATATCCATTGAGGCTTTTAGCAATATTGAAATATTAAAGAATGCTACAATTATAGGTTTAGACCATAAACAAATTCTATTTAATAGAATAATAAAACATAAGTTTAAAGAGCTTAAAAGAATTAAAAACCTATTGGTTTCCTTTAAAACTCAAATAGATAAATCCATACCTAAGAATCGGCAGATAAATTTGGTAATAGGTTCGGAAAAAGACCTGTTTACACAAGTGCTAATTTCCGCAGTCTACAACCAAAACCAACTTGAACAATTAATAGCGCTGGAAGAGGGCTCTGCATACTATCGAAGGATGACTGCAAAAGATTTCATATTCAAATTTCTCTACAAATTATTAACCCCAGTAATTATCGGATTCAAATACCACTATTTTTCCACCCTTGGGTCACACACATTAATTAATAAATCTTATGTTCGTTTTCCTGATTTAATACCTAATAAAAGTGATAAAATAGATTATTTAAAATTGGAAATTCCGGTAGAGTTCGCTGACCTAAATAAAATTAAAAAATCAAGGAAAATTCTTTTTTTGACGGCACCTTTCAGTGAAAAGGGAAAAAATTCTATTCAAAGAGATGTCGATATTGTAAAATGGGTTGAAGAGGCTGCAAGAAAATTTGAATATGAACTCTACCTAAAGCCACACCCTAGGGAACAAGCCAATAAGTATGAAGGAGTATTTAGTAATGGAAAAATTATTGAAAAGCACATTGCAGCTGAGTCATTAGAGTTAGATGATTTCCATGCAATCATTCACTTTGGCAGCTCACTAATCTTTAACCTAAAACAAATCAACTATCCCTTTAAAAAGGTAATAACTTTCAACAATCTTCTTGACTCATTAAATTTAGGAAATGCTCTAAAGGAGTCTATAATTGTTGACTTAAACTGTACTCAAAAAGACATAGATCGTTCTTTTCAAAAACTGGTTGAGAATCAAATAATCTAAAGATTGCAAATACATTATTTACTAAAATTCAAACTGAGCCATATCCTTGACATTTGACTTAGAAGAATTAAAATTTATTCTTTCTCAAGAGTAGTATCTATTACTTATATTGCCTATTTCTTGATTGAACGACTACCAAACAAATTGAGATTAGCAAGTTTTTTTTGAATTAGCTGAAACGATAATAACGAAGTAAATACTAAAATGACAAGTTTAAATAAATTCAAATCGCTACTCATAAAGCACTCTGCGATTTTTTGGCTATTAGGTTTATATATTGTCAATATTTATGCACTTTTTATCTTGTCATTAGCTTCGTTCAAAAAAAGTATTCTGAAAGACAAGCTAATAGTCGCTTTGATTATCTTTCTGTTAATTCAAGTTATCTCTTTAATAATAGCCCCTGCCTTTCATGACTACTATACCCTTTCCAGAGTATTTGCAATGGTTCATAACATAGCTGTGTATTCATTTATTTTTGCAGGCTACAATCTTGCAAAACAAGCCAATCAAAATTTTAAAAATGCATTCCCTAAATTTTTAATGTCATTCATTTTACTTGTTTTAATAGGCTTTTTTGTTTCGTCATATTTGCGACATGAGTTAAGCTATGATGGCCTCCTGTCCTTCATTTCAAAAAATAAATATACTACTGTTTCCTTTAACAGAATGGGCTGGACTTGGTTAGGCACTTCTCCAAGAAGTGAAGTCTTTGGAATCTATTCAAACTCTACGGCCTTACTATTATTTTTAACTTATGTCATGTCAGCTTTCTACACAAAAGTAAGAAAAAGAACTTCCATTTTAGTTTTAATATGTCTATTCACCATTGGTTCCAGATCCATGCTATTTTTTGGAGTGATTGCTGTGCTAATTTATCATATCAAATCTAAGAACCTATATCTTTTAGCTGTGTTCATGTTACCATTTTTTGTTTTAGCCCTCACTACTTTACTTCCCATCCTTTCGGAAATGAGACAAGGTTCTAATGATATGAGAATGGCAATCTATTCTGAATCAATCAGATTGACACTTGATACAAATTTCATATTCGGCTTGGGAGTCAAACCCATACTTCCAGATATAATGAGTTTTTCATATCCTGTTGGTTCACACTCAACATTACTAGGTTATTTTGTAAAGAATGGAATTCTTGGCGGTGCATTAGCTCTTACTCTTTACATAAGTGCTTTGTACTACTCAATAAAGTATTATGTTAATACCTTTTTCGTTAGTGTTTATAAATATAAACACAGAGATTTTTTCCTGGTATCATCATTCTTATTTTTGCTTATAATTTCATTAGGTGAAGACTTGGATTCGTATGAGCCTATAATGCTTTTTGTGGGAATTTTACTCTTCCATTTTAAAAAAGCTCTTTTTTGTCATAAAAAATACTTTGTTAAACACTACAAGTAATAAGAATATAGTAACATAGAATAGAAGAGGGTACCATTCAAAACCTAATATACCAAGCTTTACATCAATTCTTGGCTTTATACCAGGTATAGATGCATTAGTCAACTTAAATGATGAGTCAGTTTCTTGGATCTTACATCCAACAAAGCTATAATCAAAGACTTCGATTCCATTGTATAAAAACATATTTTCCTTCAAAAGAGTAACTGTATCTTTGGAGTACATGAAAGGAAACTCAATGGATATCATTGAAATACTCTTCGAATAGTTTTCTTCAGTAAAAACAAAACTTGCTTTCATTTTTTGCATCAATTCATATTGATAAGGAAGCTCGCCATCATGAAATTTCCCATTTACAAAATACACCATAAATCCTATTGACCTTGAGCCCAAGGCATTCATTGTAAATGTATTAGAAAAATAATTTTCCTCTGTCTTATTAAAAAACTCATACCTGTTTACTTGACCCTTAAAAAAGATATAGTTGCCTTTATGCCTAGTAAACTCAACTTGAAATATATTTTTATGATTATTTAAAATCATATGTGGTTTTAATTCTAGAAACTTGTCGATCTGTTCTGGAGTTTCTAGTCTGATAATTTTATTAGGCCAAATAAAATTAATTGATTTAATCTGAATTTGTTTCTTATTTGTAATATCCATACTTATAGTATGAGCTATCTCACTTATCAGATATTTATACTGATGAAAACCAGAAGTTGAATCACTTTTAACTACCTCTGGGATAAGTTCTCTAATTCGCTCTCTTCTTCCACTTATTTCAAATAATTTACATTGAATTGAGTCTGCATCCGATTCCATAACAATGCTAAATTGACCCAGTGCTTGATTCATAGTACCAAACATGATAATCACTAAGAGCGAAAAACTGAATTTAGTTTTGAAAAAAAATGTCATTTTACTTTCTAAAATAATCGTAAGTAAATACTATTATGGCTTTTGGATATAAGATTAAATATCTTGAAATCAATTTTGGTTCCTTATATACTCTATATAGCCATCGCAAATTCAAATCATTGATTATAGAAGGGTAATAATTAAGATTAGTTGCAATTTGTGAGATAAATGCTCCACAGGTGATCCCTATACCTTTCCAACCTTCATTTTTTATTCCCAAAATAACCTCTTCTTGCTTTGGTGTCCCCATACCAACGAATATATAATTTGGATTGAGTTTGGCAATTTTCTTCATTTCCAATTGAGTATCTTCTTTGGAAAGATATCCATTTTGATGACCAACAATAGAAATGTTTGGATATTGTTCTTTGATATTATCAATCGCCAAGTTCAAGGCAATTTCATCTGCTCCCCATATAAATATTGAATTTTTGTTCTTATCAATTTTCAAAAAAACTTCTTTGAAATAAGATGAGAAATCTGGAGAAATTCGAGGCGTTTTTTTTTTATAAAATAATAATAATAGTAACCTGAAAATGATCCCATCTGAAGTGATAAAATCAAATTTTTTAAATAACTCAGGTTGCCTTCTGAAATGTAAATATGAATAATTGTTTATATAGGTGATAAGTAAAGGTTTCCCCTCATTCAGTTCATTTATAAAATTAGTTTTACTTTGTGGAAATTTTTCAATTATGTCTCTTTCCATCTCTAAATTGCATTTTATACTTCACAAATATATATTTTAAAGATGCTCTTTAATCACGAAACGACAATAATTAATATTCCTCTCAAATATAAAGTAGGTCATAAATGTGAAATATCCTATCGAGTGCAGTTAGTGATGCATTTCACGAAATTACCTCACCTTTTCTCTCTAACCACTATGTGTATATGTTTTGCAATTTATTCGATGGACTTGCGGATATCTAGGCACTAATAATTTTACTCTTATACTTGTTGTCGATATCATCTATTTTGATATTCAATTAATTGGTTGCTACTATAAATCAGTAGCAACCAATTATCAGCTTTCCCAAGTCATGAGATAATTATTAAACTTTTATAATGATTTTGATCTTGGAGTTCATCTCATTCTCAAAGAATTTGAATAACTCTTTTATAAAGATAAATTTCTAGGAGCCTTATGGTGGATGACTATAAAGACGAATTAACATGCCCTTGACATAACTTAAGGCCCATATTAATTAGTTCTATTATATTTGAGCTTATAATTCAAGACTGACAAAAAGGATGCTTTTTAACTCAATTGACTTTGCAATTTTCTTACCTATAGTTTTTGCATTCTACTGGTTTGTGGTAAATAGAAATTTGAAGCTGCAAAATGTTTTAATTGTTGCAGCAAGTTATATATTCTATGGATGGTGGGATTGGAGGTTTCTATCATTGATACTCTTTAGTACAGTTATCGACTACTCAATTGGACGTCTCCTCAGAACCCAAGAAAATATAACTAAAAGGAAAGCCTTACTTTGGACAAGTATATTGGTTAATCTTGGATTTTTAGCTTTTTTCAAGTACTACAATTTCTTCCTTGATAATTTCATTACAGCTTTCTCATTATTCGGAACCCCAATAAATGCACAAGGTTTAAATATTATTTTACCCGTAGGTATAAGCTTTTATACATTTCAAACACTTAGCTATACAATTGACGTATACAAAAAGAGGCTGGAACCAACAAAGGATTTCATTGCATTTACTGCATTTGTAAGCTTCTTTCCTCAATTAGTAGCTGGGCCAATTGAGAGAGCAACTAACTTATTACCACAATTCAATAAAAAAAGAGTTTTTGAATATAACAAAGCTGTAGATGGATTAAGACAAATCTTATGGGGCCTATTCAAAAAAATTGTGATTGCGGATAATTCAGCACAAATAGCTAATGAAATATTTAATAATTCGGATGACTTTCCTGGAAGCACTTTAGTGTTGGGTGCTATTTTTTTTACGTTTCAAATTTATGGTGACTTCTCAGGTTACTCTGATATTGCAATTGGAACTTCAAGGCTATTTGGTTTTAACTTGAAACAGAATTTTGCTTTTCCATATTTCTCAAGGGACATTGCCGAGTTCTGGAGAAGGTGGCATATTTCATTATCAACCTGGTTTCGAGACTATTTATATATCCCATTAGGAGGAAGTAGAGGCGGTACTTGGGTGAAGGTTAGAAATACATTTGCAATATTTATTATTAGTGGATTTTGGCACGGTGCAAATTGGACTTTTATAGTTTGGGGCACCTTGAATGCTTTATATTTTCTTCCATTACTTCTACTCAACAAGAATAGGATGAACACTAATACAGTTGCACAGGGGAAATTACTACCCTCATTTAAAGAATTCTATCAAATAGTACTTACATTTAGCACAATAATTTTGACATGGATATTTTTCAGGGCTGAAAATATTGATCATGCATTAAATTATTTGTCAAGAATTTTTTCGAAATCCTTATTTTCATTCCCGAACTTTCAATTAATGGAATTGGCATTTTATACACTGTTTATGATTTCAATATTTATGGTCATTGAGTGGCTAGGTCGTAATAAACAATATGCACTCGAGAATTCGAGTAATATTAAGAGTAACTACTTAAGATACGGTCTTTATTTAGCTATTGTTATTACAATCATGGCTATGGGGAACTTCAATCAAAATGAATTTATATACTTCCAATTTTAATATGAAAAAATTCATTTTCAAAACATCGATATTTTCAGTAACGACACTATTCATTCTTGTTTCAGTAAACTATTTGAGTGACAGCGCTAAAATATTTCATGAAGGATATGAAAAAAAAATTAGCAAAATTATTTTTAGTAATCACAATGCAACAAATATTTCAAACTATGACGAAAGAATTTTACAAAAAGAATTAATAAGTGAGTTAAATAGTAGTCCTGATATTTTGATACTTGGTTCAAGTCGAACAATGCTCATAAATAGTACATATTTTAAAACCAAAAAGGTAATTAACAACAGTGTTACTGGTGCAAGTATTGAGGATCTTATTGCTGTTTATCAAATGTATGTAGCGAAAAATAAATTACCTGAAAAAATTATTTTAGGTATTGACCCATGGCTGTTTAATGTTAATAATGGGCTAACAAGATGGAAATCATTGGAAAAAGAATATTATGGTTTTTCTAATAAAAAATCAGATCTCAAAAAAAGTGTTTTAAATAATAAAGTTAAGCAACTATTTTCATTTTCATATTTCCAGGCATCGTTTGGAAATCTACCAAATCTAATTAATGGAAATTCTGAACCAGTTTCCACAGATGAGATATATAATCAAACTACCACTAAATTAGTTGATGCATCATTATCCTACGGAAAAAAATATAGGGAAGCTTCAATCGACCAAGTGAATAGTAAGGCCAAAAAATATACTTTAGGAAGCATCTATTCCATCGAAAAATTTAATGATATATCCTCTGAAATATTTCAAGAATTTGAAAATTTATGTTTTTCAATATTGCAAAATGATATTGAATTATCTTTTTTTCTCTCTCCATATCATCCAATTGTCTTTGAAAAAATAAATGAAGATTATCAAATTGTATTAGAGGTTGAAAATAAAGTTCTACAATTTGCTAATAAGAAAGGCATAAAATGTTTGGGGTCTTTTAGTCCACAAAAAGCAGAAGTAAATAATTCAGACTTTTATGATGGAATGCACTGTAAAGAAGAGGCCATCAAAAAAATAATGAGAGTACAAACGAACAACAATGATTATAAGCCAATAGGCAATTGGTAGCTCACCTAAATATTGATGCTGTAAGGAATCAATGTGATAGTTTTAATTTGGCACTTTTGATACTCAACTGCTTATACCGACCTTTGATAAAAGAAGGCAAGTATTTTTAATAGAATTGATATTTCAAGGTATAATTTTGGAGTATAAATTACAGAATGTTAGAACTAAAAAATAATATTTAGTAAAAAAACATCTTGGATTAAAATTGAATGTATAACCCTATTCAAATCTTATAAATGCTTAAGCGAGTCTTTTGGGTTGCCCTTTTTACGGGACTGTCACACCTTATTTCAATCATCACAATAAGTTATGTGTTACGTAACCTAGGTGAAGAAACCTCGGGATATTTAGGGGTCATTGACTCAACCATTGTTTTTGTTTCGACTATTATTTCGTTTGGTATTCAACTTGCTGTTAATAGAAATGTAGCAACCAGTGCTAGTTGGAAATCAAATTATAAGCTAGGACAATCATCAAGATTAATGCTAAGTTTTTTTGTACTGGCATTTGGTGTTGTCGCTTATATATTTGAAGGGAATATTAATTTATTAATCTATTGTTATGCCCCTTTAATAGCTCTAAATGGGGATTATGCTCTGTATGGAAATGGGAAACCCATTATTGCAGCTAGCTTAAGTTTTTTACGAGTTGCTTTGCCCAATCTAGGTATTATTGTTAGCGGGCATTACTTTGGCCCAGATGTTCTTCCTATATACATCTTACTCTTGGCATTGGGGACACTCGCAACTGGTTTTATTGCTGCTTATTTTAATGGAGTCAGTTATTTTTATATGCCAAGAAAACATTTCTTGAAATTTTATTTTAAATATTCAAAGATCGGAGTATATCAAGTGGTAGGTGTGCTATTAGTTCCAAGCATTTTAGTAGTGGCGAATTGGTTTTACTCCATCGCAATTATTGGGTTAATCAATGGACTCCTTAAATTGTTAATTGTTTACAAAGGGGGTCTTAGAATAATAGTTCAAACGTTTTTTAAAGAAATCAAAGAAGAGCGTACGGATCTTAAAATAGATAAAGCTTCCCTCATTGCCTGGGGAGCAATAAGTATCCCAATTATAATCTATTTTAAAACTACCTTATTTTTATTATTCGATCATACCTACGATGACATAGCTTCTATACTTCCATTCATTGGAGGAGTAATGTTTTTAGCAGCATTTAGAAATGCATCAGAAGCAAAAGCTCTTATTCAGAAAAAAGATAACCTCAACTTATATGTTTTTTTGGTAGCCTTGTTAATCGAGATTGTTGTAATTATTCTCTTTTCTTACACCAGTAGTTCTATTTGGGGGATTCCGATTGGATTGTTTATAGCTGAACTTACCATAGTCTTGGGTCTTGGCTTTGGGTTGAATAAGGTTAAATTCTTTACAGAGAGACTTAGATTTATAGGAATGCTTTTACCACCTTTAGTGTTAGCTTTCACAATAAAGTTTTTTTTAGGAGAGTCTTATACCACACTTGGTGCTAGTGTAATCATTTATGGAGTTTGGTCGTTAGTTTTTTTTAGAAAGCTTATTTTTGGTTCTTTAACTAAAATGGATACATAAATCCTAATTAACTTGAAATACAAGCACCTTTTAAGCTCTAGCCCACTTCACCCTATACAAATGGCACTCTTTATTTTGATAGAGCTACTGCTAATATTTGGTGAAACTTTTGCAAAATTCAACCTTTGGGGGCCCTTGCATTTATATGATGCTCTTTTATTAACTGTAGGTATAATTTCTATTATTTATTTTGTTAAACAGCCCAAGAAGTTTTGGGTTTGGCCTGTTTTGATAATTCTAGGCTTTAGTCTCCTTTATGTATGTTACTCTTTTTTTATTATTCATAATCCAACAAATTACATAATTAGGCATTATGCACTATTTGTTTACCTCGGTTTAGGCTGGTTAATTTTTTCTTCATTTATAAGTGACCATTTTCAACCATTCAATATCAGTTTTTTTGTACTTATTGGGGTTGGTAGCGCAGTTGTTCAGCTAATTTATTTATTCTATTTAGCTTTTTTTACCAATGACTTTAGCTTGTTCGGAGATTTTAATTATTACTCTAAAATGACAATTGTGGGCATCATAGTATTTGGTGCTTATATATTGGTTAATGTGCATAATAAGTTATTTAAATGGGTTTTGGCTGTTTTCTATCTTTCATTAAGTGTAACGTTAGGACACTCCTCCGCTTTTTTATCTGTTTTTACAGTTGTCATAACTTATATTATTCTACAATTGCCTTTGAGAATCAAACTTGCTGGTGTTGTGGCTTTAGTACTCTTTTCTATAGTTTTCTTTTTATACTTACCTCAATTTAGCGATCACAATGCCGAGTGGAGACTTGTATTTTGGAAGTATTCTCTTAAAGATATCGTTACTAATTATTATTCAATCCTAGGCCATGGTTTTGGTGTACCATATACAACTCAGGAAACACTAGATGCGCTCAGGGAGAATGTTAATTCCCCTTGGTTTGAAGTAAGACCTGAAGAACAGTATTTATCTCCAATGCATAACAGCTTTATTACAATGGCTTTCCATATAGGGCTTTTACCATCCCTATTACTATTCATTCCATTATTTAAGCCCTTTAAGGAAACAATTTTGGCAAAGAATGAATTACGAAATCCTGCTTCTGATTTTCTTCTATTGAGTTGGGTTGGATTAACAGTATGGGCGAGTTTTAACGTTGTTCTGGAACTACCACACAGTTCACTGTTTTACTGGTTGGTTTACTTTGCACTGATTTATCAATTCAAGAACAAAAACAGTCATCTCGCAGATAGTAAAAATGCCTAATAAAGAAAAAGGACTTTTCTTAATTCACCTACCTCCTCCAGTACATGGTGTAAGTGCAATAAACCAATGGATTGTTGATAGTGAGAAAATCAACCATGCAATTGATATAGATTGCGTCAATCTTGCTACTGCGCGGTCAATTAAAGATATAGGTAAGCAGGGGTTTACCAAGTACCTTACACTTGTTAAAATATACCTCAAAACCCTTTCCAAACTCCTGTCCGGTCGATATGACTTTATGTATATCACACTTTCTCCATTAGGAAGTGCTTTCATTAAAGACAGTATTTTAGTTCTTATAGCTAAATTATTCTCAACCCCTGTATTTATCCATCTTCATGGTAAAGGTATTGCTCCAACTCTCAATGGATCTAGTAAAGTGGTTGAAAAATATTATAATTATGTGTTTAAAACTTGTCATGTCATTCACCTAGCTGACTCATTAGTGGCTGATTTAATACAGATAAAATCATACAAGCGAATTTCTATTCTTAACAACGGTATTCCTATTTTTGAACTTGCTAAAAAGACTAAGTCAAGCAAAGTCAGAATTCTTCATTTATCAAATTTGATTGAAGCAAAAGGTAGCTTTACAATTTTGGAAGCCACAAACGAGCTAATTAAACAGGGTGTGCAAAACTTCCAAATTGACTTTGTAGGGAATTGGGATAGTAAATCCTATGAAGATAAGTTTCGGAACCATGTAAAATCACACAGCTTAGAAAAACATGTGAACATAAGTGGCCCTTTGTATGGTCACAATAAGCAAACAAAATTGTCAGAATCAGACCTTTTTATCTTACCAACCTATTATCCAAATGAATGTTTCCCATTGACAATAATTGAAGCTTTTCAAGCAGGGCTTCCTGTAATTTCAACTTACGAAGGGGCTATTCCAGAAATTATTCAAGACGGGGCAAATGGATTTTTGGTGGAGTCCAAAAACCCATTTGAACTTGCAGCGAAAATGAAACTATTAATTGAATCGGAACCTCTAAGGAAAGAAATGAGTCAAAAGGCTATTCAAGCTTATCATACCAAATACACATTTTCTATTTTTGAAGATAATTTCTTAAGCATAATCAAAAAAGCGACTTCCTAAATGTGCGGCATAGCAGGTTTTTTAAATTTCGATTATAACAACCCCTATTTTGATCAGGTCAACATCATTCAGCAACATCGGGGTCCAGATGCACAGAGTAGTTACCAAAATGAGAACCTAAAATTCTTCCATCAGCGATTATCCATTATTGATATTAGTGATGCTGCCAATCAACCTTTTGAGAAAGATGGATTGGTAATTGTGTTTAATGGTGAAATCTATAATTACAAGCGCTTAAGAAAAGAACTGGCAAATAAAGGTGTATCTTTTACAACCACCTCAGATACAGAAGTTCTGTTAGAACTTTACAGGGCTAAAGGCACTGATTGCCTCAATGACCTTGAAGGTATGTTTGCCTTTGCCATCTTTGAAAAGCGATCTAGAAACCTTTTTCTAGCACGAGATCCGTTCGGAATTAAGCCCTTCTTCTTTTACACCAATGGAAATAAATTTGCTTTTGCTTCAGAACTCAAGACACTCGTTAAAGCTCCTGGAGTTAACAAGACATTAAATCTCAAAAGTCTAACAGCCTCAATAAATTATTTATGGGTACCTGGTAACGACTCCATGTTTTCTTCCATAAAGAAATTACCTGCAGGGCATTACGCCATTGTAAGCTCTAAAGGGGAAATTGAATTACAACAATATTATAACCCCTCAACATTAATACGTTTTTCTAATGAAAGTGAAGCCATTGAAGCAATAGATTTTGCGCTTCAAAATTCAGTTAAAAGACATTTGGAAGCCGATGTGCCAGTTAGCGCATTCTTAAGCGGTGGATTAGACTCTTCACTGTTATCCGTAATGGCAGGTAAACACCAACCGTTGTCTACATATAGCATTGCCATTACTCAAAAAGATAAAAACATTGAACAAATGCCTGATGATGCCAAATATGCAAGACAACTGGCAAAACAGCATGGGTTTGAACATCATGAAATACAAATTGACCCATCCATAACTGATGAATTACCTCACATGGTATATCATCTGGATGAACCTATTGGAGACCCTGCCGCGATAAATACCTACATTATATCAAAAGCAGCTCGGGATAATGGCGTAAAAGTTCTTTTATCTGGAATGGGTGCTGATGAATTGTTTTTTGGCTATCGCAGACAAATGGCAACACTTCTTGCACTCAAGTATCAGAACGTCCCTAAACCCATTAGATCATTAGTGAATACAGTGGCAAATGTGATGCCTGTTAGAATTGGAGACAAAGGAATAAAGCCTGTTCGTTGGGCGCAAAGATTTTTGACCTTTGCTAATTTATCAGCAGCTGATGCATACCAAAGGAGTTACTCATATTATGACTCACATGAATTAAGCAGTCTTTTCACAGAAGATGTTACCAATGAAGCCAATGAAATAATAAATTCACATAGGTTCTTATTTAATGAAGCCTATGAAGACAAAGACTATATCAATAAAATGTGCTTTACGGATATGCATTACTTTATGCAGGGGTTAAACCTGACCTATACTGACAGGGCGTCTATGGCTGCATCTGTAGAAGTACGCGTGCCATTTATTGATAAGGAAGTGGTTGAGTTAGCCTTAGCCATTAAAGGAGAACTAAAGTTTAAAAACAGAACCCAGAAATACCTCCTGAAAAAAGTGGGTGAGCGACATTTGCCCAAAAGTATTATTTATAGACCTAAAGCCTCTTTCGGTGCTCCAATTCGTAGTTGGATGTCAGAATCTTTATCACCAATGGTTCAAGACCTATTAAATTCTGATTCTATTAAGAACCGTGGCATTTTTAACCCTAACTTTGTAGAAAAGTTAATAAGAGAAGATAAAGAAGGAAAAAAAGACAATGCCTATCAAATTTACCAACTACTTACTACTGAATTATGGTTTAAAAATTTTGTTGATATCTAGCCTATTGATCGCTTGTGACCATTCCAAAGTAAGAGATCAATTTAGATCTTCACAGTTAGAAAATCCAAGCCTTACTTTATTAACTGACCAAAAAATACCGGATGGCTGGCATCTCGATAAAAATAAGAATTTCTCTATTGAAAAGAGAAATGTTAACCCCATTGATAAACCGTTTATAAGCTCTCAAAAACCTGGAGAAATTCTTTTCAGCCAATCCGTAACCTTAGATTCCGGAGATTATTTTATAATGGCTAAGTACAATGTAAATGTAACTGAAGGCAGTTTTTTTATCAAAACAAATAAAAATCAAGGAATCGAAATTTTTTCTTCTGAAGAAACCTGTCTTAGAACAGTTTTCACTCTGCCAATAAAAGAAAAAAGAGAAATTAAAATTGAATTTGGTTTTAAAGATGGTTCTATTGGGAGCGCTCTACTGGATACCATTATGATAAGAAAAAGGAGTTACATAATTGCTAAAGAAGACTCCATTGAAAGTAAGGTTGAACTGATTGAGCAAAACCTATCTTTAACTTTGCAAAAGGATGAGACCCTCGATCAAAGTGTAAACACTTTAGCAAAAAGCATCAATGATGCTTTTTTATCAAAGAAGGATACAGTTAGCCACAATCCTATTTTAACTTTCAGTTCATCTATATTTAAGGATGAATATACTAGCTATTTAGCAACATATATAAATGATGAAAAAGTTAGAAATGCATACTGCCAAAAATCCAGTCTGTCATTGGATGAGTTACTTAGGCTTTATCAAATCCCTACGCGACAATTACATTGGCAAAAAGATTGTTCCGGGTTTCACCAATTTCTTGAATACTATAATATGTATGATAATAAATGGAAAATTATTGACCCATACTATGGTGTTAGATACATAGATCACACTGGCAATTATCTTAATTTTGAGGGGGTAGAAAGATTGGTTAGAAATAACAATTTTTCTGATAAAAATATTAAAAAAATCAAAATCGGGCGTTTGTATTATAATGAAAGTGAAATATTAGAAGGTTGGACGAAGGCAGACTTAGCAGTTCATGTATTAAATAAATAATAGAACCAACAAGATTACCCTAATTATAAAGTTTAATAGGTTGTAATTAACCTTTTCATTAAATGATTCACCACACGATTGAAAAAAGTTAAATGAAGCAAGTAGTTCAAAGTTTTAAAACTGGAGAAATGGAAGTGAAAGAGGTACCCTTACCTCAGCTTCAATCAAAATATGTATTGGTAGAGAATGCAACTTCACTCATTAGTGCTGGAACCGAAAAAGGTACAGTGAAAGTTGCCAAAGCCAGCTTAATAGAAAAGGCACGCCAACGTCCTGACCTTGTTAAGCAGGTAATTCAAAATATGAAAAAAGAAGGTATTAGAGCCACCTTCGATAAAGTAAAATCAAAGCTTGATTCGCCTAAGGCATTAGGATATAGTACGGCAGGTATTGTAAAAGCTTCTTTAGATTCTAATAATTTATTTAAAACGGGAGATAGGGTTGCTTGCGCTGGCCAGGATCTTGCCTCGCATGCTGAGGTAGTGAGTGTTCCACAAAATTTAGTTGCTAAAATACCGGATAACGTCACTTTTGAAGAAGCTGCATTTACTACAGTTGGTGCAATTGCATTACAAGGTGTAAGGCAATCTGAGCCCAAACTTGGCGAGAATATCTGTGTCATTGGACTAGGCTTAATTGGACAAATCACTTGTCAACTTTTGAGAGCATCAGGAGCTAATGTCTTTGGGGTTGACTTAAGTGATAAGCTCGTAGAATTAGCCTCTAAACATTCCGCAGATGTTGCTAATAACAGAAACAACTCTAATTTATTGGTGAATTGCTTGGCGTTCACAAATGGTCATGGCTTTGACAAAATCATCATAACAGCTGCAACCCCTTCCAATGATCCTATTGAATTATCTGCTGAAATTGCACGCAAAAAAGGATCAGTAATAATGGTAGGGGCAGTAGGTATGAACATTCCCCGCGATCCGCATTTTTATAGGAAAGAATTAGATTTAAAAATGTCGTGCTCCTATGGCCCCGGTCGCTACGACACCTCCTATGAAGAGCTTGGTCAGGACTATCCTATCGCTTATGTAAGATGGACCGAACAGCGAAACATGGAGGCATTTTTGAATGCTATATCAAAAAAGCAAGTCAATTTAAAACCACTTATTACTCATCAATTTACTATAGATAATGCATTAGCAGCTTATGAAATGGTTATCAATCCTGAAGCGGAGTTTAATCTTGGGGTGCTACTGGAATACCCAGAGAGAGCTAAGAAGTTTGAGACACCTAAAGAGCAAAAAAAGATTATTTCAGATCCTAAAAACCCTAATGTTAGTTTTATTGGGGCAGGCAGTTTTGCTCAAAGCTACCTTATACCAAATATTAAGTCTGCTGGTGGGACACTGCAAGCTGTAACAACAGGCAGAGGAATAAATGCTGAGCATGTTGCATCTAAATTTGGTTTTGTTAAGTTCGAATCTGATCCTACCACCATTTTTAAAGATGAAAACTGCAATACCATATTTATTGCAACCAGACATAACACTCATGCAAACTATGCAATAGATGCATTAAGTGAGGGTAAAAATGTATTTGTTGAAAAACCTTTGGCACTTAACACTGAAGAACTTGAAAAAGTAAGTAATGTATACTCCAATTCAGGTAAGCTTTTAATGGTTGGGTTTAATAGAAGATTTTCAAGAGCTGCTCAAGAAGTGAATAAGCTCTTTAATTCTTATGATGGCCCGTTGGCATTTAACTTTAGGGTAAATGCAGGAGCATTGCCGCCAGATCACTGGGCAATTAATGATGAAATTGGAGGGGGAAGAATCATTGGTGAAGTCTGCCATTTTATTGACTTGATGCAATATTTTTCTAATTCATTGGTGAAATCTGTTTATGCACAAAGTTTGCCGGGCACAAGCGAGGTGAATACAAATGCCGACAATGTAATTATTACCCTTACATTTAAAAATGGTTCTGTTGGTAATATCACTTATTTAGCCAATGGAGACAAGGCCTTGCCTAAAGAACACTTAGAAGTTTTTGGTGGCGGTAATTCTGCTATAATCAATGATTTTAATAGTGTTTCATTATATAAAAATGGCTCATTAAAAAAAGTCAAAACTTCTGGGAAAGGACATAAAGAAGAGGTTATGGCTTTTTTAAAGGCTATTTCAGATGGAACAGATTCTCCTATTTCATTTGACTCTATCTACTCTACAACACTTACAACTTTTAAAGTTATTGACTCCATGGCAACTGGCTTGCCACAACATTTATGAAATTAAGCAGAAGTGTAATACTATTTTATGCCCAATTGCTGGTAATTATAACGCTGCCTTTCCATTTATTGGCCAGCAGTTATGCAATTGTTATACTATTAACAGTATTCCTTTATTCCTTATTTCAATCAACTTCCTTTCGCATGGAAGTATGGTCATCATTTCGGTCTAATAAAGTAACTCAGGCACTTGTGTTACTCTTCGTTGCTTATACCCTTTCAACCATATTACATCCACTTATCGATTCTGCTAAAACATTTCGATTTTCTGCTATTGAGAAAAAATTATCATTTCTCATCTTCCCCTTTCTTTTAGCAAATATTAGAGGATATGATAAGAAACAAATTCAAAAAATTTTTTGTGTCTATATAGTAGTTATTGTTTCAAGCACACTAATAGCACTTTCTGCTGGTCTATATAATACAATAAACTCCGGCTCATTGCATTTTTATGATAGTGGAAATCAAGTTGTTTATAATAATTTTATGTACCATCGCTTAAGTTCATATGTAGGTGTTCATGCAGTTTATTATGCAGAGTATGTACTGTTGGCATTTATTATGTGGGTGAGCTTCTGCTATAATAATTTCTTGAATTGGTCTATTAAACGTAGAGTTTTAGCCACCCTTTTAGGGTTATATTTTATAGGAATTATGTTTTTGTTAGAATCAGCAGCAATACTAATTATACTTCTGGCTATAATTATCATGTTCACTATTTACTATCTCTATAAAGCAAAAGATAGAATTTCAATACCCATGAAACTTGCTGTTGTCGTTGCTGGAGTTTTTTTTGTTATGATTTTAGCTGACAGAGCGGTCGATAAAATTGGTTCAAAAGCAGAGTTTTTTACCTACGACTTGTCGCAACCTGGTGGAGGTGAGTGGAATGGCATTAACTTAAGACTAGCTAAATGGAATGTAGCCGTGTTAGCCATAAAAGATAATTGGCTAGTAGGTGTTGGGCCTGGAAATACTACTCCTACATTAGACGGGTATTATGAAAAAGTGGGATTTTCGTATGCTCTTCAGCAGCACTATAACCCTCATAATCAGTTTTTACAAACTTTTCTGGCTTTAGGTGTTGTTGGTGTTTTAATTCTAATAATTGTATTTTTTGTATCCATAAGGTATAGCTTAAATAAAAAAGACTCTGTTATGTTCTTATTTATTATCAGTTATCTATTATTCTCGATGTCAGAGTCAACACTTGCGGTAAATAAAGGAATTGTGTTCTTTTCAGTTTTTTTGAGTTTCTTTTCATACCTGCCTTATAAATCAAGCGATTACTTTAATGCATCCAAATATAACAGCTAGTTTTGATCGTCTGAAGAATGTTTTAGAATCCATTCCTATTGAAGAAAGGTTCAAAGGGTATGATCCTTTTGATGGGTTGAATAGCCCAATTATTAAAAAAACATTTTTAGGCAAGAACAGATTTATAAGACTAATTTGGGTTCAGCTATTCAAACGAAATCCACTTAATTTTAGAAAAATCGTAGGGATTAAGAAACAAGAAAACCCACAAGCTTTAGCCATTTTTTTATCTGCCTATTGTCAGCTATATAAGTTAGATGAACGTGAAGAATATATTAATTCGATAAATTATCTCGCAAACAGAATTATTGCGTTAAGGCAAGATCAATGGTCCGGGGCATGTTGGAGCTATCCATTTGCTTGGCAGGCCCGTGCATTTTACCAACCCGAAAACACACCTTTAATAATACCAACGGCCTATTGTTTTAATGCACTTTTAGATGCTTATGAGAGAACACAAATTGATGAATATAAAACAATTGCCTTAACAACAGCTAGTTTTGTTTTAAATGACCTTAATAGAAATGGAGATCAAGAAATTTTCGCTTTTTCATACTCTCCAGAAGACAACTCAGTTGTTTACAATGCAAGCTTAATGGCGAGTCAAGTTTTAGCTAGGTGCTTTAAATATACTCTGAATACAAGTTATAAAGAGGCGGCTTTAGCCTCAGTTCAGTTTTGCGTCAACGCACAAAACCAAGATGGATCTTGGACATATGGTAAAAAATTATTCCATCAATGGATAGACAATTTTCATTCTGGTTACAACTTAGTATGTTTAATAGATTATAGCAACTTTTGTAATGATGCAAGATTCAATTCAGCAATTGAAAAAGGGCTGGACTATTATATTAATACCTTCTTCACTCAAGACGGATTCAGTAAATACTACAGTAACTCCAAGTTTCCCCTTGATGTAAATAATCCTGCCCAATTAATTATAACTTTAGTAAAAGCTAATAAGCTTGACCCTCACAAAAATCTTGTCGGTAAAGTTGTTCAACAGACTATCAAACAAATGCAGTCAAACAAAGGATGGTTTTATTATCAAAAAAACAAATGGTTTACCAATAGAATTTTATACTTAAGATGGTCAAATTCGTGGATGTTTTATGCCTTATCCCTCCTTTTAAAAAATGATAACTCCTAGGATTACACTATTTAATATTGAAATTGATGCTTTAACAATGGAGCAGACAGTAAGCCTGATCAATAAATCAATACTGGAAAAAAATCAGGTAGTACATAATTGCATTAATGCTAACAAAGTGGTTTTAATGGAAAAAGATAAATTCCTAGAACAAACCCTACAGGATGCTGAGATTATTAGTGCTGACGGGCAAGCAATTGTTTGGGCTTCACAACTTATGGGCAAACCTTTACCTGAGCGTGTGCCCGGAATAGATTTAATGGAAAATCTAATGCTAATGGCCAATAAGAATGGTTATAAAGCTTTTCTATTTGGAGCAAAAGAAGAAATAGTAAAAAAGGTGTTTAAGCATTATAACAACCTATTTGACAACCCCATAATTTCAGGATACCGCAATGGATATTTCAGCGAAAAAGATGAAGTTGAAATTATTGAACAAATTAATAATTCTGGGGCTCAAATGCTATTTGTGGCAATTCCATCTCCTCAAAAAGAATATTTCATAAACAAATACAGGAAAAAACTATCGAATGCAATGTTACTTATGGGAGTCGGAGGGAGTTTTGATGTAATATCAGGCAGCATATCCAGAGCACCTAGGTGGATGCAAGATAATGGACTTGAATGGCTTTTTCGTCTGATTCAAGAACCCCGTAAAATGTGGAAGCGATATTTAATAGGTAACTTTAGTTATATGAGAATAACTTTTAGAGAGTTTCTTTCAAAGAAAAAGTCTCATTGAATTTAATTTGCCCTTAATAGAGAATAAAGTCACCGCCTCCTTAGCTCTAATCATTAATACCTCTTTATCCAATAGAAAAAGAATTCATCGTCTAGATGTAGACATTAAAAGACCCTAAATAAACTATGTCCAAGAAGATTTTAACAATAAACTTAGATAAGATGTAACCTAAGAATTATTGAAAAACAAATAATACCTAATTAAAAAATGCTAATTTCGCATCATAAATTAAAATTGTTGTGGCGCATCACAGATATTCTAAATATTTAAGGCCGATTTCTCTAGGTATTGAAATTATTCTTTTATGCCTTAGTATAGTGTTGTCGCTATATTATATTAATAACTCCGTCACAATTCCTTTCGATCAAGGGACTAAATATTTTTTCATCGTTTCCTTACTGAGTTGGCCATTACTTAATATTCTCTTCAAAGATAACCCGACCAGATCGCTTCGTTTTGCGAAAGTTATAAGAATGACATTAGGAGGGTTGTTATTGCATTTATTATTAGTGATAACAATAGTTTTGTTTATTCAGCAAATAGACATTTCACGTACATTTATACTTTTAACACAGTTATATTTTAGTGTATTAATATTTATTTGGAGATTTCTCTTTTTCTATTCTGTGAGGCTTTATAGAAAGAGAGGCTTTAACTACAGAAATATCGTTGTGGTAGGTTATGGTGAATTAAGTCATGAACTTGAAAGATACTTCAGGGCTCACCCAGAATATGGCTACAAGCTACTAGGTTTTTTTGATAAGAGGGGGCATGGGAAAAATATACTTGGAGAAGTCAAAAGCTTGTTTTCATATTGTAGCAAAAATCCAGTTGATGAAATTTATTGTTGCCTTCCGTACGTAAGGTATTCTCAGATAAAAGAGATTATAGATTTTTCGGATAATAACTTTATTAAAGTTAAGCTCATTGCAGATTTTAGAGGATTTTCTCTTAAAGGAGTTGAATTAGAAAGATACGATTATATACCAGTATTAAATGTTACCTCAATGCCGTTGGATGATAGAAAAAGTCTTTTAGTTAAAAGGTTTTTTGATGTGATATTTTCCTCAATAATTATACTTTTTATTTTTAGTTGGCTTTTCCCTTTAGTTGCTCTGGCTATCAAGTTAGATTCTAAAGGCCCAATATTTTTCAAACAAAAAAGAACAGGTAGGGGAAATGAAACCTTTTGGTGCCTAAAATTTAGGACAATGTATGTAAATGGTAAATCTGAGATAAAGCAAGCAACAAAAGGAGACTCAAGAATAACCAAAGTAGGCGAGTTCTTAAGAAAAACCAGTATTGATGAACTACCTCAATTTTTTAACGTTTTCAATGGTTCTATGTCTGTCGTTGGACCACGCCCACACATGCTTCGTCATACAGAAGAGTATTCAAAAGTTGTAGAGAAATTTATGGTGAGACACTTTGTTAAACCAGGAATTACTGGGTTAGCGCAAGCCAAAGGTTATAGAGGGGAGACTAAAACAGTAGTTTCCATGAAAAATAGAGTTAAGCTAGATAGGTTTTACATAGAAAATTGGTCTATTTTCTTAGATTTAAAAATAATTCTGCTTACTATTTTAAGTTTGTTTAAAGGAGACGAAAACGCATACTAGCCATCATAGATATACTCAAATATTTACTGTCTTCTTTGGCATTTGCATACTTCCTTTATCCAATACTAATTAAAACACTGGAATGGAAGCAGATACTAGATGCTCCAGATAATCGAAAAATTCACACGGTTCACACTCCTTCCTTAGGCGGTGTTCCTATCTTTTTGGGGGTAGCATTTTCATTATTAGTATGGATGTCATCATCAGATGCAACAATGAACAAATACCTATTTAGCTCATTGTCCCTATTTTTTGTAATAGGTCTTCGAGATGATATTATTCCAATGAAACCCGTTTTTAAGCTCATAGGTCAATTGATTCCAATAATCTTAATAATCTTACTTGGATACGTGAGGTTAGAATCTTTTTATGACATAGGAAATCTCAATTTCTCGCCTCCATTTTCCTTAATAATTACCGTTTTTGTAATTATTGTAATTACTAATTCAATTAATCTGATAGACGGAATTGATGGGTTAGCCGGCTCACTTGCTTTAACTTCCCTACTAGTTTTAGGCTCATGGTTTTATCTAACCAATGATACTGGCTTAGCTTTTATCTCCTTCGCATTCATTGGAGCTATTTTATCCTTTTTGATGTATAATTGGAGCCCTTCTAAAATTTTTATGGGTGACACAGGGGCTTTACTTATAGGTTTTTTACTCTCTGTATTAATTATACATTTTATAAACAAAAATTTTGAACTTGAAAGTGCCAGTGCTTACAAGTTCTCAGCCTCAATATCGGCAGCCATATGCTTTATTATCGTTCCACTAACAGATACATTGAGAGTATTTATTATTAGACTAACAAAATTCAAATCTCCATTGATTGCTGATAATAATCACGTTCACCATAGTCTTCTAAGACTAGGCTTAAAGCACTCAAGTATCTCCGTCTTATTGGCAACAATAAATATTCTCTTTATAATACTTGCAATCCTTTTGAAAAACCAAAGTGACGTTTTGGTGCTGCCTATAGTTTTATCAGTTG
Source organism: Fulvivirga sp. (assembly GCF_040218215.1). Classification (NCBI taxonomy): domain Bacteria; kingdom Pseudomonadati; phylum Bacteroidota; class Cytophagia; order Cytophagales; family Fulvivirgaceae; genus Fulvivirga; species Fulvivirga sp. Next base: position 493,170 of record NZ_JAVJQL010000028.1, read on the forward strand.
TAGGTCTTTTATTAGGACTACTTCATTACTATGAATTAAAATCCCAGGCAAAGAAAGCTTGAGTTTAGTAAGTTCTCTTTATTATAAATAAACTCTTCAGGGCCAGTCTCTTTTAAGACTTTACCCCCTGCAGCATTTACCACAGCATGTCCGGCAGCAGTATCCCATTCCATTGTTGGCCCAAAACGATAATAAACATCTGCCCTACCCTCAGCAACCATACAAAATTTTAGAGAGCTGCCAACTGAAATACTATCTACAACATCATATTCCTTTAAAACTGACTCTTCCTCAATAGAAGGATGAGACTTACTTCGAACAGCTATTCTTTTCCCGTTACTGTTATTAACTTTCAGAATAGTCTGTTCTTCTCCTTTTATTTTGAATGCACCCTTGCCCAAAACACCATAATATAATTCATCTAAAAATGGCGCAAATACAAATCCAGCTATCACTTTCCTGTTTTCAATAAATGCAATGTTTACAGTAAACTCCCCATTTCGATTTATAAACTCTTTTGTGCCATCCAAAGGGTCAACCAACCAATATCTATTATATTCTTTACGAATTTCGTAATTCAAATTTTCTCCCTCCTCCGAAATTATGGGAATATTAGGATAGAGCTTACTAAGACCTTGTACAATCACATTATGCGAAGCTCCATCTGCCAAGGTCAATGGCGAATCATCTGATTTATAATCAACCACACTTGATTGATTTGGGTCATTATAAATATTCATTATTGCCTCACCGGCCTTTCTGGTAATTGCGATTAATTGATCAACTTGTAAACTGAACATAATAAAGGTTTCATAGCTATTAAAAAGTACCAAACTATCAATATTTTTATTAATTCGCCCAATAACTTGTAGATTTGCAGGCTTATAATTCAATAGGATGACAGATAATATTTTCCCGATTTTTGACAAATCACTATCGGCCCTTGAAAAAGAAAAAGGACTTAACCAAAAAGGTTTAGTAATCTGGATGGTTGGGTTATCAGGATCTGGGAAAAGTACTCTTGCAACTGGCCTGGAAAATCGCTTACATCAGAATGGATTTCATACCATGTTGCTTGATGGCGATAACTTAAGATCTGGGATCAACTCTAACTTAGGGTTTAGTGAGGACGAGCGCATTGAAAATATTAGACGAGCCGCTGAAATTTCTAAATTATTTGCCCTTAATGGAACAGTTACCATCTGCTCGCTGATAAGCCCAACCGAAAATATAAGGAAAATGGCCGCTGAAATTATCGGTGAAAAATATTGTGAGGTGTTTATCAATTGCCCAATAGAAGTTTGTGAAGAAAGGGATGTTAAAGGATTATACGCCAAAGCCAGAAGAGGGGAAATAAAGAATTTTACAGGGATAGATTCACCTTTTGAAATTCCAAAAAGCCCTTCTATTGATGTTAAAACAAATGAAATGACCCTAGAGAGTTCTCTTGATTATTTATACAATTCGATAATAGATAAAATTAAATTATAATATGTCTTCACTAAACTTATCTCATTTAGACCAGCTTGAATCTGAAGCTATATTTATCTTCAGGGAGGTTGCCGCTCAATTTGAGAAGCCCGTAATTCTGTTTTCAGGAGGAAAGGACTCAATAACAATGGTTCACTTGGCCCGAAAAGCTTTTTGGCCTGCGAAAGTACCTTTCCCATTACTACACATCGATACAGGACACAATTTTCCAGAAGCGCTTGAATTTCGTGACAGCCTGGCAAAAAAGTACAATGTAACTCTTGATATTGGTTTGGTTCAAGACTCTATTGACAGAGGTACGGCCAGAGAAGAGAAAGGTATCAACCCAAGCAGAAACTCGCTCCAATCGATCACATTGTTAGAGAAGCTTGAAGAGGGTGGATATGATGCAGCCTTTGGAGGTGGAAGAAGAGATGAAGAAAAAGCAAGGGCTAAAGAAAGATTTTTCTCCCATAGAGATGAATTTGGACAATGGGACCCTAAAAATCAAAGGCCTGAATTGTGGAACCTTTATAATGGTAAAAAAGCTGTAGGTGAATCGTTTAGAATATTTCCTATCAGTAATTGGACTGAAATGGATGTTTGGCAATATATTAAAAAAGAAAAAATAGAATTGCCAAGTATATATTTTTCCCACAAACGAAGTGTTGTAAACAGAAGTGGGGTTTGGATCGCAGAATCCCCTTACAATACATTATTAGAAAAAGAGTCTTATGAAGAAAGGGTTATAAGATATCGTACTTTGGGTTGTATGACAATAACCGGAGCAATTGAATCAACGGCCTCTACTTTAGATGATATAATAGAAGAAGTGGCTGCTGCAAGACAAACTGAAAGGGGAAATCGAGCTGATGATAAACGATCTGAAGCTGCAATGGAAGATAGAAAAAAGCAGGGATATTTTTAATATATAGAAGTTTAGATCATGACAGAGAAAAAAGGATATATGGACATGGACCTGCTTCGATTTACTACAGCAGGTAGTGTTGATGACGGAAAAAGTACACTGATAGGAAGGTTAATGTACGACACAAAATCAATTTTCCAGGATCAAATTGATGCCATAGAAGAATCTAGTAAAAACCGTGGTGACGAGTATGTAAACCTTGCCTTACTTACTGATGGACTTAAAGCAGAAAGAGAACAGGGTATTACTATTGATGTTGCCTATAGGTATTTTGCTACACCTAAAAGGAAATTTATAATTGCCGATACTCCTGGGCACATTCAATACACCAGAAATATGGTTACTGGTGCGTCTACAGCCAACTTGGCTATCATCCTGATTGATGCACGTAAAGGCGTAATTGAACAGACCAAAAGACATTCATTTATAGCATCGCTTCTACAAATAAAGCATGTTATTGTTTGTATCAACAAAATGGACCTGGTTGATTACTCAGAAGATGTATTCGAAAATATTAAAAGTGAATACCTTGGATTCGATGCCAAATTAGAAATACCTGATATCAGATTTATACCTATTTCTGCTTTGCATGGCGACAATGTAGTTGATAGGTCTAAGAATATGGATTGGTACCAGGGACCAAGTCTGTTGTGGACTTTAGAAAATGTCCAAATCGCTTCGGACAGAAACTTCATAGATAGCCGAATGCCAGTGCAGTGGGTTATCAGGCCTCAGTCAGATAAATATCACGATTTTAGAGGATTTGCTGGTACCATTAACGGTGGGGTGTTTAGAAAGGGGGAAGAAGTTGTAGTGCTACCTTCAGGGTTTACGTCAAAAATCAAGTCTATTGAGACAATGAATGGGCAGCTAAATGAAGCTTATGCACCCATGTCTATTGCGCTAACATTAGAAGATGAAATAGATATCAGTCGTGGTGATATGATAGCCAAACCAAACAATCAACCAAAATCATCACAAGATATTGAAATTATGGTTTGCTGGTTAAATACAAACGGTCTTAAGCTGGGTTCTAAATATATTATAAAGCACACAACAAATGAGGCGAAGTGCTTAATAAAAGACATCCGCTACAAGGTAAATGTCAATACATTAGAAAAAATAGAAGGTGTTGATGGCCTTGAGGTTAACGATATTGGAAGAATTCAAATTAAAACTGCAAAACCCTTGTTTTACGATCCGTATATGAAAAATAGAAATACTGGATCTATAATTCTAATTGACGAATTTACAAATGAAACAGTTGGAGCTGGAATGATAATATAATATGAACAGTAAAGTAGAAAGCGTTCTTAAGGAAATAGAAAATTTTAAAGCCACTACTGAAAAGGAGCTTGAAGAATTCCGTTTAAAATTCATTAGTAAAAAAAGCGTTGTCACAGAGCTTTTTAGTGAATTGAAAAATATTCCTAACGATCAGAAAAAAGCATTTGGCCAACAGCTAAATGAGGTTAAACAAGCTGCTCAAAATAAATTCAAATCTATAATAGACAACCTAAATTCATCCAATGAATCAGGAAGTCAAAGTCATGTGGATTTAACGTTACCTCCATCTGGTGGAGAAATTGGAAGTCTGCATCCACTTACCATAATTAGAGCTCAGATTATCGAAATTTTTGAAAGAATTGGCTTTAATGTTTCTGATGGCCCTGAAATAGAGGATGACTGGCACAACTTTACTGCACTAAATTTTCCTGAGAATCACCCTGCCAGGGAAATGCAGGATACTTTCTTTATCGAAAGGAACCCTGATATGCTTCTTAGAACCCATACTTCCAACGTTCAGGCAAGGCTGATGAAAAGTGGAACGCCTCCATTCAGGTCTATTATGCCAGGTCGGGTATTTAGAAATGAGGCGATTTCTGCAAGAGCACATTGCGTTTTCCATCAGGTTGAAGGTTTGTATGTAGCAGAAGATGTCAGCTTCGTTGATCTTAAACAAACCATTTACCATTTCGCTAAAGAGATGTTTGGTAAGGAAACGCAAATACGTTTTAGACCTTCATACTTCCCTTTTACCGAGCCAAGTGCGGAAGTTGACATATCATGCCAGATATGCAAAGGGGATGGCTGTCAGCTATGTAAATACACCGGCTGGGTAGAGATAGCTGGCTCAGGTATGGTTGACCCTAATGTCTTAGAAAATTGTGGTATTGATTCCGAAAAATATACAGGTTTTGCGTTTGGTATGGGGCTGGAAAGAATAGCCCAGCTAAAATATCAAGTCAATGACTTGCGTTTATATACTGAAAATGATGTTCGCTTCTTAAGTCAGTTTAAAACCGGATTGTGATACAAAAAGTTGATGATATAAAGTCGATTGCAGTTGTTGGGGCGGGCACCATGGGTTTGGGTATTGCTCAGCTTTCAGCCATGGCAGGCATCAAAACATTACTTTTTGATATCGATGAATCAACGCTCAATAAAGCTCATTCCAACATTGTCAAGAACCTGGACAAAGGCATTGAAAAAGGCAAGTTAAGTGAGGCAGTGAAAACTGAAACACTTGAGAATCTCAGTCTTGAAAAAGACATTAAAAATCTCAAAGCTGACTTTATTATCGAGGCTGTTGTAGAAAAATTGGAGGTTAAGCATTCTATTTTTAAGCAGTTAGAAGAAATTAATTCTCCAAATACAATCTTAGCCACTAACACTTCTTCTATTCCAATTACTCAAATTGCAGCTCCACTTAAAAGGCCTCAAAATCTTGTAGGTATGCATTTTTTTAACCCTGCACATATCATGAAGTTGGTGGAAGTGATTTCGGGAGCAGCAACTAATAAAAAGGTTGCTAAAATAACTTCTGAATTAGCATTGAAACTAGGCAAAGCACCTGTTTCAGCTGCAGATTCACCGGGGTTTATAGTAAACAGGGTGGCAAGACACTTCTATGTAGAAAGCCTTAAAATAGCTGAAGAAGGCGTAGCCGACTTTGAGACCATTGACAAACTCATAAAATCTTCAGGTTTCAAAATGGGCCCTTTTGAACTTATGGATCTCATTGGTGTGGATACCAATTTTTCTGTAACCACTTCAATGTTCAATGCATTCCATCAGGATTCTAAATTTAGACCTAGCAGAATTCAGCAACAGAAAGTTGATGCCGGACATCATGGCAGAAAGAGCGGAAGAGGTTTCTACAGCTATGAGTAAACTACGGCATCTTATCTGGATTACTTTATTATTCGTCTGTTCCTGTGATGACAATTTAGGTCAAGATCAAATACCTATAGCTGATTTTCAAGACGTTGTAATTAATCTTACCCTACCTGAATATAGAGATTTAAATAGAGATGGCACGTCCATCTATCTAAATAGAGGTGGATTAAGAGGACTGATATTATATAGGGAAAATGCTTCGAGCTATATTGCCTTTGAGCGAACTTGCTCCTACCTGCCAAATGAAGCGTGCGCTAATGTAGAAATTCACTCCTCTACGCTCTATATGACAGATCCATGCTGTGGGTCAACATTTCAATTTCCAAACGGCCAACCAACCAGTGGGCCAGCCAGATTTAATCTTAGAATTTACGAGACACAATTGGACGGGAGCGTATTAACAATAACAGACAATATTGCCAATTAAATCAAAGCATCTATAATCTTATCGATGGTCATACCTTCCGCTTCAGCTTTGAAGTTTCTAACAAGTCTATGTCGCAAAGTAGGTTTTGCCACTGCCTGAACATCTTCTATGTCTGGTGAGTATTTACCATTCAGTAATGCATTGCACTTTGCTCCAATTACCAGGTATTGAGAAGCCCTGGGGCCTGCACCCCACTCCAGGTAATCATTAGCCACCTGAGATGCTCTTTCTGTATTAGGCCTTGTTTTATGAACTAAGCTAACAGCATATTCAACCACATTATCCGCAATTGGAACCTGACGAACCAGATGCTGAAAATAAACAATTTCTTCACCAGTCAGCACAGGCTTTACTTCCACTTGCTCATCAGAGGTGGTGTTCTTTACAATATCAAGTTCCTGCTGATACTCAGGGTAGTCAAGGAATACATTGAACATAAACCTATCCAACTGCGCTTCAGGCAAAGGATAAGTTCCTTCTTGTTCTATTGGGTTTTGGGTTGCCAATACAAAGAATGGCCTCTCTAAAGGATAATTATGTCCTCCGGTAGTCACAGAGTATTCCTGCATTGATTCTAGCAATGCTGCTTGTGTTTTAGGAGGTGTCCTGTTTATCTCATCTGCTAAAATTATATTGGCAAATACCGGGCCTTTAATAAATTTAAAATTCCTGTCTTTATCCAATGTTTCTGCACCAATGATGTCAGAAGGCATAAGATCAGGAGTAAACTGAATTCTATTAAAATTTAAATGAAGCGCTGATGCCATAGTCTTTATCAATAAAGTCTTTGCAAGGCCGGGAACACCGACTAACAAACAGTGTCCCTGACAAAATACAGAAGTTAGCAATAAGCGTACAACATCATCCTGACCAACCACAACTTTAGATATTTCACCTTTCAAGGTGTTATAGGCCTCAAAAAGTCCATTCGCTGCTTCTACTTCATTACTAAAGTGCTTCATATTTCTAAAGGTTTTGTAGTGTTACGCAACAGGCAATATTTGGTTTATCAGTTTAAGATTTGACAGAAGTCATATTGCTTGTCAATGCTAATAAAGACATCATTGCGCGCTTTATCAAACCACTCAGCTAATATTCTTGATTTCTTTTCGTTGAGTGTCGCTGATTGGATTTTCTGCCAGTCATCATTTAGGTTGGCCTGATGAGGTTTTATTTTTGATTTGTAGTATAGTATTCTTACCGCTTCCTTTCCATCATCCCTCCTGTATACAATTGGGTTACTAACATTACCTACATCCATACTATCTATGGTGAAAAAGATAACCGGGTCAAGGTCTTCAACTGATACTCTCTGCCCCCCTGTTTCATCTGTAAAAAACCCTCCACTACCTGCTGTATATTTATCATCAGAGTAATCTTTAGCTACTTTTTGAAATGAAATACTGTCTTTCAAAACCAGGCTTCTTACACTATCTAATGAGTTTTTAGTTCTCTGAATGTCTTCAGGCCCCGGGTCAGGGATTAAAATGATGTGTCTCGAATTATACTCATTACCTCTTCTTTCCAGAAGCTGAACAATGTGGATTCCAAACTCAGTTTCAAACGGTTGGCTAATCTCATTTGGTTTAAGCTTTAATGAGCTGGCTTCAAACTCAGGAGCCATGGTTCCTCTTTGAGCAAAGCCTAAATTACCACCATATTTTGCACTAGGCCCTTGTGAGTATTCTTTGGCCAGTGCTTCAAAACTTTCGCCAGCAATTATTCTATCTCTAATCTTACTCAATTTAAGTTTGATTTCGTTCTTACGCTCCGAGCTAATCGTTGGAATTTTTACAATTTGTCCAACTTCAACTTCAGTGGAAAAGTAGGGCAAACTGTCTGACGGGATTTTGTTATAAAACTTTCTCACCTCCGAAGGCGTAACTTTAACGTTCTTGATAATTTCATCCTGCATACGCTGAACTACCAACTGTTCTTTAATGTCATCTTTAATATCATTTTGGATTTGCTCGATCGTCTTGCCATAATATTGCTCTAGCTGTTCCTCAGAACCACCATATTGAGATAAGATCATCTGCATTCTACGATCCAGGTTATTGTCTACTTCTTCTTCGGAAACAATCACTGAATCTATTTCTGCTTTCGCAACCATTAATTTACCACTAATAAGTTGTGCGAGCATTCTGCATTTAGCTCCTGTATTTGCCGCATTACCGTTTGCCAAATAACTTAAATAGGCCCTTTCCAAGTCCGATTTAAGTACAATGTAATTATCTACCTTGCTTATTATTTCATCAACAACAACCTTTTGATCTTGCCCAAAAGACTGTGTCAGTGAAAATAAAAATATAACCAAAGCAGTGATTATGCCCTTAGTAGATTTCAAATTCTTTGTTTTTAGTTGCTCGCTCATATACATCTTCTTCCAGCTGCTGTGCCAACTGCACCTTTCGCTTGTTAATTATTATATTCTTAATGTCCTCCTTCACAAACTCCAAAGGAGATGTGTTATCGGAAATACGGTACTCCAAAATCTTCAAAAAATACCTGAATTGAACGTCCGCAGTTTCTATGTATCTATTAGCCTGCAAAAATTGCACTTTATTTGGAATTTCAGCCAATGGAGAGTTTTTAATTACTTCATCAAACACCATCCATACTGAATCATTTAACTGATAAGTTGCTGCAAAACTTAAGGCATAAGAGTTTAACTCTTCAATGTTCTCTTCTCTTGTTGAATTTAAAAGGTTTTTGATCCTATCCATCTTTGGAGCACCAGTGGGAAGTTTAATAAACCTTCCTCTAATAATGTTTTGCTTCAAAATGAAATTATCGATATTCTCATTGTAGTAGGTTTCTATCTCAGCATCATCAACCTCCATATTCAAATTTTGGTTGATGTAGTAAGATTGATATTCATAACCCATCAAACTGTATCGGTAGTCTAATATCTTTCTTTCAATTTCTGCTTCATCAAACTCAATCTTAGTGGCTGCTTCTCCAATTAACAATTGCTTCCTGATCCAATTGTTTACAAAGCGCATGGTTCGCTCTGTACTATCTTCTACTGACATCCCTGAGGTGGCAATACCCTCCAGATCTTCAGGATATAAATAGTTTTCGCCTACTCTGGCTACAGGATTAGCCTTAACGGTTTCCTGAGGCTGATCTTCTTTCATCTTAATGAGATCACATGATGATGCCACCAAAAGTATTATGAACAGATAGACCAGGTTATTTCTGAAGTGATTCATAGACATAGTTAAGTACTTCATTGTTCATTGAAACGCTATACTTTTCTTTTAATTTTACCAACCAGTTTTTTTCTAAAACCTCCTGATAATCAGATATAACCGCCCCCTTTGTTTCTTGCAAAGTTTTTATTTGAGGCGGTAAAATCTCCTGAATCCAAACCAGGTGTGACTTACCGCCAAATTCCAATTTCTGAATGCCAACTTTCCACTCTGCCAAGTCCAGCACTTCCTTCACTCCCCGTTCAAAAATACCTGATTCTGACTGCAAAATAAGGTTTGAGCCAGAATTATACTTCTTGTACAGGCTCTGTTTAGTTAAGAACACGCTATCTTCCTTTTCAATAGCATTAGATATCTCTTGCAATATTTTTTCAGAAGCAGAATAAATTGATGCCTTTGCTCTTTCGTCCCACTTATAGTTATCTTTTCTTGACTGATAAAATGCTTCCAGGCCTACAGTATCCTCAACCGCCCTATTCCAAACCTCATTTTCCATAAGATTGAAAAGCAGTATCCCTTCACGGTATTCTTTAACAATCATTTTATAATCAAAGTACTTTTCTGCCAAATGATCTTCTTCATAAGCAATGATTTTACTCTTTTGAAAATCATTATAGAGCTGACTTGTATAATGTTTCAATTCATTATTTGTAGGTTTTTGATTCTCCTTAATGTATGTAGCGAAATCGTTAAGAAGATGTCCTTTATCTGCAACTTTGAATAATACGAGGTTATCTTGAGCCGAAGAGGTGTATTCCCAATTACCCCGAAGCAAGGTGCTGTCAGTTATGGACAGCGCAATTCTTTTGTTTTCAGCATTCTCCGAAAATCCATTTTCCTTTTTCAGCCTGTTAATAAGGGCTATTTCATTAAGTTGGGCTCTGGAATCCCTGCTAATTCTGGATTTTATACTAGATTCCATTTGCTCAAATGACTCTATTGGTTCTCTGTTAATAAGTTTAATAATATGCCATCCATATTGAGTCTTCACCGGATCAGAAATTTCACCCGGCTCAGCTAATGCAAATGAAGCTTCCTGAAACTCCAATGGCATTTGACCAACAGAAAAAGCTCTAAGTACTCCATTTGTATTTCTGCTATTAACATCTTCTGAGTAAAGCTTTACAAGCTCAGCCCATTCTACTCCGCCTTTAACCTGGTCATAAATTTCAAAAATCTTATTTCTTACGGCTGTGGTATCTGACTTAGCTCTGAGCATAATATGAGCCACTTGGACTTTACCGTTGGCCGCTCTTCTGTCTTTTACCTTTACCAAATGATAGCCAAATTGGGTTCTGGTTGGAGCAGACACTTCTCCAACATTAGTTTGATATGCAGCAGATTCAAAAGGGTAAACCATTTGAAATGATGTAAAATACCCTAAATCTCCACCATTAACTTTAACAGAAGGATCTTGAGAATATTGTTTGGCTAAATTTTCAAAGCTCGCACCTTTATCTAGCTGCTTCTTAATTTCCACTATCTTATTGTAAGCATCCAGAGTATCTTCTTTCGCATTTATGAGTATGTGGGAAGCCCTTACTTCATATTTAAATCTGTCATAGGCTTCAGAGACAAGTCGTTCGGTAACTTTATTCTCAGTCAGATATGGCTTCTTAAGCTGTTCTTTATAACCATTAAATTCATCAATAAAAGCCTTTGATTTATCCATTCCTCTGGACTCAGCCTCTTGAATCTTCAATTTAAAATTGACATATAAGTCCAGGTATTCTTTAATGTCAGTTTTGGTGAATGCACTGTCATTATTAATGTTGTTCTTGCTATAAACGTATTTAAACTCTTCGGCAGTTACACCCTCTCCATTTACTGTGAATAATATTTGTTCATCACTATTATCTAGATTAACAGAATCAACAACATTGGTTGACTTGCATCCTGCCAGAAGTAAAAAAATAAAGAGAAGTTTTCTCAGCATATTCAACACCATTTTCCTTAAAAACCCTGCAATTTTAACGATTTTATGCTTAAGAAAGTACGATTGATCTGGTTTAGATCACATCAATCCGTTTTGTGAGACGGCAAATGTTCCTTGAAGAATCATGAATGATTTCTATATCATCCATTATGCGTTTTACTAATATTAATCCAAGGCCTCCTTTTCGTTGCTTTTTGATAATATCTTCCAGTTTTGGCTCTTCATATTGACCAATATCAAAAATCTCAGCTTTATCTATAATGTCAAAGATGATTCCGTCATTCTGTTTAACACTTATCTGAAGCTCAATAGAATCCTTGGCGTTACATTGATGTGCATGAATAATAAGATTAGCACAAACTTCATCTATAGCTAAAACAAGCGTACTTGCGTCAATTTCTGACAAACCGTGTTTGTCTAAAATCTCCTTTACAAAGCTGCGGATGTCCCGAAGCTTTTCCTTTTTACATGGTACCTTGTAGCTATATTTCATCTCACAATGCCGATTTCGCCTCTTCCTTTTCGCCCCTAATAGTAAGTAATTGATCCAACCCTAAAATTTCGAAGACATTGCGCACCTTTTCATTCATGCCAAATAGGACTATGTGAATGTCATTTTTCTTAAAATCTTCTATATAGGACATAAAAACACCTAGCCCTGCTGAAGAAATATATTCCAATGAAGTACAATCTACCAAGAAGGCCTTATTACCACTCTTTATAGCCTCAGCAATGGCATTGTCCAATTCTATTGAAGAACTGGCATCCACCTCGCCTACTATGGTGATAAGATCATATTTTCCTTCCTGTATCCTTTTAACGTCAACCATAACTCTTTTACGTATTGTTATTACTTATGTTATTTATTCAAATCTTACTTAAACTTTATAATTAGTGTGGTATAATCATCATCAATAACCGGTGTGCCTGTAAACTTATACAGATCATTTATCAAGGCATCTTGTATGCCTAATGCTTCTTTATCTGCCATTTTGGAAACTACGTCTAACATTCTATCATACCCATACTCATCCCCCTTGCTGTTTTTTGCCTCGGTTATTCCATCCGTATATAATACTATGATATCATCAGGGTTGTATGTGAACGAATTCAATTGAATATAGTTCTCAAACCCACTGTTTCTTAAAATTCCTAAACCCAGGCCTTTGTTTTGGAAAAACTGCCATTCCTTCAATTTGGAATCGTAGTACAAGGTAGGGCAGTGCCCTGCTCGTGCGAAATCAACTACCTTCTTCTTTGTATTAATAACAAAGTAGCTGGTGGTTATAAAAGACGCTTTATCCAGGCACTTGCTCAAGGCATTATTTGCCATTGTTAAAAATGTCTTTGGATCCATACCCACCTGTGCCAGGCTATGGAAAACCCCTTTCATTTGAGACATATGAAAGGCAGCCGAAGTTCCCTTACCGGAAACATCACTTATAATAATGGCGGTCTGATGCTCATCAATTTTTAGGGTGTCATAATAGTCACCGCCCACTTCATCTGCTGCTTCAGAAAAAGCCACAAGATTAAAGTCCTTATTTTGATCAAGCTCCTTGGGTAATAGGCTGCTTTGAACATTCTTCGCAATCTTAAGCTCTTCTTTGTACCGCTCATTTTGAAGCGCCTCAGAAAGTAACCTGAAGTTCTCAACTGATATTCCGGCCTGATTGGTGAAGGTATCTATGATTTTGGCATTCTCTTTATTAAAGCCATCTGATACATCTTTGAGAAGTGCAAGGGTGGCTTCTTGTTTGCCTTTAACATAAATAGGGAAAGCCATCATTGATCTAAAATGGGTTCCCTTGAGCGTTGCAAGATGTTTACCAAGGTTTTTGGTTCTATCACTGCCTTTATCCAGAATACCCTTTACATCATTGGCAACAAAATGGGCTTTAATCCTCTTTATCTCATCTTCCTTGATATTATGGGTGTGGAAGATAGACTTTCCATCCTCTGCAATCTCCTCAATCCAGGCAGCATCGGCTAAAACTGTACTTATAGAACTTTCTAAAAGTATGTCATAAACCCTGTCTTCACTCTGCTCTGTTTGTATAGACTGACTAAGTCTTTGGAAGTTAACCACCTCCTCTAATTTTTGCTCAAAAACAGATGATGTTGGCAGGTTGAAAAGAATAACCAATAGTGAAAATAATGAGTAAACAAAAATGAAACTCATTATGGCAATTAAAAACACGCTATCCCTAAAATCCTGAAAAGAGGTTGTAACCTCTGAAATATCCACGGCAAAGCCTGTAAGGGTAAATGTAAAATAGCCAAGATAGAACATGGCCAGCGCTATCAATAAAATGCCTTTCCATTTCTGTTTGAAATTTAGAAAAGCCACCCATTTCATATTTGCAGAAAGCACCACACCTATAAGAACAAGAATGCCTTTATATACATCCTCAAACCATGAGAAAGCAGGTAGGTCAATTAGATTGTACAACAAGCTTAGGAAAAGGCCATATTCGAAAATCTTCCAGGTAGCCATCAAAAACTTAGATTTTTGATAAAGAATCAGGCGCTTCCAAACTATAAATGTAGACACAAGAAATCCTATGACTAACCCCAAATTAATGAGATAAATGAAATCAAGGAATATTACATTCTCTGCAAGTTTGGTATTGCCTAGAAGATTTAAAAGCAGCCTAAAAAGAAGTGAAACTATGGTCGCAACTAACCCTGAAACAAATACCTTCCAAAGTAAATCAACGAAATTAATACTCTCAGCTTTCTCTATTCTGTATTTATAATACACAAATATTGAAATAATGAATAAGCTCAAAAGTACAGGCGGAATGTTAGCGCCAACACTCGGAGCAACATTGCTTGTGCTACTAAATACAATTGAAAGATCTGTAAATACCAGACTTACCCACGACAATATCGCGAGCAGTGTACTCAATCTTATTATGGCTTTCCTGCTGATCATTTTTAAATCGCCATGAAGATAATAAATAATGTGTTTACAGAACGAAAAAAGCGAAACCAAGGGCCTCGCTTTTAAAATTTTTATGGTTTATTAACTACCTGCTGTAGTTTGGGGCTTCCCTGGTAATGAATATATCATGCGGGTGACTTTCATTAACACCAGCCGCAGTTATTTTTACAAAAGTAGCATCGCTTAAAGATTCAATATCTTTTGCTCCGCAGTAACCCATACCAGCCTTTAACCCTCCAACCAATTGGTATAATACTTCGGAAACCAATCCTTTATAAGGTACTCGTCCTACAATTCCTTCCGGAACCAATTTTTTGATATCATCCTCAGCATCTTGAAAGTACCTGTCCTTGGAACCATCTTCCATAGCTTCCAATGAACCCATACCTCTGTAAGATTTAAACTTACGGCCTTCGTAAATGATTACTTTACCCGGGGCCTCCTCAGTACCAGCTAATAAAGAACCAATCATTACACTATTAGCTCCTCCGGCCAGGGCCTTAACAATATCTCCAGAAAATCTAATACCTCCATCAGCAATAACAGGAACTCCTGAACCTTTAATAGCTTTGGCCGACTCATAGACTGCTGAAAGCTGAGGCACACCAACACCTGCTATTATTCGGGTCGTGCAAATACTTCCTGGTCCGACACCTACCTTAACGGCATCTGCACCTGCATCTACCAATGCCTTGGCGGCAGCACCAGTGGCTATGTTCCCAACAATAATTTCCAGATCACCATAGGCCTTCTTTACCTCCTTAAGCATGTCTATTACACCCTTTGAGTGACCATGAGCAGTGTCGATACTGATAACATCAACCCCGGCATTTTTAAGAAGTGTAATTCTATCCAGAATATCAGGTGTAACACCTACTGCAGCCCCAACCCGCAATCTGCCGTATTCATCTTTACAGGCAAATGGTTTATCTCGTTTCTTAAGAATATCCTTATAGGTAATTAAACCTGTTAATACTCCAGATTTATTTATTATAGGAAGTTTTTCAATCTTATGCTGCTGAAGTATACCCTCTGCCTTTTCGAGATTAATATCCTCTTCAGCGGTAATCAGGTTGTCTTTTGTCATGATGTCCTTAATAGGAGTACTCATGTCTTTATGAAATCTAAGATCCCTATTGGTAATAATACCAATTAATTTGCCTGACTCATCAATAACAGGAATACCCCCAATTTTGTATTCCTTCATAATATTTTCTGCATCCAATACTTTTGAATTAATATTCAAAGTAATAGGATCGAGGATCATGCCGCTTTGTGATCTTTTTACCTTTCTTACCTGGCTAGCCTGCTCTTCTTTAGGCATGTTTTTATGAATAAACCCAAGGCCACCTTCGAGGGCCATGGCTATAGCAAGGTGGTATTCTGACACCGTATCCATTGCAGCGGACACAAGTGGTATATTTAATCTAATGTTTCTTGTTAATTGAGTTGAAGTGTCGGTATCTCTTGGTAAAACGTCTGAGTAACCGGGCTGAAGAAGCACATCATCATAAGTAAGCGCTTCAAAAAGGAATTTGGATGTATCTAAGGACATAGCAAATAAGCGTTAATGTTATTTGCCGTGCAAAACTACAGTAAACCAACCTATTAAATTAATAATTTAGCAAAAAGAATTTAGCTCAAGGTTCAATGGGTTAATTTGTTATATTTAAAACAGTATTAACAAATATTGATAAATAAGAAAGTGATGAATTTAAAGATATTAATATCAGCTGTCTTGCTGCTAATAGCAGTTTCTTTAGAAGCACAAATTCAGGAGGGTAAGGCCTCTTACTATGCCGATAAATTTGAAGGCAAACCAACAGCTAGTGGAGAGAAGTATAAGCACTCAAAACTTACAGCTGCTCATAAAACTTTGCCCTTTGGTACGGTTATAAAAGTAACAAGTGTAAGCAATGGCAAAAGCGTAGAAGTAAGAATCAATGACCGTGGCCCCTTCGTAGAAGGCCGGGTTATTGATTTGTCCCGATCGGCCGCTGAAAAAATTGGTTTAATCCATGTTGGAATTGCAGATGTAAAAATTGAAGTTGTTGATGCTGGTGATGGCAAAGGAAGTGGGCCAATAAAACCAATTGACCATGTTGTTGTAGATGAAAAGGAATTTTATGAATTTGATGTTGACCGAATCAATCCAAATGGATTTGGCATTCAGATAGGAACATTTCAGGAGCTTGCCAACCTTGTGAGGTTAGCCGACAATCTT
This sequence comes from Fulvivirga sp., assembly GCF_040218215.1. NCBI lineage: Bacteria > Pseudomonadati > Bacteroidota > Cytophagia > Cytophagales > Fulvivirgaceae > Fulvivirga > Fulvivirga sp. The sequence goes on from NZ_JAVJQL010000028.1 coordinate 509,497, forward strand.
AAATCCTCCTATCAGAAAGAAGTGACCGTTCAGGTTAAGCTAATTAATGGGGTTAAAGTGTACGCCATTATTGTAGGCGACTTTAAGAATAGGGAAAAAGCCACTGACTTTAAAGTCAAACTGCAGCAGAGATATCCAGATGCGTTTATTGTAGAATTTGACAAGATATGAAGTTCAGGCTGTTAACATTGACAGTACTTTCACTTATCTGCCCTTTAGTAAACGGGCAAGATACCTTGGTATATTTTAACGAATTGCATTTTAACTCCGATTTCGAAAAGCAGGCATTGACCAAATTTATCAAGCAAAACGACTTCAATTATATGGAAGTCTTTATGGCGATTGATCCCTCCATTGACAATGCTAAATTTGAAGACGCTCAATTAAGATATCAAACCCAATTTAAGTCAATTTACAATGAGAAGGTAAAATCAAAGCGGGCAGACAAAAAGTTAAAGATCATTTATGATGAAATACACGATGCTTTTCTTACCCAATATAAAGAGCGTATTCTCTTCAATTCAATTTTTGACAATGGCCAATACAACTGTGTGTCAGCGTCTGCTCTATATAGTATGGCTCTTGAAGAAGCTGAAATTCCCTATATTATAAAAGAGCGGCCTACACATGTTTATGTATTGGCTTATCCGAAAAATGAGCAAATAGTTGTTGAAGCTACAGATCCTGCAGGAGGTTATGTGAAATTTAACTCCAGCTATAAACAAGCCTATATTGACCGTATGGCCAAGGCGAAGATGATTAGCGATGCCGAGGTTAAATCCAAATCCGCAGATCTTCTTTTTGATGAATATTACTTTACTGATACCGATATTAATTTAACCCAATTAATAGGCATACAATATATCAATGACGCTATATACCGGGTAGACAACAAAGATTTAGAAGGTGCCTATCAGCAATTGGAAAAGGCCTGGATGTTATATCCTAGCCAGAAAGTCAATACGTTGATGCTGGCCTTTCTGGCAGAACTCATAAATGGTCAAAAATATGAGGAATTAAAATATGTAGGCTATTTGCAAAAACTTTCACGTTATAAAGCTTATGATATTGATAATGAGGTTATTAAAAGTGAGTTTGGTAGGATGATAAACACACATCTGATTGAAAATGGAGATGCCAAATTGTTAGAAACCTTTTACAATGAATTTTTGCAAGGCATTAGCAATACAGAGTTAGAATCGGAAATATCCTATTTATACAATTATGAGCAAGGACGGGCCCTATACAATCAAGGCAAATTTAGGGAAGCGCTGGAATATTTTGAACAGGCTTATACTATCAAAACAAGCAACCTTGATATCAATAATATTCTGGTCACTACCCTTATCAGAACAATGCAGAACGACTCGAATACTGAGGCTTTGGTGGTGCTGGAGAAGTACAAATCGAAACATGTGCTATTAATAGAAAACAACTTATTCAAAAGTGCATTGGTCAACACTTATCTTATTGAAATGGGTAATTCTTATGATTTGAGTGATGAAAAGAGGGGACTTAAATATAAAGGTCTATATGAAGAGTTATATGATCCGCAATTAACAATTGACAGAAACAATATAGGAAGGGCATACTCTTTGGCCGGGGTATATTACTTCAGGAAAAACAATAAGTCAAAAGCCCTGAAAGTGATCAATGAAGGCTTAAATATGGCTCCCCACAGTCATGAGCTACTGGTTAGAAAAAGAATGATCCAGTAGCTACAAGCCTCGGTTTTCTATTGCCAAATTATGCTTTGTTAAAACTATGTATGGATTACCGAGTGTAGTAGTAATCTCTGCGACAAAGTGCAGCTCTTCCATAATAAAGGTATTTTCAGGTAGGTTAAATTTTACTTCCAATACACCCGGCTCACTTAGATTAGTTGAAGGTTCACCTCCTTCCAGACAGCCATTGGCACCAAGTTTAGTATTAACAAAGAACTTGATTCTTGAAGTGCCATCTGATGATTTGATCCTCAAAATGTAAGTGCCATTTTTAAGGACATTATCTATTGGCTGAACAACCAACTTAGGATATTGCTTCTTTAGACTCCCATCTAGCAAGTACTCCTTCAAACCCTTACACGGTCTGTCATAGTTATATGGCACCTCAGCCATTAACTTCCCATTAGGACGGTACTTTTTTCTGATACCATGTATCAAATTATTCTCGTATGGTGTTATCTGAAACACTTTTCCCGTTTCATAGTAAGTAATAGCATCTCCATTCTTCTTGTCATTTACATATGCTATCTGCTGGTGGAGTCTACCATTTTTATAGTAGTTTTTTGCTATACCATTTCTTTTACCATCCTTATATTCAATCTCATTCTTTAAAACCTTATTTGCATAGTACTGCTTCACCACACCATCCTTAATTTTATTCTGGGAAGTTTCCTTGGGCAAGTCTTCACAAGCCAATAGGAAGCAGCAGCTAATAACTAAATATCTCGATAAATACATTTAAAACTGAAAAGGGTAAACAAGTATATAATTTCATAAAAATAGTAAAATAAGAATATCTTTGGGCAGCATGGATGAATTGATAAAAGAGAGCTGGCACTACTTAATAAATATCAACATAATCGAGGCGCTAGGTCTCATTTTTGGGTTACTGGCCGTTTACTACTTAATAAAAGAGGACATTCTCACCTGGCCTGCTGGTATTACCTACGTCTTATTATCCTTTGTTATTTTCTGGCAGCAACAACTTTATGGTGATTTTTTGTTGCACATCTTTTTTCTGGTACTCAATATATATGGTTGGTACCATTGGAAGTATGGAAAACCCAGAGATGAATCAAAAGTACCTGTAACATGGATGACTCTAAAGAGAAATGCCTTTTTCGTCATTATTTCCTTTGTGGGTATCTTCTTATTTGGTTATTTCCTTTCTTCGGTGCACCTGATCTTTCCAAACCTTAAGCCTGCATCCGTTCCCTATTGGGATGCAGCTACAACTTCACTTAGTGTTATTGGAATGTGGCTTACGGCCAGAAAACATATTGAAAACTGGATTTATTGGTTTGTTGTTGATGTATTGGCAGCAGGCATATATTTCTACAAGGGCATTCATTTTTATGCACTACTGTATTTTATTTACATTGGTCTGGCAATAGCTGGTTTTATTGAATGGAAGAAAATAATCCGTCAACAACAAGTATAAAGAAGGTAGTACTGGTAGGTCCTGAGTGCACTGGCAAGAGTACGTTGGCTTCACTATTGGCGAAATATTATAACACCGTTTGGGTGCCAGAATATGCTCGACATTATATCGACCGTCTAGACAGACCCTATGAAGAAAAAGACCTTCCCATTATTGCTAAAGGCCAGATAGAACAAGAGGATACGCTAGCACAACAAGCCAATAAGCTGCTCATTTGTGACACAGACCTAACCGTAATTAAAATTTGGGGCGAGTATAAGTACGGAGCATGTTATGATGAAATACTGGAAGAATATCATCAAAGAACCTATGACCTCCATTTGTTAATGGGCATTGACATCCCCTGGCATGATGACCCGCAGCGTGAGAACCCAGAGCTGCGCCAATTTTTTTATGATTTATTTAAATCAGAATTGCAGCAGCGCAATACCAATTTTGTTGAAATTTCCGGTGATCATTATAGGAGAATGAGTTTAGCGGTGGCAGCTATCGATCAATTGCTAAGTGAGCGTTAGCAAGATAAGTAAATGCATAGCATGTTAAACTTGAAAGCTTTATCAGCCATAATCATGCTGTATTCAGAGAGATTCCTGCCTTCGTAGGAATGACGATGAAAATGAGATTGACGGTAAAATCTGGAGAAGCATGTATGGCAGAATGGTTATGAAAATTAAGAGTACGTGGCAAATCAGACTGGCCATAAACATCAGATTGACCTCGTAAATCAGACTGGTCATTCAAATGCAGCCCGTCATGGCTGCCTTAGCCGTTCAACCAACCGACCAACTCCGTCATTCCTGAGAGCCTGCCTGTCCGGTAGGCACAGCGAGTCAGGAATCTGGATTATTGAAAATCAGAAACTTCATCGAACAAGTCTTTTTTTGTTGGATTAAATGATAAGATGAGGTTTTCTTTCCATTCTCGCTTCCATTTCTTCAACTGTTTTTCTCTTTGTATGGCTGATTCTATTCTTTCGTAAAACTCAAAGTACACTAAGTCGTGACACTTGTATTTCATGGTATAGCTGCTGCCTTCATTATTTTTATGCCCATATGCTCTGGCATAGAGATTTGAAGTAACTCCAATATAAAGTACTGTTCTTGTCTTGTTTGACATAATGTAGACATAACCTCCTTTAGCCACAGCATGAAAATAATAAATTTTAGAGAGATTCCTGCCTTCGCAGGAATGACGATGAAAATGAGATTGTCGATAGAAATCAGACTGGTCATTAAAATGCACACCGTCATAGCAACCTAAGCCGTTCAACCGACCAACTCCGTAATTGCAGAGAGCCTGCCTGCCCGGTAGGCACGCGCAAAGAATCAGAAATCTTTAAAATTGCTTTAAACAAAAAAGAGGCTCCCAATGGGAGCCTCTTTTCATAAAATATTTAAGATTAATTAAAATCTAAATCCTACTTTCAGGAATGGCTGAGTAAAGAATGACAAAGTTGTTGTTTCAGCTTGTCTTTCTTCTAAACCAGGAGCCGGAATTTGGGTTGAATAAGCATAAATGAAAGAGATAGGCTTGATTTCAAAACCAAAGAAAAATCCCTCCATTAAGTAATAGTCAACACCAGCAGCCGCTTGAATTCCAAAACCAAGAAGTTCAGCACTTCTTTGACCATAATCAGTTATTACTGGATTTGTTCCTCCAGAAACTGTAGGATCAAACACAGTGTATCTTCCATAATGGAATGGAAAATTAGCACCTACGTAAGGAAACAATCTTTCATATTTTGACGAAAAATGGTACTCCCCTCCTAAGTTAATAGTCATGTAGGCCTCATTTTCAGCATCAACCGCAGCATAATCCGGGATGGTTTGAACACTTCCTGGGGCTGCATTTGGTGCAGGGGCATTAGGCTGATCAGGTGTATTCCTGAAAATCGCTGCTCCTCCCAATTTCACTGCAATTCTGTTCGTAATGAAGTAACGTGCCTCTCCACCAACCATGTTTGAAGCACTGTTCATATCACTCACAATCCTGTAAGCAGTAGGAGATGATCCATCAACCGTACCACCAAAAGGGAAACTATTAGGAACATCCAAGGATAAATCCAAAAAGAGTCCTCTCCCAAACAGAATTGCCCCTGAAAGATCTCCAGCTGCAGGTGCGTAACCCGCATCACCAGATCCCTGATCAGAACCAGTCTGGTCGTCATCTTGTGCCAATGCGAAGCCCACTGAGCCCAGCAGCATTAGCGTACATAATATATATTTTTTCATATTATCGTCTTTAGGATGTATTAAAAATTTTAAAATTAACCCCTCGGCTAAGCCGAGGGATTTATTATGGTATCCTAAAGAGGAATTATCCTGCTATTGCAGCGTTCATAAGCGCTAAATACTCAGCAGCTAAAGCCTCCCAAGAAGCCAACTCTTGCTGCAATGCTTCTAGTTCTTGTTGCTCAGCAGCAATAATATCATTCCACTCTTGCTCATCGATCATGTTATCACTAAGATCTTCTTGAAGGCTTGTGATGTTATCTTCAAGGTTCTCAATTTCGTTAAGAACATCTTCGATTACAGAATTAATATCGTCTAACTGATCTTCAATTACGTCTACTAAATAGTCTGCTGCATCATATTGGTCTTCAAGTGCATCAGCCACATCATATAGGTCATTCCAAATCTCTTCTTCTTCCAAATACAACTGATAAGCAGCAGCAACGTCAGCCTCAGTAGCAGATGCCAATGGCTCCCATAGTGTTACTCTTCCTTGCGCTTCAGCTAATTCCCCCTGTGCTTCACCTAAGTTATTGGTTGTTTCAAATAAGTCATCTTCAAGACTATTAAGGGTAAAGTTGTAACCATCAACTGAGTTTTGTTTGTTGTTTCTAAGGTTTTCCGCTGCATTTGCAATATTATTAGCCTCACTCCATGCATCAAATGCTGCATCATAAGCATCATCGGCTGCATCATAAGCATCTATAACTGGATCAATAGCATCCAAAGCTGCTAAATAAGCATTTTCAGCAGCAATTTCTTGAGCATCAGCTGCAGTCTGAGCAGCCAGTGCAGCTGTTAGAGCAGCTTCTGCAACAGGAAGAGCAGCAGTTGCGTCAGCTAAATCCTCATCAACATCATCAATAAGTCCTTGCCAAAATTCTAAATCAGCCTGAGCTGCAGCTAAAGCAGCTCTAGCTGCATTCAAAGCGTCCAAATTAGCCTGTGTTGCTCCATTTGGTGCATCATAAGCTGCCTGAGCGTTCGCTACATTCGTTGTTTCCGTAGCTACATTAGTTTGTGCAGCGTCTCTATTGGTAACATATGTTGGTTTATCGTTGGTAACAGCAAATTGAGCATCAACTAAATCTTGCTCAGCAATGTCTCTATCATTTTCAGCATTGGCTACGTCATTATCAGCGTCATTAGAAGCATCTACGGCATCAAAATAATCTTGTAATGCCTGATCATCACCAAGATTTGCAAGATCAAGATCTGTCTGAGCAGACGCTAAAGCAGCCTCAGCAGCATCTCTGGCTGTTAGTAACCCATTTGCAGTAGTTCTTCTTGCAGTAGCCTCTGTTGTTAAGGCAGCTAAATCTGCAACAGCTGCATCACGTAAACCAGTAAAGTAAGTGATAAGCTCGTTTATGTCTACAATATCTTCTTCGTAGCCTCTAATATTGTCCTCGGCATTTATAACATCATTCTTAGCATCCTCAAGCTCAGCTCCCGGATCTTTGTAATCCTCGTTACCCCACCAAGAAGATCCTCCAATTAACATTTGATAGGCATCATAAGCAGGAGCAACATTAGTCACCTCATATTCGTCAGCAGCTCTGTCAGCAGCTTCTATTTGGTTGTTTAACGTCTCCAAATCTGCATATAAAGCAGGCAATTGATCTGCCAAAACAGCTGGATCGTCTTGAGCAGCTTCTACTTCTGCCAAAATACCTTCCCATAACGCTAATTCAGCAATTTCTAAATCCAAATCCCTTTGAATTCTTGCAGTGATCTGCGCATAGTTAGTTCCTCCTTGATCCAAATCAGTTAAATCCTGTAAGTATGCAACCTGATCCAACACATCATAATTAAGGTCATAAACCTCGTCCATTGCATCTGCATACAGATCTAAATACTCTTGAGCCTTCTCTAAGCCATGCTCAGCCAAATATTCAGCCAGCTCGTCAATAGCTTGTTCTAAAAGCAATTCTTGCTGAGCAAGGTACACTTCCAAAGCAGCGATATCTCTTTGAAGTTGAACAGAGTCCATTGCTGCCTCAATCTCTTCTTGTAGTGCCAATGCGGCTGTTAATCTGGCTTCAGCCTCCACATAGGATGCCTGAGCTTCTCTTAACCTGGTCACCTCAGGAGCCACCTCATTATCGATACATGAGGTTAAAGTTGTCATTGCTGCGAACAGCCCAAATGCCAACAGTTTTGTAATTCTTTTCATAATAAAAAAATAGTTTGGTTTGAAATAATTGTTATTAATTAAATTTTGCGTTTGAGTTTCATACTGAAAGTTACAATAAGGTAAATTCTAAAATCAAAATTTTGATTTAGATGTTTAGAAGTGCATAATGTAGCCAACATTAGAAACATTAACTGCGAATCTCTATAATTAATTTTAAAATGCGAAGTCTAATATGGTAAAAATTAATGATGTAACAAAATAATAATTTTAACATTATATTATTCTAAGAATAATAGGACTATTCGAATGGAAAAACCAGATTTAACCGAAATTTATATTGTTGTAACATTGAATAATCGGCTAAATAATAATTATAGAAATTAAAAATGTTAATATATCTGTATTGCGCCACTTTGTATCACAACACCCATTACTTTGATTGTAAGTCTTATTTCATGTAATATATTATTAGTTTTTGTCAAAAAATAGCTAGCAACAAATGACGAAAAAAAAGAAAAATGTCATTTTAATAATATTTCAGCTGCATTTGAGGTATTTCCAACTCAGCCTTGACGTGGTTTTGGGAGGAGTAACTTCCTGCCTCTTTATGGGCCTTCTAACACAATCACAATCGAATGTTACTTCAAATATTACTCTAGGTCTTGTAATTTGGTCCATCTACACCTTCGACCATTTGTTAGATGCCAAGAACAGCAAAGCGGATCAGCTCAGTGCTAGGCTAGCATTTCATAAAAGGCACGCTTCCCTACTATCAAAAATTCTAATTTTTATGATTGTACTAATTGCTGTTCTAATTCCATTTATACCTTACAAAACATTACTATATGGCACAATCTTAAGCTGTGCTGTACTGGTGTACTTTTTATCTATTCATTTCCTAAAAAGTAAATATGTCCTTCACAAAGAGCTGGTAATTGCCATTATTTATACTGCTGGTATTTGCCTTGGTCCGGTGAGTCAAATGACTAACCCCATTTCCAGTTTTCAGTGGTTAGTCATTACTATCTTCTTTATTATAGTGCTGTTCAATTTGTTGCTGTTTTCACTAATGGATAAAAAAGAAGACCTTTCTGCAAAATTTCCTTCGTTTGTTATTGCAGCAGGAGAGCCTGTTACATTAGTTGTACTAAAACTGCTAGGACTAATAGGAATTGTATTGATTACATATTTGATCTCATTGGGATTTGTAAAAGAGTCCATACTGCTGGCATGTATGTTTGGGGTATTGCAAATCATTTTCTGGAAGCGGAAGAATATGTACATGATTAAATACTATCGCTATGCCGGAGATGGCATTTTCCTTTTCCCCATCTTCTATCTTCTGTGAAGAATAATTTCAACTTAATAGCACCCGTTTATGACAAACTGGGAAGCTTTATTTTTGGGAATAGCCTAATAGATTCCCAAAGGGCTATGCTCCACCATTTAAAAGCGGACAATCATGTATTGATTTTAGGTGGCGGATCAGGAGATATACTCAAAGAACTTGATAAACTGGAAATGCGCCTATCCATCTCATATGTAGAGCTTTCATCAAAAATGGTTGAGCTCGCCAGGAGCAAACAACCATTCAAAAATCTGGAAGTTGCTTTTATTAATCAAAACGCTCAAAGTATTGATCTGCCAAAAGCTGATATAGTCATAACCAATTACTTTTTAGATGTTTTTACTTTAGAGAATCTCTCCATGATTATGAAGAAAATCGATCTGGCTTTAAATGATTCAGGGATCTGGTTCTGCACAGACTTTAGGAAAACCAACTCCTTTTTCAAAAACGCTCTGATAAAATTAATGTATCTGTTTTTCAAAATATTTAGTCAGTTAGAAGGCACTAAACTTCAGGATTTTGAAGGACAATTCGAGGCTCTTGGTTACAAAAAAATAGATACTAAGTTTTACTTTGGTAAAATGATAGAATCATGTGCTTATCAAAAATCTAAACTCGCGAAATGAAAAATCTCATCTATATATGTTTGATCACCGCAGCTCTACTTGCCTGCAACGGAACCGAGAATAAAGAGGCTATGAATAATAGTGCTGTACTTCCCGCTCCACTCATGCCTTCTAACAAATTGAACGTGGCTTTTTTAATAGTAGATGGCGTTTACAACTCTGAGCTAATCGCACCTATGGACATATTGCACCATACCGTATTCCATACTGAAAAAGGCATGTCAGTATTTACAGTTGCTCCTGATTCAACTATAATAACCTCATTCGAAGGACTCAAGATTATTCCTGATTATGCCTTTCTTTATGATTCACTACCACCAATTGATGTATTGGTGGTGCCAAGTGCCGAGCATAGTATGGATTCTGATCTTGAAAATGAGGCTCTTATCAATTTTGTAAAGACAACAGGTAACAATGCTAAATATGTGATGTCTCTGTGCGATGGTGCTTTTGTTTTAGCAAAAGCGGGATTAGTAGATAAAAAAGAGTCAACCACATTCCCATCTGATATTAAAAGGTACAAAGAGACCTTCCCAAACCTCAAGGTGCATGAAGGAGTAAGCTTCGTTCATGACGGCAAACTCATTACTTCTGTTGGTGGTGCCAAATCCTATGATCCGGCACTGTACTTGTCAGAGATATTGTATGGTAAAAAGGCTGCTAAAGGAATTGCCAAAGGTTTGGTTATTGATTGGAATGTTGAGGAGATAGAATTTGTAAGGGTTCGGTAGCTATATCAAACTTGTCTTAACCACAATTTCGTTATGCAGCGTCCGGTGAACCGGGCATTTATCAGCAATCTCCAAAAGTTTAGCCTTTTCCTCTTCAGAAAGATTGCCGGTAAGTTCAATATATCTTTCAATTTGATCAATTGAACCCGGTTTGGTTTCGCATGAACTACAATCAGCACTATGAACTTTCTCATGTTTCAGGTGAACTTTTACCTCTTTTAAATCGATATTCTTCCTGTCAGCATACATTCTCAAGGTCATACTCGTGCAGGCTCCTAAGCTCGATATTAGTAAATCATAAGGATTTGGACCAAGGTTAAGTCCTCCAACAGATTCTGGCTCATCGGCAATCAAACTGTGGCCAGCTGCTTTTATTTCTGTAGTATAGCCTTGTTCACCCGTCATTACCACGGCCTGCAAATCTGTATTCAGTTCATTTGTGGTTTCTGCATCCACATATCGTTCAGCCCAGGCAGCAATGGTATTACCAACATAAGTTGAGTCAAACTTATCAGATAACAAATGATCTGCTTTGTCAAGGGAAATAAAGCTTTTCGGGTGCCTAGCCGCCAAATAAATTTCCTTAGCATTAGAAATATCAACAACCTGATCTTGCGGTGAGTGAAAGATCAACAATGATTTATTCAGTTTATTAATACTCTCATCTTTGGAAACCTCTTCCAAATCATCAATAAGCTGTTTTTTGATTTTAAATGGCCTACCTCCAATATCTACAGTAGCCTCTCCCTCATTTTCAATAAGTTCTTCCTTTATTTTAAAAAGTTTTTTTAGATGGGCTGGATCATATGGAGCCCCTATTGTAACTATACCTTTTGCTGCCTTAAAATTATGAGCGGCAGATAAAACTGCAGCCCCACCGAGAGAGTGGCCAATAACTAGTGCAGGTGCTTTATAATTAGTTTCTAAAAACGCATAGGCCGCTATCAGGTCTGTGGTGTTTGTTGTAAAGTTAGTATCGGAAAACTCCCCCTCACTTTCTCCCAATCCTGTAAAATCAAATCTTAAAACCCCAAATCCATGTTGGGCCAGGGCTCTTGAAATATTAACTACCGCAGAAAGGTTTTTTGAACAAGTAAAACAATGAGCAAAGATTGCATATGCCTTTGGTTTATTGTCAATTGGTAATTCAAGCTTAGCAGATATAGTATGATTTTCTTTGTTGCTAAAAGTGACCTTGGTAGATTTCATAATTATACTATTTTAAGATTTAAATTTTAGAGTCAGTAGGCTTAATTGCCTTCATCAACCCAAAAATTAACTCTAAAGTTGCTTTTTAAAGGATTTTCTTACAATTCACTTGAATCTCACATTCTAACCCTTATATTGCAAATTTTATTTTGAGAAATAATATTGATGAACAAGTTGGGTGCGGATAGTCTCTATATTTCAGATTTAATAGAGGCCAGTGTTGATGGTATATTTTTGCTCGATGACGACTGCAAAGTCATTGCGTGGAATCCAAAGATGGTGGACACGACTGGATTAACCCCTGGTCAGGTTATGGGTAGACCTATATTTACAGTTTCCTTCCAGTTTGGTCAAAAATTCTTTCTAGAAGGTTTAAAACAAGCTCTCAATAATAGTGGTAATGTTCTAAAAAACAACTTTCATTTTGCTACTGATGGAAGTAATCATATCTGTCAGGCCAGTTTGTCACCTTTTAACCTGCCCTTTGGAGAAGGACTTGGCTGTATGGTCATCTTACGAAAGGTATCTCAGAAGTTTGCAGCCCATGGCAGAATGAAACATCTCATTGAGGAATCTCCAATAGCTACGGCCATATATCATAAAGATGGCCGCCCAAGATACTTTAATAAGGCATATGGAGATTTGTGGGGTGCTAATAGTGGTATGGCCATTAAGGCAATCACTAATTACAACATATTGGAAGATGACCAACTCGTTGACTTAGGCATCATGCCATTTATTGAAAAAGGATTTGCTGGCAGCCCATGTGATATTCCTATTATAGCTTATAACCCGTATGATACTCCATCAATAAAGTCGTTAGGGATCAATGAAAAGAAATTTATTAAAGGCCATATTTTTCCGGTAAAAAATGCCAATGAAGATCTTGAGGAAGTAATATTAATGTTGACTGATATTACTTTTCAACGACAGGCCGATGAAATTTTATCTGAAACACACCTTAAGTTTCAGATGCTCACCATGGGACTGCCGGGTGTTATTTATGAATATGAAGAAATAGGCGACAATCCGCATAAGTTCAGATATATAAGTCAGGGGTGTCAGGAGATGTTTGGATTCTCACCTGAGGAGATTATGGAAGATGCCAACAAACTCGAACTGCGTATCCACCCAGATGACCTGGCAACCTTTAGAAATTCAACACAAAGCAGTGAGTTCGAAGCCAAGAACTGGGAATGGCAAGGCCGTATTATTGTTGATGGTGAAGAAAAGTGGATTGAAGGTAAGAGTAGCCCGGCAAAACTGAAAGATGGTACCATTGTGCGCTATGGCTTATTGCTTGATATTACAGATAAAAAAGAAGTCGAACACCAATACAAACTGTCCCAGGAAAGGTTAACACTAGCTCTAGAAGGTGCCGAACTGGGTTTGTGGGAATGGAAAGCTAAATCGGGAAGGACATTTCTTAATAAATCATGGGCTGCCAAACTGGGGTATTCTAAAGAAGAGTTTGACGAAGCCTTCAAGGATTGGAAAAGCATGATTCACCCTGATGATGTTGATGAAGTGCGTGCTAAAATGGAACGTCACATAACAGGAAAGTCAAAAGTTTTCGAATCGGAATACCGTGTTAAAAAGAAATCAGGGGACTGGTTCTGGGTGTTGGACAAAGGAAAAGTTACTGAACGTAGTAAAAAAGGAGAAGTTAAAAAGTCAGCCGGAACGCTTCTAGATATTAACGATTCAAAAATCACTCAAAATATTATCGAACAAAATGAACAGCTGTTTTCTCAGCTGTTTGATAATGCTCCTATGGGAATTGTACTCCTTGATGATGAGCACAAGGTAGTCCAAATGAATAGCGGGTTTGAAAAAATGTTTGGGTTTGGAGAGGAAGATATCATCGGAAACCAGCTTAACCATATCATTGTGCCTGAAGACAAAAACAAAGAGGCCATAGATATAAACATTATTACTGCCAAAGGCACGGTAGGAGTTTTGGAATCGAAACGATTGCACAAAAACGGCTCACTAATTCCTGTTATTATATATGGTGTACCGGTGTCTTTTAATAATAAGACCATTGGCATTTATGGCATCTATGTAGACATCACCGATCGTGTGAATGTAGAGCATGAACTTCAGATCAGGAATAATGAACTGGACAACTTTGTTTACAAAGTCTCACACGACCTTAGAGCCCCACTGTCATCCATCCTCGGCTTAGTTCATTTAGCCAGCCACGATCAAAATGAAGATGACATCAGACAGTATATATCCATTATCGAAGACAGGGTAAAGCAACTTGACAGTTTTATCAATGATGTATTGAGTCATTCGAAAAATCTGAAAATGGATGTTGCTGTCAACAGGATTGATTTCAAGAAAGTGATTGAGAACTGTTTTGAAGGACTTGGCTATTTGAGAGGCGCCAGCAACATCGATAAATTCATTACCGTTTCAGATCATGAATTTTATAGTGATGAATGGAGAGTTAATGAGATTTTCAGAAACCTTATTTCCAATGCCATCAAGTATTTAAATACTGAGGTGTCAAACTCTTTTATCAAAATAGATATTGATATTAATGCAAATCAGGCATTGATAAAAATAGAGGACAATGGTATTGGTATTGATGAAAGTGCACTTCCTAAAATCTTTGACATGTTCTTTAGAGCTACTACTTCAGCAGAGGGTTCAGGTATTGGCTTGTACATTGTTAAAAATGCCATCGAAAAACTAGGTGGTAATGTAAACATTGAAAGTGCTATTGACAAGGGCACTACCTTCACCATTATTTTACCTAATACAAAGGATAAAGCGGCAATTAAGGCCTAGAACTCTTATACTTGCACCTATGAGAGTTGTTGAAGTAAGTAATAAAGCTCAAGCCCAGGAGTTTATTAAATTGCCGGTACGTCTTTACATGAATAACCCTAAATGGATAAGGCCTCTTGACAAAGATATTGACGCTGTATTTGACCCTAAAAAGAACAAGACTTTTAGGAATGGTGAGTGTATCCGTTGGATACTGGAAGACGATAGCGGAAAGATTGTTGGGCGTGTAGCAGCTTTCATTAATAAAAAAACCGTATCAAAAGATAACGACCAGCCTACTGGAGGAATGGGTTTTTTTGAATGTATAAATGATAAAGAAGCGGCCTTTTTGTTATTTGACACCTGTAAAGCATGGCTCATAAAAAATGAAATGGAGGCCATGGATGGCCCTATTAATTTTGGAGAGAGAGACAAGTGGTGGGGCCTTCTGGTAGACGGATTTGAAATTGAGCCTAACTATAACTGCAACTATAACCCTCCATATTATCAAGATCTTTTTGAAGCCTATGGCTTTAAAGATTACTTCAAGCAGTTTACTTTTGGTCGTAAGGTAAGAGATCCATTCTCAAGTAAGCTGATGGAAAAAGGGGAAAAAATTCTCTCTCAGAAAGATAGTGGATACTCTTTCCGTCATTTGGAGTTAAGCAAGCTTGATAAATACACAGAAGATTTCCGAATTGTATATAATAAGGCATGGGCGCGTCATAAAGGTGTGTCACAAATGTCATCATTGCAAGCCAAGGCCATCATGAAGCAGATGAAGCCAATCATTGATGAAAAGATTGTTTGGTACGGCTACTACAATGAAGAACCAATAGCATTTTATATAAACCTGCCGGAGGTCAATCAAATTTTCAAATATGTAAATGGAAAGCTAGACCTTATCGGAAAGCTGAAATTTGTTTATCATAAATGGAGAAAGAGCTGTAAAAAAATGCTCGGCCTTGTTTTCGGAATTGTACCTGAGCATCAGGGAAAAGGTGTAGAAGGTGCCTTGGTGTTGGCCACAGCTCAAATGGTGCAAAAGGACTACCCACGTTATGATGATCTTGAAATGAACTGGATCGGAGATTTTAACCCTAAAATGATCCGCGTGGTAGAACAAGTAGGTGGAGACATTGTTAAAACCCATATCACATACCGAAAGCTTTTTGACGAGAATCAGGAGTTTAAACGTTGTCCTATTCAGTAGTTCACCCATGAGTTTGCTTAATTTCAGATCAAGGATTTTAATAAAGAATATAGCCAAGGGGTTATTATGGCTTGTTGGTCTTTTGGTCCTTTTTTATGTTTTTGAAGAGTACACCAATTTTAATGCATTTTTAGAACATATAGCCAAGTGGCCAATGGCTGTATATGCGGTTTTTATTGTTTCAGAGGTCATTTTTGGTATTATACCTCCTGAATTCTTTGTAAAATGGTCAGAAAATCATGGCCTTTTCAATACTTATGTAGCCAACGTAACATTGTTGGCAGTTATCTCCTATTTGGCAGGTGTTTTGGGTTATTACATTGGGTCTAAACTTGGTAAAGTTGCACTCTTTGAACCCTACTTTACAAAATATATCCACAAATACAAAAACCTACTAAGGCGTTATTCTGGTTTTTTAATTGTAATAGGTGCAGTAACTCCCGTACCTTTTTCTGCAATATGTATGTTGGTTGGAGCTACTAATTTTAATTTCAACAGTTTTCTATTAATTTCTTTAACAAGATTTTTAAGGTTTGCATTTTATTCAGCAGCCCTATTCTATTTTTAATATATATGAAATCAAAAACAGGAGTTTTATTGATAAATCTTGGTACACCTGATAGCCCCAGTGTATCTCATGTAAGGTCATATTTATCACAGTTCTTAAATGACCCTCGTGTTATTGACATTCCCGCAATAGCTCGATTACTACTTGTGAATTTGATTATTGTTCCGTTTAGGGCTCCAAAGTCTGCCAAAGTGTATAAAGAACTGTGGACAGAAGAAGGATCTCCTTTACTAACAATCAGTAACAATGTAGCTAAACTATTAGATACAGAACTGGGAGAAGGTTATGATGTGCACTTGGCCATGCGGTATAAGAACCCAAATATTGTAGATGTTTTGGAGCAAATGAGGTTAAAGAACTACAACAAGATAGTAGTGCTCCCTATGTTTCCTCAATATGCCTCTGCAAGTACCGGCTCAGCTTATGAGCTGGTGATGGATGTTGTTAAAAAATGGTGGATAATACCTGAAATCAGGTTTGTGGGGCAATATTTTGATAATCCAGATTTTATTGATGCTATTTTAGATAGAGCTTCCAAGTATAATATTGAAGATTATGATCATGTACTCTTCTCTTACCATGGACTACCTGACAGGCACGTGGATAAGGTATATCAGGATGGCCTATGCAGTGACAGGGATTGTGAGCATGAGTTGACTGAAGAAAATAAGTATTGCTATAAGGCAACTTGTTATGCCACAACAAGGTTGATTGCTGAAAAGTTGAACTTACCAGAAGATAGATATACTGTCTGTTTCCAGTCACGGCTTGATAAGAACTGGCTAACTCCTTTTTCTGATAAGGTAGTTGAAGAATGGGGCAAAAAAGGAGCTAAAAAACTATTGGTGTTCTCTCCGGCTTTCACAGCAGACTGCCTTGAAACCATCATTGAAATAGGTGACGAGTACCAGGAAATATTTGAAGAACATGGTGGCGAGAAAGTTCAGCTGGTTGAGAGCCTAAATGAGCACCCACTCTGGATTAAATGTTTGAAGGATTTGGTATTAAATAAGTCCTAGTTTTTAACAGCTAACTCACTGTAAAACTCAGCCACTTTTTCTGCGGCATAGTCTATCTCTTCAGGAGTGTTGTATTTACTGAATGAGAATCTTACCGCACCCCGGTTTGGATCTGCATTAATACCCGAAAGCACATGCGAGCCTTTAGATGCCCCGCTTGAGCAAGCGCTTCCACCAGAAGCAGAAATTCCATTTATATCCAAAGTGAATAAAAGCATATCATTGTCCGGAGATGGAGGCAAACAAACATTCAATACCGTATACAGGCTTTTGTCCTTATTTTCTGACTCACCATTGAACCCAACCCCTTCAATAGTGTTTTTCAATTTAGAGATCATACGGTCTTTAAGTCCTTGGATATAAACCTGATGCTCTTCCATATCCCTGTAGGCTATTTCCAAAGCCTTGGCCGTACCTATAATGCCATAAACATTTTCTGTACCTCCGCGCATATTGCGCTCCTGGGCGCCACCGTGGATGAAAGGTGCAATTTTGGTATGCTTATCGATGTACATAAAACCAGCACCTTTAGGCCCATGGAATTTATGCCCAGCACCTGTTATACAGTGCAGTTTAAGTTTTGATAAATCGTGCTTATAATGCCCCATGGTCTGAACAGTGTCAGAATGAACAATGGCACCATAGTTTTCACATAGGTC
This sequence comes from Fulvivirga sp., assembly GCF_040218215.1. Lineage (NCBI taxonomy): Bacteria > Pseudomonadati > Bacteroidota > Cytophagia > Cytophagales > Fulvivirgaceae > Fulvivirga > Fulvivirga sp. Next base: position 527,181 of record NZ_JAVJQL010000028.1, read on the forward strand.
ACCTAACCTATCAAGATCAATTATATTCCCTATTTCATTATTGGCGTGCATTAATGACACCAATGAGCGGCCATTATTTTTAAGTAGCTCCTCTAAATGATCAAAATCTACATTGCCGTTGCCATCAAGATTTACAAAACTCAATTTTATATTACCTTGCTTTTCAAGGTTCTCTAAAGTGTGAAGCACAGCATGATGCTCAATTTTAGAGCTGATGGCGTGCTTTAAATCATAGGATTCAATCGATGAACAAATAAGTGCGTTATCAGCTTCTGTTCCCCCTGAAGTGAAGAATATTTCACTTGGTGAAGCATGAAGCAACTCAGCCACCGTTTTTCTGGCATATTCAATAGCAGAACGCACTTTTCGCCCATGAGAATGGATTGAAGATGGATTACCATAATTTTCTAATAGATAAGGCTTCATGGCCTCAAATACTTCACTATCTATAGCTGTTGTTGCTGCATTGTCCAGATAAACATTCATAATCTTATGCTTTAGCTGTTATTATTTCTTTAATATCGGAGATTATTTTCTTTGCCAGATGCTCGGCTGTAGCTTCAGACTCTGACTCTGAATATATTCTAATAATGGGTTCTGTATTGGACTTTCTTAGGTGAACCCACTCTTGGTCAAATTCAATTTTCACACCGTCAATCGTGCTGATCTTTTTTGACGCGTATTGTTTTTGAATTTCAACCAAAATTTTGTCTACATCCACTTCGGGGGTAAGCTCAATTTTATTTTTAGAGATATGGAAATTCGGATAGCTAGCTCTTAGTCTTGAGCAGCTTTTTCCAAATTTGGCCAAATGCGTGAGGAACAAAGCAATACCTACAAGAGCATCCCTACCGTAATGTAACTCTGGGTAAATAATCCCTCCATTACCTTCACCACCAATCACTGCATTCGTCCTCTTCATTTCCTCAACAACATTTACCTCACCAACTGCCGATGATGTGTAAACACATCCATGCTTTTCAGTAACCACTCTTAAGGCCATGGATGATGACATGTTAGAAACGGTATTCCCTTTTTTATTAGATAAAATATAGTCAGCAACGGCCACTAAGGTATACTCTTCACCAAAGGGTGTTCCATCTTCCTGAATTAGCGCTAATCTGTCCACATCAGGATCAACTACAATTCCCAAGTCAAATTTTCCTTTCTCCATTTCTGAGGAAATATGATTTAGGTTTTCTGGTAATGGCTCTGGATTATGAGGAAAGTGACCAGTAGGCTCGCAATAAAGCTCAGTAACCTTAACGCCCATTGCTTTAAGCAATCTCGGTACAGCAATTCCTCCAGTTGAATTTACGGCATCCACAACCACACTGAACTTCCGTGCTTTAACGGCCTCCACATCAACCAAAGGTAATTTTAAGATGCTATCTATATGCTTATCGATATAAGAATCATCAGTTTTTAGCTTTCCTAAGGCGAGCACCTCAGCAAATTTATAGTCATTTGACTCAGCCATTTTCAGCACTTCCGCACCATCATTACCTGATATGAATTCTCCAGTACTGTTAAGAAGCTTAAGCGCATTCCACTGTATCGGGTTATGGCTGGCTGTTAAGATTATTCCTCCTGCTGCATCTTCGGCAGGCACGGCCATCTCTACAGTGGGTGTTGTAGACAGGCCAAGGTCAACCACGTCTATTCCCAAACCAACTAATGTATTGACCACCAAGCCGCTTACCATCTCCCCAGAGATACGCGCATCTCGCCCTATGATAATCTTCTTCTTACCACTTTGCTTTACAGCCCAGCTACCAAAAGCCGCACTGAATTTAACTATATCTAATGGAGTCAATCCTTCACCAGGCTGTCCGCCAATTGTTCCTCTTATTCCTGAAATGGATTTTATTAAAGTCAATTTTTACTAGGTTAAAATGAATGTGCAAAGTTAACATTTTTCATTTTAAACAGGATTTGTGACTTTAATATATTTACACGTCTCACCCTTAATTCTTTTATTATCAAAAAGTTAAATGTTATATATTTTTAAATATATTCGCTTGATGAAAATTATCCACTCATGACTTATTTCCTATTTATTGTTGGCTTTGTGTTGCTAATCAAAGGTGCTGACTTCCTTGTAGATGGGGCATCTTCAATTGCTACCAGATACAATGTTTCTCAAATGATTATTGGGTTAACAATTGTCTCTTTTGGAACATCTTTACCTGAATTGCTGGTAAACGTTACAGCGAGTTTTGGAGGCAATCCGGGTCTGGCCATTGGAAACATCTTTGGTAGTAACATTGCAAACATCTTATTGATTTTAGGGATAAGTGCTATTATCAGACCGCTACCTATTTCAAAGAATATCTATTTTTCTGAAATTCCATTTTCCTTGGTAGCCACTTTGCTGGTAGGTTTTTTGGCCAATGCAGCACTACTTTCAGATGTACGGACACTCACCCTGAGTAGAGTTGATGGCGTTATTCTGTTAGTGTTTTTTGTTCTTTTTATGGGTTATATCTATGTGGTTTTCAAGGCAGATAATGAAAAACTGGAAGAAGAGGCTAATAAGCCTGAACCATCGATGACCATAAAAAAAGCCTCCCTTTTCATTCTTTTAGGTTTAATAGGTCTTTATTTTGGTGGCGAATGGGTGGTAAATGGGGCAGTAGATATTGCCAATCAGTTTGGCTTAAGTGAAACTTTCATTGGTCTTACAGTAGTGGCCATAGGTACATCACTGCCTGAGTTATTTACCTCTGCAGTAGCCGCCTATAAAAATAATACAGATATAGCAGTAGGCAATGTTGTAGGTTCTAACATTTTCAACCTGCTGTGGATATTGGGAGTAAGTGCTTTGATTAGACCGCTTCCTTTTGATGTGGCCAGTAATACTGATATTGTGATGATTGTTCTCGCAAGTGCCTTGTTACTATTTGCAGTTGCCGTAGGTAAAGGTGCCCGTATTGTAAGGTGGGAAGGTATGTTATTTGTAGCGGTTTACATCGCCTATATTTCTTATCTGGTGTTCAGAGGCTAAGCTTAAGAAAACTTGGACATTACTTTGTCTACCTCGTTATCGGGATTGCCACAAGACTCATCTCCTGTCATGGTCTTACCACAGTAACCACATTGCGCTCCTTCTTTATTTAAGTATGGGTTCTGAGAGGCACACGTTCCCTTAAACTGTCCATCCTTTAAAAAAATTAGTCGTACTGACATCAGGATGAAGAAGAAGGCCACAAATCCGATTCCCAATAGTAATGTAGTCATGTTTCTTTATTTTTAGGCAAAAATACTTATTCACTCAAGAAACAACAGCAATCGAACCAAAGTTTCTCAAAAACAGCATTCATGAAAAATATTAAAACAACACCAGACCTTAACCGCAAAGCTAAATTAGAAGCATTTGACAGGTTACTAACCATCATGGATGAACTTAGGGAAAACTGCCCCTGGGACATGAAGCAGACCATGGAAAGCCTAAGGCACCTTACGATTGAAGAAACCTATGAGCTCACCGATGCCATCATTGAAAATGACATGCAGGAAGTCAAAAAGGAGCTGGGCGATCTGATGCTTCATAATACTTTCTATGCAAGAATTGGATCGGAAAAAGGCGCTTTTGATATGGCTGATGTCCTTAATGGCGTTTGTGAAAAGCTTATCAATAGGCATCCCCACATTTATGGTGATGTGGAAGCCAAGGATGAGAGAGCTGTGAAGGAAAATTGGGAGAAAATCAAACTCAAAGAAAAAGGTAATCAAAAGAAATCCGTTTTGGGTGGAGTGCCAAAATCACTTCCAGCAATGGTTAAGGCCATGCGCATTCAAGAGAAAGCCAGAGGTGTTGGTTTTGACTGGGAAAAGAAAGAGCAGGTTTGGGAGAAAGTAGAAGAAGAAATGAATGAGTTCAAGGCAGAATTTAATATAGAAAATGAAACAGAAATTGATAAAACCAAAGCCCAGGCAGAGTTTGGGGATCTTATGTTTTCATTGATTAATTATGCGCGCTTCTTAGATATCAACCCTGAAGAAGCTTTAGAAAGGACGAATAAAAAATTCATTAAGCGTTTCAATTATCTCGAATCTGAATCAGCAAAAGATGGCAAGAATATGTGGGAGATGAGCTTGGCGGAGATGGATGAATATTGGAATAAGGCCAAATCTTTAAAATAATGAATAGGCTTATGTCGTAAACATTAGTTATTTTTCAAATTCCAAAATAGTGTTTATGGCCGAACCAAATATGCTAGTAGTTCTTTTGGGCTTTTTGATTGTCGCAATTTCTGCGAATCAAATTGCTAAACAATTTCAAAGGATCAAGTTGCCTTTAATAACGGGATTACTGGTAATCGGGGCTTTATCGGGTCCATTTTTCTTAAACCTGATTACTCCAGATTCAAAGGAGGCACTAAAATATGTGAATGAAATGTCATTGGCTTTTATAGCTTTTGCAGCTGCCGGTGAATTGTATTTCAAGGATTTAAGGAGTCGTATAAACAGTATAAAATGGCTCACCATTGGTCAACTGTTGATAACCTTTCTAATAATAACTACTGCCCTTTTCTTTATAACTGAGCTTGTACCTTTTACATCAAACTTAAACTGGAGCTCCCGACTTTCTGTTGCACTATTAATTGGCACTATTTTTTGCGCCCGTTCTCCATCCTCAGTCATTGCAGTTATCAATGAAGTCAGGGCCAAAGGGCCTTTTACCCGATCTGTGATGGGTACAACAGTTCTCATGGATTTTTTAGTCATTTTGCTATTTGCCACTGCCTTATCATTTGCCTTGGCATTAGAGCTTGGCGGTCAGCTAAATTTCTTTTTTGTAATAATCATTCTCCTGGATATTGCCTTATCAATCGTACTTGGCTTTCTGTATTCGCTGTTGCTTAAATCGCTGCTAGCCCTAAAAATCAGGTTGTCTGCTAAAAGTATCCTTCTTCTACTTATAGGATTCAGTGCTTTTTATGTGGGAGGTTTCGTAGCACTGTTAGGACAAAAAGCCTTTGGTATTTCTCTACACCTCGAGCCACTCTTAATATGTATAGTAGCTGGGTATAGAATTACAAATTTCACCAGATACAGACAGGAATTCCTTAAAATTATTGATGATATTGGGCCTTATGTTTACTGCGCCTTTTTTACATCAGTTGGCGCCTCACTCAATATACCACTGATCTACAAAGTATTACCAGTAGCCCTAGCCCTTGTTGCACTTAATGCAGGAGCACTTTTTGCGGGCACAGCATTTGGCGCAAAAGTTAGTAAAGAGCCCACATTAAATGTTAGTTTATACTGGATGGCCTTTCTTACCCAGGCTGGTGTGGGGCTTGGACTGGTGACAACTGTTGCTGATGCTTTTCCTGAATGGGGACAGGAGTTTTCTACTCTTGTCATTTCTGTAATTATACTTAACCAATTTATAGGCCCCCCACTTTTTAAATGGGCAATTACAAAAGTTAAAGAAAGCAGGCTTAAAGCACCTGTGCCTGATTTTGATGGTATTAGAGACGCTATTATTTTTGGCTATGAAAGTCAGTCTATCGCCCTGGCACGTCAACTCCAGTTACAAGGCTGGAAGGTTAAACTAGCAACGCGTAAGCAAAATATTACGCCAGAAGATTATCCAGATATCGATATAAGAACTATAAAAGGTTTGGATTTGGATGCTCTAAAATCGTTGGATGCACCCCTGTCAGAAGCCATTGTGTTAATGCTCACCGATGAGGAGAACCTTCAACTGTGTGAGTTAATATATCAAAATATAGGCACCAATGATGTAGTAGTAAGACTCAATCATAGATTCAATTTTGATAGTTTCCACAAATTGGGGGCGCTGGTGGTCGATCCTTCTACCGCTATAGTTAGCTTGCTGGATCACTTTGTTCGTTCGCCTCAGGCTACATCACTACTGCTGGGCATGCAATCCGGACAAGATACCATCGACCTGCAAGTACTCAATCAGGACTTATACGGCCTTCCACTGCGTGACTTGAGGTTACCGTCAGACACTATTATTTTATCCATAAGAAGAAAAGGGCAAATGATTATTTCCCATGGATATACCAGACTTAGGAAAGGCGACTGGATTACCATGGTTGGATCAAATGAAAGTCTCAGAAAGATGACATTGCTTTTTGACAACGCTTCGAATTAAAGGTTAAGGCCTGAATAAACAATATATATTAGTTTTGTACCCGCATGGGCACATTAAAATTGTACCATTATAACGAATGTCCGAGACGAGCGATAATAACGACAATGGATTTTCAATTGACACTTTTAGTGTCTGGGCGTTGGAAAAAAGGATAAGGCTTACACGCCAAATTGCCTTTCTGGCCATTGTCATATCATTGTTTTACCTGGCTTTTGATTATTTCAACGGGGCTGTTGAATATATTCCTTATTACTTTATTTTACTGCTTGGAGCAAACGCATGCCTTATACTACTAAGGCTCAAGTGGTATACTGCAGCAAAAATGACATTAATGCTTTCTGGTGTTACCCTTTTGGCAATCCTGGCATCTTGGGAAACATCAGAAACTGGGGTCTTCATGTACTTTTTGGTAGTAGCAGTAGCATCTCTTACACTGTTTGGGGCAGAAGAAAAATTAAGTGCCTTTATCATAGTGGGTGCAAGCATAAGTGGCTTTTATATAGTCTATTTTACCAATTGGATAGAATTTGAACAACTGCCATTGTCCCAGTCTTACATAGATCAAAGCTTTCTAATTAATTTTAGCATTTGCATTGTTGCTTTGGTTACCATGGTGTATCACATTCTGACCATCAGTAGAAAGTATGAGGAAAGAATGCATAACTCCCAACAATCCCTTATTGGGCTCACAAAGGAACTTACAGAAAGCCGCAAACGCTTCGAGTTAGCCATTCAGGGTTCAAGTGTAGGTATTTGGGATTGGGATGTGCCAAGCGATCGCATTTTCATTAGCCCTCTATTGCTTAAAATGCTTGACTATACAGATGACAAACTAGTTGGTATAACGTCTCAACGATTATTTAGAATTCTGCATCCTGAAGATCAAGGAAAATTTAAATCTGTGCTAAATGACCATTTTACAAATAGCACACCTTTCCGAATTGAATGCAGGTTAAGAAAAGCCGATGGTAGCTATATATGGGTGCTCGATACAGGTCAGGCCCAATGGGATAAAAAAGGCAACGTCATCAGAATGGTAGGCACTATTTTAGATATTGATGACCGCAGGAAGGCCTTCAAAACTGTAGAAGAGCAAAATGAACTACTGGCCAAGACTAATGAAGAGCTCGACCGGTTTGTCTATAGTACTTCACATGATCTAAAGGCTCCTTTAAGTTCCATATTAGGCCTGATTAATGTAGCCGAAATGTCAAATGATCCAACGGAGTTTGGGGACATACTTTCCAGAATGAGGAAAAGAGTTGGCGCTCTCAATGGGTTTATTGCCGAAATTATTGATTATTCAAGAAATACCAGACTAGAAGTTGAAGCCTCTTCCATTAATTTGAAAGACCTCATTGCTGAGGTAATCGATAGTTTAAAGTACTATGAAGATTCTCAACGAATTGCTATTAGTATTGAATTCGATGATGATTTGCTTATCAATTCTGATAGAGGAAGACTAAAAATAATTTTGAACAACCTTATTGCTAATGCCATCAAGTATCACAATGCAAAACAGAAAAACCCTTTTATCAAAATCCAGTGGGATTTTAAGGAAGGCCTTGGCGTAATAAAGATAGTAGACAATGGTACAGGTATTGAAGACAGTCTTCAGGATAAAGTATTCAATATGTTTTTTAGGGCAACTGAAAGCTCAGAAGGATCAGGTCTTGGCCTTTACATTGCCAAAGAAATGACTGAAAAAATCTCAGGTCAGTTGTCCTTCGAATCAAACATTGGCGAAGGAACAACCTTCTATATTCATATTCCCCATAAGCCAATAGCTGAAGAAGTTGTGACTACACAATCAAAGTAATGTGATTGTAGTCCCATGGCAAATCCTTAACTCCCTGTTTATTAGCAAATAAGCTTCAATAATTATAAATTTACCACTGTAGAAGTTTTAGACAAGCGTTGAATCAATCAGCTAATTCTCAATTTTTCCGAAATCTGTATCTAGGAAGTCATTCTAATATAGAAAAGACGGACACCGCTAAGCGAGCCATATTAACTGGCCAGCTAAGTCTATTCTGTGCTATTATAGCCATATTCTATACTTTCTTTGATTTGTGGCAAGGTGCTAAAAGCTCATTTATTGTCTATCAATTACTATTCGTTCTTTGTTTAGGCTCATTTTTTATAAATCGAGCAGGTAAGCATCAAGTGGCCACATTCATGCTGCTGCTAAGTGCCAATCTTATTTTATCATTCTCTGTAGAAAAGGAGGCTCAAGAGACAGGTGTATTTATGTTTTTTGTGCCAATTATTGTTGGCTCATTTGCCCTGTTTGGCTTTGAGCAAATGAATAAGGCCATTGTAATGTCCTTATTTTCCCTCATACTCTGTTTAGTTGTATATAAATATGAATTTGATTTTGTGCAGAAATCAGTAATTCCCCCAGGTGGAGTGCAACTAAATTTTATGTTTAATACTACCATTTCTGCTATTACAGCATGCATCATTATAATTTTCATTTTACGGTTGAATAACACTGCTGAACTTAAACTCGAAAAAATATCTGAAGAGCTGAAAATGAATAAGGACAGGTTCGAACTGGCCATTCAGGGCTCAAGTGCTGGTATCTGGGATTGGGATGCCATCAATGATAAACTCTTCCTGAGCCCTTTATTGATTGATCTGCTAAATTATCCGCCAGAAAAATATGAGAACATGACTTCTGATAAATTAAATAAAGTCGTTCATCCCTCAGACCTTCCTAAGATAAAAGCTGTACTTAAAGAGCATCTTGAAGACAAAAAGCCTTTCTACAAAGAAGTACGGATCAGAAAAGGAGACAATACTTACATTTGGGTGTTGTTATCAGGGCAAGCACAGTGGGATGAAGATGGCAAACCACTAAGAATGGTAGGTACACTCCTGGACATCAATGATAAAAACAAAGCCTTCAGGCAAATAGAAGAACAAAATGTACTTCTTGAAAAAACCAATGAAGAGCTTGACAGGTTCGTTTATAGCACCTCTCATGATCTGAAGGCTCCACTTAGTTCTATCTTAGGCCTTATTCAGCTGGCACGAATGACTGACGCTCCTGATGAACTGGGTGAATATCATAATATGATGGAAAAGCGAATCCATACTTTAAATGGGTTTATCACTGATATCATAGATTACTCAAGAAACACAAGGTTAGCCATTGACACAGAAAATGTATACCTCAAGCCTTTGATAGAAGAGGTGGTGGAAGGGCTACAGTATTATGAACACTCACAATCAATAGACATTCAAATTCTAATTCCTGACGATATCTCGATAGACACAGACAGAGGACGTCTAAAAATTGTCCTTAACAACCTGATTGCCAATGCAATTAAATATCATGACATGGATAAGGCCAACCCTCACATTTTGGTAAGCTGGGAAATGAAAGAACAAACAGCAGTGATTAAAATTGAGGATAATGGAACAGGCATTGAAGATGAGCTGCAAGACAAAATTTTCAACATGTTCTTTAGGGCCACTCAAAAATCAGAAGGCTCAGGGCTGGGATTGTATATCGCCAAAGAGATGACCGAAAAAATATCAGGCAAGATCGCTCTTGAATCTACCTATGGAGAGGGCACCATCTTCTTGCTCGAACTTCCATATCAAAAAGTTATGGAAGAGGCTAATGCCTAGCAATTAGATCATTTTTATATCTTTGCGCCCTATGGCGAACCAAGACGATAATTTGTTGAAAAAAATAATTGCCCATGCCAAGGAGTATGGCTTTATTTTTCCTTCTAGTGAAATTTATGATGGACTAGCTGCGGCTTACGATTATGGCCAAAATGGCGTAGAGTTAAAAAATAACCTGAAGTCATTCTGGTGGAAGGCCATGGTTCAAATGAATGAAAACATTGTTGGCCTGGATGCATCAATTTTTATGCACCCAACTACCTGGAAGGCATCGGGTCATGTTGATGCTTTTAATGATCCTATGATTGATAATAAGGATTCGAAAAAGCGCTATAGAGCTGATGTTTTAATAGAAGATCATATTGCTAAAATTGAAGCTAAAATCAACAAGGAAGTTGATAAGGCAGCCCAGCGTTTTGGAGAGTCTTTTGACAAGGAGCAGTATCTAGCCACTAATGCGCGTGTTATGGGCTATCAGGCTGAGATTGATAGTATCAACGACAGAATGAAAACTGCATTGGAGTCTGGCAATCTATCTGACCTAAAAACATTAATAGAAGATTTAGGCATAGCAGACCCTGTTTCAGGATCTAAAAATTGGACCGATGTGCGCCAGTTTAACCTTATGTTTTCAACAGAACTTGGTTCGGTTGCTGAGGGAGCCAGTAAAATTTATCTAAGACCTGAAACTGCTCAGGGAATTTTTGTCAACTTCCTGAATGTACAGAAGACTGGCAGAATGAAAATCCCATTCGGAATAGCCCAAATAGGTAAAGCTTTCAGAAATGAAATTATTGCCCGACAGTTTATCTTCCGTATGCGTGAGTTTGAGCAAATGGAGATGCAATTTTTTGTAAAGCCAGGTGACGAAATGAAGTGGTATGAACACTGGAAAAACACCAGAATCAGCTGGCATAAACTACTTGGCTTAGGTGAGGATAATTATAGATTCCATGACCATCTAAACCTTGCGCATTATGCCAATGCTGCTTGTGACATTGAATTTAACTTCCCAATGGGTTTCAAAGAATTGGAAGGTATCCACAGTAGAACAGACTTTGACCTTAAAGCTCATGAAGAGCATTCAGGAAAGAAATTACAATTCTTCGACCCTCAGGAAAATAAGAGCTATGTACCGTATGTAATTGAAACTTCAATTGGTCTTGATCGCCTTTTCTTAGCGGTAATGACTTCTGCTTATAAGGAAGAAACACTGGAAGATGGCAGTGAAAGAACTGTGCTTAAGATTCCTGCAGCTATAGCTCCAACCAAAGTTGCCGTATTGCCGTTGCTGAAAAAAGATGGCCTTCCTGAAAAGGCAAGAGAAGTATTAGACAGCCTGAAACTGGATTTCAACTGCACTTATGATGAAAAAGATGCCATAGGTAAGCGCTACAGAAGACAAGATGCTGTTGGTACACCATACTGTGTTACTGTTGATCATCAGACACTTGAAGACAATACTGTAACTATAAGAGATAGAGACAATCTGCAACAGGAGCGTATTGATATCTCTCAGCTCCATGCCAGGGTTTCTGACCTTGTATCTGTAACCAGCCTGCTGAAAAAAATCTAGTTGGGATACTTTTTATTACTAGTAGTAATTGGGCTTTTAATATTCGGAGTCTGGTCGGTTTTTAATGATATATATGTTTATATCTATGATCAGGTTAGATACAGCCTTAAGGTAAGACAGCCCTTAAAAAATAGCAGGAAGCAGATACTTAATAAATACAGCGCTTACTATAAAGTGCTGCCTTTGCCCGAAAAGAAGGAGTTTGAAAGGCGTGTGCAGCGTTTTATTTATTCTAAAAAGTTTATTTCCAGGTCATCACTACCTATATCGGAAGAGATGAAGGTTTTGATCTCTGCTAGTGCGATACAACTGACTTTTGGATTGCCAGGGATTTACCTTTCAAACTTTGATAAAATACTGATCTATCCTGATTCCTATTATTCCCGCATCACCAAAAAATATCACTTGGGTGAGGTGAACCCGAGGGCTGGCATCATCTTGCTTTCATGGAATCACTTTGTAGAAGGGTATGGAGATCTTACTGATTCCTTTAATGTGGGTATTCATGAAATGGCCCATGCCATACACTTCGAAAACAGAATAAGAAATGAGGAGTTTGACTTTCTTAATAAGGATGCGCTTCAAACACTGAGTATCATCACCGATAGGGAAATGCCAAAAATCAATAGTGGTCAGCCGCATTTATTAAGGGCCTATGCTGGCACCAATGAATATGAATTTTTTGCTGTTGCCCTCGAATATTTCTTTGAGCAGCCATCACAAATGAGCGAACAACTTCCTGACCTTTATCAAACTATTGCCATGTTGCTGCGTCAGGATCCTTTGAAATTATATAATTTTAGTAGTCCAAAATAGCAATCATGAATTGGGAAGAACTTTTATCTAATCAGCGTACTCCAGAGAAAAAGACCGCACATGAGCCTAGCAGAAGTGCTTTTGAGCAGGACTATGATCGGATTATATTTTCTCATCCGTTCAGGAGGCTGCAAGATAAAACCCAGGTTCATCCCTTGCCAGAACATGATTTTGTGCATACCAGGCTCACTCATAGCCTTGAAGTATCCAGTGTTGGCAGAACCTTGGGAAAGCGCGTTGGAGAAATCATTTTAGAGCGACACCCGGGGCTTAAATCGAGCTTTTCAATCCATGATTTTGGTGCTATAGTAGCAGCTGCTTCTCTTGCGCATGACATTGGCAACCCTCCCTTCGGACATTCTGGCGAAGATGCAATATCAGGCTTCTTTAAAGAGGGAAGTGGCAAGCAATATCAATCATTAGTCAATGAACTGGAGTGGGCTGACCTCACTACCTTTGAAGGAAATGCGCAGGGTTTTAGGTTATTTAACAAAGAGCGGTACCAGGGCATGAAGCTTACGTATGCCACACTAGCGGCCTTTAGTAAATACCCTAGGCAATCCATCATTAAGTCTAAAGACCCAAATCGTAGAAGCCAGAAGAAATATGGTTTCTTTCAAAGCGAAAAAGACACATTTAAATCTATTGCTGAAAGCACTGGCTTAATCCAGTTTGAAGATTATAGCTGGTCACGGCATCCGTTGGCGTTTTTGGTAGAGGCTGCAGATGACATTTGTTATCATCTCATTGATCTGGAAGATGGCTGTAGGCTTGGGCTAGTCAGTTATGAAAAAACAGTTGAGCTCTTTGCCAACATTTTGAAAGAACGGTTCAGTTTAGAAAAGCTCTATAAGATTGATACTATTAACGAAAGAATAGGCACACTCAGGGCTCTTTCAGTAGGTCAATTAATTGATGAATGCTGTGCTTTGTTTTTGGATAAGGAAAATGAAATTATCAGCGGGGAATTTGACATATCACTAACAGATGCCATACCATCTGCAGGAGTCTTAAATGATGTTATCAAAATCTCTATCGAAAAGATCTACAGATCACGGCAGGTTATGGAGACCGAGGCTGCAGGTTTTGAAGTGCTTCCCGGACTATTAGAGGCTTTCACTCAGGCTGCTGTGGATTTATCCCGAAATGAAAAGGCTTCCATTAAAAACCAATCACTTTTACGTTTAATGCCTCCAGAGGCAATTTTAGACATCAAACAGAACAAAGGCAATTCCTATTCTGTGTTGATGAGTTGCATCGATTTTGTTTCAGGCATGACAGACAGGCACGCCATCTCTCTGTTCAGAAAGATCAAGGGGATTTCATTGCCAAACAGCTAATTCCAGTCACCATAATTAACTGTTTTTTGGCAATCGCCTTCTATCCTATTTTTAACTACTGTTTCTAGCTAAAATCATTACCTTTGTGCCTTTGTTTTAGCATGTGGACTAAGCTTTCTCATATCATCATAAAACAGCGACTATTACTAGTTGCTATACTGGTGGCCATTACGGCCTTCATGGGCTATCATGCGCGCTTTGCAGAGATGAGTTATGACTTTGCAAAAACTGTTCCTGCTGATGACCCTGACATGATCGAATTCCAAAACTTCAAATCGTTATTTGGAGAAGATGGAAATCTGGTAGCACTGGGCATACTTGATAGCAGTGTTTACGAAACCGACAAGTTCAAATCGCTATATAAATTAAGCAAGGAGCTTGACACCCTTGATGGTGTCAATAATGTTCTTTCTCTACCATTAATTCAACTGCTGGAAAAAGATACTGCCAACAATAAATTTCTTCTAAAGCCCATTTTCGCAAATGGCATCCCTGATGACCGTGCAACTTTAGACAGCCTTATGACAGAGGCATTTAATCAGAAATTTTATGCAGGGCAGCTTGTTAATGAATACAACGGAGCCACTTTGGTACTAATTTCTATACAGCGTGAAGTGCTCAACTCCTCTAAAAGACTGGATCTTACCCAGAAAATAATAGACAATGGTGAGGCTTTTGAAAAGGAAACTGGCATAAAATTACACTATGCAGGGTTGCCTTTTGTGCGCTCTGTAGTTGCAGGAAAAGTAAAAAGGGAAATGCAGGTTTTTCTTTTCCTTTCTGTAGCTGTTACAGGTCTGATTCTATTTTTATTCTTCAGAACCTGGGATGCTGTTGTTTTTCCAATGACCATCATAGCTGTTGTTGTAGTTTGGGTAATGGGCTCCCTTGTGCTTTTCGGTTATAAAATAACCATCCTTACCGGGCTAATACCTCCAGTAATTGTTGTCATAGGCATACCCAACAGTGTCTACCTGCTCAATAAATATCATCAGGAATTTGAAAAGCATGGCAATAAGGTGATGGCCATTAGTAGGGTAGTGAGGAAAATAGGCCTTGTTACCTTGATTACAAACTTTACCACTGCTGTAGGCTTTTTAGTGCTTGCCTCCACAGACATTACTATTCTTAGGGAGTTCGGAATAGTAGCAGGGCTAAATATCATGGTTACTTTTTTGGTAAGCATAATTCTTATTCCTGCTGTCTTCTCATGGCTGCCATCCCCGGGCGGAAAGCAGTTGAAGCATTTACGTTTTAAGGGGGTTGACTTCATACTTAATAAAATGGATATTCTTGTGCACAGGCACAGGGCCATCATCTATTCAATAACAGGAGTATTGGTGGCAGTGTCAATTTACGGAATGTCAAAAGTTGAGGCGGTATCTTATATGGTGGATGACTTGCCCTCCAGAAGTGAGATAAAGCAAGATTTAAGATTCTTTGAGAAGCACTTTAGTGGCATTATGCCATTAGAGATTGTGGTTGATACCCAAAAGCGCAGAGGGGTGATTGATCTTAAAAACTTAGAGAAAATTGATGAATTCGAAACCTTTTTAGCGGAACAAAGAGATATATCAAAACCTGTAAGTGTGGTTAGTTTTATAAAAGCATCTAAGCAAGCATTTTACAATAACAACCCTGCAAGGTATAGTCTGCCGAATAACCGAGAGAAGAATTACATCCTCAGGTACATGCGAAATCAAGGTGATAGCTCAGGACTTTTTAGCTCCTTTGTTGATTCTACCTTGACCAAAATGCGACTGTCCATGCAAGTAGCTGATATTGGTTCACATAAGATGGACTCGTTGATTAAAGGGGTTGTTCAACCTAAAATTGATACCTTGTTTGGCGATACGGACTTAAAATTGAGCATCACTGGCACTACTCCATTATTCATCAAAGGCAATAAGTTTCTGATTCAGAATCTATGGTTTAGCCTTTGCTTGGCATTTATCATTATCGCCATTATTATGGCCGTATTGTTTGTCAACTTTAGAATGATAGTGATATCATTGGTGCCAAATGTAATCCCATTAATTATTACTGCCGGTATTATGGGCTTTGCCGGTATTCACCTTAAACCGAGTACCGCACTGATATTTAGCATTGTATTTGGTATTTCAGTCGATGATTCTATCCATTTTTTAGCAAAATACAGACAAGAGTTATTTGCTCATAAATTTTTCGTTCCGTTGGCCGTAAGCAGAAGTCTAAAAGAAACAGGAGCAAGCATGATGTATACATCCATCATTCTTTTTGCTGGTTTTGTGATTTTTGTTTTTTCCGACTTTGGAGGTACAGTGGCATTGGGAATTTTGACGTCAATCACATTGTTAATTGCTATGATTACCAATCTTATTTTATTGCCTTCATTGTTAATGACATTTGATAATGGCAAAAGGAGTAAAACGCTTCATCCCCTTATCGAGCAATATGATGATGGCTTCTATCAGGAAGATGAGGATGAGGAGATTGACTTGGAATTGATCAGAGTAGCCAAGGAAGAAGAAGACAGGTCAAAGGAAATTAATTCATAATATTTAAAGGAGTAATACGGTGAAGTATAAAGAGTATAAAGGGCTTAACTATGCTGAAATAGCCAATGAAGTACTTGATTATTGGAAGAAAGAAGAGGTCTTCAAAAAATCTATAGATACAAGGGAAGGGCAGCCGACATTCACATTCTATGAGGGCCCTCCCTCTGCTAATGGCACACCTGGTATTCACCATGTGATGGCCAGAGCTGTAAAGGATATTTTCTGCCGCTATAAAACCCTTAAAGGCTTTCAGGTAAAGCGAAAAGGCGGCTGGGATACACATGGCTTGCCGGTTGAGCTTCAGGTGGAGAAAGAACTCGGTATTACTAAAGAAGATATTGGCAAAAAAATATCCGTTGAAGAATACAATGAGAAGTGCCGTGAGACGGTGATGAAGTTTAAAGATCAATGGGATGACCTAACTGAAAAGATGGGTTACTGGGTTGATTTGGATGACCCTTATGTGACTTTTGAGAGAGATTACATTGAGTCATTATGGAATATATTAAAGCAGCTTTATGATAAAGGATTGCTTTATAAAGGCTATACCATCCAGCCGTTCTCACCAGCTGCTGGCACAGGACTTAGCTCTCACGAGCTAAACCAGCCTGGTACTTACAGAGATGTAAAAGACACCACTGTTACTGCCCAGTTTAAAAAGAAAGGAACTGACAATGAGTATTTCCTGGCATGGACAACCACACCATGGACACTTGCAGCCAATACTGCTTTAGCAGTAGGTGAAAAAATTGACTATGTCAAAGTTGAAACTTTCAACCCCTATACATTTGAAAAGGTATTTGTAATTCTGGCGAAAGATAGACTGAGTTCTTACCTTAACCCTAAGGATGCTGAAGCAAAAATAGAAGATTACAAAGCGGGTGACAAAGTTGTTCCTTATAGAGTAGTTGAAGAATTCAAAGGCAAGGACATCGTTGGTCAGGAATATGAGCAATTGCTTCCTTACATCCAGCCTGACGGCCCTGCTTTTCAAGTGATTCCTGGTGATTATGTAAGTACTGAAGATGGTACTGGCATAGTTCATATCTCTCCAACATTTGGTGCTGACGATTACCGCGTAGCTAAGCAAGCAGGCATAGGTGCTATATTGGTTAAAGATAGTGAGGGCAAAGATTCTCCTATAGTTGACCGTCAGGGCCGATATGTGAAAGAGATGGGCGAGTTTGCTGGTATGTATGTCAAAAATGAATACTACAGCGATGCAGATGCTCCTGAGAAGTCGTTAGACGTGCTATTAGCTATCAAGCTAAAAGAAGAGAATAAAGCTTTTAAAGTAGAGAAATACGAACACTCCTATCCACATTGCTGGAGAACGGACAAGCCTATTCTGTACTATCCACTTGACTCATGGTTTATCAAAACCACGGCTGTTAAGGATGACCTCGTTGCTTTAAACAAAACCATCAATTGGAAACCTGAATCTACCGGTACTGGCAGGTTTGGTAACTGGCTGGAAAATCTGGTTGACTGGAACCTGTCAAGATCAAGATTCTGGGGAACACCATTACCAATTTGGGTATCTGAAGATAAAGATGAGCAGAAATGTATCGGCTCTATGGAAGAGTTAAAGGCTGAAGTAGCTAAGGCTGTAGAAGCTGGATTTATGGATGAAGAACTTTCAGATG
This sequence comes from Fulvivirga sp., assembly GCF_040218215.1. NCBI lineage: Bacteria > Pseudomonadati > Bacteroidota > Cytophagia > Cytophagales > Fulvivirgaceae > Fulvivirga > Fulvivirga sp. The sequence goes on from NZ_JAVJQL010000028.1 coordinate 544,868, forward strand.
ATTTTGACTTACACAGACCATTTGTGGATGATGTAGTGCTGGTATCTGATTCAGGTAAAAAAATGTTTCGTGAGCCAGATCTTATAGATGTTTGGTTTGACTCAGGAGCTATGCCATATGCTCAATGGCATTATCCTTTTGAGAATGAAGACATTTTCAAGGCCAATTATCCTGCAGACTTTATTGCTGAAGGTGTGGATCAAACGAGAGGCTGGTTCTTTACATTGCATGCTATTGCGGTAATGCTTAACAAAAGTGTTGCCTTCAAAAATGTAATTGCCAATGGGCTTGTTTTAGATAAGAATGGAAACAAAATGTCCAAGCGATTGGGAAATGCTGTTGATCCATTTAAAACACTGGCTGAGCACGGGCCTGATGCCACGCGTTGGTACATGATCTCAAATGCCAACCCTTGGGATAATCTTAAATTTAATATTGACGGTATTACTGAAGTTTCAAGAAAGTTTTTCGGTACACTTCACAATACGTATTCATTCTTTGCACTTTACGCTAATCTTGACAAATTCGATTATAGTGAAGGCGAAATAGATTTAAGAGCAAGAACAGAAAGTGACCGTTGGATATTAAGCAAGCTTAATAGTTTAATAGCCAAGGTTGATCAGGCATATGAAGATTATGAGCCTACTAAGGCAGCACGTTTAATTCAGGACTTCACCATAGATGATTTAAGCAATTGGTACGTTCGTTTGAATAGAAAGCGTTTCTGGAGAGGTGAATACAATGATGATAAACGCTCAGCTTATCAGACTTTATACAACTGTCTGGTAACTATTGCTAAGCTTTCATCGCCAATTGCACCATTCTACATGGATAGATTGTATCAGGATTTAAATGCTGTGAGCAATTTGGAACCGTTCGAGTCCGTACATTTAACGAGTTATCCTCTATCAGATAGGAGCTATATCAATGAGGATTTAGAAACTCGTATGGCGTTAGCACAGGATATTTCTTCACTAGTTCATTCCTTGCGTAAGAAGCATTTGATCAAAGTGCGTCAGCCTTTATCTAAGATTTTGGTACCTGTGCTAAACGCGCAGTTTAAATCTCATGTTACTGCGGTTGAGGAGTTGATCAAATCTGAAGTGAATATCAAGACTATCGAATTTGTTGATGATGAGTCCGGTATACTTGTTAAGAATGTAAAGCCAAACTTCAGGAAACTGGGTCAGGAATACGGGCCTAAGATGAAAGAAATAGCTGCGAAGATCAATCAACTAAATGCTGATGATATCAGCAAGTTAGAGGCTGATAATAGTTTAGAAATATCTCTCGCAGATCAAAAGGTAACGTTGACGTTGGAAGATGTTGAGGTAACATATCAGGATATTCCAGGCTGGTCCGTGGCTACAGAAGGCAGGTTGACAGTGGCCTTAGACATCACCATTGATGATGAGTTGAAAAAAGAAGGAATTGCAAGGGATTTGGTAAACCGTGTGCAGAACATGCGTAAAGACATGGGACTTGAAGTACAGGATAAGATCAACATCTTAATAGAAAAGAATACTGATCTTGTTAATGCTGCTCTTGAAGCCAACAAGGAATATATATGTACAGAAACCCAGGCTCTGTCGTTAAACATTTCTGATAGTATAGTTGATGGAAGTTTGCTTGAAATGGACGAGCATAAGTTAAAAATAAAAATTGAGGCCTAAGATTATGAAGCTGAATATGACTTTGTTGAGGTATTTTTTGGTGGCTTTAGTTGTCATTGCTATCGACCAAACATCTAAGTTATTGGTACATAACAACATGATGATGGGTGCTGGTGGTGAAATAGATGTGCTAGGTGACTGGTTCAAACTTCATTACTTGCTCAATCCGGGTATGGCCTTCGGTTTAAAATCGAGCCATGAGTATGGCAAGTTATTATTAACCCTATTCCGTCTTGGTGCAATGTTTGGCATCGGCTATTATATCTATTACTTGTACATCAAAAAAGCTCATACAGGCCTTTTGTGGTGTATGGGTTTAATTTTAGGAGGTGCTGTAGGTAACGTTATTGACAGTACACTTTATGGTGTATTATTAGACAATGCTCCTGCAGGATCACCAACACCATGGTTTCACGGTCAGGTAATTGATATGCTATTCTTCCCATTATTTGACGGCCATTATCCTGAATGGATGCCGTTTGTAGGTGGGGATTATTTCTTATTCTTCAGCCCTGTATTTAATATTGCTGATTCTTCCATTTTTATTGGTGTAGTCATCATATTAATCTTCCAGAAGAAATTCTTCATCCCTAAAGAGCAGTTGCAAGGGGTGAAATCTGAGGAGGAATTAAAGAAAGAACAAGAAACTACTCAGGAAGAGGTGGTTTCTTAGAGGCAGTTATCAAAATTAAATTTCTTTAAGATTTTAGTAGAAGGCTAAACATTTAATCATGTTTAGCCTTTCTTTTATTGGTGTTAATACAATAGATTTACATTATCAAGAATAATATTTTTCTTATAAAAACTAACCTAAAACCAATATGATGAAAAGATGCTTAAGTGTTTTAACCGTTTTTCTGTTCGTTCTGACAGGATTCGTTAACGCACAAGAAAAAGAAATTAAAGGGAGCTTAAATACTCCGCTTCCAACAGATCCGAATGTAGTTGTAGGGAAGCTTGATAACGGCATGACCTACTACATCCGTAAAAATGAAAAGCCTGAGGACAAAGTGGAGCTCAGACTGGTTGTTAATGTAGGCTCTACCGTTGAAGATGAAAATCAGCTGGGTCTGGCTCACTTTCTGGAGCATATGGCCTTTAACGGTACTAAAAACTTCGAGAAAAATGAGCTGGTAGATTACTTACAATCAGTAGGTGTAAAATTTGGCGCAGATCTTAATGCCTACACTTCATTTGATGAAACAGTATACATTCTTCCTATTCCTTCTGATAATGAAGAGACCCTTAACAAAGGGCTATTGGTTTTAGAAGACTGGGCACACAACATCACCTTATCTGATGAAGAAATAGATAAGGAAAGGGGTGTGGTTATGGAAGAGTGGAGATTAGGGCAAGGCGCTAATCAAAGAATGCGTGATGAGTGGTTTCCAGTTATGTTCAAAGACTCAAGATATGCCAATAGATTGCCTATTGGTAAGAAAGAAGTATTGGAATCATTCGATTATGAGACCATTAGAAAATTCTACAAAGACTGGTACCGCCCTGATCTGATGTCAATTGTTGCAGTTGGAGATATCGATCCAGCTGAAATGGAGAAAAAGATTAAAGCTCAATTCGGCAAGATCAAAAACCCAAAAAACCCACGTGAAAGAAAATTCTATGATGTACCTGATCAGGACAATACTGCAGTGAGTGTGGTAACTGATCCTGAGGCTTCATTTACACAAATTCAACTGATCTATAAGCAAGACAACGAAGAAACTAAAACCTTGGATCAGTTTAGAAGGGACATTGTTTACGACCTTTACTCAGGCATGATTACCCAAAGACTTGATGAGTTGAAACAGTCGCCAGAACCTCCATTCTTTTTTGCAAGTACAAGCTATGGCAGTATGGTTCGTACCAAAAGTAATTACTCTTCATTTGCAGTAGTAGGTGAAAATGGAGTAGAAAATGGCCTAAATGCCTTGGTAACTGAAAATGAAAGAGTAAAGAAATTCGGTTTTACAGAAGGAGAACTGGAAAGGTATAAAGCCGATATGTTAAACCGTATGGAGAAGGCATATAAAGAGGCTGACAAGACTGAATCGCAAAACTATGCCTCTGAGTATATCAGAAACTTTCTATCAGATGAGCCAATTCCTGGTATCGCCTTTGAATATGATTTCTATAAAAAGGTATTGCCAACAATCACCGTTGAAGAGGTAAATGCGCTGGCTAAAAAATGGATCAGCAACTCAAATAGAGTGGTAGTTATTACCGGTCCGGAAAAAGAGGGAGTAGTTATGCCAACTGAAGAAGAGGTCAAGAAAATTCTTTTCAAAGCGCAATTAGCCAAGATTACCCCTTATGATGATGGCACTGTAGGTGCAGAACTATTGGAAGAAAAACCAGCTGCAGGAAAAATTGTTTCACGCAAAGAGTTGGAAATAGTTGGAGCTACAGAGCTTACTCTATCTAATGGTGTTAAAGTGGTTTTAAAACCTACTGATTTTAAAAATGATGAGATTTTAATGAGATCATTTAGCCCGGGCGGACAGTCGATTTACCCTGATGCTGATGATAAAAATGCTGGCTTCTCTTCTCAAATCATTAACGAGAGTGGTGTGGGTGAATTTACGGTAACTGACTTGCAAAAAATGATGTCAGGAAAAACTGTAAGGGTAAACCCCTTTATTGGAGACCTTACAGAAGGGGTGAGTGGCAATGCCGCACCTAAAGATCTGGAGGCAATGCTACAGATGGTTTATTTGTACTTCACCAACCCAAGAAAAGATGAAAAGTCATTTGAGTCATTCAAATCAAAAAATAAAATGCTTTTGGGTAATTTGATGTCTAACCCTCAGTTTTATTTCTCTGATCAGGTAAGCAGAATCCTTACTCAGGATCACCCAAGAGGTGGTGGATTCCCAACTCCTGAAGATCTTGATGCCATTAATTTCGAAAGATCATTTGAGATTTATCAGGACAGATTTGCCGATGCCAGCGATTTCACATTCTTATTTGTAGGCAATTTTAACATCGCTGAGATCACGCCATTGTTAGAAACTTACCTTGGCGGTCTGCCTTCTACATCGAGAGAAGAAACCTGGAAAGACCTAGGTATCAGGCCTCCATCGGGCAAGGTTGAGAAAGTGGTGAATAAAGGAACAGATCAGAAAAGCTCTGTTAACATTGTATTTACTGACAAAACAGAATACACAAAAGAGGACAGCTATAATCTAAGAACCCTAGGTGAGCTACTTACAATCAAGCTTATCGAGATACTTAGAGAAGAAAAAGGTGGAGTATATGGCGTAGGTGCTTCAGGCAGCATTAGCAAATATCCTTATGAAAATTATACTTTCAGAATTGGATTCCCATGCGGCCCTGAGAACGTTGATGACTTAGTACAGGCAACTTTTGATGAGATTGAAAAAATCAAAAAAGAAGGTGTTTCTGAAGAGGATATAAATAAGCTAAAAGAGACCCAACGAAAAGAAAGAAAAGACAACCTTAAGGAAAATCAATATTGGCTGAACTCACTGTATGGCTACTATTATAATAACTATGACTTATCGGGTTATTATGAGTATGAAAAACAGATTGAAGATTTAACATCAAAAGATCTTCAGGAAGCAGCCAAAAAGTTTTTGCCTGCTGACCAGTACATCAAGATTGTATTGATGCCAGAAGAATCCGGCAAATAATAATTTTAAAATTACATGAACCCCACTCTCTTTAAAGATTGTGGGGTTTATAATTTCATGATAATGAAGAAAATTCTACCCTTAGTTTTACTCTTCTTTTCTTCACTCGTTCCTACATCGGCCCAGATTAATGTAATTAAAGGACAGATATTAGATGAAGACAACAACCCTGTGAGCTACGCCAATATTGGAATTGCTAACACTCAAATTGGCACTGCTTCAAATGAGCAAGGCTACTTTGAATTAATTATATCTCAAGCGCCAGACAGTAGCGAGCTGCAAGTATCTGCCATTTCTCATAAGACTTATAAGGTAAGACTCTCCCAAATAAGTGATCATAATAACCTAATTATCAAATTAGAATATCACTATGTGCAAATGAAGGAGGTTGAAGTAAATGCCAGAGATGAAAATGCTAAGAATATTGTAAGAAAAGCCTTAAACGCCAGGAGCGTAAATTATACAAATAAGAAATACCAATTGAAGGGTTTCTACCGGGAATTAATTAGAAATGATAAGGAGTATGTAACGTTAACGGAAGCGGCATTTACGGCAGATGACAAAGGCTATCACAAGCGGGATGAGAAAAGTTTCCGACTGGATGCACTTCGCAAAAGTGATGATTTGAGAGAAATGGATAGCCTTGACATACATTATGACACACTTGTGAGACATAATGACCTAATGTCTATGTTCAATCGCGACTATATAGATGCAAAAGGTAGTCAATGGAGTTTTTTCATCTTCCCTTACTTTAACGAAAGTATGGTAGAGAATTTTGATTTTCTCTTAGATAGTATGGCCTATTATGATAATCATTTGGTTTACTGTATATCCTTCTTTTACAATCATAAGACAGTGGAGTTGAATTCAGTAAAGAAAGTTATGGAATACAGTCAAATGTTTATTAGAACTGATGATTATGCACTAATTGAAATGACGCGCAGTAGTGCTCCAAAAGAAGTAACGAAAACCGATAAAGACGTTAAAGGAAATGTCAGTTACACCGTGGATGGACGAAATTATGGAAAACTCTCAATAAAATATAAACAATACCACGGCAAATGGTACCCCCATCTTATTACTTCACATTCTTCAATGACTGGAGGCGACCGCCAAAAGGCCAGCAGAATAGCCTATGAGCAAATGCGTGCCTCAGGGTCAACTGAACTCGATTTTACCAATACTGAATACAATGGTCGCAAATTAGACCCCGATAAGAACAATTATTACAAATACAGGCAGCTATTGATTACCCAGGTATTTGATCATAGAGATAAATATCAAAAAATCAGACGCTCAGAATTAATGCAGGAAAACAAAAATGTAAGGAATTACCATATGCCTTACAACCCAAGATTCTGGAAGGATTTTAATAAAACATTAATGAACTCTTATCTCAAGGCGGCACAAAGACAACTTCAAAAAAACATACCTCTAGAAGAGCAGTTTAAGAAAAACGGCCAATAAAAAAGCCCATCAGCCAAATGGCAGATGGGCTTTTACAAATAGTATATCAGCTATTATCCTAAAGCTTCTGCTCCACCAACAATCTCCAAAATCTCTTTTGTAATTGCTGCTTGACGTGTTCTGTTATAGGTTAATTTAAGCTCTTTCAACAACTCCCCAGCATTATCAGTTGCCTGATCCATGGCTGTCATCCTTGCTCCGTGCTCTGCAGCATTAGAATCCAAAATAGCCTTGAACACCTGAATCTTTAGAGATTTTGGTATCAATTCAGTCACTATTTCTTCTCTGTTAGGCTGGAATATATAATCTGTTGAAAATTCACTGCTTGATTCTGGCGGTAATACAGGTAAAAACTGTTCCACATTCATAATTTGTGTTGCCACATTTTTGAACTCATTATAAACAATTTCTACTTTATCATACTGTCCTTTGGCAAAAGCTTTCATAGCAAATTCAGCAGCAGCCGCACTAGCTTCAAAAGACACAGGCATAAACATATTCCAGAAATCAGGGATTACACTATAATTTCTCTTTGTGAAATAGTCTAAAGCCTTTTTACCCAAAGGCATGATATCTACATTACCACTTTCAGATTGTTTCTTATAATTATCCTGAATGTGCTTATTGGTAGCCTTAAACACATTACTGTTAAAAGCTCCGCAAAGGCCTTTATCAGAAGTAACAACCATTATTAATACCTTCTCCACATCTCTAACTTCAGTGTACTCACTAGAGCTTTCACCATCATTCTGTGCAGATAGGTTTTGAAGTAAGCCAGCCAATTTAGCAGCATAAGGTCTCATCTGGGTGATGTTATCCTGTGCTCTTCTCAACTTAGCAGCAGCAACCATCTTCATAGCTTTGGTTATCTGCTGTGTTGATGTTACTGATTGTATTCTACTTTTTACTTCTTTTAAACTTGCCATTTAGCGCTATTTAAATAGTGATTTTACACTAAAATCTTAATAATGATTCGAATGTTCTTTTGCTACAGCTGCCAAAACATCTGTAACGCTATCTTCAAGCTTTCCTGCCTTTAATGAATCCAATGCATCTCTGTGCTTAGATCTTAAAGTATCAAGGAAATTTCTTTCAAACTCCTTTACTTTCTCAACTGGCACATTATCCATCATACCTTTAGTAGACACAAAGATAATGGCTACTTGCTCCTCCACCGGCACTGGAGAAAACTGCGCTTGCTTCAATATTTCAAGGTTTCTTCTACCTCTTTCAATAGTCAATTTAGTAGCCGCATCAAGGTCAGAACCAAACTTAGCAAAAGCTTCCAATTCACGGAATTGAGCTTGGTCAAGCTTCAATGTACCAGCAACCTTTTTCATTGATTTAATTTGCGCATTACCTCCAACTCGGGATACAGAAATACCAACGTTAATTGCAGGTCTGATACCAGAGTTGAAAAGGTTAGTCTCCAAGAATATCTGTCCGTCAGTAATAGAAATTACGTTTGTCGGGATATAAGCAGAAACGTCACCCGCCTGAGTTTCAATAATTGGAAGAGCTGTTAATGATCCACCACCTTTAACTTTACCTTTCAAAGATTCAGGTAAGTCATTCATTTGCTCAGCAATTTCTTGACTGGTAGTTATTTTAGCTGCTCTTTCTAATAATCTTGAGTGAAGATAGAATACGTCACCAGGGTATGCCTCACGTCCCGGAGGTCTTCTTAATAGAAGTGATACCTCACGGTAAGCTACCGCTTGTTTTGATAAATCATCATAGATTACCAAAGCAGGTCTTCCTGTATCCCTGAAGAACTCACCAACAGCTGCACCAGTAAATGGAGCAAAGAACTGCATAGGAGCAGGATCAGAAGCTGAAGCAGCAACCACAACTGTATAAGCCATAGCGCCAGCTTTCTCTAAAGAAGCAACCACGTTAGCTACAGTAGATGCCTTTTGCGCAACAGCTACATAGATACAGAATACAGGCTCGCCTCTATCATAAAATTCTTTTTGGTTGATAATAGTATCGATAGCCACTGCTGTTTTACCAGTTTGTCTATCACCAATGATCAACTCTCTTTGTCCTCTTCCAATTGGAATCATTGAGTCAATTGCCTTGATACCAGTTTGAAGTGGCTCGTTTACAGGCTGACGATAAATAACTCCAGGAGCCTTTCTTTCCAATGGCATTTCGAAAGTTTCGCCTTCGATTGGCCCCTTTCCGTCAATTGGGTTACCCAAGGTATCAACCACACGGCCAACCATACCCTCACCTACATTAACCGAAGCAATTCTTCCGGTTCTCTTTACAGTGTCACCTTCTTTAATTCCTTTTGACTCACCCAAAAGTACGGCACCCACATTGTCTTCTTCAAGGTTAAGTACAAGGGCTTTCAAACCGTTCTCAAACTCCAAAAGCTCACCTGACTGTGCTTTTGATAGTCCATAGATCCTTGCTACTCCATCACCAACCTCAAGTACGGTTCCAATTTCTTCTAGTTCGGCTTCAGTTTTAGCACCTGAGAGTTGTTCTCTTAGTATTGCTGAAACTTCATCTGGTCTTACGTCTGCCATTTTTATATTGTCTTAAATTAAAATTCTTTTATATATGGATTGTGAGTAAACTCAAGCTCTAGGGCCTTAAGCTTACTTTTTATTGAATCATCGATTTGCCTGTCTCCAACAGTAAGTATATAACCACCGATAAGGTCTTTATCTACTTTCTCTTCCAGCTCTACCTTATTAAAAGATGATATCTTAGAAACAATTGCTTCAATTTTAGCTTTGATGTCCTTATCAAGAGGAACAGCCGAAACTACTCGGGCAACCTCAATACCTTTATGAATGTTGTACTGTAGGTGAAACTCTTTAGATATTGCATCTAATATAGACTCTCTGTTCTTTCTTGTTATTATATCGAATATAGCCAGAGTGAGCTTATGTACCTTGCCTTTGAATATGGCATTAAGTATGGCAAGCTTTTTATCATGCTTGATAATTGGATTTTTAAGCATTAAATAAAAATCACGACTATCAGTACATACCTTATGAAAACTCACCATGTCAGCATGTACTTCTTCAAGTACACCTTGCTCAGCAGCTAGTTCTAATAATGACTTGGCATATCTCGATGCTACTCTTAATTCTGACATTGCTTAGTTGAGTTTTAAATCTTTAACAAACTCGTTTATCAAATCTTTTTGGGCTTTATCTGACTCCAAAGATTTTCTAAGAAGCTTCTCAGTGATTTGAAGGGATAAAGTGGCCACCTGAGTTTTAACTTCAGCCATAGCTGCTTGCTTTTCAGTATTAATAGCCATTTTAGCATCAGCAATCATCTTTTCAGCTTGCTTGTTAGCTTCGGCTTTTGCTTCTTCCTGAAGGCCTGCTGCTATTTCCCTGGCATCCTTAAGGATAACATCTCGTTCCCTTCTGGCTTCTTCCAATAGCTTCTGGTTGTCAGACTGAAGCTTAGCCATTTCTTCTTTAGCTTTCTCAGCTGCTTCTAAAGCATCCTTTATAGAGTCTTCTCGTACTCTAATTGAGTTTAAAATAGGCTTCCAGGCTACTTTTACTAAAATGAAAAGTAGTATTAAGAAGATCACCGTTTGCATGATGAACAAGCCCGGTGAGAAGTCGTTTATTAATTGCTCCATTTGTTTAGTTTTTTGTTTAATAAGAGATGTTATTCAAGGCCTATCGCCATGAATAACATCTCACAGGATTATTTACCTAAGATCAATGCAGCGAAGGCTAGTCCTTCTAATAATGCCGCAATAATGATCATCGCAGTTTGAATCTTACCTGTTGCTTCTGGCTGTCTGGAAATACCTTCCATTGCCTTACCACCGATTTGGCCTAATCCAAGACCAGCTCCGATAACGATTAAACCCGCTCCAATTAAATTGTACATAAAATTTGATTTATATTAATTAAACAAAAGTTCCAAAATTAATGATGATCATCAGCCACTGCCATTCCAATGAATAGCGCTGACAACATCGTGAAAATATAGGCCTGAAGGAATGCAACTAGTAATTCAATCATGCTAATAAAAAACGCTAATACAAATGACATACCTGTTGAAGCCACTACTCCAAACTGCGCCTTCAAAGTTATAGTTAATGCTATCAAACTCATAACAACAAAGTGACCCGCTGTCATGTTAGCAAAAAGACGTATTAATAATGAGAATGGCTTGGTTAACATTCCTAACACTTCTACAGGCATTAATATTATTTTCATAATAATCGGTACACCTGGCATCCAAAATATGTGCACCCAGTAACTTTTGTTACCACTAAACTGAACAATGAAAAAGGTGAACAATGCCAAACAAACTGTTATTGCAATATTACCTGTTACGTTAAAACCAAGAGGAGTCATTCCCATAAGGTTTAACAACCAGATGTAAAAGAATACCGTTAAAAGAAACCCTGAAAAATCCTTATATCTCTTCTCTCCAATATTTGGTTTTGCTATTTCGTCTCGAACATAAATTACTAATGGTTCTAGTACTCTGCCTACACCTGTTGGTAAAGGACCCTTTTTATAACTATTAGCAAGTGATCTAAATCCCAAAATCAATAGCAGACCCGCCAATAACATCCCTACAACATTTTTTGATATGGAGATATCCAGCGGCTTAACATTGGTTGCATGCCCGGCTTCATCTAAGTTAATATCACCAGCTTCATTAGTTCTGTAGATTTTACCATGGTATATGGCATAGTGCTTTCCTTGAGATTCAGCCACAGATTCTCCATGATGAAATTTAGAAGACATGAACATGTGCAGCCCTTCATCTATAAAGATCACTGGTAGCGGAAACCCAAAATGCTTTCTAGGCTCACTGCCATAAGAAAACAAGGTGAAATCATGTGAGTCTTTCAAGTGATGCTGAATGTACTCGTTAATCTCCTCGGGGGTATCTACTTGAGCCGTTTCATCATGTTTTTCAACACCTTCCGAAGCATAAGAAAACTTGGGTGTTAACAGTGCGAAAATACTTACGAGTGCGATCGAAAAAGAAGTTCTTAACATATCCTATCCAAATTCAGCCGCAAAATTAAAAATAAAATCTAAAACCTCATTACTAAATAAGATTTTATTAGGCTGTTTTAAGACTAAGAATGCTCAGTTAATTTAATAACCTTCACGCAATATAGCACTTCAAATAAAATGTAGATCAACATGGGTGCTATTATTGACAACCTATCTTCATATGGCAGCGCCTCTTTCTCAAATAACTTAGAATAAAACAGCACTCCAAATAGTATGAGTTTAATCACAAATGACCACATGTAGGCCATGCCGGTATATACAGGTGCAAGTTTATTTACCAGCTCAATAGCCTTAGTAACCATTATATAAGCCAATAAAAAAAAGAGATAGGTGTCTAGTAAATTGTAGCTCAACTCAATTGATGCACTCTTTAATATATATTGATGACCAAGATAAAGTGGTATTGAAATCAAACTGACGATAAGGGATAAAAAAATAAACCTTTTAATCATTACTATCTTTAAGTACTTGCCTAATTACAGAAAAAATAGAAAGAAAAACTGCTAATAGTGTGATTACCTTACTATATAGTGAAGCCTCGTTTTGAAAGCGATCATCCAAATACTCTCCAAGCAAGCTCCCTAAATAAATGGTGATTCCCATTTGGAGGGCAAGCCCGGAGTATTTAATTATCGAATTATACCGCTTTGACTCCTTGGGGTCTGAGGGTGGTGTTGCTTTGGCCATTGTCTCCTATTTTAATTTCCTTTTGTGAGACACCCATTTTACAACCTCCATTAAATGTAGCTCCTGATTCGACAATGATCTTGTTTGTAATAATATCACCATGAATAACGGCTGTAGGCTTAAGTATTAAAATATCCGTAACCTCAATTTTACCTTTTACCTCGCCTGCTACCTCAGCATTTTGTGCCAGTATGTTACCTTCAACATGAGATGACTGACCTAAAGCTACCTTTGACTTAGTTTTTATATTGCCAATTACCTTACCTTCTATTCTTATATTTCCGAAAGTTTCAATATTACCTTCCAGTATGGTGCCCTTTCCTATGATATTGCTTGAATTGCTTATCTCTTCGGCTACTTTATGATCTTCTTTTGAGGCAAACATTATATTTAAATTTAAAAGGTTACAAATTCTTCCGGATTCACTGAGTTTCCATTAGACCACAACTCAAAATGTAGGTGCGGGCCATCAGTAAGTTCTCCTGTATTCCCAATAATGGAAATAATCTCACCGGCATTCACAAAATTACCAACTTTTTTCAATAATTCAGCATTATGCTTATATACGGAAATCAGGTTGCCACGATGTTGAATAGCTATTACATAGCCAGAATCCTGTGTCCATGATGCCATTATAACGGTGCCATCAGCCACACATTTTACAGGCTCGTTTTTCTTTGCAACAATATCAACACCAAAGTGTCCCTCCTTTACTCTATATGGCGCAGATACAAATCCTGAGATTGGAGAGAAGAAAAATATCTCCTGAAGCTCATTATAGGAAGCTGAGTTAAAGTTAAGTAGCGATAGGTCTGTCTGTTCAAATTCCTGCCTGAACTGCGAATCTATTGGGGACAGTTTATTGACATCTACAGCAGCCGTTATGGTTTGGTCATTGGTAGGTGCCGAATTTTCATAATTATCATATACATCAGAAGTATCTCCTCTGAGCACACGCTGAAAATTCATTATAAAATTATCTTTTTCCTCAACTTCCTGAGAGAGGGAATCCATTTTAACAGCAAGCTCATATAGCTTTTTGTTCGCTTCCATTTGAGCATGGCGCGGATCAAACCACTGAGCTAATAGTGTCTTTACCAAAAATAAACTTAGTGCCATTAATAGTATAAATACCGTAACGGTCAGTAATATTACCTTAGCGTATGTAAAGCTGAATGTAGTCTTTTCTGCGAAGTTTTCTTCATTCCTGATAATTAGCAGATACCTGTTGACTAACCAGCTCGAAAGTGTCTTTCTAGCTTTCAAATTGAATGTTTATTTAAATTTGAAGGACGGCAAAAATAGATATTATAAACTATTATTGTATTAAATATGCCTTTTTTTACGTTTCATTACAGGTTAAACGAAAACAGGTCCTCTTGTTACATTTAAGACAATTTTTATTTTTTTCAGTGGCCATTTTAATGGCTCTCTTGTTGGACGGTTGCTCAGCAGAGCGTAAGAATATTTTAAGCAAAACATATCATAATACTACCGCACGGTATAATGCATATTTCTATGCCAAAAAGAGAATTAAAGAGATCGAAGCTATTCTAAAAGAGAATATTGATAACGACTACAATAACATTTTAAGAATATATCCTGAAATTGACAGCACCCTTGCCACCACCTATCAGGACAAAATAGATGACTGCATAAAAAAAGCTTCCATTGCTATCCAAAGACACAAAAACAGTAAGTGGGTAGACGATAGTTACATATTTATTGGAAGGGCACGCCTGTACAGTCTTGACTATGTGAATGCTATAGAGACATTCAAATTCGTAAACACCGAAAGCGAAGATGATAACGCCAGGCATGAGGCGCTAATAAGATTGCTAAGAACGTTTGTAGACTATCAGGAATTTGAAAATGCTGTCGCTGTTGAGGATTACATCAAAAAAGAAAAACTCAATAAGCAAAATCAAAAGCTTTTATATTTAAATCAGGCTCATCACTATCAAGTGAAGGAAGATTTTGATAAAATGGTGGCCAATCTGGTATTAGCCGCTCCACTACTTAAAAGAAAGGATGGCAAGGGTAGAATATATTTCATTATTGGGCAGATTTATCAGGAGCTCGGCTTTGATGCAGAAGCCTTTAACTATTATCGCAAATGCCTTGCCAGCAACCCTGAGTATGAACTGGATTTCTACACACGGTTAAATATGGCTCAGGTGACCGAACTTGGTAAATCAAGTGATGTGAGAGCTGCAAGAAAAGTATTGAATAGCCTTCTCAAAGACTCCAAAAACAAAGAGTTCAAAGACAAAATCTATTTTGAAATGGCAGAATTTGAATTAAAACAAGGAAACCGCAATAAAGCCATTGACAACTTTGAGTCATCTATAGCCAGTAGCGTTGGCAATCAAAGGCAAAAAGGACAATCTTATTTAAGACTTGGCGAGGTGTATTATGATACCTTAAAAAGGTATGAGTTGGCGCAAGCTTACTATGATAGTGCCATTCAGGCTCTGCCTCAGGATTTCGAAAATATAAATGCCATAAAAGCCCGACAGCAAGTGCTCGGAGAGTTTGTTAAAAACCTCAAAACAATTGAAGTTCAGGATAGTATTTTGAGACTATCAACATTAGATTCAGCGTCTATAACAGCCAAATTGAATAACTACCTTGACGAGCAGGCGGAAAAAAGAAAAGCGCTACAAAAGAAGGAGGAAAGAAAAGCCAGAAGAACCCAGGCCTCAGCCTTTAACAGTAATTCAGGTATTAGTTCCACTGGATGGTATTTTGGAAATCCGTCCGCAGTAGCGCTGGGTCAATCAGAATTTAAGAGAATCTGGGGTGAGAGGCCATTGGAAGATAACTGGCGAAGATCAATTAAAGAATCAGTCCAATCCCTTAATGTAAACAACACCTCAGCAGAAGTAGAGGAAAATACAGATGTGGCCAATAGCCAGACCTCCGAAAATATTGATGCCGGAGCCAATTTGAATGCTTTATATCGAGAAATTCCATTTTCAGAGGAAGCCAAACAAGAGTCACTAAATAAAATAGAAGCAGCTTACTATGCTCTAGGCAATATTTACAAATATGATCTTGACGAAGATGCGAATGCAGCAGATGCTTTTAAGACTTTAATTACAAGATTTCCAGAAACAGAAAATAAACCAGAAGCCTTGTATCAGCTCTACCTCATATATAAGGAACTAAGTAATGAGGAATATAATATTTACAAAGACGCACTGCTAAATGACTTCCCAAATACTGTTTATGCTAAGTTAATAGCTAACCCTAACTATACAGAGGAAAGTACAGCTACAAATGAGAAGCTAAAGAAAATCTATGAGAAAGCCTATGGATATTTCAGCCAAGAGAATTATGATACTACATTATATATTCTAAATGATGCTCTGAGCAACTATGAAGAGACTGTTTTTACATCACGACTAAAGCTTCTAAAAATCCTGGTTACAGGTAAAACTGAAGATATTAATCTGTATCAATATCAACTGTCTGAATTTATTAAAAATAACCCTGACAGTGAAGTGGCTCCATATGCTGAGGAACTATTGGCAGCATCAAGAAGTTTTCTTGAACGCAAGCGCAAGCGCTTAGGGACCGAGTATGTAAAATATCTGGAACAGTCGCACTATTTAGTATATATATATGAGCTAGAATCAGGATTAACTGATGCCGTCAGCCAATCTATTGACAATTACAATGCTAAGCATGCAGGGCTAAATTTAAAAACCAGTAATTTAATTTTGAATGACGATTTGGCTATGATTTTGATCTCTGATTTTGAAAATAAGATTGACGCCTTTGAGTATTATTCAGATTTTGTAAAATCTGATCCAATAGATGAAGCTAAACGCAACTCAAAGTTTTATAAATTTGTAATAACAAAAGACAACTTCAATATCTTTTATCAAAGTAAAGACCTTGAAGCCTATTTAAAGTTTTTTGAAAAAAACTATATCAATGGAATTAATTGAAAAGCTAGGTAAACCAAATTCTAAAATTAAAATAGCATTTAAGGCTATATGGATACTGGCCATTACTGGGTTAATAGTATTGCCTCTCTATATTTTTACTGTGAGCATTGATTTAGGAGGCCTTTATGGTGGTATGCCGAGCCTTAAGTCGTTAGAAAACCCTGAAAATGACCTGTCTTCTGAGTTGATTTCTTCTGATGGTGTTTCGCTTGGAAGATACTATAGATATAATAGGAGTCAGGCTTTGTATGAGGAATTGTCACCACAATTAGTAAACACTTTATTGGCCTCAGAAGATCATAGATTTGAAACACATTCTGGTATAGACTTACAAGGACTTCTGCGAGCTGTAGCGGGGGTGCTCACTTTTCAATATGCTGGTGGTGGCAGTACTATAACTATGCAGTTGGCAGAAAATCTTTTCAACACAATGTCAGAAAATGAAGGCCTATTGTATAATGTGCCAGGTCTCAAGCAAATCATTATCAAAACAAAAGAATGGATAATTGCTGCCCGCTTGGAAAAAAACTTTACAAAGAAAGAAATCCTGGCAATGTATCTTAATACTGTATCTTTTGGTAGCAATGCATTTGGTATAAAAACAGCTGCTGAGACATTTTTTGCTAAAACCACTGATAGCCTGAACTATCAGGAATCTGCCGTAATCATTGGACTGCTGCAAGGCACAACAGCCTTCAGCCCAGTCTATAATTATGACAGATCGATAGCCAAAAGAAATCAGGTGTTGAATAAAATTTATCGTCATGGCCATATTGATAAAACCGAGCTAGACTCCTTAAAACAATTGCCTATTGACCTTTCTTCCTATGGCGTTTCAAATCATAATACGGGTCTTGCCACCTACTTTAGGTCAATGATAAAAACTGAACTGACATTATGGGCAAGAGAACACGGGTATGACTTATATGAAGATGGTTTGAAAATCTATACAACCATAGACAGTCGAATGCAAAAATATGCAGAGGAAGCCGTTGAAAAGCACATGGCCGATCTTCAAAAAGTATTTAATGAGCATTGGAAAGGTCAAAATCCATGGCGCGATCTACAAGGGAGGGAAATTCCTGATTTTCTGGAAAACCGCTTTAAAAGCTCTGAACATTACAGGGCACTTGTTAAAAAATATGGTGCAGGAAATGACTCCATAAAAATTGTTATGAACCTACCTCGAAAAATGACTGTGTTTTCCTGGGAGGGTGAGATTGATACTGTCCTAAGTCCGCTAGATTCTGTAAAATATTACAAACATTTCCTGCATACGGGTATGATGTCTATGGATCCGCACTCAGGACATATAAAAGCATGGGTAGGCGGTATTAATCACAAGTATTTCAAGTATGATCACGTAAGACAGGGTAAGCGTCAGCCAGGCTCAACATTCAAACCCTTTGTATATGGCGCTGCTGTTGAAAATGGATACCCACCTTGCTATGAAGTTCCTGATGCTATGGTAACATTTCAGGTTGTGGGTGATCCTCCGACATGGTCGCCACCTAATCATGATGGTACTTATGGCTCTGGTGAATTAATGACCATCAGACAAGGACTGGCAAGATCTGTAAATACTGTGACGGCCTTTTTAATGCAACAAATTCAACCACAAAATGTAGTAGACTTTGCACATCGGGTAGGTATCGAGAGTGAGTTAGAAGCCGTTCCCTCTTTGTGTTTAGGTGTAAATGACGTATCTATTTTCGAATTGGTTGGTGCATATAGCACCTTTGCCAACATGGGGATATCGACTAAGCCGTATTATATCAGCAGAATTGAAGATAAAAATGGCAATGTCATCGAAAATTTTGTTCCTAAAACAAAACAAGCGATAAGCCCTCAAACGGCCTATAAAATGCTGTATATGCTTAGAGGTGGAGTAGAAGAGCAGGGTGGAAGTTCCCAAGGCCTAAGCATGGAATTGAAAATTGACAATGAGATTGGAGGTAAGACAGGAACAACGAACAACGCCTCGGATGGCTGGTACATGGGTGTAACTAAAGACTTGGTATCAGGAGTGTGGGTAGGCGGTGACGAAAGGAGTATTCATTTTAGAAATTGGTCTTTAGGGCAGGGATCAAAAACAGCGCGCCCCATCTGGGATCAATATATGCGCAGTGTTTATAGTGACCCTACTTTGGGTTATGAAAAGGGTAAGTTTCAGCAGCCCCCGGGAGGAATAGATGTTGCTTTGGATTGCAGTAGATATGGCACCGTTAATTCGGACAGTACCGTTGTTGAAGAACCTGCCTGGGATCCGAATAGCATAAACTAAATGAAATTCTCAGGTTATAATCTTAACCAGAAAAACATTCTTCCTAACTCACCAGGGGTTTATAAATTCTTTAATGAGGCTCAGAAGTTAATATATGTTGGTAAGGCGAAAAGCCTTAAGAAAAGAGTTGCCAGCTACTTTAATAAGAGCTCTAACATCAATAGGAAAACCCTTAAGCTAGTTAGTGAAATCAGGTATTTTGACTTCACTATAGTTAGTAGTGAATTTGATGCCCTCCTTTTAGAAAATAATATAATCAAGGAAGAACAACCTAAGTACAATATTCTCCTTAAGGATGATAAAACATTTCCCTATATCTGTGTTGTCAACGAACGATTTCCAAGAATCATTACCACCAGAAAATTAAATAAATCCAAGGGTGAATTTTTTGGCCCATATTCGAGTGTTGTTGCCATGAATAATGTTCTCGAACTGATCAGAAAACTTTATACAATCAGAACTTGTAAGCTTAACTTATCAGAAAATAAAATCAACAATGGAGATTTTAAAGTCTGCTTAGAGTATCATATTGGAAATTGCCTCGGCCCATGCGAGGGACTTCAAACAGAAGACAGCTATAACCAAGATATCAGCAGTGCAAGAAACATATTGAAGGGTAACCTCTCTGTTGTTAAAAATCATTTTGCCGAAGCAATGAATACCTATGCTGGTGATCTTCAATTTGAAAAAGCGCAATCGGTAAAGGAAAAGATTGATCTGTTGGAAAAATTTCAATCTAGGTCTACAGTAGTAAATCCCAAGCTTTCCAACATCTCAGTATTCTCAATAGTTTCTGATGAAAAAAATGCATTCATTAATTTTCTTAGTATTCACAATGGTGCTATAACCACAGCTCAGACCTATGAAATTAAAAGAGCGCTTGACGAGTCAGACGAGCAGATACTTGAAACAGTAGCATTCAACCTGCTAAGAGAAGAAGGAGAAATTAAAAAGGAAATATACAGCAATATACCCTTTACAATTGGTGATATAACGGCAAGCGTTCCTCAGATAGGAGATAAAAACAAGCTTGTGAAACTTTCATTGAGAAATGCACTTGAATTTAAAAAGAACAAGATTTTAAGTAAACCTATACATGATAAATCCATCCTGATTCTAGAGCAGCTAAAAAAGGATTTAAGATTATCAGAACTACCAAAACACATTGAATGTTTCGACAATAGTAACATTCAAGGCACTAACCCGGTGGCATCAATGGTTTGTTTTAAAAACGGCAAGCCATCAAAAAAGGATTACAGGCACTACAATATTAAAACAGTCATTGGCCCTGACGATTTTTCCTCAATGAAAGAAGTTGTGGGCAGGCGATATAAGAGGCTGGTTGAAGAAAATCAGCCTCTACCCCAACTCATTGTTATTGATGGTGGTAAAGGGCAATTAAGTAGCGCCTGTGAGGCGCTTAAAGCTATTAACCTATATGGTAAAATACCCATCATTGGAATTGCCAAAAAACTAGAAGAAATATATTACCCCGAAGATCAACACCCATTACACATAAGTAAAAAATCTTCTTCTCTTATGCTGCTTCAGCGTCTTCGGGACGAAGCCCATAGATTCGCTATTACTTTCCACAGGAATAAAAGAAGTAAATCAAGCATTACAAATGAACTAACAAATATTGAAGGTATAGGGCAAAAAACTTACGAGCAGCTTATATCTAAATTCAAATCGGTAAAGAAACTTAAAATGGCCAACAAAGAAGCCCTAACGGAAGTAGTTGGAGCCAGTAAAGCGAATAAAATCTGGAAATACTTAAAACAAAAAAAGGAGGCCTAAGCCTCCTTTATGTTATATTACTTTGAGAGCTATTAGTACTCCCATAAATTGTGTTCCTTTTCCATTAATTGCATTTCCCACCATTCAGATGCCATTACAGCCTCCTTACGGTTTTTATACATATCAATGATCGGATCATCATCTGGGTTTTCAAACTTAAACAGTGACGCTCTAAATAACCTCAAAGTAAATGCGTCAGCAAAATTCTTGTTTTCAGCGCTATTATACCTGTTTATCCAAATAGCTGATTCAGGGTGGTCTTTAAATACATTGTACAATTCTTTGTACTTAAATACTCCCAAAGGCTTTTCTACACCATCTGCTGTTTTATCACCAGGAATAAATAATTGAATCGATTGAATTTGATGATACAATCTTGATCTTCTTCTATCAAAGATTACATCCTCCATAATTCTCATCTTACTTATATCCCTTGGAAGATAATTAACAGCAGCTCCAGCTCCTGGGTTTGGCTCCCAATCATCCGGATTATCAGGAGTAGAGTAAACCTCATCAAATATGGCTGTATAAACCATGCCGTTGTAAGAAACTCTATCACCTTCGTAATATGTAGCTCCATTTTCCCATGCAGGGAATTCCTGACCTTCCAATTGAACCAATGACTTCATAAAGTCATCTTTAGTCATTTTTGTTTTTAAAGAATCGTTTACATATATCTCGCTTATTTCTCCTGATTTAACAGCATTAAGCAGAAATAACGTAATCTCACCACCGCGAGCAAAAAAACCTTTATTTTGCTTCTCTTTAAGGTCAATATTTCTCCACACTCTTCTTTTGAAAAGGTGCTCATACCTTGCAATAGGATCTATCGAGTTCGGATTGTATTGTTCTACATCTCCCAACTGAGCCCACGCAGGCATTGACAAGAAACTTGCCATTAAAACCAACAAACAATTCTTCAACTTAAACATCATTCTTATTAGTTAATTGGAATACTATATATAGTAGTCAAAGGTTTTACTCTTTCATTCTCACCAGTATAAGTTCTGCGAGTAACATTCTCTACTTTAATAATCAACTGATCACCAGGTCTGAACTGACTTCTCCATGAGGTAAGATTAACGGTTTCAGATGAAAAATTCTCCACTTTAATCTGTCGTCCAGCTCTTGCCAATTTAACTTCAACCCTGGATACTCTGTATCTAGCATCATTAGGCACTTCTCTGGCAAAGTTTTCCTCAGCCTCTGCTGCCACTCTAACCTCTGTTAAAGCACCGCCACTTACACCTTTTTCAAAGTCAACTTCCCTACCTCTGTTAGTAATCTTAATATTTGGTGGTGGCACCTTTTTAACATCAAAGGTCTCCGTTCCAAGTGTACTCCCAGCATTGCTAACCGTTAACTTAACTTTGCTTCTTCCTTTAGGCACTACTGTTATCAATCCTGCTCTGTTACCTTTTACAATAGAAGCATCTCCAGAAGAGAATGAAGGATTATAGTTTGTACCTAGGGCAGGAACCTGAACATCAAGCTCATTACCACAATTCATATAAAGTGCAGATAAAGCTGCAGATCTAACCTGAATTACTGGTTTTACAACGAAATATTTGTGGGTAATCTTGTAAGTAGAGTCATTTAATTCAATTTCAGCTTCAAAACTTTTTTCTGCAGTCAAAGTTTTCGAATCATAGTTACCAGCAGTAGCTGTAAATTCTATTTTACCATACTTGATACCTGCCTCATTCGCACTAGCTTCTACTTCCTTATTATCATACATAAATGTAGGATTAAGGCCAGAGGCAGATGCTGTAATAAACAATTCTGCTTCAAATTTAGCACCTGCTGCAACAGTATTAGAAGCTGGTCTTACCAAAGGAACAATTTGATCAAATTCTACATCTTTTGCTCCTACTTGCTCAGCTAAATCACTGAGTGCTCTCGATTCATAATTTAACACCTCAGTCTCTAGGTGACTAATGGTAGCCATACCAGCAGCAGTCGGTGTCTTCATAAAGTAATAATCTTCGAAAGTTTTATTCTGCTGATCAGGATCATTTTTAGCAATATCTATATCCTTAGCATCCCTTGCCAAAGGCGTAAAAGCATCGCCAGTCAATTCACCTAACTTCTTGGAATATTCATTCAACTTTTTCTTTAATTCAGCTCCGTTACCCTGTGTTACCATAAAGCTACTAACGATTTCATCGTCTTTAGCACCAACTAACTGTCCATTCTCGTCCTTTCCTCCGGTAATCTCAACGAATTGGTCACGAAGGCCATTCATGTACTTCTTAAGCTCAGCCGTCATTTCACGAACTTGCTTAGCCTTGTCCAGAGCCTTCTTATCATCAGGTCTGTTACCTTTTTTCTCAACTTCTGAGGATATTGCTGAAACAAGGCCTACATTCTTCTCAACGATTTCTGCGCCTTGCATTTGTAAAGCCTCGTCAATAAAAACGAATTTCTCGAGAACGGAATTACTTACCTGTAATGCTAACAAGGCAGTTAGCACCAGATACATCATTCCGATCATCTTCTGTCTCGGGGTTTCTTTTCCGCCTGCCATTCTATTTAAATTTTATTAATGAATAAATCATAATTTCTAATAAACAAACCTTAACCTTTAGGCTGGTTTGGAGATCCACCTCTCATTGCAGTTAGCATATTGCCATATACATTATTAAGAGATGTTAAATTACCAGTAAGTTTATCCAACTCGTTGGCAAAACGCTTGGTGTTTTCACCTGCACTTGTCATTCCTTCAAGAGCCTGAGCCATATTCGTGTAGAACTTGTTCATAGCTTTCACGTGGCTGTCAGAATCTTTTAACTCCATTTCGTAAACAGCATTCAATGCACCAAGATTTTTGGTAACGTTTTGAATTTGAGAGTGATATTCTTTAGCGTCTTTAGATGCATTTGCCATTTCCACCATTGCGTTAGCAGTAGTAGCATATGATTTATTCATTTCTAACAATGATTGAGAGGCGGTTTTTACATTCTTAGCGTAATCGTTAGTGGCAACTGCAGCGTCTGCCAGATTTGACATTTTAGAAGCTGAATCAGCCATATTTCTCATACCTTTTCCAAGGCTATCGATCAATTCAGGGCCAATTTTTGCTTTTTCCAACATTTTGTCAATCTCTTGGGTTGGTGAAGCACCAGAGGCAGCTTTATTTGAAATTCTTGGTGCAGCAGTAGGTCCATCATAGTCTTCTGCTAGTTCAGGATATACTTTTGACCAATCTGGTTCTGCGTGTGGTGGTTCAAATGCACTTAGGAAGAAAATTCCAGCTTCCACAGATAAACCAATCATAAGCATTTCATTGGCACCAGGAAGGTGAAGTATTTTAAATAATGCACCGATAATTACAACGGCAGCACCTATACCATATACCTTAGGCATAATGGTCTTATACATAAGTTCTGCAAATCCGCCTTTCTTTTTACTCATTGTCTTAAGGTTTTAATTTAATACTAGTTAAGTTTAATCTAATTGGTTGATAAAATCAAATTTAAAATTCAGCTCCTGATGATCTACCCAAGTGAGTCATAGCATTTCTGAATCCTATATATGCTCTAGTTGAATCTTTAAATTCGAATGTTCTTGTTCCTGTCTCTAAATAATAAGCCACATCTTTCCATGACCCTCCTCTTATAACCTTCTTAGGTATAATGTCAGGATTGTATTTAGGGTGGTTAGGGTCAGTTCTCTTCTCAATATACTGTGGATTTAAGTCCCATACTAATGGAACAGATGCTGGATTGAAATCATCAAGACACCACTCAGAAACGTTTCCTGCCATATCATACAATCCATAGTCATTGGCAAAGTATGAAGCTACAGGCGCAGCATAAGCAAAACCATCATCATAGAAGTTACCTCTTCCTGGCTTGAAGTTAGCTAACATACAACCTTTAGAATTTCTTATGTATGGATTACCCCAAGGATACTTGGCCATATCCCTTCCTCCTCTTGCAGCATATTCCCATTCGGCTTCGTTAGGCAGACGGAAAGACGGCATTGGAACTTCTCCAACACTTCTTCTATAGTCAGCCCAATAAGCAGTTCTCCATTTTGAGAAATAAACCGCAGCTTCCCAATCAACACCTACAACAGGATAATCATCATAACCAGGATGCCAGTAGTAATAGTCCATAACAGGATCACCCATATGGTGAGCAAAATCCTTAACCCATACAGTAGTGTCAGGATAATAGTCTGCCATGATTTTGTCTTCTCCTAATACACTTATAGAGTCCTGCATCAATAAATCAATAAATTGACGGTACTCATTATTAGTGATTTCGGTATCGTCCATATAAAACTGGCCGATAGTAATCTGTTTGTTGAAGTTTATTTGTGTTGAAGCAGGATCTTCATCTGCCTGACCCATGTGAAAGGTACCTGCAGGTATTGGCATCATTCCATATGGCTGCACCATCACCCAACCTTCACGGCCAGGCACACCTACCAACTCCCCTTGGTCACCACCACCTCCGCCACCTAGGCCGAGAAGACCGCAACCCCCCAATAATGCTGATGATAACAACACCAACGAATAGAAGAATCTCCTAATTAGTATACGCATAACACTTTATCTTTAATCCTTTAACTACCATTCAGTTAAAGCCAACAAGTTTAGTTCAAATTTCAAAGTGGAAATATATAAAAAAAAATCTATTTAAAATCTTTGATTAAGGTTTTTCAGTCTTCGAATTTTTAAAATTTATTTTACAAATTGTATAATTTATTACTAAATCCAAAATTTTTCATTTGTTAATGTCTGAACCTTGGAGTTCGTACTACCTTCTTACCAGTTCCAGGGTTA
Source organism: Fulvivirga sp. (assembly GCF_040218215.1). NCBI lineage: Bacteria > Pseudomonadati > Bacteroidota > Cytophagia > Cytophagales > Fulvivirgaceae > Fulvivirga > Fulvivirga sp. Next base: position 570,204 of record NZ_JAVJQL010000028.1, read on the forward strand.
ACAGGCAATTGATAACTTAACAACACTTCATGTGTTGTGGCCTGTTTCGCATCCTGATCCTTGATTACATAACCGAAGGAATAGCCAAAGCTCAACGACTTATCCTTCAAAAAATTGTATCCCAACAAAATATTCACATCATCACCTTGTCTAAAAGATGCGCCTCCCCACATAGTATCTTTATAATAAGCCAAACCACCGATAATAAAACTGTATTCATTAAAGTCAGTTTGCACTAACATGGATGGAGAAAGCTTTAAATCAAAATTAACATTATGTATGTATCCTAAAGTTAGATAGGCATGATTTTCAAGAGCGTTTCTAACATTATTTACTCCAAAATCAAACTCAGACTTTAATACGTGATTAAATGATGCTCCAGCATAATACTTCTCTGACCTAAAGTAAACACCGAGTGCCATATCAGGCCTTACCTGAGATTCCTTACCATTTTTGTCAATCAGGGCAGGATCATCAGGCTGGATTGCCCTGTACTGATCATAGTCTATGGACTGAGAAAAAACCCCTGCTCTAAACCCAAAGCTTAGCTTAGAATTCTTAATGCCCAAATGATAAGCATAAGACATTTGAACTTCAAGGTTATTCAACGGCCCCAGATTGTCATTAACTATATGAGCTCCAAAGCCACTTCTAAACTTATATATAGGAGTAGTGACACTAAACACCTGAGTTTGAGGAGCACCTCCATCATCAAATGTAGAAGCATAACCTGCCCACTGAGTCCTATGAAGAAGTGTTATTTGGGTAATTCCTTCAGATCCGGCAAAAGCTGGATTATAATACAACATGTTCTTCATATAGTATGAGAACTGTGCATCTTGTTGAGCCAACGCATGCTGAGCGTTAAAAAAAATGGCTCCTAACCATATGTAAAAAATAAACTTGCGCATATACAAAGTCAAAAGCAGTCTTAAATATAAGGTTTTTTTGACAATAGATTCAAATGGTTAGCTTTAAAAGGCAAAAAATTAAAGTTAAACTAAAAAAATAGTAACACGAATTACATTATTTCAAACCATTTGCCTTTTTTATATAAAGCTCAATAGCACCCGTCATAGACGGAGCATTTGGCAAAGGAGCTTCTATATCAAGTTCTAAACCGGCATCTCTTACCGCCTTAGCAGTTGTTGGTCCAAAGGCCGCAATCCTGGTAACATTCTGTTTAAAATCAGGGAAGTTCACCAAAAGTGAGTTAATTCCTGAGGGACTAAAAAAGGCAAGAATATCATAATAAACATTCTCCAGATCACTTAAGTCACTGGCCACAGTTCTATATATGATGGCTTCAGAGTATTTAAAACCATTAATATTCAAGAATTCCGGTATGTCCTCTTTTCTGATATCAGAACATGGAAACAAATACTTTTCATTCTTATGTTTTTTAAGAATTTCGATCAAATCTTCAGCAGTACGATGACCTGTGAAGATTTTTCTCTTCCTGATAATTATGTACTTCTGAAGATAATTAGCTGTCTGCTCTGAAATACAGAAGTATTTCATATCTGCAGGCATTTCTATTTTTAGCTCCTGACAAATACTAAAAAAATGATCTACGGCATTCCTACTGGTAAAAATTACAGCAGTATGATTAAGTATATCAATTTTCTGTTTCCTAAACTCCTTAATAGAAACCGGGTCAACCTGAATAAATGGTCTAAAGTCTACCTTTAGATTGTATTTTTCGGCTAGTTTAAAGTAAGGTGAGTTTTCGTCTTGTGGTTTTGGTTGAGAAACCAGGATACTCTTAACTTCGCGCATCCTCTCTTTCACTTGATCTGTCATATCAGCAATCAACGATTTACCTGTTGTTAGAATGATTTATTTATTCCTAAACTCAGAATTATTACAAAAGGGATCAATTCTGTGGCGCAAAGGTATGAAAATAAATGTAGATTTTTAAAAGGCGCTGAGCTCAATAATTTAAGGTAAATAATAACTGAGAGTAGTGTAAGTGAAAATATAGCAGCGATATACATATTGTAATATGTAGCAGCATCGAGATGAAAACCCCCAAGCTGGAAAAATGTAATTAGCAACAGCACAAAGCAGGCAATCATTAGAAGTAGTCTGGTAAAATTGTAAAAATGACTATTTATAAAGCCTTGTAAACTATACAGACTGGCGAAATAACCCACTACAATGAGTTTCAAAAAAATGGCTCCAAATACAAGCACCGATATTTGCAACCATGACAATATGGCCTGACCAAAAGTGGATGGGTGAAATATCTCCATTTGAGGCAGTGCCCCAGAAATATTCACTAGCCCCAGAACATTAAACGCTATTACCAAACTGAGAAAAGCATAAACAAACATGTTACTAGCCACCAATGGCCTGCTTTTTAATAAGTTTTCATCTAGCTCTCTTGGGGAAATGGCTCTGGAAAGCCTAAAATACTCAGACATAACTTTCGGAAATCTGTTCATTAATATGGCAAAGAAAATACCTAAAACAACCAAAGAAGAAATCAAGAAATTAAAAAAGGTGTCACTTGACCTGGGGTTGACAACAACAACATCGTCTTTTAATGGATCCAAATTACCATTAATGACCCTGTATGCCCCCGTTGATAAGAGATAAGGATTTAGTGTTTTTGAATAAATAGAAAGAGATACTATGTCATATTCCCCTCCTAGTTCTTGAAAATCAAGAATTATCTTATCAGAAAAAACATCTATCAAACTTCCGTTAACAAAAAGAGAAATCTCCTGCGATGATTGAATTGATAATAAGGCATCTTCATAATCACGCTTATCAATACTTAGTGTAACAATATTCCCTTTAAAGTCCGATTTTCTAACAAGAGGCAGTTGTTTGTTGCCATCAAAAAAATACCATTCATTGCTGAAGTCTTTAACCAAAACAGTATCGGTCTGGGCAAAAGCACCTCCAGAAAAGATTATTAAAATGATAATGTAAAAAAAAACTCTCAATGGCTGCTAATTTGGCTTCTAAGTTATCAGAATCTGGCTACATAACCGAAATGAAATTTGGAGAGATTTAAATCCAGCTCCTGATCTGAAGATTTCCCAAGCGCATAAGCCAGGTTAAGCTGCCCGGTATTCATTTGCAAGGCAAGACCTACGCCTATGCCCAATGGTTGATCTTCTTTGATTAATTCTAATATTGAATTAGTTAGAAACGCCTGATCATAAAACATGAATATGTAAGAGTTGCTTTGGAAGTGAAGTTGCAATTCCATGTTTGAAATTGCTGCTTCAGAGGCAAAAAAGAAATTTTCATTAAACCCCCTGATTGTTTTTAATCCCCCAACCCTCATCAGGTCGTTCTTAAACAGATAATCATTAAATATCCTTGAATAGGATATCCCATTATATAGCACAAAATACTTGCCAAGCCAAAGAGAGTTTGTAATTCTAGCTTTAACTAAATATTGAATACTTTTTTCTTCTACGGCATCTTTAATACCGGCATCAAGATTCCTGTTTTCTCCAATTGCCTTATTACCTATTGCCACTTCTGATTGAAAACCCAAACCACGCTTCTTCAAACCCCTGATGGGCCATTTATTGTATCGGTATCTTAATCCATAATAGTCCAAATTAATATCCGCCAGGTCATTATCTACAACTTCATTGGTTAAAACAGACATATTCCTGTTCCTATAGAAAATAGATAAAGAACCTTTAGCCTGTTTCATATTAAAGCCCAACTCGGCTTCACGATTAAGAAACATGGTGTCCTCTTTCAGCAGATTGAAACTCGCTTCAAAGTTAATGGCTGACTTGAGAATGTTAGGTTGGAAATATTCTACTTCCAAAGTCTGTGATCTGGCCTTTAAGCTTTGCCATTGAAGTCCTAACCTTTTTCCAGAACTAAAAATATTATCCAGAGACAAATCCAACTGACCTGTAATCAACAGCCGTCCATCCTCTTGCTCATTGGGCAGAAACCCTACAATACCATCTATATAGTTTGATTTTACATCAGAAATCTCCAGATGAACAGTTGCTTCTTCATTTTGAAATGTGACAACGGGTACTGACTCAAGATTAAGAAATGTAAGTTCGGATATTCGTAAACCAATTTCATCTACTTTTTTTTGGTTGAAAAGCTCACCTTGCCTGATACCCAAATAAGCTGAAAGCCATGATTTTTTTACTTTCTGAGTGCCTCTGATTGAAATAGAATCAAAACGAATTTCAGGACCAGAATAATAATTTAAAACAGCCGATATTTTATCAGAGTGTATTTGCACCGAATCTAGCTTAATAGCGGTAAAAGGAAGTCCCGCATTCTGACTTTCACCCAATACGCGTTTAAACAATTTGTTTAGTTCAGTTACTCTAATAGGTTTGTCTGTGAAGAACCGCTGCCGAAAACCTGATTTTGATAAAATGAGCTCCGGCACATTGCCTTTCTTTAATTCAGCCCAGCTATATCTGGCCCCAGGGTTAATCATTACCTCAAAACCCGTTGTATTTCTTTTTATATTGTAACTGGCCAATAAATTACCATTGGTACGATAAGATTGAATGATCCTATTCAGTTCATAAACCAATCTGGATGAATCCTCAATTGTCTTTACGTTTTCAATATCTTTTGCGAACTGAGCATCCTTGCCCAAAAAATGAATAATATTTTGCTGGCCACTTATTAACCCGGCATTTAGGAGAAACAATAATATCAAAAGGAAATGCTTTGGCAAGAATTGAAGTATTTTTGAAGTCAACCCAAATGTAATCACTTGGCAGGTATATATATTCATATTCCTTTTTGTAAGCAGGCGTGTCATTATTGTGACTTTCACTTCAGTACTAATTTAAAAAATAAGCAACTGATGATTGAGGCTATCAAGCAGGAATTAGTACTTCAAAGGAATTACTTAAATGAACCTGTACAAACTATATACTTTGGTGGTGGCACACCCTCAATATTAGAAGCCTCAGAGCTTAATGACATATTAGAAACAGTCTCGACTAACTATAATGTAACAACCGAGCCAGAAATAACATTGGAAGCCAACCCGGATGACCTTTCTTTTAGTCAATTGGATGCTCTAAAATCAATTGGAATAAACAGGTTGAGTATAGGGATCCAGTCATTTGATGACGAAGTTTTGAAATTTCTAAATCGGGCGCACAACCGAGTACAGGCCTTAGATTGTATGGAAAATGCCAGAAATGCTGGCTTCGAAAACATCAGTATTGACCTTATTTATGGAATTCCGAATCGGGATCACAAAAAATGGCTAGAGGATTTGGATAAAGTAACTGCCATGAATCCAGAACATATTTCTGCCTACTGCCTAACCATTGAGCCTCAGACTGCCTTTGGGAAATGGGCAAAAAAAGGACAACTAAAGCCCGTTGAAGATGACTATGCGGCAGCGCAATTTGATACTATGATAAGCGTGCTCAGCCAACATGGTTTTGAGCAGTATGAAGTTTCTAACTTTTGCCGAGATAGTTTTTATTCTACTCACAACACTTCCTACTGGCAGCAGAAACCCTATTTAGGAGCTGGCCCGGGCGCGCACTCTTATAACCTGGAAAGCAGACAGTATAACATTCGTAATAATCAAAAATATATCAATTCATTAGCTGAAGGTATTATACCTTTTGATATTGAGCATTTATCAAAAAATGATATCATCAATGACTATATATTAACTGCCATAAGAACCAAATGGGGGATTGATCTTGAAAAGTTAGCAGGACTTGGCTACCTAAATGACACTGATTATATCAACTCACTATTAGCTAATGAGCTTGCCTTTACCGAAAAGAATAATTTAATATTAACTACTACAGGGAAACTACTTGCTGATAAAATATCTTCTGATCTGTTTATAATTGACTAAAATGAAAATTGAAATCTCTCATCAACGCCAAAAGTTTCAAGCCGATCTTAACGAGCCAATAGATATTTCTATTCCAATAAAAAATGGAGCAGAAAACCCCAACTGCTACTATGCCTCTGATGTTGAGTTTAAAACCATAAAAAGTGGTGATTTTGTGGGTAGCGTTGCACTAGGGGGATCTGTGAATTATAAAGAAGTTCGGTTAACCCCACATGGAAATGGCACTCATACTGAATCATATGGACACCTCAGTGCTGATATGTTGGCGAATGTAAACACCCTTTTATCTTCGTTTCATTTTATTGCTGAGCTAATAACTTTAGATATCTCTCAGTCCGGGGAAGATCAGGTGCTGGTATTTGAAGACTATTTGAAAAAGAGAAAATTCCAAACTGATGCTGTAATTATCAGAAGCTCGCCTAATGATAAAAATAAGTTGACGAGAAAATATTCCGGCACCAATCCTGCTTATCTTAACCATCGGATAGCTGAAAAGCTTAAAAAAGAAAAAGTGAAGCATCTGCTCATTGACTTGCCTTCTTTAGATAAAGAGGTAGATGGCGGTGCTCTACTCGCTCACCGGGCTTTTTGGAATATGTCTGAAAGAATAAGGGGTGGCTGTACTGTAACTGAGTTGATATATGTTGATGACGGTATTAAGGATGGACTTTATCTTCTTAATCTTCAAGTGCTTAACATGGAAATTGATGCCAGCCCCAGCCGACCGATACTCTATAATTTAAAACCCCTTTAAATTTCTACGTTTTTAAAAAAATTGGAATAATTTAGAGTTTATGACCAGCGAAGAAAAGAAAGCCTACTTACTACTGAAGTCAGTCATTTTTCATTATCATGGGTTAGACGATGATGAAAGAGAGAATTTAAATACTACCGCTGAGGAGCTAGACGGTCATGATGAACTGGAGTGGGCCAATGAGTTTATCGCAATGGATTATTTCAACTCTTTTGAAAGAGCGCGGGAATACCTTAACGATGTGGTTGGCGATTATCCTAAAGAAAAAAGGGTGATGTACATCGATATGGTTTGGCAGGCTAACAATCTAAAAGGGTATGTTACCGAGCTTGAGGCTACAGCAATGCTGAAGCTTGCTAAAGACTGGAATGTAGAAGCCGATCTTATTGAATTAATCAAAAAGCTTTCTCAGGGCTAATTACAAACTCATCATGTCTTTAAACTTAGCTGCCTGACGTCTGCTCACTTCCACTTTATCCCCACCTTTTAAACGAACCATCAGACCCCCGTTAAACCACGGCTCAATACTTTCAACCCAGCTTAAATTTATAATATGCTTGCGGCTGGCACGGAAGAAACTTCTTGTATCCAGTTTTTCATCTAATGCATTTAAAGACTTATGAATCATTGGCCTGTTATTGTCAAAGTAAACTTTGATGTAATTACCATCAGATTCAAACACCCTAATATTTGAAAGGCTTACAAACCAGCACCTGTCACCATCCTTAACAAAAACCTGATCTTCCAAACCCAATTTCTTCTCTGTAGTTTCTGCAACCTTCGGTTTAGCTGTTGCTTCCGGAAGTTTAGAAATACTGTCTCTCAACCTATCCTCCTGAATAGGCTTTAATAAGTAGTCCAGGGCGTTTACTTCAAAGGCCTTTAAAGCAAATTCATCATAAGCCGTTGTAAAAATGACTTTAGGAACCTCATCCAGCATCTCTAAAAGCTCGAAGCCTGTCTTTCCTGGCATCTGAATATCCAGGAACAGGAGATCTGGAGATAATTCATTGACCATTTCATATGCTTCATCAACATTAGCTGCCTCACCAATTATTTCAATATTATCATATTCCTGAAGTAGCGTGTTTAGTTCCTTTCTTGCTAACCTCTCATCATCAACTATTAGTGCTCTCATATTTATTTTGTGGAATGATTAATTCTGTTAAAACGACATTTGGCGACTCATTGAAAATTTGAAGGGACGCATTATCGCCAAAAAGCAACTCCAACCTTTGTCGCGTGTTCTTCAAACCTAGTCCTGGTTTATTTCTAGAGGTACCGTTAAGCTTAAAGATACCACTATTTCTAATTTGTATCTTAAATTTATCCTCTTCCACGATGGTTTTCAAATATATACTGCCACCTTCCTTCAATTTTGAAATGCCATGCTTCACCCCATTTTCAACTAAAGTCTGAAGCATTAACGGAGGAACAAAAAACATGTTGGAATCAGGATGAATATCGTAGCTGGTTTTTAGCCTTTCCTCAAACCTTATTGTCTCCAGGCCCAGATAATCTTTTACTATCTTAAGCTCTTCGTCAAACCTTGTGACCTTCTTTTTATCGGAGACCAGGGAGTTTCGAAGGATATTGCTTAGTTGTGTGATCGAGTTCTTTGATTTCTTAGGATTCTCATCAACCAGTGCTCTGATGCTATTTAATGCATTAAATATGAAGTGTGGGTTGAGCTGAGATTTGAGGTTATTGAGTTCAATCTCGTTGATGGCCGCCTGATGCTTTAGTGAAATATTATACCGCTCAAAATAGTGATAGATGAAATATAGCACAGACCAAAGAAAAAAGATTAGGGCATAAACGGTTGAAAGTCCCAACAGATTAGAAAAACTCCAGGCTATTTTAGGGTTATACATACCTAAAGGCACAGAGATCATCATTCTGAGAATATAGACCAATACTGCCAGCACAAAAACCGATGCCACAATTCTAGGAATAAGTTTGGCCATATTAAGTGCCAACCAATTTTTAGCTATTACAAAGTTTCTGAATAAATGAGTGGTAATGAGAAAAAGCAAGGCCTCCAATACCCAAAAAGCTATCTGAAAAACAGAAAGCTGCATATCCCCTAATAATAGAAAGCCAAGAATTTGCACAAATGCAAATGTAAACCACCCTCCAATCTGAAGCGACCAATATAGTTTTAGCTTATTCAAAGTTTGTCCTAATGAAATGTTAAAATTAGGCAAAAACCGACTAGTAGATGATTATTTTTTTATCAATGGGATAAATAGAATTTTGAAGGGCTTAATAATCCGTTCGGGCCAGAAATAGCAACAAAAAGCCAGCAATGAAAATAAGTACCCAGGAAAGAATAGTCATTAGCTTTTTGTGATCAGGAAAAACCTCATTCTTGATCATGCCCATAACAATGAAAGCCAGGCCCGCAGAAATATAAAGCGCAAACTCCCAGTATTCAGCTATGAATAATTGATACCCTGAAAAGGCAATCATGATAAGTCCAATAATATACTGACTGTTCCTTGCCATTATTATTTCCTATTTTTTGGAACAAACTTACGAATGATCAGTCTTGTGCCTTTATCATAAGTAAAATAGTTCCATACCCAGTTACTAAAAACTATAAGCCTGTTTCTAAATCCAATAATAGAGATCAGGTGGATAAACATCCAGATCATCCAGGCAAAAAAACCTCCAAACTTCAAATTGCCAGGTAAGTCAACCACCGCCTTATTTCTACCAACAGTAGCCATTGACCCTTTGTCCATGTATTTAAAAGGCACTAGCTCCTTACTGCTAAGCAATCTTTTAAAATTTTTCGCCAGGTGATCACCTTGCTGAATAGCCACGGGCGCCAGCATTGGATGCCCCCTCTCAAACCCCTCACCTTTCATAATCGCAATATCACCTATGGCGAAAAGATCTTTGATGCCATCTACCTGATTAAAATGATCCACCAAAATTCTTCCCCTTTCTATGCAGCTTTCAGGCAATCCGTCTGGATAATTTCCTTCCACACCTGCTGCCCAAATTAATGTGTGGGTTCTTATCTCTTTGCCATTGTTCAATTTGGCTACTGCACCATCATATGACTCTACGAGGGTATTCAGTTGTACATTAACATCAAACTTCTTCAAATACTTTAAAGCCTTATTAGAGGCGAACTCTGACATGCCGCCTAACAATTTCCCCGAACCCTCAAGCAGGGTAATGTGCATCTGATTAAAATCCAATTCAGGATAATCTTTTGGTAAAATATTTTTCTTTAGTTCTCCCAACGCTCCAGAGACTTCCACTCCGGTAGGTCCACCACCAACTACGGCTATATTCATTCTTGAGTTGATCTCCTCAATATCATTGGCAATGGTGGCTGCTTCGAAATTTTGAAGGATATGGCTTCTTAAATCCAATGCCTGTGGAATCTGCTTTAAGGGAAAAGCGTTATGCATAATGGACTGGTTGCCATAATAGCTCGTTTTTGAGCCTGTGGCTATTACAAGATAATCATAATCGAGAGGGCCAATTTCTGTTTCAATCATCTTCTCCTCTGGATTAACCTTATAAACCTCGCCCATTCTAAAAAAGAAGTTCTTTACGGGCTCAAGCTGCTTTCTGAGCGGATCGGCTATTGAGTCAGGCTCCAACCCGGCTGTTGCCACCTGATATAATAATGGTTGAAATGTGTGATAATTGTTCCTGTCGAAGAGAACAATTTGAACGGGGAGATTTTTTAATTTTTTGACGAGTTTAACCCCGGCAAAGCCTCCACCAATAATAATAACTCTTGGATTTGATGTTTTAGGAACTGGTACCATTTACTTGCACTTTTTTTGGTTCAATTCACCTTTTTTATGGCGGTGTGAAGTTACATGCAAGAGATGTGATATATATTGAAAATCAGTAAAATATATTAAAGCTAATAAGGAACTCTTTTTTTCGTTTTAAGCTTTATACTATTACATCATTAATTCATAGTTGATGAGTTTTAAGGTTTTGGTTTGATAATAAAAATGCCGCTTTGTCAGTGGCATTTTTATTATCTTTTTATCACAATAGCTTCTTACTTCAAAGTATCGAAGAATTTCATGGCCGACTGGCCTAAATTATTGGAGATAATTTTTTTGTACTCTACACTTTCAAGAAACCCTCCATTCATAAACTCTGCCAGAATAGGCGACCAGTCATTAGACTTAGGCATAATTATCCCGAACTCTTCAGTTTTATCATCTCCACCAGGATGTCTTTTCACTGATTTTCTATTTTGAATGGCCTCAAAATAATAAGTAAAATCTACATTGGTAAATTTCTTTGAATCCGCCACAATAGCATCCATCGCCTGAGCAAATGAAGGAACGTACTCAATTTTCATTGCAGGAAAATACTGCTTCTTAATATCTAGAATTCGCTTTTCATTGGTTGAGTTCTTAATGGTAACAGCGGACATGCCTGCAAACTTTGATGAAATATCAGATAGCTGCGTCATTGTAGGCACGTTACTATTAGTCAATATCATACCAATGTTAGTTATATAAGGAGGGCTGAAGTTATAGACGCCTTTTCTGGCTTCAGTAATTGTTGTATTACTTAAACCAAATACACCGCCTTTTGAAGCTTTCACTTCATCCAGAAATTTTGTGAAGTCATTTGGGTTCTTGGCATTGTAACTCATCGAAACCTTGATGCCATGTTTTTCCTGAACATATTCCTGAAATTCCTTCATGATATCAACGCAAATGCCTGTCATTTCACCAGAGGCATTTTTAGAGGCAAAGCCCGGTGCTTCTGAATAGGTTAAAACCCACTTGGCTGACTTGGATGCTTTGGCTACAGCAAAAGTGTCTCCCTGACTTTGGGCAGTTGTCAAAGAAGAAAAAATGAGCAGTAATGCTACTGCAGAATAGAGTTTAAAAAGTGTTTTGAGCATGATGTTAACATTTTATTAAAAATGAAATCTATAAAAAAATATTAAACATCGTAACAAAAAACGCTAAAGTAGGAGGATTTTTAGGCTAATTCTTTGGCCAAAAAACGTGCTGTGTAACTATTTTTATTTTTAATTATCTGTTCTGGCGACCCCGAACAAACTATAGTTCCTCCACCTGATCCACCTTCAGGGCCCAAATCGATAATATGATCGGCCACTTTTATGACATCCATATTGTGCTCAATAATCAAAACGGTGTTGCCTTTGTCTGCTAAGGTATTTAGCACATCCAACAGGTGCTGGATATCCTGAAAGTGCAGCCCTGTAGTGGGCTCATCGAGAATGTAAAGTGTTTTACCTGTGTCTTTTTTGGATAGCTCAGTAGAGAGTTTTACGCGCTGCGCCTCACCACCAGAAAGGGTAGTGGCGTGTTGACCAAGCGAGATATAATCAAGCCCCACTTCATGAAGTGTTTTGATCTTGCGGACAATTTTAGGAAGGTGTTCAAAGAAATGAACGGCCTCTTCAACTGTCATTTCCAGCACATCGGATATTGATTTGCCTTTATACCTGACCTCTAAAGTCTCTCTATTATATCTTTTCCCTTTGCAGGTTTCGCACGGAATGTGAACATCTGGCAAAAAGTCCATTTCTATGAGTCTCAAACCTGCACCTTCACAGGTCTCACAACGACCACCTTTGACATTAAATGAAAACCTGCCTGGCTTGTAGCCACGAATCTTTGCTTCTGGTAATTCTGAGAATAAAGACCTGATATCTGTAAAAACCCCGGTATATGTAGCCGGATTAGAACGTGGAGTACGGCCAATTGGTGACTGGTCCACTTCTATAACCTTATCTAAATACTCAAGGCCTTCCACTTTCTTATATTCAAGGGGCTCAGTTCTGGAGCGATAAAATTTTTGATTCAGAATTGGGAAAAGGGTATCATGAATTAAGGTCGATTTCCCACTTCCTGAGACTCCCGTAACCAATGTGAGTGTTCCTAAAGGAATGTCCAGGTTTACATTCTTAAGGTTATTGCCTGTTGCTCCTTTCAACTTAAGATGTTCCCCTGTTCCTTTTCTTCTTTCTTTAGGGATTTCAATTTTTCTAGTCCCTTTTAAGTATTGGGCTGTTGTACTATTGAGTTTCAAAAATTCTTCCGGAGTGCCTTGTGCCACAACATGTCCTCCATGTCGGCCTGCACCAGGGCCAATATCAATAACATAATCAGATTCCATCATCATTTCCTGATCATGCTCCACTACAATGACTGAATTGCCCAAATCGCGAAGATCTTTTAAGGCCTTAATTAATTTGACATTATCCCTCTGGTGAAGTCCAATACTTGGTTCATCAAGTATGTATAAAACCCCAACTAACTGTGTTCCAATTTGCGTTGCAAGCCTGATCCTTTGGGCTTCACCCCCAGAAAGCGTTTTCAGAGGTCTATTTAAGTGCAAATAATCAAGACCAACATCCAAAAGAAAACCTATTCGCTTTCTTATTTCTTTCAGTACTTCTTCAGCAATCCTGTTCTGTTTATCATTCAGCCTGGACTCTAGCCCTTCAAACCAAGCCCTTAAAGTTTGGATATCAAATAAGGCAAGTTCAGCTATGTTCTTATTGTCTATAAGGAAATGTAGCGACTCTTTTTTCAGCCGCATGCCGTTACACTCGCTGCAAGTTTGAACGATTGTAAAGTCATTCACCCACTGCTGAATCTTTTCTGACCCACCTTCACGTTGCTTTTCTAAAAAGTGAATAATGCCTTCAAACTTAGTATTCCAGTCCGTGCCTGGATATTTTACTGAGCTTACCGCCACTGGCACATCGTCACCATATAGCAAAATATGAAGTACATCTTCAGGTATATTCTTTATTGGCGTGGTAAGGTTTACCTTGTTACGCTTTAGAATGGCTTCAATCTTCTTAAAGATCCAAATGTCCCTAAACTCGCCTAGTGGCAAAATGCCTCCTCTGCTAATGCTTAGGCTTCTATCTGGAATTACTGATTCTTCAGTTATATCTTCGGTAACACCTAGTCCATTGCACTTTGGACATGCGCCATATGGAGAGTTAAATGAGAAGTTGTTAGGCGCTGGTTCATCATAAGAAACCCCGCTTTTAGGATCCATCAGGTATTTAGAAAAATGATGGACTTCATTATTTTGGTCAAGAAGCATAATAACTCCCTTTCCTTCCTTCATAGCAGTGCCTAATGATTGACTGATTCGATATCGATCATCCGCCTTAGCTATTATTCTATCTACTACTACTTCTATATCGTGCGTCTTGTAACGGTCGGCCTGCATTTTAGGAACCAACTCCATAAGTTCCCCATCAACTCTTACTTTGGTATATCCTGATTTTCTGACCTGCTGGAAAAGCTCTCTGTAGTGTCCTTTTCGTCCCTTTACTATCGGTGCTAAAATGGTCAGTTTCTGTCCATCAAAATTGTTAAGAATGTGATCCAGAATCTGATCTTCAGATTGCCTGATCATTTTCTCGCCAGTAACGTATGAGAAGGCTTCACCAGCCCTGGCATATAACAGCCTTAGAAAATCATATATTTCTGTTACCGTACCTACAGTAGATCTTGGGTTACGGGAGGTTGTCTTTTGCTCTATGGAGATTACCGGACTCAGTCCATTGATCTTGTCTACATCTGGTCTTTCCAAATTGCCAATAAACGAACGGGCATAGGCAGAAAAGCTTTCCATATACCTGCGCTGACCCTCTGCATAAATAGTGTCAAAAGCCAATGAAGACTTACCACTTCCGCTAATACCGGTAATAACTACAAGCTTATTTCTCGGAAAGGTGAGGCTTATATTTTTTAGATTATGCTCACGCGCACCGATGATTTCTATGGAGTCGTAACCTGTATTGTCAACTGGTTCTTTCTCTAAAACTCCTTGTGATTTGGTCATGCAGATATTGGTGCCTTGTGAAATAAAAACACAAAGTTCGGTCTTTAGTTATTCTTTTACAATTGTAGTGCTAAATGAAAATCCTGATCAAAGATTTAGGCTACTTCTCTGCCTCTTGTAATTTCAAGCAGGTTGAACCAATCAGCGCTGTCCATTTTTACATCCAATGTTTTGGTTGCAGACTTTACCCTTTCAGGGTTCATAGTACCGATAACCGGAACAATAGGGGCGGGGTGGTTTTGTAGCCATACTAATAGTAAATCTCCAATGGACAAATTATACTTTTCAGCCATGCCTTGAACCTTCTTGTTTTCCAGAATACCTTTAATATTATTTCCTCCACCCACTGGTGACCAGGCCATTAAACCTAAGTCATGCTTTTGAAAGTAATCCAGGGTACCATCAAACATAGGTTCAGAAGCAAAAGCCGAAATCTCAATCTGATTTGTGACCAATGGAATACCGCAATCATTCTTCAAAAAACTAAACTGATGAGGTGTAAAATTTGAAACACCAAAATGCCTCACCTTGCCAGCAATCTTTAATTCATCAAATGCTTCACCAACTTCCCGTGGCCTTATAAGCGGATTAGGCCTATGGATTAATAATAAATCAAGATAATCTGCATTTAGGCTTTTCAGACTTCTGTTTACTGAATCAATAATATGGGCCTTTGAAGTATCATATTGCTTTGCCGTGTGATGCGGCCTGTTTTCGGAAATGAGTTTAATGCCACACTTGCTTACAAGCTGTATGTCTTCTCTCTTGACAGCGGAGTTTTTAAACCATTTGCCAAATATTCCTTCGCAGGTATAACCACCATAAATATCAGCATGATCGAAGGTTGTGATTCCAGACTCTAAAGCGGCCTCAACTAGTTTTTCAAACTGGTTTTGTTCGATTGAGTTAATGTGCCACATCCCTAAAACGATAGGGCTAATATTTAGTGTTGATCCTGAAAGACTAATTTTATTCATATGATAAAATTAGAAGCTTTTAAATTAAAGACAACTAACAACAGCCCCCTCCATCATAAAAATGAGTCGATTCTGAAATAAATATATCGTCTCTTTTTAAAGACGCCAGTGCTCCAGCAGTCTTATCACAAACAGACAACGGTTGATTTGGCATAAGCACATGTCCCTTGTGGTCATCAAAATATTCTTCATCACCATAATAAATGGCTGTTTTACCAGTAAAAACGCACGGCCCATCTGCTGGCATAGGATCTTTTATGGCACATACTTCCACACTCTCAATAAATATGTTAGTTTCAGTATCATAATGCTTTGGATCCAGAATTCTATATGGTCTTTTTGCCCTGATTTCAACAGTGCCAAAACCCACATCAGTAATCATTTTAATATAATCATTCAGTGGCAACGCCCCGCTTAAGCATAGCGCCCTCAGTCGCTCGTCATTTTGTAAAGCCTCTGGCATGGCCTGATCACAAACTGGATCTGAAAGCACCAATCTGCCATAAGGCTTCAAAACCCGATACATTTCTGAAAGTGCAGTCTTTAAATCATCTCTCGTGAAAATATTGAACAGGCAATTTTGAGCTGCTACATCAATAGTTTCATCCTCCACTGGTAAATTAAGGGCATCACCTTTTCTCAGATCAACAAATTCAGACTTAAACCAAGGGTTTTGCTTCTCCGCTTCTTTGAAATTTTGTCTGCTGGCATCAATCATCTCATCTACCACATCAAGGCCAACAACTCCACCAGTTCTTCTGCTAAAATAAGAGAACTGCAAAAGCTCCATACCTCCGCCTACACCCACATATAAAATGGTTGGGTTATTCACCAAATCCCTGGGATTCACGGTGCTGCCGCAGCCATAGTTCATGTCCAGCATGCGCTTTGGAATTTCCAGGCCTGGTAGCTGCCACACGGGCGTAGTAGTACAGCACAACCCTACATCAGGAGTTTCCGCTGCCCTTTTATAAACATCTTTAGTGGTTTCTAAATAAGTCTCCATTTATAATCTATTGATTAATTCTACGTATAATTCAGTTAGTTTTTCTTCAGCCTTTCCCGCAATTGCAATAATTTCAGCAATATCAACCGCCTTTAGATTATCAGGATCACAATCATCGGTAAGTACAGAGATAGCGCAGCATGGAAGACCCATATGATTGGCTACTATTACCTCTGGCACGGTAGACATACCAACAACATCAGCACCTATATTTCTTAAATATCTGTACTCAGCCCGTGTTTCCAGATTAGGGCCAATCACAGAAACATATACACCCTCATTGAGTTGAATTCCTTTCTCTTTTGCAATTGCCTTAAGTTCTGAGTTTAGCTTTTCATTGTATGGCTGACTCATATCCGGAAAACGTGGCCCCAGCTCATCATAATTTTTCCCGCGTAGTGGATTGTCAGGCTGAAGATTAATGTGATCATCAATCAGCATGAGCTGACCCTTTTTCCAATTCAGGTTCATGTTTCCCGCAGCATTGGAAAGGAGCAATTGCTTTATGCCAAGCATTTTTAACACCCTTACCGGAAAGGTGATTTGCTGCATGGAATACCCTTCATAATAATGAAAACGGCCGTCCATCGCCAATACTTTTTTACCATGGATTGTACCATACACTAATTTGCCATCATGAGACATGACGGTAACCAAAGGAAAATGAGGAATGTCTGAATACTCAATGGTCTTGATTACATCCATGGTGGCAATAAACTTACTGCCCAAACCAGTACCTAAAATGACCCCAACTTCAGGATTTTCTATGCCCTTGGACTGTAAATAGTCAGCGGCATCTCTTATCTGTTCAATCATACTTCAAATATATTGTAAAAGAATTACGCAACTGTACCCTGACAGCTTGAACCAGCTCCAGCAGTGCATCCATAGCAATGTTGATTGATTGCAATATTTCGTTTTGAAAGCTTTTCAAGATCGAAGTCCTTAATATGCTGGCCTGCCGATTTTTCCACCTTCATATCAAGCATCTGATTAAAATCACAATCATACATGTAGCCATCATAATCAATGGAAATGGTGTTTCTGCACATTACACCTTTTACTGCCGAAGGGTTAAATGCTGCAACTAGCTTTTCCATATAATCTTCATAGTTCTCAGTCCTTATCAAGAACTCCAAAAAGCGGCTTATTGGAATATTGGTGATGGTGAATAAACTATTAAATTCAATATCAAAGTTATTTTTGAGCTCCTTTTTAAAATCCCTCTCCAGTTCTGACTGATCACCTGGTAAGAAAGCACCACTGGGGTTATAAACCAAGTCCAACATCAGCCCTGAACCTGGCCTTCCATAACCAATGGCATTGAGCATTTTTAGCGCCTTAATTGATTTATCAAACACTCCCTCTCCTCTTTGTCTGTCTGTCTTATCAGGTTGATAAAATGGGAGCGAGGAGACTACCCTTACATTGTTTTCCTTGAAGAATTCCGGTAGGTCGTGGTATTTCGGATTAGCCAGAATGATGGTTAGGTTTGACCTTACAATTATCTCTTTGACACCAGCTTTGTTAGCTTCCTCAACAAACCACCTGAAGTCAGGATTCATTTCCGGTGCCCCACCTGTTAAGTCCAGCGTATGAATATTTGTTTTACGAAGAACTTCAAGACAATATTCCATCGTCTCCCGAGTCATGATCTCCTTCCTATCAGGGCCTGCATCTACATGGCAATGCTTGCAAACCTGATTGCACATGTACCCGACATTAACCTGAAATATTTCAATGGCACCAGGTTTTAAAGGGAATTCTCCTATTGGCTCTAATTTTTTCTTAAATGTTGGCAGCTTTCCTTCACCAAATATTCCGTTAGATAAAATCTTCACCTGGGTGGTTTTATCTGCAAGATCATGATGTTGGGCTAACAGTGATTTTGACATAGTTATTTTTTTACATCGACAATTTCTTGGCTTTATTCATCATCTGAACACCGTGAACCAAAGATGCACCGCCTCTGATAGCAGCTGCAACATGTACGGCCTCCATCATTTGCTTTTCAGTAACCCCTTTTTCCAATGTATCAGACGTGTAAGCATCAATGCAATATGGACACTGAATAGCATGCGAAACTGCCAGGGCAATCAGGGATTTTTCCCGTGCTGTAAGACCCCCTTCTTTGAATACTGCTCCATAATAATCAAAAAACTTCTTGGCCAAATCGGGCTCGAAGTCAGCTATATCTCCAAATTTTTTAAGGTCTGCGGGGTCGTAATAAGTCTTATCCATGTGTTAATTAAATTTAGATGATGAAGTTAAGGCTTTAAACACTTAAAAGGCAAAATTGATTTTGTTAACTCTCATCTAAATAATAAACATGTCAAGTATAGGACGTTTATAATAGCGAATTCCAAATCTGGTTGATTCAGAATGAAGGAATATGAAATGATAAGGGCAGTTCAAAAAGTCACTTACTCCTTTTACGACTTATTTTTTACTGCCCTTTAAAAAAATTAGATTGGATTAATCACCTAGCAAAACCAGGTGGCTCTTCCACTCTTGCGGAATACTATTAACATCCAAAATTCTTAATTCCTTTTCATCAATGCTAGCGGTTGACTTAGACAAAGTTTCCACTATGATGTCTGTTTCCAATTTATACATAGCACCTGTTGCTGGATCTACTATTAGCAGGCCTAAGGCCCCACCAAAAATCAAATTTCCAAAGTACCAGCCATCAATTTTACAATTTAGAGGTACTACTCTATCATCATAGCCATCAAGACTAAAATGTACTTGGTAACTGGCCCGTTTAAAATAACCCTGACCAGACTTAAGGCTTAAGGTCGCAGGAGTAGTTCCTTCAAAGACACTTCTTCCTTTTCCATCGGTAATTTTTAATTTGGCACTGGCTGGCTTGCTATTAATAACAATAGGATAGCTGCTTTTACTAACAATTGAGGCACAACTTGAGAATATTATCACTAATAAAACATGTAAGGTGTAATTCGTTTTTCCTTTCAAAAACATAAATTTTGATTTAAATAATACTAAAGAGTAAGTATTACAATAATCGTTAAATAATTATTAGTAAACCCAGATATCTTAATCTAAATAATAGGAATAGCAATTTGATATGATTTCCCTCGCCTCACTTTAAGATTGTCATCCCGAAGCCATGGGTTATGCCTTTTCAATAATTTATAGTTTATGCCCTGGTCTTTAGCGAATTGAACCAGATCTTTTATATCCGACTCTATGGTAACATAGCGCAATTTCTCTGACTCGTAAAGATGGCTGGCGTTAATGTTGAAACCGTATTTTTTTGGATTCTGAAATATCTCCTTAATGGCCAGCACCCTAAAAACATAACGTGAGGTTTCATCATTAAGCATCAAATCATAATAAGACCCCTCCTGTTGGTTATCCAGCGCTCTTCCCAATCCAGACATGCCCCTGTTGTATGAAGCCGCCACGTTTGTCCAGTTACCAAACTTTTTATAGGCTTTGTTTAAATATTTGCATGCTGCCTCGGTAGACTTAATTGGGTCATATCTTTCATCAACATCATTGCCTATTTCCAAGCCATTCTCCTTTCCTGCATCTTTTCTTATTTGCCAAAAACCTACTGCATTGGCAGGAGATACTTCGTTCATAAAGCCTCCCTCAATGGCGGCCAAATATTTAAAATCTTCAGGTATGCCATTTTCCCTTAGTATTTTCTCCATTTCTGGAAACCATTTGTTAGCCCTCTTCATAAGAAATATCGTGCTGCTGTGCCAATAGGTATTGATATGAAGTTCCCTATCCAGGCGCTCGCGTACATCGGGAATGTTAAGCGGCACTCGCTCCCCTGCAAATGTAAGGGTGTCGGGCAGCTGCAACGAGATGGCATTTCTATACTCTTGAAATTCCGTTGGAGGCAGGTCTATATTTTTAGGATAAAATGCCTGACTTGCCGGAGTTGGCTCATTGCCTCTTTTGCTTTCATTGTATTGTATGTAAGAACATACTACAATGAGCGTTAGTAATGAGATAGCATGTGGTAGGTATTTCATAGAATTTGAACTTATGGGCTTCGTTTAAACCATAACGCTTCCTACAGTTAAAAATTCGGTGAAAGGAGATATTTAGCATAAAATTCATCAATGGCTGCAACTGCTTCCGTTGGTGTATCCACTATCTTGAATAACTTAAGATCTTCTTCATTTATGTTTTTCTCAGCTAACATAGTTTTCGTTATCCAGTCTAAAAGCCCTCCCCAATAATCGCTACCTACCAGAACAATTGGGAATTTGCCAATTTTTTTTGTTTGTATTAAAGTCATGGCTTCAAAAAGCTCATCAAGAGTACCAAAACCTCCTGGCATAACTATAAAGCCCTGTGAGTATTTTACAAACATTACTTTGCGAACAAAGAAGTAATCAAAGGTGATCAGTTTATCCTGATCTATATAGTCATTCCCCTTTTGCTCAAAAGGAAGAATAATATTTAAACCTACAGACTTACCCCCCTGATCTTTAGCTCCTTTGTTTCCAGCTTCCATAATACCAGGACCACCTCCTGTAACTACACCATATCCATGGCGTACCAATTTGGCTGCAATCTCCTCGGCCATTTTATAATATTTATGATCTGGTTTAGTTCGTGCAGAGCCAAAAATGGAAACACAAGGCCCTATTTTTGCCAATTTTTCAAAGCCTTCAACAAACTCAGACATGACCTTAAAAATCACCCACGAGTCATAACTCTTAATCTCATTCCAATCCTTTTCTTCAAATGCCCTCAGAATTTTTTGCTCTTCATCATTGAGGTCTTCGATCTTGCGTATATTATCAAGTTTAGTCTTTTTCTGTGTCATAGCTTAAAAAATTAATGCGGGTAAACTTAAAGAATCGGCTTTACTTTTTATAACAAATCCTCCAGTGCTTTCTTAAGTTCTGGAAACTTAAAATTAAATCCCACCGACTGGATTTTCTCAGAGGAGACCCTGCTGCCACCTAATACCATGGCCGCTCTTTTTCCAAGGATGAT
This sequence comes from Fulvivirga sp., assembly GCF_040218215.1. Taxonomy (NCBI): domain Bacteria; kingdom Pseudomonadati; phylum Bacteroidota; class Cytophagia; order Cytophagales; family Fulvivirgaceae; genus Fulvivirga; species Fulvivirga sp. Next base: position 591,611 of record NZ_JAVJQL010000028.1, read on the forward strand.
TTTTAATATGAAGCCTGGTACGTTTGGCAAAAAGCATGGCTTACCAAGAACTTGGGCAACGGCTTTTGTAATTGTTTTATTCGTTTCCGGGTTAGGCCCTACTGCATTGAATATGCCTTTCACATCCTTATTTTCAACGGCATAAATGAACATCTCGCAGAGATCATCAATATGTATCCAGCTCATGTACTGATCTCCTGAACCTAATGGGGCACCAACCCCATATTTAATAGGTTTTGCAAGTTCATAAAGTGCTGCCCCTTTTTCGCTAAAGACAATGCCAATACGCAATTTGGCCGTTCTTATTCCTAAGGTTTCAATAGCATCAACTTCTTCCTCCCAGGCTTTGGTAACCGTGGCCAGGAAGTCATCCCCAAACCGACTGCCTTCCTTGACCCAAACACCACCAGTATCCCAACCATAATAGCCAATGGCAGAGGCTGAAATAAAGCTTTCAACTTTGTGGTCAATTTTTTCAAGTGTGGATTTTATAAGCTGTGTGGACTTCGTTCGGCTATCCAATATCTCCTTTTTTCTCTGAGGAGTCCACTTTTTGTCTGCTACACCAGCCCCGGCCAAATGAATTATGGAATTTACATTTTCAAAGGCCTTTTCATCAACAGTGCCTGCATTAATATCCCACTGAAAAGATTCTATACCATTTTTAATCCCAGATGAGCGGGACAGGTATTTAACAGTGTAATTTTTTGATTGAAGAATTTCTGTCAGGCGTGTACCCACCAGTCCGGTACCGCCTGTGATAAGAATAGTCTTGGGCATAGAAGTTGTTTTACATAATGCAAAACGACTGCGCCTATAAAATGTTATTAATTTGTGATAACAAGCCTTTTCACAGCAGCTTCACCTTTAACGGAAATCCTTATAACATATACCCCTGAAGACAAGTGAGGATTCAGCGTTGGCTGGTTGATAAAATCAACCCGGCCTTCAAAAACTTTATTATTGGAAATATCGAAGATTTCTACTAATGTAGAATCATCGCACTCAAAACAGCTCAATGTTATTGGGGCTTCTGAAACACTTGGATTTGGAAATACCTCGATAGACGATGAAGGAAGGCCATTGTTTACAAAAATGACATCAGAATATTCGTATACACCATCAAAGTCAATAATCTTTAATCGGTAATAAGGGCCTTGTCCGGTACTGATTTGCTGATTAAACTGATAGTTATTGACGTAGGTAGAGTTGCCATGTCCTTTTATCGTTTTGTGAAACGGTTTAAAGGCCAAATCCTGTTCAGCGTATTCAACCTGAAAATAGTCGAAGTTAACCTCAGTGGCTGTTTTCCAATTGAGATGTAATATGCTCTGGCTCATAAAACCGTTAAACTCAATTAACTCAACCGGTAATACCCCTCCATTTTCCACAAAGTTAAACAAGTCCTCATCCTCAGCTTCAAGGTCATTTTCGTCTTCAATATTTTCGTATGGGCTCGAAGCGCTACCACTACAGCCTCCATATCCATTACAACCATCAATTTGTCCACCACCAGTCACATTGGAAGTACCATAAACATATAGGTTATTGGAATTATTTACGTTACCATTAGTCACACTTAAATTTCCACCAACCACTATCCTACCTGTGTTATTTAAGTTGAATGCACCATTGCTTAAGTTCAAGTTGCCTGTAACTATCAAAACAGCTCCCGCTCCAAGAGTAATAGTTCCCTGGCTCATATTTAAATCTCCATCTACGTATAAAGTGTCATAAATAGTCAAGTTTGGTCCAGACCCAGCAATGTTGAGCGTTACTGCCGACCTTATATAACCATATAGATCAATCACTGATGCACTCCCATGAGTTGGATTTCCCGGGTTATCCAATGGGCTTGCTGCAGGAGTATGGCTCCAAGTGGCATCATCAGACCAAAGGCCGGTATAATTATCATTTGAAGTATAAGAGTTTTGACCGAACGACATTTGAAAGGTCATAAGGAAAGGGATCACCACATATAATTTTCTTACCATTGCAACCAGCTTTTTAAACAATATACAAATATAAGTACCTAACAATAAATGTTTTACCCGTCTGTATAAATTAATGCACGCGTGTATGGTTCAGACAATTAATGTCCATATTTGAAAGAACTTAAAGTAGGTTAAAATGGGCTTGGCAAACGTTTTAAATATTATGAATCAGAATGATGCTGAGAAATATTTCGCTCTATAAATTAAACTTTTGACGCAATAAATTTTGTCCAAAAAAAAAGGGGTACGGCTTTTTGAAACCTTAAATTTGTATCAGCAATAAAAGATTCCACTCAAATATTTAAAACAGAGAATAAAATCCAATGAAAAAGTTACGGTACACGATAATCGCTCTCTTTCTGACTATTTTGGTAAGCTGTAGTCAAAAAAATGAGACCGACTCATATGCAGGTTTAGATTATGAAGAAATATGTGAAGAGTTTGATAAATATGCCTTTGAACAAAAGGCATTGCTGGATCAAATAAGAGCAAAATATAAAAGTGATAAACATTTTATAAACTCATTCAATCAAGAACAAATAAGCTGGATTCAATATCAGGATAAAAGGCTTAGGGCTCTTTACCCTAAAGACTGGGATACATATTATAGAAAAAATTATGGAGAACCCGCGTTTAATGGGTGTAAGTGCAAAGAGTTGATAAGGCTCTCAAAAATCAGAAATGAAGACTTAAAAATCTATTTGGAAGGTCCGGATGCCGGACAAAAAGATTGCCCTATACAAGGGAACAATTAAAAAAAAGGGGCCTAGAGCCCCTTTTTTAATATTTTTTGGGATGAAATTAGAATGAGTATTTAATTCCTGCGCTAATTGAAACCCCTGGATTAAAACGTTGAAAGGTTTCATTTGGCGAGTCTTCAAAGCTTGAAAATGACCGCTCAAAAAACTGTTCCAATTTGTCATTGAGAATATTAGATACTCCACAATTAACCGTCCACTGCTGACTAGTACCAAATTTCTTATTCATATTGAAGTTTAAGCTATGAAATGGCTGGGAAAATACGTCAGGATCTAACCCTCCACCTACAATAACCAGTGTCTCGCCTTTTACATTATAAAATAATCCAGCATCAAAGCCTCTCTCGAAATCACTGTAGCCTATTCCCGCATTTACAATCCAAGGTGCCTGACCTGACATATTTCTTGTTTCATCAATTACTTCACCAGCCCTTGCATTTGTTCTTCTAATTGAAAGCTCTGACTCCTGCATATCAATAGTTGACTCTACAACGGTAACATTACCATTGACGCTCCAATTAGGGCTGATAAAATCCAGTGATTTTCTAAATTCAAACTCAACACCAAATAGTTGACCATCTCCAACATTACGTGGCTGATACTCCACATTGGTTCGTTGTTCGGGAATTCTGACCAATTCGATTGGATTTGCAAATGATTTATAAAAGGCTGAGAAAGAAACAATTTGTCCCCTCTTCATAAATAACTCCCATCGCAGGTCAATATTATCTATTAAGGTTTCAACTAAGTTGCCTTCCCAATTCCCAATTGCAAAAAGTCCACCATTAAAGATTCTATTAGATACTGGATCAAATATTTGAGCAAAAGAAAGCTCTTTAAATGAGGGCCTTGCTATAGTTCTGGAATATGACAGTCTTAGGTTCTGCTCCTCACTAAGGGCATATATAAGATTCGCAGATGGGAAGAAGTCCAAAGCATCCAGCACTTTGTCATTATCTAAAACATTTCCTAAGATACCATCAGCCTTTACCTCTGCTATAGCATCTTCTACACTCGCTCCTTGAGCAATTCTACTGCGTATATAACCTGCTGCCTGTTGATCTCTACCAGTATGTCTTTGAACAAAATTTTCGGCTCTTAAACCAACTATAGCTTTTAGTTTATCAGTCGGTGAAAATTCAGTGGAAGCATAAAATCCTGTATTGCTTGCATTTGCATTATATTCATTTGGGTTAGGATTACTGAAACCAGAAACCAAGAAAACATTGCCCGCTGGAAATACTGTCTCATCAGTCCATACTTCTGTACCATTTCCAGTCCAATCAAGTTGTTGACCATTTAAGAAATTCACGTTGAAGTCTACAATTCTATAATCTCTTTCTTTATAGGTATGACTTAAACCAAATTTAATTTTTGCATCTCTACCAAATATTTTTAGATCGTTGGTAATATCCACCTTTCCAACAATATTGATCTCGTCAAGTTCCCTCCATATTCTTGTTGGGTTTCCAGCAGCTCCTGCTGCAAAACGTAAGTTGTCATTTATTCTTGTGAAAGCAGTTTTTCTGACATCTGGATCATCTTGAGCAGATAAAGTTGTTGACCCTCTCCAATCAATGGTCCATTTATTACTCCCAAGGTGGTGCTCACCGTTAAGAAATATGTTTGTTATTTTTCTCTCATTATACTCCAGGTTTTCAGAAACCCCAGTATAACCTGATTTTCCTGTGGCAAGTTCGTCATCAACAAGTTCAAAGGCACCTGACCTACTCTGTCCATTTTGTAATCTCATGACAGTTAATCGGTATTTAGACAAATCTGTTTTGTAAGCTATTCCAGCTAAACCACCAAGCAAAACATTGTTTTCTGCTTGAAGCCCTTGTATTGTAAACGCTCTTTGAAAGTCCTCTTTTGAACGATCATTGAGGTCATTTTGATATTCACCATAAAAAGCGTCATCGTAAAACGTTGTATTATTTTTATAATTACCCGTTACCAGGTAACCTATGTTGTTTCCATTCCCAAGCTCAAACTGATTAGCCAGAGTCAAACCCAGGCTGTAATTCATAAAACTACTCTGCTGTGTCACCCCCATTGTTGGGCTAAATTGATTTAAAAAATTAGCCACTTCTTGATCACTTTGGGCATTAAGAGGTGTCGGAACACTATTCAAGTCAACATTTGATGGTAAATCACGCTCACCATTATCAAAACCTAACCAATCCGTGTTGCTGCCTTCGTAAGTTATATATTCATTGTTAAAGTGCATGGATGGGTTAAAATCAATACCAAAAGAAACATCAAATATCTTTTCCTCAGGAAAATCCTTTGTTTCAATATTGACTATACCTCCAGTAAAATCTGCGGGTAGTTCAGGTGTAAATGTTTTTAAAATCACCATGTTGTCGATCAGATTAGTAGGATATATGTCTATCTGAACACTATTTCTATCGGGATCTAATCCCGGTATGTCCATGCCATTTTGTGTTGTTTTGGTATATCTGTCTCCAAGTCCTCTCACATAGATGTACTTGCCACCTTCAACTGAAACTCCAGTAACCCGCTTAGCTGCAGCACCTGCATCACCATCACCAATCTTCCGAAAACTTGCGGCTGTAATTCCATCCATAACATTGGCAGATTTACGTTTTACGGTTTGCAAAGCTTCTTCTGTATTTCGAATGGCCTCAGCAGTAACAACTACTTCTGCCAGCTGCTCCACGTCCTCAGCCATTATTATTTGATCAATTATCGTTACTCCATCTGCTTTAACCTCAACACCGGTTACTGTAACAGCAGCGTAGGAAATAAATGAAGCTTGTATGCTGTATGTACCTGGGGCCGTCTTAATTTCAAATTTACCATCAAAGTCTGTCACCGCTCCAGTAGTTGTCCCCTGAATAAGTACTGTAACACCTATCATAGGCTCACCATTGCCCTTGTCTATAACGGTGCCTCTAATGGTCCCCTTTTGAGCAAAAGCAGATAATGCGGTGCCCATAAACACAAATAATAAAATAAACTTGTTCATATAATTTACGTCAAATTTTCTGCAAAGCTATTCATAGAGCGTAGAGGTGCTCAACATTCACTATTATTATAGTTTTAATATTTCAAAGCCAATATTGGCCTTTACATAATATTAAATTAATCCGAGAGCATATTGACAAGCGGTGTCGGTAGACAAAGGCTTCTTATACATTAAAAACCTGACTTAATCGTAAATTAACGATAGTTAACAATTACTTAATACAAAAAGAGAGGCTGCCATCAGGCAACCTCTCTTTTCATTGTCTTACGTGTTGTTATTACAGTCCTAATGCTTCCAAAGCACCAGAGTTTCCAGCCCAAGTCCAGGCAAAGTCAGCCGCAGTTGGTCCATGAGATTTAGATCCAACAGCTACACCAAAAGTAAGTACTGATTCCGCTCCAGTAAAGAAGCCTCCTGAATTGTCAGCTAAATCAGTTTCCCAGTTGCTTGTATTGCTGTTAGCGTTAGTTCCAACCCCACCGAAGCTATCAATTCTACCAGCCTCGATTCCGAAGAAGTATAAATTGTTAAGGCTAGCGTTTGTATTGCCATCCCAATCTACAATTGCATCAATATCAGCACCACCGTAAATTACACCTTCACTAAATATGTGGTCTTCGCCTCTTGTTACAGAACCTTCAGGGCCATCCAGTTCGAATGCTGAACCTGTGTTCGGAGTAACGATAATGAAATTTGTAACACTTCCATTGTAGTCCATATCAGTATCCATTGAATCATCAAATGAATTCCAAATTACCGCTCCATCAACAGAAACACTTCCACCGAAGAATTCAATACCATCATCAGCATTTGCTACTACTTCAACATTACTAATTGTAGTTCCTGCACCTACACCACCTAAAGTCAATCCATTGATCTCATTTCCAGAGCCTATGTTTGTTCCGCCATGTCTGATTGAGATGTACGATATAGTACCTGAATTATCATTTTCATCGTCTCCTCCATAGAGGCCATTCGGATCAGATGTAGGAATACCTTCTATTTGAAGTTCTGTCTGATTTTCCTCATCAGTAGTAAGGTTTTTACCAGTAATAGGTGCCTTACCTAATATTATAACCCCTCCCCAAAGACCTGATTGAGTCTCAGATGTAGTACTTGCATAATTACCAGCTGCAATATCTGCCGGATCAATAGGATCTAACGTAGAAGTAAAAATGATTGGGAGAGCTGCTGTACCATTGGCATTTAGTGTACCTCCCCTTGCTACCAAAAGAGCCGTTGCTGCTGCACCTTGTCCCTCATTACCCTTAACAACCGTACCAGCCTCAATGGTGAGTGTAATACCATCAGGAACTGTTACTCGCGTATCAAGTTGATAAATTTTATCAGCAGTCCATGTTGTGTTTTCCTCAATTTCACCTCTCACAATTACAATAGGAGTTTCTACAGGTTCCTCTGCTTCACCTACTGATAGTACATGAGTTACAACATCTGTATCACCATCAACGTCAGTGGCAGTAAATGTAAATACTATGTTAGTGTCTTCATCTTCTGCAACTGCAGTATAGGAGAATTCATAACTAGCAGTAGTAGATCCAGTTAAGTCAACTGTTTCGAGTGCTGCATCATCCTTGGTAATAACCAAACTCACAAGTCCATCTGCACCTTCTACAGTTGCACTTACAGGACCTAAAGTTCCTAAATTCTCTACAGTAGCTGTTGCAGGAATTCCTGAAATAGTAACGCCATTGTCAACAGCAGGATCATCATCGTCACTACAAGAGGAGATATAGAACATTACTCCGAATGCAGCTAATAAACTTAAAATCTTTTTCATCGCTTAAATTAGTTTTTAATTATATGCTTTTTAAAATGTGCCACAAATGTGGTAAGCAAATGTTAAGTCAAGCCCGTATTGATATTAAGCGTTTATTAACTATGTAAACAAAAGTTTAATCTAATGTTAAGCGCTGAGGTCTGCAAATAAAAAAAGGCCTTTATAAAAAGGCCTAAAAATCTGTTAATCAGCAATATATGTGCTTATTAATTAATTGTTAATTGGAATTTTATTCAAAATTGTAGCTACAATATCTTTAGTCTTAATATTGTCAGCTTCTGCCTCATAATTCAAAATAATCCTATGGTTCAGCACATCTGCAGCCACTTCCTTAATATCTTCTGGCAGCACATAATCACGTCCGTCAAAATAGGCAATGGCCTTTGAAGCCAAATTCAAATTAATTGATGCCCTTGGTGATACACCAAATTGAATATAATGCGCCTCGTCATTTAAACCATATGCTCTTGGATCACGTGTAGCATACACCAACTCGATAATGTATTTCTCTAAAGACTCAGAAATGGTAGTTTGATTTATCTCATTACGAATGTCAAAAATATCCTTCTTATCAAGAACTGTGTTAACTGTAAAGTCAAACGACATGTTAGAGATTCTGCGCATCACCTCCAGCTCCTGATCTTTGGTAGGGTAGTCAACATTTACTTTCATCATAAACCTATCCACCTGTGCTTCCGGTAAAGGATAAGTACCTTCCTGATCTACCGGATTCTGGGTAGCTAATACTAAGAAAGGCCTGTCAAGCTGAAATGTGGTCTCACCAATCGTTACCTGCTTCTCTTGCATGGCCTCTAACAAAGCAGACTGCACTTTGGCTGGAGAACGGTTAATCTCATCAGCCAAAATCATATTGGCGAATATTGGCCCCTTTTTAACTTCAAAATTAGCCTGCTTCTGATTGTAAATCATTGTACCAATCAAGTCGGCAGGAAGCAAGTCTGGTGTGAACTGTATTCTTTGAAAATCGAGGTGCAATACCTGAGCTAAGGTACTTACCGTTAATGTTTTTGCGATCCCCGGAACACCTTCAAGTAAAATATGGCTCTGCGTGAAAAGGCCGATTAACAAGCGGTTGATTAGTGCCTCCTGGCCTACCACAACCTTGCCCATCTCCTTGAAAACCTGCTGTATCTTCTCCTGATGATCTTTCTTTTTCTCTACGCTTACTGATTCTTCCATAGGTTTTATTCTTTCCAGTTAGTGCTTAACGAAATAAGCCCGATTTTGATTTACCTTTAATTAAAAAAACTGACGATTTTGATTTAAATCAAAATGTCAGGGTAAGCCTGACAAAAATGATCTTTCATTTTTCGTCTGGCTTAAAATTAGCGCAATATTAAAAAATATGGCTCAAATATTTGATAAACACAGATATACCTTTGGTAAGTGGTGTTTAAATACCTAAGATCAATAAGTCTTTGTTAAATTCACTTATGCGCAGATTTGTTATTGGCGATATCCATGGTGCAGGCAAGGCTCTAATCCAGTGCCTTGAAAGAAGTCAGTTTGATTTTAATAAGGATCAGTTGATAATGCTGGGTGATGTTTGCGATGGCTATCCTGAAACAAACCGAAGTATAGAGATACTGCTCAAGATCAAGAACCTGATTTTTCTACTTGGCAACCACGACTGGTGGGCACTACAATGGGCAAAAGGCCACGAACCAGATGCCGCCTGGCTACAATTTGGAGGACTTAACACTATCAAGTGCTATCCGCATGGTATGCCTTCCAGCCATGTTGCACTGCTTGAAAATGCTCCATACTACTATGAGCAAGACAACAAGTTGTTTGTACATGCAGGTATTGATCCAAACCTAAAAGTTGAAGAACAGGATAAGTATACCTTAATCTGGGACAGGCACTTTATCCAGGAGGCGATTGCTCAGCACATTAGAGATGAAAATATTTCGCTTACAGATTATGAAGAAATATTTGTAGGCCACACCCCAAGCCATAGAATGGGGCATTTTAAACCTGTGAAATTTTGTGAAGTATGGATGATGGACACCGGGGCAGGATGGGGGGAGTGCCTGTCTATGATGGATATTAATACAAAGGAAGTATATCAAAGTGATAGGGTTGAAACGCTTTATCCTCCGGGGTCTGGGAGGTAACTCTTTGTCATTGCGGAAATTTTCTTTTTACATTTTTCAAATAGAAAATTATCCGTAATCTCTTCTGAATATAATCTAGATACCGGATAAAATTGATTGTATTATAATTTACAATCAATTTTTCCGGCATGACGATGTTAATTAAACTCCAAAAGCCTTGCTTCCGGACTATTAATATAGCTCTGAATATAATGCTCTATTTCTACAGTAGGTTTGGAATTATTTACCAAAGACCTGGCATCTTCTATGTTAGATATTGATACTTCTTTATGGCAAAACCCGAAACCCAGGTAATTACCCGCCTCCACTAATATCAAAGAATGCTCATCCTCTTCCCGGCCTTCCCCAAGGATAACAAAAGACCTATCCTCATCATAAAATGATTTTATTAATCCTTCCACCCGCGCATTATAGTCTGACACCTCCTCTTTTCCACAGCATGCACCACGGCAGTAGCCTAAGGCAACATCATAACATTCATTATTCGCCTTTTGAATACCTGACAGTTTAGGGCATAATTCAAACTCTTTGACCTTGTTCATTAGGTAGTGAAAAGCATCCGTATGGCTATTGAACTGGATAAGACCCTTTAGCCCCTTTACCTGCTTGTTGACATTGAACCTGATATAGCCCTGCCGGTCTTCATACTTGTAAACACCCCACTGATTGGCAATGTATTTCTGTGAGCGATTATATTTTGGCCAAAGTCTTTTAATCTCCTGAGATTCTAATACCAGCGCTATCAATTCATTCCCAGTCAATTCATAATCAATATGATGGATTTCATTACGAATCGCCTGGTTTCTGTTATTCTTGGAAGTGCCAGAAAAATGACTGATGATCCTTTTCTTAATATTAATGGCCTTGCCAACGTAGATCACCTCACCTTGGGCATCTAAAAAATAATACACCCCCGGACTTTCAGGCAGTGCCAGAAACTCAGCCTTTGGCAGATTGGGCGGCAATATGGTCTCTTTTGAATTGTGTTTTAAAGCTGCCCTTACCGTATCTTCATCTTTTTCCAGCAATTGACGAAATAGTATAGCCGTTGCTTTAGCATCTCCGCCCGCTCTATGCCGATTATCAATTTGAATACCCAACGACTCGCACAAGTTACCGAGACTATAAGACCTATGGCCAGGAATAATCTGCCTGCTGAGCCGTACCGTGCAGAGTTTTTTATTGTTAAACATGTAGCCTTCTGACTCCAGTGCCCTTTTTACAAAAGAGTAGTCAAAGGATACGTTATGTGCTACAAAAATCTTATCTGAAAGGATATCGTTAATTTCTGCAGCTACATCAGCAAAAACAGGAGCGCCATCTACCATTTGCTGGGTGATGCCCGTCAGGCCTGTAATATAGCTTGGTACCAGCTGCTCAGGATTGATAAGCGTTTCATAGGTTTCGAGCTCCTTTTCACCATCATGAATAACAATAGCGATCTCTGTTATTTTGCTCTTACCGGCAAAACCTCCTGTTGTTTCGATATCTACAATGGCATACACTATACTAAGGTAGAGGAATAACCGATTTTATTCAACGGGATAAAGCGAGGATGAAAGAATTAAAAAAATAATTTTTCATCCAAAACGTATTGCATTTTTAAAAGGCTTACTTAAATTTGCACCCACTTGAAGGAAACGCCTTTGAGCAGGCATTGAAAAGCGAGAGTAGCTCAGCTGGTAGAGCGCAACCTTGCCAAGGTTGAGGTCGCGGGTTCGAACCCCGTCTCCCGCTCAAAAAAAAGAGCCACGTTAAGCGTGGCTTTATTTTTTGCGACTATCTACGGATAGTTAATGCCCGGGTGGTGCCAATGACGCGCTTTGCGGTCATGGTCGTGACATTCTTTGGAATCGTCACGAGAATTGGTATCATCAGGAGTAACGAGCTAAACTAGTAACAACTAGTTGATGCCCGGGTGGTGGAATTGGTAGACACGCAGGACTTAAAATCCTGTGACTATTGCGGTCGTGCGGGTTCAAGTCCCGCCCCGGGTACATAAAGCCCTGATAACATGAGTTGTCAGGGCTTTTTTGTTTCTAATTCCCGTATTCCAAATGTACTCAAGAGGCATTTGAAGAAAAAACCGCGGCTGCTTAAAATTTAGAAGGCTGCATCACTGCAACATGCGTTATCACAGGTTGCCGTCATGTTCTGCATGGTGGTATTATCACCTTTACCTAACTCCCCGCCATGCCATGCCATGTCAAGAACTGCGGGTATTGTCCTAAAATAAGTTATTCGTAAATATCCTTTCTGTGGCCAATCTTTCTTATCTCAACTATTTTAATGACATCTTCTATCAGGTAAATTACCCTATAGTCTCCTATTCTTATTCTCCATAAATTTTCGTTGCTGCCCTTTAATTTCTTGCTACCATCCGGGCGTGGGTCTAACTCTAACTGATCAATGGATGCGGCTAATTTTTTTATCATCACAGAAGGCAGTTTAAAAAGTTCCTTTTGCGCCTTCTTCTTAAACCTAATGTGGTACATTATAACTTACCTGCTGCTTTTAATTGCTTCTTCACATCTTCCCAACTGATTTCTTCATCGTCTTTTCTGCTTTCCGCAATAATCGCATCCAACAAATCTTCTACCTTGTTCTGATGCTTTTCAAGCTGATCTAAATCTATCTGTACAAAACGCTTATTATGGGTTTCGTCTTTTATAAATGTTATCCCTTTCATATTTGTTTGTTTTTCTAAAATTAACAGGAAAATAGTATTATTTGTGCCATATCTTCACTTCTAATTGTATTTTTAATACTATTTCCCATCAATAGTAAACAATTTGTCCTTCTTGCTTCGGTCTCATTTTGTACATTCATACCTCAAGTGAGGAAAATTAATAACATATTATCAGGCTTTATTTCAGGCCTCTTATAATATAAACTGCTTATCAAATATTAAAACCAAAGCTTCCTTTCCGTCATGTTTCGTATGGCACACTCGAGAGGCATTTGAAGAAAACACCGCAGCAGTTTAAAACTTAGAAGGCCACATCACTCCAACTTACGTTATCTTTTTTTCTTTTAAGTACTTACATATTTAGACATCTTGTTGTCTAAGTACCATAAATTAACCCTGGGGTGTTTCATGACCGTATTAGTTTTTAAAACTTCTTTAAGTTCAAAGGAAGATGTTAATCATATTGGAGCAGTATTAAATAGTCACCCTCAAGTTTTGACATGGAATGTAGATTTGGAGGATTGCGAGAATATTCTTCGGATTGAAACAAAGGACTGTGCTTCAATGGACGGAATTAGGGAAAGTGTTCAAATGTTGGGCTTTGACTGCGAAAATCTTGATCACTAGCCAATGAAGCGCATTAAGTTAGAAAGGGTAATCATTATAACCATTGCCATGACCATTATTGGTGGTTTACAATCCTGGTATGATCATGTCACAATAGGAAGTATGTTTTCATTGGGTGAAAGCGAAATTTATAAATTTCAAACTGCCTTGTTATTTAATTTAATTTCCGGTGCTTCAGGTGGTTTGGTTGCATCCATAACACTCAATTTTATTGATGATAAGTATCGAACTAAACCTTATTATCAGGGGCTCATCATCATTGTATCAATGTTTATGTTGGTTTGGGCTATTCGAAATACTATTGAAGCGTTTATCTTAATGGAAACAGAACCTGCCAAAGGTTTCGTTTTTGCTTTTGATGCTATCGACATGAGAAACATCATTTTTTGGATGACAATAGTATTGCTCTCCTATTTTTTCTTGCAAATGGAAAACAAGTTTGGGCCAGGTAAACTGACACAGATATTTTTTGGTAAGTATAATATTCCAAGGGAGGAAGAAAGGGTATTTATGTTTCTGGATTTAAAATCTTCTACCACCATAGCGGAAAATTTAGGAGGTATAAAGTATCACCTCTTTCTTAAGGAATTGTTTTCTGACATAACCACACCTATTTTAGAAACTGGTGGCGAAATATACCAGTATGTTGGTGATGAGGTTGTGTTATCCTGGCCTACAGAAGGGTCTGGGAATCTGAATTACATCAGGTGTTTTTTTGCCATTCAACAATTATTAAAGTCAGAAGAAAACAAATACCTTCAAAGATTTGGTGTTAAGCCATATTTTAAAGCAGGCGCTCACCACGGCACTGTTATAGCTGGTGAAATAGGTGTGGTTAAGCGGGATATTACTTACTCAGGAGATGTGCTCAATACCACGGCACGAATACAAAGCATGTGCAACGAATTACATAGTAGTTTCCTGATTTCAAATGATTTATTGGACCTGCATCCAATCCCTTATTCAGACTGGATAATTGAACGAAAAGGTGAAATCCAACTCAAAGGAAAAAGTGAGACCATTGAGTTGATGAGCATTTACAAATACTAATGCTGCTGTTTAAAAATAATTGTTTTAAAGTCTTTACATATTCCTGATTTCATTGTCCAAAAGGTCAAACTAATAAACCTCCTATGGACAACTTTATAATTATTAATTTACAGGCCATCATCGGCACGATCAGTATTATCCTTGGATTCAATTGGTGGATTAAACCTCGATTAGCTAACCTTTCCATTCATGATGCTCTACTACCGTTTGTGTTTCTGAATACTTTCCGATACCTCGGTTTACTCTTTATGACGAAGGAGCAATTTTATGATGGATTTCCAAGTGACTTTTTAACAACTGTTGGATTGTGGGATCTGGCCACAGCCATTCTTGCTATTATAACTTCCATTGCACTGAAAGGTAAATGGAAATTTGCCATTCCATTGGTTTGGGTATTCAACATCTTCGGATTTGCCGATTTAATTACTGCATTTCCTCAATTCTTTGGGTTAAAACTCTATGATCAAAACTTAGGCGTGATTTGGTTAACGTTTGTCACTTTTGGATTAGCAGCCTTCCTTAGCCATATCTATATATTCGGAAAGCTGATAAAAAATGCCAGATAAGATACAGCATTAAGAATATGAAAAGAATACTACCCTTCATTGCTATCCTAGGCATAGGAGCCTTTGCCGGCAATATGATTAATATAGGTCTAAGCTATTGCATACACTGGCAATCACTTGAGCCTACTATTTTTATGGAATCCTTTAAAGTGGATTTTCCACTTTTACTTGGACCTACAGCAGCTACATTAATACCTGCTTTTATTGCAACTATCTGGCTGATTTTTATAACGAAAGAAAATAAACCAGCCAGACGCTATTGGATATTTGCATTTGTCGCCTTATTGATAATAAATATCCAAACCGCAGCCTATCATTTACCCATGAACCTGGACTTTATGGAATTAAAATACAGTGCAACTGTAGCTACAAGTAAACTACGAGGCTGGGTGTTCTTCCATTGGGTTAGAATAGTGGCAGCTATTATCGCAGGAGTTTTCGGGATAAAGGCGCTCCAACAAACTCAATAGAAATAGTGTAAATTAGAAACAAAATATGAACCCGCTATCTTCTTCTTATCCTTCCGAAAAATCAGATGCAGAACTTATCAGCCGAACTTTGGAAGGCAGTAAAAAGGCTTTGAACCAATTAGTTGAAAGGCATCAACCGTATATTTATAACATTGCCTGGAAGATGGTTGGCAATCCAGAAGATGCTGCTGATTTAAGTCAGGAAGCACTTATCAAAATCATCTCTAACCTTGGTAAATTTAAATTTAAAAGCTCCTTTCGTACTTGGGCTTACAGAATCGTAGTAAATCACTTTCTGAATGAAAAGAAGAAGCGTCCTTCCATTTACCCCCCTACTTTTGAGGAGTTGGGACTTGCATTGGATGCCGCTCCAAGTATTGAGCTAAGTGCTGACGAAAAGGAAGATAAAAATGAAGAAATTCGTGAAGTGCGTTTAAATTGTTTGTCTGGCATGTTGCTCTGTTTAAACAAAGAACAACGCCTTATTTATATAATAGGGGATATATTTGGAGCGGATCACAACATTGGGTCCGAAATAATGGAAATAAGCCAAGCTAACTTTAGAATGAAGTTAAGTAAGGCACGGAAAGACCTTTATAATTTCATGCAAAATAAATGTGGATTGGTAGATAAAAGCAATCCGTGCAGATGTCACAAAAAAGTGACAGTGGCACTCGATATGGGAATGATTAAGGCGAAAGATTTGCTCTACAACAAAAAGGAATACTCTACTTTCAGAGATGAGATAGAGCCAGATGCTCACTACTTAGTGGATGACTCGGAGATGAAATATGCAGAGCTACACCGTGAACATAGTTTCAAAACTAATTTTGAGAAAAAAAACTTCCTGAGCAAGATACTTGACGATGCCAATTGGAAAAGCAGGTTGAACCTAAACTAGGAGTTGCCGTTATCAGGCAAAATATTAAAAGCCAGAGGGCTCAAAATATAACACTTGAGCCTGCTATTTCTTTAAGGTAAAACAACCGCTCACTCCTCAGCCAGAGCCACAATATCTTCCAGAGCTGGATAACCCTGATACCTACCAATTGCCCCCGAGTGACATTTTAAGTATTTTCGCATCTTAATTACAATTTGAAAAATGCTAACACTCCTTTCTCCTGCCAAATCATTCGACTTTGAAACTCCCGCTCACACTACTCTGTCTTCACAGCCTGACTTCGGTGTTGAGTCAGCCCGACTGATCAAAAAAGCAGGCACTTTCTCCAAGAAAAAACTGGGTGAGCTTATGAGTATTAGTGATGAACTAGCAGCACTTAATGTAGCCAGATATCAGCAATGGTCTCCTGATCCTTCTCCTGATGCTACCAAACAGGCCGTTCTTACTTTTAATGGTGAAGTATACCGCGGACTTAGTGCAACCGAAATGGATGACCAAGATTTACAATTTGCTCAAAAACATTTGAGAATTCTGTCAGGGTTATATGGTGTCCTTCGTCCTCTTGATATGATACAGCCCTATCGACTGGAAATGGGAACTAAACTCAAATATTATAGCTATAAAAACCTTTATGAATTTTGGGGAGATAAAATTACAAAGAAACTCAATAATGATCTTGATGGCACCAAATGGGTAGTCAACCTGGCCTCAACAGAGTATTATAAATCTGTGAAGGAGTCTAAGTTAAAGGCAACAGTGATCACACCTATTTTTAAGGACTTTAGCAATGGCGAGTATAAAGTACTAATGACCTATGCTAAGAATGCCAGAGGTGTCATGGCCAAGTTCATTATCAAAAGTCAAATTACTGATCCTGAACTATTAAAGGGATTTAATGAAAATGGCTATGTCTTTGATGCTGCTCAATCTGAAGGCAATAACTGGGTATTTGCTAGAGGTTGATTGACTTTTAAACCCAATCACTCCTCCGCCAAAGCCACAATATCTTCTGGAGATGGGTAAAGGTCCTTAATCTTGGCTTTGTACTCTTTGGTGAATCTGGATTTGAACAGGACATATTTTTTGGTCTTAATCAAATGTCCGCCCATTCCTTGTTTTACCGCCAGGGCATCAGCCTTTCTTTCAGACCTCTTTAAAAATGAAGTGCTTGTTAAGTATTTGAAACCAAAACCAATCATATTGAAAGCGGTGCGCTCTTTGTAGTCCATAATATGACCCAACTCATGGGCAAACCAGCCCACCAATATTTCTTTTGGCAATTGGTTCACAATCATGGTGGTGTCCTTCATAGACAAATTTTTACTGATCAGCACTTTATAATGGCGTTTCTCCTTTTTGGCAAAAAAGGTCCTGATTTTGGGCTGAGCCTGCATTACGCAGTTCTTAAGTTTCCTTTTGTATACAAAATCGATACTGTAATCATCAAGCTCTGGGAAGAAGCTCAGTGCCTGAGTAATCTCTTCAGAAAGTTCCTGGGGGATAGATTTATTAGACAAGTTTTGAGCATTGGCATTAGCCAAGAGCAAAATCATCAATATAACCGAGCTGAAGAAAGCTTTAAATTTTACCAAACTATAGACTGTTTTTTTGAGGGTATATCCGCACAATATACTAATTAGTAACCAGAAAACAGCGTATTAATAAACAATCAGGCCGCTTCTTGCTTCATTTGTGCTGCCAACTCCTTGGCCTCAGCCTTATTTTTGGAATATTTGATATGCTTCGGCACTCCACGAAGATCCCAGATCAGCCCAAGCCAGCTCAACACTTTCAGCCCGTAATAGGTAATGTCAATTTCCCACCAGAAGAACCCTTGTCTTGCCGCCACCTCATAATAATGGTGGTTGTTATGCCATCCTTCACCTAAGGTCAATAGTGCTAACCAAAGGCTGTTTTTAGACTCATCCCCAGACTCATAACGCTGCTTACCAAACTTGTGCATGATGGAGTTGATGGTAAACGTGCCATGATAGGTAAGCACCGTACTTAAAAAGAATCCTATAAACAAAGTAGACAGCCCTGCGCTAGTAAAAAACATTAGAATGCTACCTCCATTTACATAGGCACCAAGAGCAGTAACTAAAATTGCCAGAACAGTTGGCGGCACAAGGTAATGCTTATTTAGCCATACCAACTCAGGATATTTGGCATAGTCACCAATGGTTTTAAAATCTGTTTCTTTAAAATCAGGTCCGATAATCCAACCCACATGAGAATACCAAAAACCATAAAGCTTCATAGAATGCGGATCTTTTGGTGTATCGCTATGTCTATGATGGTGCCTGTGATGCGCTGCCCACCAAAGCACCCCTTTTTGTGCCGAAGTCATGGCAAAGAAGGCAATCCAAAATTGAAAGAACCTTGAAGTTTTATAAGATTTATGCGCAAAGTATCGGTGATAACCACCTGTAATCCAGAACATTCTGAAAAAATATAGCGCTGCGCATACTAGCCAGTCAAACAAGGTTGCCCCTGTCCAAATCGCCAATAATGGGATTAGATGTACAATGGTAAAAGCTATCTCTTGTTTTAAGATTGGCTTGCGTCTTTTTTCTAATACAACTGATTCGGACATGCCGTAGATTTTTATTTACAGTGCAAAGTTAACAATTATCACTTTGGAATGAACAAACAGATTATTTCGATTTCTTGTTCAGTATTCCTTTTATTTCATTGAGTTTTAATAACGCCTCAACAGGGGAAATGGTATTGATATCCAGCAGCTCCATCATAGCCATTACCTCTTTAAATCTAGGGTCAGCCTCAAAAAGATTCATCTGATAATTGGCCTTTGGCACTTCCTGCAATTTTTTTCCGGTATCGTTCTTATGCTTGTCTTTTTCCAGGAAGTGCATGATCTCGTTGGCCCTTATCACTACCTTATTAGGCATACCTGCCAATTGCGCTACATGAATACCAAAACTATGCTCGCTGCCTCCTTCTTTCAGCTTCCGCATGAAAATGATTTTGTCACCCACCTCCTTTACGGAAACATTAAAATTCTTAATTCTCACAAAATCTTCTGAGAGCTGATTAAGCTCATGGTAGTGGGTGGCAAACAACGTTTTTGCTTTAAAATCCTGATGGTTATGAAGATACTCTACGATAGACCAAGCTATAGAAACTCCATCATATGTGCTGGTACCTCGGCCTATCTCATCCATCAAAATCAGGCTGCGATCACTCAGATTATTTAAGATACTGGCTGTTTCAATCATCTCCACCATAAAAGTTGACTCGCCACGGGACAAATTATCTGAGGCGCCTACTCTGGTAAAAACTTTGTCAACGATGCCAATCTCTGCTGAAACGGCTGGCACAAATGAACCCATCTGGGCCATCAACACTATAAGTGCTGTTTGTCTTAACAATGCAGACTTACCCGCCATATTCGGCCCGGTAATAATCATAATCTGCTGACTATTATTGTCAAGAAAGACATCATTGGGCACATAAGATTCACCAACAGGAAGTTGCTGCTCTATGACCGGATGTCGACCTTCTTTTATGTCAATTTCAGTCGTATCATTTACTTCAGGCTTGATATAATTGTTGTTTCTGGCAATTAATCCAAAAGATGAGAGGCAGTCAATAGCACCAATAACCCTGGCATTTTGCTGTATCTGAGTTACATAATCAGCAGCTGTAGTCACTAATGCTTGAAACAGTCGCTGCTCAATTACAAAGAGTTTGTCTTCAGCATTTAGAATTTTCTCTTCATAGACTTTAAGCTCTTCGGTAATGTACCTTTCTGCATTGACCAAAGTCTGCTTACGAATCCATTCTGCTGGTACTTTATCCTTATGGGCATTGCTCACTTCAAGGTAATAGCCGAATACTTTGTTGTATGCGATTTTTAGAGAAGTGATTCCAGTTCGCTCAATTTCGCGCTTTTGAGCCTTTAATAGATAATCTTTACCCGAGTAAGCGATTTGTCTTAGCTCATCCAACTCCTCATCGATGCCATCATTGATCAGATTTCCCTGATTGGATAAAAGAGGCACATCTTCCTTAAGCTCCTTTTCTATTTTCTCCAGCAGGAATTCACAAAGATTGATCTGGTCGCCCATCTTCTTGATTTCAGGAAGTGGGTGGTTTATCAAAGCTTGATGAATAGGCTGTGTTATTTTCAGTGCCTTCTTGAGCTGATTCATTTCCCGCGGGTTGATTCTACCCACAGCTACTTTAGATATCAGCCTTTCAAGGTCTCCTATTTGTTTTAAATAACCCCTGATCTCCTCCAGCATGTCTTCATTTTCATGAAAAGCTGACACAATTTTATGGCGCTCCTTTATTGCGTTTGCATCCTTCAAGGGCAGTACCATCCACTTTTTCAGCATTCTTGAACCCATCGGGGTTTCGGTCTTATCCAGCACCTGGATCAACGGCACACCACCATCATTCTGGGGATAAATGAGCTCGAGGTTTCGAATCGTAAACTTGTCCAGCCAAACATATTTTTCTTCATCGATTCTGGAAATGGCCGAAATGTGATCCGTTTCCCGATGCTCCGTCTCTTCCAGATAGTGAAGGATGGCTCCCGCAGCTATTATGGCTTCACCCATCTCTTCGATACCAAAACCCTTCAAAGATGAAGTTTTGAAATGGTCGGTTAGCTTATCATATCCATAGTCAAAGCTGTAAACCCATTCATCTATAGAAAAAAGATTATACTCATCATGAAAAAGTTGCTCCGCCAGACCTCTGTCAGACTTGCTATAAATTACCTCAGAAGGATTAAAGCCCTGAAACAATTTTGAAATATAGTCTTCCTTCCCTCTGGCAGCCATGAATTCACCAGTGGAAACATCTAAAAAGGCTACACCAATTTTATCACCTCCCCAATGGATGGAGGCTAAATAGTTATTAGACCGCTTCTCTAAAACATTATCATTAAAAGAAAGTCCGGGAGTAACCAGTTCAGTAACACCACGCTTAACAATACCCTTGACCGATTTTGGATCTTCCAGCTGATCACAAATGGCCACACGATTACCGGCTCTTACAAGTTTTGGTAAATAAGTATCCAAAGAATGATGAGGAAATCCGGCCAACTCAATATGGGAGGCAGAACCATTGGCTCTTTTTGTGAGTACAATGTCCAGCACCTTGCTCGCCCTGATAGCATCCTCACCAAAAGTTTCGTAAAAATCACCTACCCTGAAAAGCAGCAGTGCGCCCGGATACTTTGCCTTAATGGCATTGTATTGTTTCATTAATGGAGTCTCTTTTGCGTCTTTTGTTTTGGCCATTGGGTGGTACTTTTTGCAGCTTACAAAGATTCAATATTTTAAGGTTAATTAAAATTTATGAGCGCAGATAGCGCATTGTTTTAGAGGCATTTGGCATTAAAAAATTCTAACAACTTGTTTTTAAACTGATTATATTTGGTAGATGCCTAAAGATGTAACAACCAACTGGGAAGTAAAGAACAATGTGCAAATGAAAGCGCTTAGTATACTAGTCATTGCCTCTTTGGTTATGGCCTTGGGCTTTTTGACTTACGCGCTTCTGGGTCATCCAACAGACACTTCATTTTTTATTATTAATGGTATTCTACCTGTACTGATAATTGTTCAGTTTCTATTTTTAAAACCATCAAGCATCACGGTGACAAAAGAAGGACATCGTTTAAAAATATCGAATCATAGCCTTTTTAACAGGAAAAAATCGAAAGACCTGGACTTGAATATAGATGACGTTAAAGGTTTCAAAGTGTTAAAAGCCAGAAGCATAGTTGGAGGGAAGCTTGTTATTGAATATTCTAAAGACAACACCCTTTCATCGGTGTCTTTAAATTTGCGCAACTTTACATTTCCAAGAAGGAATAAATTGTTGCAATTAATGTCTGATACCTTTCAATGAGAAAATTAGCCAATGAAGAGTTGGACCGTAAGTCCATAGAAGAGTTTAAAGAAGCAGATAAAATCCCGGTCTCCATTTTTTTGGACAATGTAAGAAGCCTCAATAATGTGGGTTCTGCTTTTAGGACAAGTGATGCCTTTTTGATTGAAAAAATCTACCTGGGTGGTATTACAGGTACACCTCCACATCGGGAAATTCAAAAGACCGCTCTTGGTGCCACTGAATCTGTGGCTTGGGAGCATGTGCCAGAACCATTGCCTTTTCTAAAAGGGTTGCAAGCAAATGGCTATAAAATCATTAGTATAGAACAGGCAGAAAACAGCACCTCTCTTTTAGACTTTACTCCTGACAAGAGTGAAAAATATTGCCTGGTTTTTGGTAATGAGGTTTTTGGTGTTGATCAGGAAATAGTTTCTGCTTCAGATGTGGTGATTGAGATACCACAATTTGGCACCAAGCACTCGCTGAATATCTCGGTGAGTTTGGGCGTTGTGATTTGGGAGTTTTATAAAAATTTAAGCGCTTAAAAATTCAGAGCCTCCTTTAAGGCATTATATCCGCTCCTGCTTACTGAAACTTTATCCCCAGATTTTAGAATAGCGATAAAAGCATCTTTAGAGTATGGCTCCAGTTTATCAATCCCGGCTATTGCTACAATGAATGAGCGATGAACCCTCACAAACTGATCTTTAGGCAGGCTATTTTCCAAATATTTCATGGTCAGCTGTTTTAGATACTTTTTGCCCTCACTGTAAATAGCCACATAATCATCCTGAGCTTCAAAGTGACTGATATTGTCAACACTAAGAATCAATATTTTGCTGCCATTTTTAATGACAACCCTATCTAACTGCTCTTGTGCCTGCTTCGATTCTAATACTTTTTCAATAGTAGCAGCAGTGGGTTGCTTGTTCTCTACCTGTCCTATGGCTTTGGCCAGTGCTTCCTGAAACCTGGCTTTTGAATAAGGCTTAAGTAAATAGTCTGCGGCACTTTGTTCAAATGCTTTTATAGCATATTGGTCGAAAGCTGTACTAAAAATAATGATTGGCCTCTCGTCTATTATTTCCAACATTTCAAAGCCTGTTAATTTAGGCATTTGAACATCGAGAAAGATAAGATCGGGTTTATGCTCGGCTATAGCCTTGGCTCCATCAAAACCGTTGGTACATTCCGCCACAACTTCAACAGTGGAATTCTCAGAAAGAAACTTCTTAATTAAATCCCGGGCGAGTTGCTCATCATCTATAATTATCGCCTTTATCATTAAGTCGTAATTTGTGGTATTTGAAGGTGAATAGTAAAAATATTCTTGTTTTTTTCAATGGTTACCAGATCAGAAGGGCCATAAATCAGTTCCAGCCTATTTCTAATATTCATGAGTCCAATACCTTTCCCTTTTTGAGGAGCCGAGGTAGAATCATAATTATTGGTGATTGAAAGAAATAGAACACCATCATCACAATGGCACTTGGTCGATATTTCCACCTTCTCCAATTGTCCATAAACACCATATTTAATGGCATTCTCATAAAGTGGCTGAAGGATCATTACAGGTAATGAATGCTTCATGCAGATCTCATTGATATCTTGCGAAAGACTAAGTCTGTCGCCAAACCTGATGCGTTCAATATCCAGGTATAAATTCATCTGCTTCAGCTCTTCCTCAACAGTATGCAATTCTTTGTTTGATCGCCCCAACGACAAACGAAGAAAATCAGAAAGTTTGATTACCATTTCGTGTGCCAAATCGGGATTGGTAAGGGTAAGGGCACTAACAGAATTCAGACTATTAAATATGAAATGAGGGTTTATCTGCGACTTCAGCATCTCCAGCTCAGCATTTTTTAAAAGGTTCTGAAGCTGAAGTTCGTCCTTCTCCTTTTCTTTTAAATTAGTTGTGTATTGAAGCAAATAATAAATGAGCACAACAATGGTCATATAAAATGATCCAAGAAATATGTGCCAAGGCATGGCCATTCTAAAATACTCCTTATGTGAAGCATCAAAATTTACGAACTGATTTACAAATGCATCGCTGCCGAAAGTAAGGATGGTAACACCAATTAATATGGCGGACCCTTGATTGAAAATAGCCGCTGTGATGCTTTGCTTATCGTTAGAAATGTAACGAACCACGTACCAATAGGACAGACCAAATCCCATGACGGGTAGGTTAAAAATAAGGCTATGCTTAGTAGCCAGGGTGAGATTAAAGTCTAATTGAAAGACTAAAACAAAAACATGGGCAGCCACGATTGCTGCCCATGCAATTGAATAAAATAAGAGCGGTTTTCCTAAGAAGGGGTGGCGCATTTTTTACTTGTTGTATTTGATATCTCCGCCACCAAACATAACAAATCCCTTGATAATGAGTACTTTATTAGGATGAGACATCACTTTGACCGTGGAAGTTCTTTGATCACTAAAGCCTCCCAAAACTGATGTAACATCTACTTTTATCGTCCAATCCTGTGGCACTATTATAGAAGTGCCACCAAAAATTGCCAGTATGTCAAGTACATTTTCACCCTCTGAAAGGTTGGCATTTCTAAGATCTACTGATGACCCACCAAACATTGCTGAGAGTTTGCCCCCTCTGAAGTTTTGAGAATCGACCACAATCTCGCGACCTCCAAAGACGGCAAAGTCATCAACATAATCTATTTCATTTTTTTTTTCACCGTCAGCAACTTCTTTGCCACGGTTTCTTCTAAGTAATAATGATACCCCAATAGCAATAAAAACTGCCGGCCAGAGGATATGCCAGATATCCCTCATTCTAAAGTAATAGAAATCTTGCACTAAGAATAAACCACCTATTATTATGAGGATAAATCCTTCAGGCTTCTTCTTGCCTACCACTATGTAAGTACCTATAACTACCAATAACATTCTCCAAGATATCACTAAGTCAGATACCCAATAAGGTAAAATGTCCAAATTGTCCAGCAGAAGTACTGCACCAATTCCTACGAAGATGAGGCCTAGCCAAAACCTTCTGTCGCTTATATTTTCATTTCCCATTTCTTTTGATGTTTTTGTTTGTTCAATTTTACTAAGGATATAGCCGTAAAGTTTATGTCAATCGGTGAATGCCGAACTGGTATCGGTGAATGCCGAAATTAAAACAGTAAATATTACAACCTGTCTACAGGAATTATTTTCTAAATTTGCTTTCATCCTGAAATACAGAAAAGATTAACACATAATGGATTACAGAATAGAAAAAGATACTATGGGCGAGGTGAAAGTACCTGCCGATAAATATTGGGGTGCGCAAACCGAGAGGTCTAGAAACAATTTTAAAATAGGCCCGGCAGGTAGTATGCCTTTAGAGGTTATTTATGGTTTCGCTTATCTTAAGAAAGCTGCTGCTCACGCCAATCATGATTTAGGGGTACTCAGCAAAGAAAAGAGAGACCTTATATCAGCAGTTTGTGATGAGATTTTAGAAGGCAAGCATGATGATCAATTTCCATTGGTGATCTGGCAGACAGGTTCTGGAACACAATCGAACATGAATACCAATGAGGTAATATCAAATCGTGCTCATGTTCTTGCCGGAAACAAACTAGGAGAGGGTAAAAGTGATGTACATCCTAATGACGATGTAAATAAATCACAGTCGTCTAATGACACATACCCTACCGGCATGCACATAGCCGGGTATAAAATGATTGTAGAGACAACCATACCAGGTGTCGAAAAGCTTAGGGATACATTAAAGAAAAAGTCAGAGGAATTTATGTCAGTGGTTAAAATTGGCAGAACGCACCTTATGGATGCAACTCCTTTGACCTTAGGACAAGAATTTTCTGGTTACGTATCTCAATTAAGCCATGGCCTTAAGGCATTGAAAAATACATTGGCTCATTTATCAGAATTGGCATTAGGCGGAACTGCGGTAGGTACAGGTATCAATACTCCTGAAGGCTATTCAGAAGTTGTGGCCAAGAAAATTGCTGAATTTACCGGTCTCCCTTTTGTTACGGCTGAAAATAAATTTGAAGCCCTGGCCGCTCACGATGCCATTGTAGAGTCACATGGGGCATTGAAACAATTGGCCGTAGCATTAAATAAAATTGCTAATGATATAAGAATGCTGGCCTCAGGTCCAAGATCGGGTATAGGTGAAATCAATATTCCTGAAAATGAGCCTGGGTCATCCATCATGCCAGGTAAGGTAAACCCAACGCAGTGCGAGGCATTGACTATGGTTTGTGCCCAGGTAATGGGCAATGATGTGGCCATTACAGTAGGTGGTGCGCAGGGACATTATGAGTTAAATGTTTTCAAGCCTATGTTGGCGAACAACTTACTACAATCAGCCAGATTAATTGGAGATGCTTGTGTATCATTTAATGACAATTGTGCCATTGGTATTGAGCCAAACCACAAAAATATTGCAGAGCATGTTAATAACAGTTTGATGCTTGTAACAGCGTTAAATACTCATATTGGGTATGAAAAAGCGGCCAAAATTGCCAAAACAGCGCATCAAAATGGAACAACCTTAAAAGAAGAAGCCATAAATCTAGGATATCTTACTGAACAGGAGTTCAATGAATGGGTGAAGCCAGAAGACATGGTAGGTAGCCTAAAGAAGTGATTTTTTTAATTATTTGATTAAATTGACTATATTTTCAAAGTTTTATACCAACACTAAAGATAGAATGAAAAAAATAACCTTACTATTCACCATTATAATGGTTGGCGCCATAGTTTTCAATGCATCTGCTCAGATGGACAAGAAGGAGAAGAAAGAGTGGAAAAAGAAAGCCAAGGAATATGCAAAAAGCCCTGAGCAATTGAAGCAATTGGTTGATGATAACCAGGCCTTGCAAAGTCAGGTGAATAGCCTGAAAGCAGATAATACCGGCCTTCAGTCAAGAATAAGTGACAAAGATTCAAAGATTAGCGAATTGCAAGATGATATGGCCAAACTAAGAAGCGATTTAGCCGCTGCTAAAGCCGCTGCTAAAGAAGCCAAGCCAAAACCAGTAGAAATGACTGCTGGCGAGAAAATGATCGATGGTGTTGTATTCAAAGTTCAGATTGGTGCTTTTAGAAATAAAGACCTTTCTAAGTATTTTGACAATAATGAGAACTTCGGTGGCGAAAGTGCTGATGGCACTCAAAAAATAACTTTAGGCCAGTTCAGGGATTATTGGGAAGCAGATACTTTCAAGAAGTATTTGAGGGAAATGGGTGTTAAAGATGCCTGGATTGTTCCTTACAGAGATGGTGTAAGGGTAGAGATTAAGGATGTTCTGGAAGGTGTGGTTACTGAAAAGCCTGCAGATTCGGAATAATTTATTCTTAACAATAGACTTGTGAAAGCAGTACATTTGTGCTGCTTTTCTTTTTATATCAAATGCATATGGCTGAAAAAAGGTGGGTATTTAAGGACACTATTGAACCGGACGCTATTGACAGCTTGTCAAATTCCATTAATGTAAGTCAACCCATTGCTTCAATATTATTACAGAGAGGGGTAGCTAACTTTGACGCTGCCAGAAACTTTTTCAGGCCTTCCCTGGATATGCTCCATAATCCCTTTCTGATGAAGGACATGGACAAGGCAGTAGCCAGAATACTTAAGGCATTTGATTCAAAGGAGAAAATCCTGGTTTATGGAGACTATGATGTTGATGGAACCACTTCGGTAGCACTATTTTATGGATTTATCAATTCATTCCATTTCGACTCAGCCTTCTACATTCCTGACCGATATAAAGAGGGGTATGGTGTTTCCAAGCAAGGCATAGACTGGGCCAGTGAAAATGGATATTCACTTATAGTGGCTCTTGATTGTGGCATTAAGTCAAATCAATTGGTTGATTATGCAACAGACTTAGGTATTGATTTTATTATTTGTGACCATCACAGGCCTGGGGATTCAATACCAAATGCAGTTGCCGTTTTAGATCCCAAAAGAGAGGACTGTACTTATCCTTTTAAGGAGCTTCCCGGTTGTGGAATAGGCTTTAAGCTTATTCAAGCCATTGTCAACCAAAGACCCACAATAAAGGTCAATCCGAATGACTTTCTTGATTTAGTGGTTGTTAGCATTGCCTCTGACATTGTACCCATAGTTGGTGAAAACAGGATATTGGCACATTATGGTTTAATTCAATTAAACAAAAATGCGCGACCCGGACTCAAAGCTTTGATGCGCCTGGCTGGAAATAAAAAGGAGTTAACCATAACAGGAATTGTATTTGGACTCGCACCAAGAATAAATGCTGCGGGACGTATTGCCCATGCTCATGGGGCTGTTGACCTATTGTTGGCGGAATCAGAAGATGAGGCCTACCACTTTGGCGAAAAGCTGAATATAAAAAATAACCAGAGACGGGATTTCGACTCTGCCATTACTGAAGAAGCAGTTGAGATGATAGCCAATGATGTAGCCTTAATCAATGCCAAGTCAACAGTACTATTCAAAAGTGACTGGCATAAAGGTGTGATTGGCATTGTGGCATCCAGATGCATTGAAAAATACTACCGCCCAACCATTATTTTAACAGAATCTGAAGGCAAGGCAACGGGTTCGGCACGATCTGTACCGGGGTTTGATGTATATGAAGCAATAGATAGTTGCAGCCACTTGCTGGATCATTTTGGAGGCCATAAATATGCCGCAGGGCTTACTCTAGATATTGATAAAGTTAAAGAGTTTAAAGAGCAATTTGAAGCAGTGGTATCAGAAACTATTACTGAAGAACTGTTAATACCTCAAGTAGAAATAGATGCTAAAATCAACCTTGACTCTATTAGTGGGAATTTTTATAATATTCTAAAGCAGATGGAGCCATTTGGTCCTGAAAATATGACTCCTGTTTTTATGGTTGAAGATTTATATTTGGCAAGCTCTTTGACTGTCATCAAAGAAAAACATTTGAAGTTTAAAGTAGGTCAGACAAATAATAATTCCACTTTCGACTGTATTGGCTTTGGATTAGGCTATTTGGCGAATGAAATAAGTCAGGATATGTTGTTCAAAATGGCTTTTAATATTGAAGAAAATGAGTTTAGAGGAATTACAACCCTACAACTTCATATTAAGGATATAAAATTCGATTAGTTACCTTTGCGCCAATGATATTAAGATCTGAGAATTTAATTAAGAAATACAAGAAACGTACGGTTGTTAACGATGTATCTGTACAGGTAGAGCAAGGCGAAATAGTTGGGCTTTTGGGTCCTAACGGAGCGGGAAAAACAACTACCTTCTATATGATAGTAGGGCTGATTAAGCCAAATGAGGGTGAAATATTTCTTGATGGTGAAAATATCACAGATTTGCCTATGTACCGAAGAGCTAAGCTAGGCATTGGATATCTGGCTCAGGAAGCTTCTGTTTTCAGGAAACTAACTGTAGAAGAAAATATCATGGCAGTGCTGGAAATGCGAAATATTCCTAAGAAAGAGCAAAAGGAAAAAATGGAAGCCCTCCTCGAAGAGTTTTCTTTAACACATGTCAGAAAAAACCTTGGAATGGTGCTCTCGGGTGGTGAAAGACGAAGAACTGAGATAGCGAGAGCCCTTGCGGTTGATCCTAGTTTTGTGCTTTTAGATGAACCATTTGCAGGAGTTGACCCTATTGCTGTTGAAGAAATCCAAACGATCGTAGCCAAGCTTAAAACAAAAAATATAGGCATACTAATCACCGACCATAATGTAAATGAGACACTTTCCATTACCGACAGGGCATACCTTATGTTTGAAGGAAAGCTGCTGAAGTCGGGCTCTGCAGAGGAACTTGCAGCAGACGAGCAGGTGCGGAGAGTATATCTTGGTCAGTCCTTCGAATTAAAGCGTAAAATCTAATTGCCCATAGGCTAATAGTTTTCCTTTTTTTCATAATTTAACAGTTTAGGCATTTAAAAATATTCAGTGGATATATTCAATTCCATACTTACCTGGGTTATGAAAAAGCGGATACATGATATCGAGCTTTTTATTAAGTATCCGCATGAAGTACAGGGAGAAATATTCAAAAAACTAATTGAACAAGCAAAACAAACAGAGTTTGGGAAGAAGTACGATTTCAAAAGCATAAGTTCTCTTGAAGACTATAAAAACAGAGTGCCTGTACAGTCTTATGAAGAGCTTTTCCCTTACATAGAAAGGCTCATGCGCGGTGAGCAAAACCTCTTATGGCCTTCTGAAATCACCTGGTTTGCAAGGTCCAGTGGTACTACAAACGCCAGAAGTAAATTTATTCCCGTTTCCCCTGAAACATTGGAAGATTGTCATTTCAAAGGAGGCAAGGACCTGATTTCTATTTATGTCAACAACTACCCTGAATCCAAAATGTTTACAGGAAAGGGACTTGCAATAGGGGGTAGTCATCAGATCAATGAATTTAACCCTAATGAGAATTCTTATTATGGTGATGTTTCAGCTGTAATTATGAAAAACCTTCCTTTATGGGCACAATTCATAAGAACTCCCAGTCTCGAGGTGGCGTTGATGGACAAATGGGAAGAAAAGATTGAAAAAATGGCCAGTATTACTGCTGAAGAAAATGTGACCAGCCTTTCAGGTGTGCCCACCTGGACCATCTTGTTGCTTCAGAGAATAATGGAAATTAAGGGAACAAGCAATATTTTGGATGTTTGGCCAAACCTGGAAGTATTTTTTCATGGCGCAGTAGCTTTTACACCATATGAAGAGCTGTTTAAAAAGCTAATACCCAGTGACCAAATGAGGTATATGGAAACCTACAATGCCTCAGAAGGTTTCTTTGGAATTCAAGATAGAACAGACTCTGATGAATTATTGCTGATGCTTGACTATGGCATTTTTTATGAATTCATTCCGTTTGAAGAACTGGATAAAGAAAACCCAACCGTGCTATCATTGGATCAGGTAAAAGTAGGTCAAAACTATGCCATAATAATCAGCACCAATGCCGGGCTTTGGAGGTATAATATTGGAGATACGGTAAAATTTACTTCAACCGACCCTTATAGAATTAAGATTTCTGGTAGAACAAAGCACTTTATCAATGCTTTTGGAGAAGAACTTATTATTGAAAATGCTGAAACAGCCATAACAAAAGCCTGCAAAGAGACTAATTCTGTGATTGACAACTTTACTGCGGCTCCAATTTACTTTGACGAAGGAAAGCGTGGTGGCCATGAATGGGTTATTGAATTCCGTCAAAAGCCAGATAATCTGGAAACGTTTATAAAAATTTTAGATGAGAGATTGCGTGAAGTAAATTCTGATTATGATGCCAAGCGCTATAAGGACATGGCATTGCTTCCTCCAATTATTCATAGCGTAGATGAAGGAACATTTTATAGGTGGATGGAGAAAAGAGGAAAGCTTGGAGGGCAAAACAAGGTACCACGTCTTTCAAATAATAGAGATCACCTGGAAGAAATCCTGAAAATGATTCAATAAAAAAGCCCCTCTTATTGCTAAGAAGGGCCTACACTATAAACTATAATTGAAAATTAATTTTTTACTTCAATTGTGTTGTAGAATGTTTTCTTACCGCTAAGAACTTCTACATTATAACTACCAACAGGTAGTTTAGAAAGATCGAATCTCTTGCTAAAATTCAAATCACTACCCAATGAATTTTTGAAGATAATGTTACCAGCTGCATCTCTGATAACCATGGCAGTAGCCTCCTGATTTACATTTAAGTAGTTCAAATCCATCTTCTTATCAGAAACTTTAACATATGGATGGTATACTGTTTCGAAAGTAGGATGAGATATTACAATTGCCTCACTATCAATAGTAACAGGCATTACTTTGGTATATGTTTCGTTTTCCATTTCAATTGTGTATTCACCTGAAGTAAGGTTCTTCAAATCGAAACTCTTAATATATCCATTGCTGTTTGCTACATTTTCTGAGAACAAAACTTTTCCGAAGTTGTCCTTTAAACTGATCTTGAATTTTTCAGTTGCATCAGTTGCCATTCTAAGAGTCAAAACTTTAGCTTCTTTGTCAGAAACCTTTAAGAAAGGAAGACCTTTAGAAAATCCTAATAATGGTAGGAGGGTTAAAACTATAACTGCTCCAAATCTCTTTGCTTTTGTCATTTTCATAAACTTAATATTAAAAGTTATGATGCAAATGTAGGCCGGGGTATGCATGCATACTATGATAGGATTTTCCAATACCTATACTATTTTAACCCCTATGTAACATTTATGTTATATTAAGAGATAAAATTAAACAACTTTTGGTTTTATACATCGTTAAAGCAGGGTATATGTTATATAGCAAGCCAAAATTAGAGCAGATAGAACCCAGCTTTGGGAGCTCATTGCTTATCCAGCAATTCGAGAAGTCATCGCCAAATAAGGATCCGTTCTGGCATTTTCACCCGGAAGTAGAACTTGTGTACGTAAAAGGAGGAAATGGCAAAAGGCATGTTGGCAATCACATATCCTATTATCAAGATGGTGACCTTATGCTCATAGGCTCTAATTTGCCGCATTATGGCTTTACTGACAGGCTAACGGGAAATGAGTCTGAAACTGTCCTTCAAATGAAAGAAAACTTCCTTGGCCATGATTTTATTAATCTGCCTGAAATAAAGCCCATTAAAGAGCTAATTGAAAATGCCAAGCTAGGTATTGTATTTACAGGCGAGACCAAAGATAAGGTAGGAGCTAAGTTGGCAAACCTTAATAAATTACCTGCTTTAGAAAAGTTAATTGGCTTGATTGGTATCTTGAATGATATGGCAGTAAGTAAAGAATACTTCTACCTTAACCCAGAAGTTGTTTCCATGGAGGCCAATGCCATGGACTTGCACCGTACAACTCTTATCTATGATTATGTAAGAAAGCATTTCAAAAGAAATATTAGCCTTGATGAAATAGCCGAAGAATCATCCATGACCGTTCCGGCTTTTTGCAGATACTTTAAAAAGTTAACCAACAAGACGTTTACCCATTTTGTAAACGAGCACAGGATAGTGCATGCCTCCAAATTACTGACTGAAGGTATATTGAATATCACAGACATTTGTTTTGCCTGTGGATTTAATAACATCTCACACTTCAACCGACAGTTTAAAGAAATAACAGGAAAAAGCCCCTCAGAGTACAGGAAGGAATTTAAGAAGGTGTTAATGTAAAAAGAGGATGTCAAAAGTATTAAAATACGTGCTTGCGAGGATACGAAGCAATCTCATCACAGTTAGTGCCCATTTAATAGAGATTGCTTCACTGCGTTCGCAATGACGCTTACTTTTGATACCCTCTTTTGTTTTTAATTAAAGTCTTTGCCTTCTTCTAAGGTTTTAATGAAACCCTCCAAAAACTGCTTTGACTGTTCAGGTGCCATCTTTATCGCTATCCTTTCATATTTAAGCGCATTCTTATAGTCTCCCATGGCAGAGTATCCTCTTGCAAGACCATGAGGTGCCAGCCAATTGTCAGACCACTTTTTATTGGCTGCCTTAAATATTTCCATGGCCTTTGCATCTTTGTCCTGCCCAATAAGCTGTCTTCCATAATTATAATAGTTGCCAGCGTTAGCATCTGGCAGTTCAAGAGCTTCCTCCATCACTTTATCAGACTCATCATTTTTACCCATGGCTGTCAATACACCAGCCTTTAGTGCCATGGTGTTAAAGTTTTTTTGGCTAAAAAACTGTCCCTCAACAGCTGCAGAAGCGTACCTCAAAGCGGCATCCAGATGAATATTATTTTGAACCAGATAATTGGCGGCAGCCTGATATGATTGAATATTAAACCCTTCGCTACCCTGAAGCTTGGCTTCAAAATTAGCATAAACCAATTCAGGAGTATTAACCTTTATGTCGATAGGAATACGCTTCTTCTCCCAGTCAAGTGCCAAAGTTGCTTCATTTAACGAAGCATCCACAAAATGGTAGGTTAGCAAATTAGTTTGATCAATTTCCTCTGACTGAACATCTACTCTTAGGACATCATCAGCTTTATCATAAAAATAGCTGCCCCAGGCATCAGTTTCATTTGAAAAGATAAGTGTTGCTTTTCCATCTTCATAAACAGCCACATGGAAACCATACTTTCCGGCCTTAATTGGCTTGCCTGCTACTTCTGCATCTGTTGAAAATTCAATGATCGTATTTTCATTAGCCCCGGCACGCCAGGGTGCTTCTGTAGCTGTACCAAATCCTAGATTCGTAAATCCATAAGGAACAAGCTGACCCCAAATCTGACCTGAACGGTCATTGCCTCGCCCATCAATAACAGATGGTCTTGAATAAGTAACGGTGATGTCAGTTATTCCTACTTTCTGCGACACAGAAGCCGCACCACTTACTTGTGGCGTAAATACTACTCCTTGAGCCCTTATCTGGCTCGCAGCCAAAGCTGACATAGCAAACAGCCCTGTGAACAAATACTTTAATTTCATGATGTTGTGTTTTAGTTTAATTAATAAAGCAAGTTCGGACTGATATCCATTCAACGAAACAAGACCTTTGCAGTGCTGATAATTACATGATTTGTAGCCATTTATGATAAATGGTTTTAATTACAGTTTTGTGGGAGGCTACGATAAGACCTTTTTCAACGCATTATTAAATGCGTTTACTTCTTCTATTGTACCTGTGCTAATTCTCGCCCAATTATCCATAGGAGGAAAGGGTCTTCCGATAATGACATTCTGCGCTCTCATATCGCCAATTAATTGCATTGTCGGCACGCCAGCATTAAAAAAAACAAAGTTTGTATGCGATTTGATATATGATAATTTTAGCGAATCCAACGTTTTGTAAATGGCCATTTTTGCTTCTAGGTTTTTACTTACACTATACTTATAAAATTCATCATCAAGCAAAGCTTCTTTGGCAGCAGCTATGGCAAGTACATTCGTGCTTGCCATTACATTATTTTCCAGTCTTCTGGCTATATCAGGACGAGCAACTAAATACCCAACGCGCACCCCAGCAAGCCCATAGACTTTAGAAAATGTCTTGGACACTATCACATTCTTACCTTCCTTAACCAATTCAACCATTGAGGGATAATCAGGTTCGGTGATAAAATCATAATATGCTTCATCGCTAAATATGACGGCCTTATTTTCCAAAGAGTTGCAAAAATCCTTGAGCATATCTTTGTTCAAAAGTGTGCCAGTAGGATTATTTGGATTACAAATAAATATAAGTCTGGTTTTGCTGGTTACTCTATCAGCCATAGCCTGCAAATCGTGTTCAAGTTTATCATTCAATGCAACCCTGTGTACATAGGCGCCCTGATTCTCGGCATACCTCAACATAGCCTGAAAAGTAGGGTCAGCAGCTATTATCTCACCACCAGCAACGCCATAAGTTAGGCCCGTAGCACATAACCCTTCAGTGGAGCCTCCAGTCACAACTATATGATCTGCAGTAACCCCCTCCTTGTCAGCTATCAACTGAGTCAGCTCAACATTAGAAGGGTAACGGCAGCCCAGTTCAAAAGCATTGGTCATTGCCTCCCTTACCTTTTTAGAGGGGCCATACGGGTTTTCATTAAAATTTAATTTTACAGGCTCACCGTCCAAGAATGGTCTTGGTTCAATATCAAGGGCAAAGGCTTCTGTTTTAGACAGCAAGGCAGCTGTTCCTGCCAAACCAATAGATTTTAGCCATTGTCTTCTATCTATATTCCTCATAATTGCGATGGTTAAGCAATCAATATAGAAAATATATTACTGCATTGCTAATGCAATGTAAGCATCATCTAAAAATATAAAGGACTATTAATTGCTCTTCTTGGTCTTGACAAGGTATGTCTTACTTTCTTCTCCAACAGCAATTCTCTTGATGTTCTTGTGATGTGTCCACACTATAATTATGAATAAGAAAAAGCCAAAAATAATGAGCAAAGGTTCGTTTGTTTTAAATCTAGGTATGAATAACAAGAATGTGGGAAATGCTAAAGCACTTATAATGGATGACAAGGATACATACTTAGTTACTATAAGAGAAATAAGGAATACCACAATACACAACAGTGCCACCTCATAATGAATAGCGATCATCATTCCCAGAAGCGTAGCCACTCCCTTGCCTCCCTTGAAGTTTAAGAAAACAGAAAATATATGGCCAAAAACAGCTACAACACCAAATATCAACTTGAAGGTCACCAGGTTTTGCTCTTCAATCAGGTTCAACCTCAAAAGCAAAACTGCCACAGAAGTAGCAAGCATACCTTTTATGATGTCAGCAAGCATTACTATTGTTCCTGCACGCTTACCTAAAACCCTGAACGTGTTGGTGGCTCCGGGATTGCCGCTACCATGTTCACGTACATCGATACCATACATCATTTTTCCAAACCAAACTGCCGTTGGGATAGATCCAAGAATATATGCTAAAAATATACCTACAAGTAAGGGTGCTAATGCCATTTAGTAAAAGATTTAGTTTTTAAAAAATTGATAACAATAACTTCTTCGTGCGTTAACAAATATACGAAAAATGATGGGTCTTAAAAGCCATCGTCATCATCATCAAAACCGTCATCATCAGAATCGGTGGCTTCATCCTGCGGTAACTCTTCTTCTTCAACAGCGGCATCAAGGTTATAAATTTCATCAATGCCATAATACTGTAACCTAAACCTATTGATGAAATTTAAAGTTTCAGCTTTGTCTGCCGGGGCAAATACCAGATCTCCTATTTTCGCCTTTGAGCCATTGCTTTTTTTGCTAATAAGGCTATTGAAAGCATTGTTTGATGAGTACATCAAAAGCCTGTTGTCTTCAAAACTAAAGAAGTACCAGGAATCAGGGGAAGCTTTGACAAACATGTTAAGTCCTGCCGCACCATCTTCATTTCTCTTTATTTCAAAAAAACCTTCAAATGCTCCATTGATATCATTCCTCTGAATATTTGACATCCCTAATTTCCCCTCGCTATAGAAGGCCTTTTGGTCAACAGACCACTTCATATCTACATTTGAGAAAACCAGATTGGCTGATGTTTCTTTGGTAAACCCTGCCAGGGTTGTATACTCCTGTAGCGATCTTGACTCATACTCCCTTGCTGCACGCTCTCCTGCCAAATCGGCTAATTTGTAAAGCAGCTGGGTTTGATCTCCGAGACCTTCAGGAGCCCCTAAATTGGTAATTACATCTAAAAAATCAACTGCCATCATATCAAAGGCCTGGGCGGGCACCGGATTAAAGTTCATTGAAAAGAAACTGTTTAGGCTATATTCCTGATTATTCAAGTTTCCATGTCCTATAACCGATGAAATCACTGTAATATCTTTTTTAGGCTGCATAAAATTCGCCTTACCTTCAAAAATTATATCTGACGTTTTGTGATTATAGCGGAATATTTTACCCGCAAATGTCTTACCTGAGGCCTTAGCAGTATCTTCAATGGCAAACTCTTTTTTAATATTATCAAAATGCAATATGCCTGATGGCGTAAAGAAGTCCTCATCATCTGGCGTAAATTTTTGAGCAATAAAGGTGTGATAAAGGCTATTATCACCAGCAGAAAAGTGCAACCCTGCTTCTAATCTTCTCCCTTCTTCAGTTACTGCATTATCATAATTTACGGCCACCTCCGTCTGATCTGCACTACTTTCATATTGTATCCAGGTTTTATATCCCGGCTCATCAATATCAAGTTTAACGTAACCATCAAGTTCCATGGCAGGCTGGTGGGCATAAAGTATCATGTCACCCTTATAGTACATCCCGGGTGAAACAAGCAAATTCTGACCTTCAGTAACAGAACCATTGGCTTGAGTATGCTTTACAAATTGAGGTTCATTCTTTCTGGCACCAGGATTAGGAACATCCACCAAATGGAAGTTTTCCATCTTTATAGGAATAGTATCATTAAGGCTGTTTACAAACTGATAAGTGGCATAGCCAGAAAACTCATTTCTGGAAACAATATTAATAACCCCTTCAGTTAACCTGTGATAGCCATTGAGCGTATCAAGTACAATAGTAGTATTTGTAAGCTGCCCAATCTTGGAGTTTTCTAAAACAAGTACCTCATTGTTTTCAGGCGTGATTTTAGCATCTGCTACGATAATATAAGGAATACCGCTAACCTTCAGTTCTAAAGTATTAATATCATAGACTGCCTCAGTTGCCATAAAGCTCAATGAGTCAAGTTCTTCTCTGGTAGTATAGAAATATGAATTCTCAAGAGGAATATCCGCAGGCTTGGTCATGGTGATTTTTTCTTCGTTTAAATCCCATCTTGCCTCTGTAATGGAAGTTTTAAACTGGGCATATGGGAATGCTAAAGCGGCTTCACCTTCAACCTCAGGGCTTATCACCGCAAAATTGTCATCCAGGTCAAATTTCACCCTTACGTCATCACCATAAAGTGCAGATTTATCAGGGTTATCAGATTTGAGTTCAAATTGTGTATGTCTACTGCTAAAGCTATTGTGCTCTAATGTTATGTCATTGGATATAGATTCCGAACCTCGCGTTTCCAAAGTACCAGAGCCGTAAACCCCTTTACCAGTGATAATGGCCTTTCCATCCAAAGATGCAGTTTGATTATAAAACTGTAATGGCTCATCCACATTTTCAATGTACATACTATCCTTTTTAGGAAGCCAGTGCATCTTATAGTTGTTTAAGGACGCTTGGGGGAAAATGACACCATTATAATCCTCCTCCCTAATTTCCATATAATTACCCGATCCAGTTACAGAATCCGGATAGAACACAAAGTCTTTAGACTCTAAACTTGAAGTAAGGAAGTCTATCTTTCCATTTCCCCTGATACCGTCCTTGTCCAGCTTCAAGTTGTTATAAAAACGACCTTCGCCTTCATAAAGCTGGTATCCTTCTTCTGGTACCTGATGCTGAAAACCCAGCGAAAAATCTTTTTGAATTTGCAGCCGCTCCTCAAATACGGGGAACATCCCGCTAGAGATAAAGGTACCTTCAAAAGCAATGGCTGATGCGTCAGATCCTCCCAAACTATCAAGGTCAAATGGTGGTACCATAAAGTACATTGATCGGTCATAGACCCCTCCAAGCACCTGTTTTCTATCAAAATATACCACAGCTCCCTTTTCAGAATTGAATCTGGGGTAGTTTAGGTACTTTTTCTTACTCGATTTGTTTCCGGGTTTATTGACATATAATGTGCCCGATGAACTCTGAAGATTATTGGCCACTGCACCACCTCCCGTGGTAGAATCTGCCGAAACTAGGGAGTTGTCAACCTTTCTTCTCCCATTACCGCCTCTGCTGTTCTCATCTTTTACATAAAAGCGAATCGAGTCGATCTCATTAAGATAGATTAGAAAGGAGTCATATTTAAAAGTAAAATCCCTGCCTATATATTCGAAATTTCCCGCCAATACTCTTCCATTAAACGAAAAATCCCTGTCCTTTAAAAAGACAATTTCACTACTATCCGGCTGAACAATTACATTTAATGAATCACTGACTTTAAAGCTTTCCACGCCACGCACTGTCATGGCCCGCTTGCTAAAATTCAAAGTTGAGTTTGGCTTTTCATTGGTAACTGATTTTAAAATAATGTTGTCGTAATCTTTATTTCCACTTTTAGAATCATACATATGATAGGCCTTTTCTTTAAGAGTGACCATGTCTGATTGAGGATCATAGCCCACCAGACCTTTTTGCGCAAGGCCAATCATTGCTCCTCGTATAATTCTAATATCCTTTTTATAATGCTTGGCAAGGTCGGCTACATAAATCTGATTGGTGCCCTGCAGGTTGGCATAATAAATAGCTATGCTCAATGGATTAAAAGTATAAATCTTATCACCTAAAGATCTGTAATCCTCATAGTTGAAATGATCTGAAGACTCGAAGTATGCCGGCACAATATTTCTTGCCTGCAATATTGAAAAATCTATGCTGTCTGATTTTAAATCCCAACGAAGTATGTCTGCCGTAAAATCAAGGTTGAAGAATGTAGAAGTAAATGGAGTATTTCTAAACCCACCCTTGTCCTTTTGAGAAACCAGGTATTGCTTGTTATAGTCATATTTGATTCTGACTGCCGGGTGATAGATAGAGTCATTACCCTGATAAATGATTAGTGAAGCCCTGTCTGCCAGAACTGTAGAATCCTGAAATTCGAAAAGCTTTGCTTTAGCCCTAAATTTTTTAGCCGACTTATCTTGTGCTTCTATATACGAATAATCCCCCAATAAGGAAGCACTTTTCAGCCTTGCGCCATCAAGGGCGTAACCACCCTTATAAATAAAATTCTCACCAAGCCCTTTGACCCTTATATTGCTGTAGTAGCTTATAAATCTTGGGTATTTGGAATTGGCAGAATCATGTTTCACACTTTTGTATTCAAACACACCTTCTACAGGGTCATTGAGTCTTAGCTTATCAGTAAGTTTTACACTTTCCGCCTTCAACTGCGGCTTGCTCACATCAAAGCTGTACTCTGCTAAACTGGCAAATACCGTATCAGGACTTAACCCCGCCATAGACCAGTCAAACTTGCCTCCCTTACCTACGAAGGTGTTAGAGTTGACTATATAGTCGCCCGATGTATTACTTAGAAAAACGGAATCGTAGGGCGTTTTGAAATTCAACGAAACCTTCTCAAAACGAACAACTGCCCCTTCAATAATTGGCATCACAACAGACCCTCTTACCGCATCAATCATCGCCTGATCTTCATTGTAACTTTGCTCTTCGTAATCATCTACATATTCTTCCTCTTCCCACTCATCGTCATCCCACTCGGTATCCCAGTCTTCATCTGCAGGTTCTTCATCAAAATCTTCAAACCACTCATCTTCAGCAGGCTCTTCAACTTCTTCTACTACCTCCTCCACAACTGGTGGTTCTACAAACTCGAAGTAATAATCAGCATCCCCTATATAGAGATTGTTTGACTTTGCGAAGAATAAAGCCCTGTTTTTAAATAATGAATTTGAGAACCTAAGAAATTTAATGGTCTGTTCATTATCATATGTAGCGATAACACGATCTGCGGTGTTTAAATAATCCGTAATTTTCTGATTATCAGCAGCTTCTACCTGAATAGCATTGACAAGAGCTGCGCAATATACTTCCTGATAAGGACGCAGTTTATAACCCTTCGCTTCCATGGCCTGCATCTGGGTAACTACCTTCTTTTTCTGATCGTCTCCAAGCTGAGACCATATTAAGGCAAAATTATCACCTATTTCTCTCGCAGTTGCTCCTCCAGTATTATTTAGTAAAGTGCTTACCGAATCACCAAAAATGGTAATATCATCTGGCAGCACCCTTTTTTGTCCATAAATGGAAGTTGCCGTGATCAGAAAAAGACCAAGGAGATATGGTTTTAAATTAATCATCAATTAACCCATGAAATTCTCAAATAAAAGTGAATAAACCAATTCAATAGAATTTGTGAGGGAGTGTTTGATTTAACGTAAATAAAATATGGAAGATTGCGCTGATCTAGTTTTTAACAAAAATTAAAGAAGACCAGTCACTCTTTTCGTTTTGACCCACTAGCTCAAGGCCCACTTTGCTTGCCTTAGCCACAAGATCATCATTGTCATGTGTATAAAAGCCACTTAAAACAACCGTGCCTCCACTTTTGGTAAATTTGCTATAGGCGCCCATCTCATCAAGCAGCACATTTTTATTGATGTTAGCCAATATAATATCAAATTCACCTTTTAAATCAATAGTATCAATGGTGCCGCCTAAAACTTGTATGTTTTGGCAATCATTCAGGGCAACATTTTCAGGAGCATTTTCAATACTCCAGTCATCAATATCATAGGCTATCACTTCTTTGGCTCCCAACTTCTCAGCCATCACTGCTAGAATGGCGGTGCCACAGCCGGCATCAAGCACTCTTTTACCTTTGTGATCTATACCCATTTGGTGTTTAAGCATCAGATAAGTAGTGGAATGATGCCCGGTACCAAATGACATTTTAGGAGTAATAATAATTTCATAAGGATAGTTGCCAAAGCTTTCATGAAACGTTGCCCTCACCAAACATTTGTCTTCAACAACAATAGGGTCATAGTTCTTTTCCCACTCTTCATTCCAATTCTTATTCTCAAATTCACTTGTAGAATAGGAAATAGAGGCCTTCTTGTATTTTTCAGTG
Source organism: Fulvivirga sp. (assembly GCF_040218215.1). Lineage (NCBI taxonomy): Bacteria > Pseudomonadati > Bacteroidota > Cytophagia > Cytophagales > Fulvivirgaceae > Fulvivirga > Fulvivirga sp. The sequence goes on from NZ_JAVJQL010000028.1 coordinate 633,539, forward strand.
AGCTGATTTAATACTTCAGCATCATACTCTTCAACCAGAACATAGGCGTCTACACCTTCATCGGTTTCCATCATGGAATCAAAACCTGACGCATATAGCTCTGCTATTAGTATCTCTTTAAAGGCCTCTGTACATGTAAATTTGACCTCAATGTATTGTGTAGACTTCATTTAGAAGGACTTGACAATATCCGTAAAGTCTCTTGACTTCAGTGACGCGCCACCAATCAGACCACCATCAACATCAGGGCAAGCAAATAATTCTTTAGCGTTATCTGGTTTGCAGCTTCCACCATAAAGTATAGAGAGGTTTTCAGCTATAGCATCACCATACTGACCTGCAACATATTTTCTAAGTGCAGCATGCACTTCCTGCGCCTGCTGAGAGGAGGCGGTTTTACCAGTGCCTATTGCCCATATAGGCTCATAAGCGATAACAACTTTAGAAAATGCTTCTGCCGATAGGTGAAAAAGGCTTTCCTTAATCTGGTTGCAAATGAATGTTTCGTAATTTCCTGACTCTCTGATTTCTAAAGACTCACCACAGCAAAAGATAGGTGTTAGGTTATTTACCAATGCCAAATCAACCTTTTTAGCCAATTGAGCATTATTTTCATTGAAATACTCTCTTCTTTCACTATGACCAATAATAACATGAGTAGCCCCGATAGAGCTGATCATGGAAGCAGAAATTTCACCAGTAAATGCCCCTGAGGCATTCTCGTTACAGTTCTGAGCAGAAAGATATATTTTATCAACATTTTTAATGAGATTCTTAACCTGAGGCATTAATACAAAGGGGGGTGCTAATATTACTTTCACATCACCTCTAACTTCATCAGCCACCATGTTTACAATTTCAGTGGTTAATTTCAACCCTTCATTCAGGGTGTTATTCATTTTCCAGTTTCCTGCTACTATTTTCTGTCTCATTTATTCAAAAATTTTAAAGAGAACAAAGATATTGATTTAAGTTAATTAAGGTCTAACTGATATGCATTGTTAATTTTTATCTTACATACATTAAGCATTTAACACCTTTGATCTCAAAGGTTGCCTAATTTTCATGATTCCTGTAATCACCTGAAGTAAGTGTCCTGAATTATCTGGGTCAGATTTTATACGCTAATTTCTTCTTTTAAACTTTCTTTTCTTTTGCAGCCCACGGTTCTTTCTTACTTTTTTGCTTTTGTAGGGTTTTCTCTTTTTCTGATTGTATCGCTTATTAGGATTTAAGCTTTTAATTTTATGTTTTGATATTTGTGCCCGACTGCCTGTTATAGTTCTCTTTGTCAGTGTTTTTCTTCTGATTGCCAAAGCCATCTTAGACTGTTGTATATAACTGGCATTTTTATATTTGTACCCTGTTCTTAAAAGGTCATACCTGAGCACTAACTCATGCGTTGGATTATCTGCTGAAAACACTCCTTCATTAACTGATTCGTAGGTATACCCCAAAGCTAGTCTGTTGTTGATGGACAATCCTATTGAATGACTCCATACATTAGTTTTCCGATATGAACTACCTATCATTAATAGTTCATTGTAGGTGTAAAATAAGCCTGCAGACAACTGAGATCCTGTGCCGGCCAGGTTACGATAATTCAATACAGGCTCCAATATATCTTTACCTCCTCTTGTAGGTAACATAAACCTCACATAACCATTATAAAATTGAGAAAAATCAATGCCCGTTTCGTTATTGGAAAATGAACTCGCTAACCTATTCGCTGAAACGCCAATTAAATAATAAGTGCTTCTAAAGCTAACCCCAGCCGAAAAATCTAAATTGGAAGCATTTTCGCCTAAATTAACCAACACATCTTCGGTCAAATCTTGAGCAAAAAGCTCATCCGTATTGACGCCAATATTAGAATACTCTCCCGATACACCAAAAGAGAAGGATTGATCATCATTTATTGGAATATGGTAAGCAAAAGAGCCTGATAAATATAAGTTCTCATAAAAATTAATTCTCTCGGAAAGCAATGTAAACCCGATCCCGAGGTTTGTTTCAGGAATTGGGGTATTAATACTCAAAAAATTGCTTGTTGGAGCTCCCTCAGTATTGATCCAACTTCTGTTATGCGCCAATGTAATTGATCCGTAGTCTATACCAGAAAAGGAAGGGTTATAAATAGCCGTATTGGTAAAACTTTGCGTAAATAAAGGTAAGTCTTGACCTTGAATAGCAAACGAATAAAGAATTAGGAATAGGGTGTAAAGTTGCTTCATACTGTTCATATTATTCTATCACACTTATTACTTGCTGCCTCTTAACTTCAACTCCTCCAAATCTGATAATTACCCTGCACACATAATTCCCTCCACTTAACTGGGGAATGTTGGGCATCTCATCAATATTATTGCTAAACCGGGTTGTTGAGTACACTTGCTTGCCCCATCGATTAAGAAGCTGTACCTCATGATCCGGATATTTCTCAATATCTTCTATATATATAAAATCATTCTGGCCATTATTATTTGGTGTAATTACATTGCCAATCCTAATTACAATCTCTGTACTTACATTTATGGTTTGAGTAGCAATATCTTCACAGGCTCCATTAGAACTTGTCAAGGTAACTGTATATTCACCCTGCACATCATAAGTGTGGCTGGGATTTTGCTCACTAGATGAACTTCCATCACCGAAGTCCCAACTCCAGCTATTCACATTTCCAGTTGATGCATCTATAAAATTATACTCAAGATCACTTGTGGGTGATGTGGCAAACTCAAAATTAGCAACTGACGCCTCCAGTAAATCAAAAGTCTTACTTACTGCCTGTCCTGTGCCGCAGTCATTGATCCCTGCTACTGATATCTGACCTGATGCTGCCGGGGAAAATTGTATCTCTGGTAGGTCAGTAACAATGGTACCTGAAGGTGTCTGCCATTCATACTGAGTAGCTCCACTAATAGCTGTAGTTGTATATAAAGCCTCATCACCAGTACATAAAAAATCCGGCCCATTAATAGCAGTAGCATTTTCGGGCAGACTTAATATTTCTATCTCTATTTCACTCTCACCACTGCACCCATTATTGTTTACAGAATAACTAATTGTTGATGTTCCAAGTCCCGCAACAGTTGGATCAAAAGTTCCATTATTAGCATCGGTAATGCCTGGTCCACTCCAAATACCTCCACTTGGCGTGGCTGTTAATGTAATTGGTGCATCACTAATACAAATTGCACTTACCTCACCAATAACAACTTCTGGGCTTTCATTTACCTCAATATTAAGGGTCTGTACATCACTACAGCCTCCTAGTTCAAGTGTATAGGTAACTGTGATTAAACCTGTACCCGATTGATTAGGATCAAAGGTACCTGCCGCTTGGTCGGTTATCCCAGATCCACTCCATGTGCCTCCCGAATTTACCGAGGTCAGATTTACCGGTGCATCTGAAGTACAAAACGGTCCAGCGGGATTGATACTTGCATCTGGAGTATCAAGCACTGATACTTCTATGCTGGCAAAATCTGTACATCCATTTTCTGAGATTTCATAAGTAATAGTATAGGTTCCTGCTCCAACTCCGGCAGGATCAAAAGTACCAGTGGCGGCATCGGTTATACCAGTGCCGCTCCACGTACCACCTGATGGGGTAGCTACCAAATCAGTAGTTGCATCAGTCAAGCAAAATGGGCCTTGAGCATCCAGAGTAATTACTGGTAATGGGTTGACGGTTACAGTAACTGACCCTGCAACACCAGATGATGAACAATTATTAGCATCTACCAAACTAACTAATGTGTAAGTAGTAGTAACCGTAGGTGTTACAGGTTCTAAGTGCCCATCACTTATAGAAGTTAAGTTAATATCATTACTACCGTCATTGTATGTAACATCATAAGGGCCTGCTCCAGTCAAAGTAAATAATAAGTCGGTAGACTCACCCTCGCAGATGGTAGCATCTCCACTTATACTTACAGTAGGGGCTGGGTTAATCGTAACCGTAGCGGAACCTGTAACAGCCACAGGACTGCAACTGTTAGCATCCACTACACTTATCAGCGTGTAAGTGGTTGTGCTTGTTGGTGCGACCGATTCTAAGTGGCCATCACTAATGCCTATCAGATCAACGTCAACCGTTCCATCATTGTAGGTTACATCAAATGAGCCAGTGCCAGTCAAAGTAAATAATAAGTCGGTGGATTCACCATCGCAGATGGTAACATCTCCACTGATGGCAACTGTAGGCAACGGATTTACAGTAACTTCAGCCAAACCCGTAACTGTAGCTGGACTACAACTATTGGCATCCGCTACACTGATAAGCGTGTAAGTGGTTGTGCTAGTTGGTGCGACTGATTCCAAGTGGCCATCACTAATGCCTATCAGATCAATATCAACCGTTCCATCGTTGTAAGTGACATCAAATGGGCCTGCTCCAGTCAAGGTAAATAATAAGTCAGTAGACTCGCCTTCGCAGATGGTGGCATCTCCACCTATGGCCACTGTAGGTAACAGATTGACCGTAACAACGGCTGAACCTGTAACTGTGGCAGGACTGCAATTATTTGCATCCGCTACGCTGATAAGTGTGTAAGTGGTTGTACTTGTAGGAGTAACCGATTCCAAGTGACCATTACTAATGCCTATCAGATCAACATCAACCGTTCCATCATTATAAGTGACATCATAAGGGCCGGTGCCAGTCAAAGTAAACAGCAAGTCTGTAGATTCGCCTTCGCAGATGGTGGCATCTCCGCCAATGGCCACAGTAGGTAACGGATTAACAGTAACTTGAACAGAACCTGTAACTGTGGCAGGACTGCAATTATTTGCATCCGCTACGCTGATAAGCGTGTAAGTTGTTGCGCTAGTTGGTGCGACCGATTCTAAATGGCCATCACTAATCCCTATAAGATCAACATCAACCGTTCCATCGTTGTAGGTAACATCATATGGACCGGTGCCAGTTAAGGTAAATAATAAGTCTGTAGACTCACCTTCACATATTGTAGCATCTCCACTGATGGCCACGGTTGGTAACGGATTGACAGTAATAGTAAGGGACGCATCTAATATAACTTCACAGATGGATGAATTATCTTCTGCTACTACAATCAATAAATTATCTCCAACGACAATTCCGTTGCTGCCCGCAGTTAGGGTAACCGCTGATAAAGGTGTGCCTTCTGTCCAAGTTCCAATTTCATTGCCTCTATTTCCTAAATCAACAAAGCTGCTATATAATTTATAGGTATAACCCGTTTGAACACCTGAGCCAATATTAAAATCAAATGAATCACCATCACAGATGATCAATTGGCTGGCCTGAGGCACAGCAGCCGGATCGATCAGTCCCCCGTTATCATTGATTGTCCAGCTATTAGTGGCATTTGTTAGAATATCCCTTCCTGTTGGGTCGCAATAATTAAGACCTAAAGCTCCTAAAGTAATATTAGGCTGAACTGTTTGTGCTGACCACCCAAGCAAAGTGGCATCATAGCTGGTAGGCGACATCCCTGAATTGTCAAATAGTTCTTCCATTGAAGCACCTGCAACAGTTACACCAGTAACATCCCAGCCGCTAAGGTCTTGATCAAATGCAGCTGCATTCTTGAAGATTCCGAACATATTATCTGTGCCGGACACGTTCCAAGCCGAAAGAGGCTGATTAAATGAGGTAGCTCCTTCAAACATAAGAACAATTGGTGCGTTGCTTGGTTTGGTTGCACCCCATTGATTTAGAGGTTGGTTAAATGAGGTAGCAAACGCAAACATTTGAACCAAATTTACCGTACTTGCAACACTCCAGTTATTATCCAAGGGTTGATCGAATGCTGATGCACCAAAGAACATCTCTCCAAAATTTACCACGTTGGCCGTATTCCAGGTGGCCGAGTTCAAAGGTTGATTGAAAGCTGTAGCATTCTTGAACATCGACCCCATTGAAGTCACTAAACTAACATCCCATGTGTTTAATGGCTGATTAAAAACAGTGGCACTCTCAAACATTCGGAACATATCCGTTACCCCAGAAACATCCCATGAATTAACATTCTGATTAAATGAAGATGCACCAAGGAACATGGCATTGGTATTTTGAAGACTGGTAGTGGTCCAGCTAAGTGGTGAGCCAGAAGCACCTGGTGCCTCTCCATTATTAAAAGAGGTGGCGCCACTAAACAGTTCTTGCATTGTGGTTACATTGCTCACATTCCAACCTGTAAGGTTTTGATTAAAAGAAGTGGCACCAGAAAATGTTCCAAGCATAAAGGTTATACCAGTGGTGTTCCAGGCACTTATATCACCATTAAATGAGGTTGCTCCTGCAAACATTAAAGAGATATCTGTTACTAATGTTAAATCGGGAACATCAGAGGCATTATAAGTTAAATTAGAACAACCCTGAAAGGCCTGTCCCATACTTGTCCAGGCGATGTTTCCCCATTGCTCGATAGTCCGGATCTTATCTTTATCTCCTCCATCGGCAAAGTAAATACGAGGGAAGGTGCCAGATATAGAAACTGTATAAGTACCTGCGGTAGCATAATTATGCTGGGCATTTCCTGTAAAACCAGTCTCCACCGGACTTCCATCCCCCCAGTCTACATCATATAAATATGGTCCACCCAATGTGGGTACAGTAATTGATTCACCAGGTGTGGTAGTTTGCCAGGTGGTAACGAAAGGTGGTCCCGGAGACCTGATAACAACCCTTGTATCGCCAGAGGTATAATTACCTCCAACAACAGTGCTATTCAAAAAATTATCAGAAGCGACTAAAGGGTCTGCTGCCAAACTAGAGAAGAGGCCGTTGCTAGTAGCGCCTTGGCTAATTTCAAAATCTTGAGGATTGCCATCATTATGACTTATAAACACCGAACCGGATGAAGTAGCTCCTACAGTGGAAATGCTGGCGTTGTTTCCATTAAGGTTAGAAAATGATGCTGAACCAATTACGTTTGTAAAAGCAGATAGGGTAACACTTCCTCCATCGGCATTAGTACTTTGGGTATTAATGTAATCAAAAGCTACCTGTCCAGTAGTTGCTGCAATATTTAGTGTGCCACCATTAGCATCTTGTGAGGACATTTCAATAGCTCCAATTGATGCATTGTTGCCCACAGTAATATCAACGGTTCCAGCATTTTGAGGTGCCGAGGCTGCTATGCCAAAAGAAGGCGCGAAAATCAAATCACCGGCAATATTAAATGTTGCATCGCCTGCTGACCCAAAGGCATCAGTTGACTCTAAATCTAGATCTACATTAAATGTAAGGTCTCCACCAATATCAGCAATAATTGAGCCTCCAGTAAATTGGGCTCCAAGGTCAAGCGTATTCATGATGACTGTATTAGCTGAGTTTATGTTGACAGACCCTCCGGTTGCATCTCCTGAGGCATCTAATACCAGTGGATCTAAAATTTGCCCCTGACTTGTTATCGATATACTTCCTCCGCTTGAAAAGTTAACTGTCCCTGAGGCATTAAGTGAAATATTTGGATTAGGTGAATCGATATTGCCATCAGCAGAGATTATAATATTACCACCATTATCATTTCCAGAGCTTGCGCTAACACTTCCCAAAATAATGTCTCCAGCACTGGTGAGATCAACTGTGCCACCTACACCATCAAAGCTATCTGCCGTTAAAGAACCGAGGCTGGTGTTGGCAGAAGAAATCACAGTAATATCGCCACCGCCTTGCCCAGTGGTAGCAATATTTCCTGCTAATGCATTACCGGACAGAGCTTCCAGCCGCACATTATTATTTGTATTAATATTACCTGCACTAATTGAACCAGCTGTAATTGTAATTGGACCATCAGCAAATGATGATGATGAAGTCAGGTCACTGACAGTCACCAAACCATTATTCGCAGTAATATCAATCTGACCGCCATCATTGGGTGCATTAAGCGAAATAGCGTTGGTAATAGTCACATCACCACCAGTTGAGCTAATATTTAAAGTTCCGGCATCACCTCCTGATCCAGCCGAAAAACCAGTCAAACTTATATCACCTGCAGCGGTTATATTTAACGAGCCAGCTATATCTGGGCATGATGTGTTAACTGTTCCGACAGTAACTGTTCCTGAAGAGTTAATTGTCACATTACCTCCATTACCACTGCCTCCAGCATTATTGGTAGCAATTGAGGTAGTTTGAACACTACCAGACGTTGAACCGATGGTTACATTACCTCCATTACCACCTCCAAAAAGTATTGTAGAACTAACTACACCGGTAGCTATATCACCTCCAGCATTAATATCAATTATACCACCAGTACCCACTCCATCGGCACTTAAATCTCCGGCAACTACAGCTCCAGTGGTTGTGATTGAGATATCTCCCGCATTACCATCAGCACTTGTATCTATGTTTTGAACTGTTACTAAGCCATTGACAGTAGCAGTAAAAGAGCTATTACTAAAAGCCGAAAACATGTTAATATTACTATTAATGGTAAATCCACCACCTAATACAAGATCAATATCTCCCGAATCTGAAGCGCCAGAAACGTCTATATCAGAAAAAACAACAGGTGCAGTACCTGTAGTGGTTACAGATACACTTCCTCCACCACCTGCCGGACCTGAAAAACTCAAATCTAATAATGGTGAAATATCAAAAGCATTAAGCGTCAAATTACCACCACCTTGACCTTCGGACGTAATATTTAGATCACCATCAGTGGCTAATAATGATCCAGTAATATTCAGCGTAATGTTACCTGGACCTGTACCGTCTCCACTTGCATCAATACCTGTTGTTAACGTCATATCCCCACCTACTACCGCATTGATATCTCCACCGCCACTTATGGATGCAGAACTAAATGCACTAAGGAATATGTCTCCTCCTACGTTAAAATTAAGATCCCCACCACCCGCAGCAACATTTTGTCCAGCACTATTAATATTGACTGCGGCATTTAATGTAATAGCACCAGCATCAGATGTAACATCACCTAAAGTAAGTGAGCCTGCAGAAGAAATCACTGAGATATTGCCTCCTTGTGAGTCCATGTCGCTTTGGTCGACATTTCCTGTTGTGTTGATAGTAATGTCCCCATTGGTTTGAACAAGCACCCCTCCCACAAAACTACCTGCTGTTACATCAAGCTGTTCGGCCATAGTTAAATCATTTAGACTAGTGGCCGTCCCTGAACTATTGATGGTCAGGTTTTGAAAGTTGGTTCCGTTGATCGTAGGTGCAGCTCCGGTGAAAGTGACCGTTTGGCCTGCCCCTCCCGGATTGAATGTGCCTAGTTGAGACCAAACCGTTCCACCAGTGCCAAATATTTCAATGATGTTGCCATTGGCATTGAGAGTCCTGGTATTATTGATCGTCATAGAACGGGCCCGAAGAGGATTAGCAAGATCAAGTGAACTTCCACTGACCGTTACATTACCGAAATCGAGGCCAACCGGGTCAGTGTAAGTAGCCACATTGCTAAAGAAAATATTGGCATTCGACAAATTTGCGAGGCTATTGGAAGGGGAAGTGGAAGCATTAAAATCACCCGAGATGCTTAAATTAAATGTACCCGCATTCAAGTTACCTCCTCCATCAATCTCCAGGCCTCCGGTTGATCCATTTTGATTCATCGTCACCACTGTACCGGTTGCTATGATGGTTGGTAAGGAGGAAAATGGGCCATCATTATTGCTCCAGATTCCAGCTTCGCTCCAATTGCCGGTAGCGATGGAAGTAATTGTTGTACCGTTCAATTCATACGCACCGGCATCTGCAGCTGCGCCCTCATACACATAGCCCCTTTGATCGTAACCTGGGAGGCTCCCTTGACTGGTGGGAACAAAGTCCAATGCCGGGCTGCTGGCCAATATAGGAATGGTCCTAACAATAGAAGAACCATTATACCCAAAGCCTGGAAAATCGAAAAAGAGAATACTTGTATTAACAGAAGTCCCTGCTAAGGAACCAGTATTGAATTGGCCAATGACATTGTAACCAAAATCTGTAAAAGAGCCTTTTATATCATAAACATTCGGATCAGTTATTACCAAGCTGCCACCTGAAGTTTCATTTTGTCCAATAATATTATATCTGAGAAAAAGGCTTCCTCCTTCGTTTACTACAGTGCCATTGTCCCCCCCAAAATTATTGGCTTCATTTCCGGAAATTGTGCAACTATTTAAAACCAATTGACCTCCAGCGAGATAAATAGCTTCATCGGTATTTTCGTAAAAAGTAGAATTTATCACATCTACAGAACCATTATTTATGCCTAAAGCGCTGCCTCTTCCTATGGCTGAATTTTGATAAAAAGTACATTGTTCTACCGTAAGCGTACTAGATAGGCCTGTATTGAAAATAGCTCCACCTCTTAAACCACCTAAGCCTTGAGCAACATTGGATACAAACTCACACGTTCTAAAATATGCATCTCCTTCATTGTATATTGCCCCTGCATTGTTTCCATCATTACCTCCCGACCGGTGACCTTGGAACAAGACATTATTAGCCTCTAAATAACCCTCATTATACACCGCTCCAGCAGCATAATCATCTTCTGGCTGGCCATTATACAAAAACAGTTTATTAAGGATCAACCTTCCAGTTGAAGTCACATAAAAAAGCCGATAGGTTCCAGTTGTAGCAACGGTAATGTCTGATTCATCACCATTAATTATTAGGTCAAAGTTTTCTGTAATCTCAGGGAAAGCAATACCGCCACCATCGGGCCCGTTACCAAACCGACCTACTGTATAAGAAGCATTTTCAAGGTTAATAATACTCACAGCTCCATCTGAGTTTGCCGATATAATGGCATTTCTCAACTCTGTTATTGTAGTGACGTTATAAGTGATTTGCCCAAATGCCATCAGCGAGGGCACAAGAAATAAATATGTTAAGAGAAGTTTTTTCATAACCATTCAGAATCTATTCCCAGCTTATACGATTACCTTTAAATACCTCATATATTCTTATCAATTTTATTAAATCTTAAAATGCACATATTCTTGTTTGGTTGAGCCTTGAATTGGCAGATTGTACATGACCATTTTCCCTTTTCGCTTAAAACGAGCAATACATTTTATCAGAAACAGACCCAAGAGTGCGTCCTGATTAGTTAAAATTTTGAGCCAACACTTCTGCTTTTTATGTAATATGAACCATTTTAATCGATTAAGATAGGCATTAGTTTTCAGTTTTCATATGGAAATGGACTTCTGAGTCGTTGATTATGAATGAATTAAAAGTTTTTTAATTCATTAAAGTGTAAAATAACATTCTAAGGAGTTTGATCCACCCTAATGCTTTAATGCCCTTTGAAAGATGTTTTTAAAAAATGTAATCCTGATAATGCTTAAATATTAAATTCATCAATTGAGCGGATTCCATTTTTAAATATTTCTGATGGAAGAAATTAAATATGCTAACTTATCCTACTCCAATTAATAGCCGTTTTCTTCATGGAAGCCACCTGGATTCTTATATTTTGGTTTTCAGGGCTGGTTAATTCAGGGTCTTTATCGAGTATTTCTTGAGCGGCACCTCTGGCGGCTTGCAATATTTTGCCGTCTTTGCCTAAGTCTGCAATCAGCAAATCCAAGACACCACTTTGTTGGGTGCCCATTAAATCACCAGGACCACGCAATTGTAAATCCGTATCCGCTATTTCAAAACCGTTATTGGTACGTACCATGGTGTCAATTCTAATACGTGCTTCTTTTGACAATTTATAATCCGAAATAAGGATACAGTAAGATTGATCTGCGCCTCTACCAACACGTCCTCTTAGCTGGTGCAACTGCGCCAGCCCAAACCGCTCTGCATTTTCAATAATCATCACCGATGCATTAGGAACATTTACACCTACCTCTATAACCGTAGTCGCCACCATAATTTTGGTTTCTCCTTTCACAAAACGCTGCATCTCATATTCCTTGGCATCAGGCTTCATCTTACCATGAACTATGCTCAAGGGAATATCAGGAAAAGCACGAGCAACACTTTCATAACCATCCATCAGATCCTTAAGATCCAGCTTTTCAGATTCTTCAATCAATGGATAAACCACATAAACCTGCCTTCCCATATCAACTTGCTCCTTGATGAAGCTATTCACCTTTAGCCTGTTGGCATCATATCGATGCACTGTCATAATCGGTTTTCGGCCTGCAGGAAGTTCATCAATGGTGGAAATATCAAGATCACCATAGAGTGTCATTGCCAATGTCCGCGGAATAGGGGTGGCTGTCATTACCAAAACGTGGGGAAATAGCCCTTCATTCTTTTGCCATAGCCTTGATCGCTGCGCCACACCAAAGCGGTGCTGTTCATCCACTATCGCAAGACCAAGCCTTTTGAACTGTACCACCTCTTCCAACAATGCATGAGTACCAACCAAAATATGCAGCTCTCCAGATTTCAGGTAATCATGAATAATTCTGCGTTCACTTTTTTTGGAAGACCCTGTAAGCAGGGCAATCCTAAGCCCCATTTTATCAGCAAAATCTTTAAGACCATGATAGTGCTGGGTGGCAAGAATTTCCGTTGGCGCCATAAGTGCCGCCTGAGTATCGCAGCCTATGGCTATGAGCATGCAAATGAATGCTACAATGGTTTTACCACTGCCCACATCACCCTGCAGCAACCTATTCATCTGCTTTCCCGAGCGCATATCGGCATAAATCTCTTTGATCACCCTCTTCTGAGCATTAGTCAAATCAAAAGGCAGGTGTTCATTATAAAATGTGTTGAGCAAATCAGCGTGATCAAAGACAATACCTTTAAACTTATCGATGCGGGTTAGTTTGAGTTTCAGTAACCTGATCTGTACATAAAACAATTCTTCAAACTTTAGCCTGAATTGAGCCTTAAACAATAACTCCTGATTTTCAGGAAAATGAATATTAGAAATGGCTGCAGGCTTAGTCATTAAAGCATACTGCTGCTGCAAAGCTATGGGCAAAGTCTCCTTTAGCCTTTTGAGTGCCTCAGCCAGCAAAGTTCTCTGCATTTTTGAAATGGCCTTACTATCGATATATTTTCGCTTGAGCGTTTCTGTAGTAGAGTAAACCGGCTGCAGATAAGAAGTCTCAATATTCTGCTTGGTAGCCAATTCAATTTCAGGATGAGCAATATTTAGTTTTGAACCAAACAAGTTGGGCTTACCAAAAACAACATACTCAACCCCTGGTTGAAGTTTTTTCAGTACCCACTGTGCTCCTTGAAACCACACTAATTCTATTTCTCCGGTATCATCGACAAGGTGTGCAACCAGTCTCCGTTTTCGAGGTGAACCCAGCATTTCATAATGTCTCAGCTTACCCTTTATCTGGATGTATGGCATACTGCCATTGGCCTCAGCTATTTTATGAAATTTGGTGCGGTCTTCGTACCTGAAAGGATAGTATTGAATCAGGTCTCCGTAAGTGAATATATTGAGCTCCTTGTTGAGTAAGGTTCCCTTTTGGGGGCCTACACCTTTAAGAAATTCAATTTTGGTATCGAAAAAATTATTCACGACCCAAACTAACTAAAAAAAGAAAAATTATAAGGTATTCGTCTCCTTAAACCTCCATTCCAATGTGTTCATCATATTCACAATGTCCACCTTAACAAATTCGATAGCAGGCTTAAGGGAGTCATTATTTACCTGAGTGTTAAAGTACAGAGCGCCTCTTAGGAAATTTAAAGTTGAGTCGGTTGAGAAGAATTGAAACTGGCTGGGAACTTCGCCTTCCAGCTCTGCATAAACTACCGTTTTGCCTGAAGGCGTCTTTGTAATACTTTCGTCTATGGCATAAGCCTTTATCTGATGCTTGGCAGTAAGGAAATAAGCATCATCCAAATACTCCTTTAATGAATCACTGTTATTCACAACCTTATAAGTTAGATGAATATTGGCCTTGTATTGAGGGTAATACAGTTCAATCCAAAAACGCTCTGATATCCAGGATGTATCGTTTAATAACTTGGCGTGCTTTGAATATTCAAATTTGTAAGGAAATGTATCTGGCAGAGATACATATTCATGCTTGGGCATGTCAAAGCGATTGTAGCCTTTTGGTTTTGGTAAATATTCAGTCTGGCAAGCAAAGAATAAAACAATGAAAACGGGTAGTAAATAGTAATTAGTCTTGTGCATCCTGAGCTTCCTGTTCATTTTCCTTCTTTATGAATACTCTTACTTTTTTAATTTTTTTCATATCCACGGCCACTACTGTAAATACGAACTTATCAAAATAAATCTTTTCGCCCGATGATGGTAATTTTGTGTTAATCTCTAAAAGTAACCCTCCTAAAGATTCACTCTCCCCTTTTATTTTCTCGAAAGTTGAAGGTGCTTCTTCCGTAATCTTACAGAAATCATTTAATGTGGTTTTGCCTTCAAAAAGGTAAGTATTGTCATCTATTTGATCATAAGGAATATCCTCATCATCAAATTCATCATTTATCTCACCTACAATCTCCTCAATAATATCTTCCAGTGTAATTAGGCCTGAGGTCCCGCCATATTCATCAACAACAATGGCCATGTGAACCCGTTTTTCCTGAAAATCCCTTAGAAGACCATCTATCTTCTTAGTTTCAGGAACGAAAAATCCCTGTCTAAGCAGGCTCTTCCAGTCAAAAGTCTCATCCTTTTCTATATAAGGAAGCAAGTCTTTGATATACAAGATACCATCAATCTTATCAATGGTCTCGGTGAAGACAGGAACCCTAGAAAACCCTGATTTATTGACTTTGTCCATCAGGTCATGAAAATCCATTTCCGTATCAAAGGCTGTGATATCCATTCTGGATTTCATCACCTGCTTTACCGTGAGCGTTCCAAAGTTTACTATTCCTCTAAGGATATCCTTTTCCTCTTCGGTAGTTTCTTCATTGGTAGTAGTTATCTCTAAAGCATGATGCAATTCTTCCACAGAAATGTCATAACCTTTCTTTTCAAACCTGCTCTCTATCACATTACTCAATGTCATTAATATCACTGAAAGTGGTCTTAGGATTACTTCCAATACTTTTAGCATTGGAGCTGTCATCTTTGAGAATTTTAAATTATTGGGAGTAGCATATAGTTTAGGCAAAACCTCTCCAAAAAATAATAATACTAGGGTAGTAACAGCAGTTAAAATCGAAGTTGAAATTACGTCAAGCTGTTTAGTTCCTACTATTTCCCATGCCACAAAAGCTGCAAGTGTTACTACCGCTACATTCACAAAGTTGTTCATTATAAGAATTGTGGCCAGTAGCAATTTAGGCCGCTTAATAAGGTCTACCAGCTTATGGTCTTTAGGATCCTCACTTTCCTTACACTGATTAATGTCCTTGGCAGTTAGAGAAAAGAATGCCACCTCAGAACCACTAATAAGTGCTGACATGATAAGTAGCATCACCAAAATTATCCCGCTGACGATGTAGAACAGTGACTGTCCTGAAAATAAGGCTTCTAGAAGTATCTGACTGGGAGGTTCGTCTATGGTTGTTTCCAATATTTTGGTTTTAGTCCAACATTAGAAGGGCAAATCATCCGATTCGTCCTCCAAGGCAATATCTCCAGCTGGAGTAGAAGCAGTATTCTGCGTTTGTTGCTGCGGCATTGATGACCCACCATCCGTTGGCTGGCCACCTTCATTTGATCCTTTAGGGCTAAGCATGGTCATGTTATCACCTACTATTTCTGTAGTATAACGTGTTACACCATCCTTCTCCCAAGAGCGTGTTCTTAGCTTTCCTTCAATATACACCATGTCTCCTTTATTAAGGTACTTTTCAGCTATCTCTGCTAGCCCTCTCCACAAAACAACATTGTGCCATTCAGTCTGCTCTTTACGCTCTCCGGTGTTTCTATCTTTATAAGTCTCAGACGTAGCAACAGGAAAGTTTGCAACAGCGGCCCCATTTTCAAGATGTCTCACTTCAGGGTCTTTGCCTAATCTTCCTACTATTATTGCTTTATTTACTCCAGACATATCTAATACTTTTTAATTATTAGCAAAGTTATAGAATCTTTAATAAAACTAGCTAAAAAAAGGCTGCGTTCAAATATGTAGAAACTAATACTGGCTTGGGCAATTCCAAAACCTGATCTAATGTGTAAAATACTAATCCCCAGTCATTTAATATTCTGGTATCAATACTCTTGCGCAGCCTGATGGTATAAAACCTCGCAAATATTCGTTGGTGTGTTAAAATGTGTTTGTATTCATTACTCTCATCTACGGAGTGAATGCCCTCTTTTATAATACCTATTATATCAGCATCAAGCAATTCTTCCCAATGCTGAGTTTGCTCGGTTTCTATCAAATGAAAGTCATACAATCCGCGCCAGATGTCATTGCCACTTCTTTCTTTTAGCGCCAATTTACCATCCATTTCAAAAGCGATATAATTAAAATATCGTTTTCTGACTTTTACCTTCTTTATTTTAACAGGAAGCCGTGCCTGTAAATCATTCTGCCTTGCAAAGCAGTTTGCATGAAAAGGACATGCCGTACAATCCGGACTCTTAGGTACACACTGTAAAGCACCAAACTCCATAAGTGCCTGATTAAATTCATCTGGGTATTTATCAGAGATCAAGTCATTGGCTTTTTCCTGAAAAACTCTCTGCCCCTTGCCTGAAGAAATGTCGCTGTCAATCCCGTAAACCCTTGACAGCACCCGATAGACATTTCCATCTACAACCGCCACCTTTTCACCGAAGGCAATTGAAGCTATTGCAGCCGCTGTATAATTTCCAATTCCAGGCAATTTCAGGAGCTCATTGAAGGTCTTCGGGAAGTTTCCTCCATGATTTTCAGAAATTATTTTTGCACACTTATGTAAGTTTCTTGCCCTAGAGTAATAACCTAGCCCCTGCCAAACGCGCAAAACATCTCTTTCCTCTGCATTAGCTAAGTTCTTCACAGTTGGATATTCGCTAACAAACTTCAAATAATAGGGCAAACCCTGATTTACCCTGGTTTGTTGCAAAATGATCTCTGAGAGCCATATATGATATGGATTTCTTGTCTGTCTCCATGGTAAATCACGCCTATTTCGGCTATACCAGTCTAAAATTTGGCGGTTAAAAAAGTCTTTTGTCAAAACAGTTTATTCAATTTAAGTGTGATTATTACCATGTCAGTTTTTTTACAAATTTGATTTTTAATTGAGATTATAGGGAGTAAATTTGCTCATTAGCAACAAGTTAGCTGTTGCTGATCATTTTTTTGACTTAACCAAAATTAAAAATTAGTGACTAAAGCAGAAGTAATTTCCGAAATAGCGGATAAAACTGGGATACCAAAAGAGGACGTTTCTGTTACTGTTGAAGCTTTCTTTAACATTGTTAAAGGATCTATGGCTGATGGTAACAATATTTATGTGAGAGGATTTGGCAGTTTTGTGAACAAGAAGAGAAAGAAGAAAATTGCGAGAAATATTTCTAAAAACACGGCCATCGTTATAGATGAGCACTTTATTCCGAGTTTTAAACCTTCAAAGGTATTTGTAGAAAAAATTAAAAAGAGTAAAAAGGTAAAAGAGACTCACGCTTAATTACCTGCTTAATTTTCTTTTGTTAAAGTGATCTTCGATCTTTGCCCCCTAATTTGGTGATATGCTT
Source organism: Fulvivirga sp. (assembly GCF_040218215.1). Lineage (NCBI taxonomy): Bacteria > Pseudomonadati > Bacteroidota > Cytophagia > Cytophagales > Fulvivirgaceae > Fulvivirga > Fulvivirga sp. Next base: position 651,091 of record NZ_JAVJQL010000028.1, read on the forward strand.
AGAACGAGGATCATTTTATTTTTTAGTGCTGCCCTACTTGTAGTACTTATATTTAGCCTTCCACGGGTGGTTGTTGACAATGACAAAAATGACATTGAGTCATCAGAAACTACCACATCAACGGAAGCCCCTAGTGGCGATACCCACACAGAAGAGCTTCAACCAGAGCTTCAAGAGCAAGCGGATAAATTAAAGGAAAATATAAGGGTTGCAGAAAATGTAGAAAAAAGTATTATCTTTGCAGACTCTTTGGCCAGGCTGTATATAGAGGCCAATAAGTTTGATAGTGCAGCCAAGTTCATTGAAATTATTGCCGATAAATCACCGGGTGAAGCCAACTGGTTAAGAGCTGGAGATGTTTATTATGACGCTTATGGTTTTGCTATGGATAAGCAAAAGCAGGAGATGCTTGGCGAAAAGGCTAGGTTTTACTTCAATAAGGTGTTAGAACAATCTCCTGATAACCTTGAGGCTAAAAATAAACTGGCGATGACTTATCTAAGCACATCTAACCCCATGCAGGGTATTATGATGCTTAGGGAAATCTTGCAGAATGATCCTGAAAATGAGCAAGCCATGTTCAATTTAGGGATTCTTTCAATGCAGTCAGGACAGCATGATAAAGCAGTGGAACGTTTTTCTAAACTCACGCAGCTTTATCCTAACAACACCCAGGCTCAGTTTTTTTTAGGGGTGAGTTATTTGGAAATCGGCAATAAAGAAAAGGCTAAAGAGCAGTTTATACTTGTTAAATCTTTAGATAGTGATCCCGCAGTGCAAGCTACGGTTGACTCATATCTTAGTGAAATAGAATAAATAAAATATTGTTAAACCATCCGTCAGCTGGCGGATAAAAAAATTAAAGTTATGCCTTGCGGTAAAAAAAGAAAAAGACATAAGATTGCCACTCACAAGAGAAAGAAGAGATTAAGAAAGAACAGACACAAGAAGAAGTAATCTTTCTCTCCCGCTTAAATAGCGGGAGATTCTTACTATAGCATCCATTTTTTCACTTAAACAAAAGTATTTTGAGTAACGAATTAATTATTAATTCAACTCAAAACGGATGTCGTATAGCCCTTTTAAAAGATAAAAGTCTTGTTGAATTCCATCATGAAGAAGATGGAAATAAGTTTACTGTAGGAGACATTTACCTTGGCACTGTCCGTAAGGTGGTTCAGGGTCTAAATGCTGCTTTCATAGACATTGGCTATGAAAAAGATGCTTTTTTGCACTATCTCGATTTAGGATCGAATTTTAATTCGCTTCAGGGTTATACCAAAAGAGCCTTAAACAGAAAGGATTTCTCCGGCAAGCTGGACAAATTCCATATTCAACCTGAAATAGATAAGCATGGAAAGATCTCTGATGTTCTTTCTAAAAATCAGCAGATTCTTGTTCAGGTTGTAAAAGAGCCTATTTCAACAAAAGGTCCACGACTATCTTGTGAGTTGTCAATTCCGGGCAGATACCTCGTACTGGTTCCGTTCTCGAACACAGTAAATGTATCTAAAAAAATAACCAGCGCTGAAGAGCGCAAGAGGCTATTACGTCTCGTTTCGTCTATCAAACCTGAAAATTTTGGGGTTATCATTCGTACCGTTGCCGAAGGCAAAGAGGTAAAAGAACTTGATGCTGACCTAAGAAATTTAACAAAATTATGGCTTGATGGTGCTCAAACCCTAAAGACTGCCAAACCTAAAGATAGGGTAATTGGTGAAATGGGTAAGGCATCAACCATACTCAGAGATGTACTGAATGAATCATTCGATAACATTCATATTGATGATCAGGAGATCTACGATGAAGTAAAAAACTACATTCATAAAATCGCACCAGATAAGGAGAAAATCGTTAAGCTCTTCAATGGTAAGGCCAAAATATTTGAGGTCTTTGGTGTTGAAAAACAAATCAAATCTGCTTTTGGACAATCTGTAAGTCTTAAAGGTGGTGGATACCTGATCATTGAGCACACTGAAGCACTTCATGTTATTGATGTAAATAGCGGCAATAAGTCCAACAAAGAAGAAGGACAAGAAGCCACGGCACTATCAGTAAATATAGAGGCGGCTAAGGAAATAGCACGTCAGCTTAGGCTGCGTGATATGGGAGGCATTATCGTTGTTGATTTTATCGACATGAAGAAGATGGACAACAAGAAGCTCATCCATAAGATAATGAAGGATGAGATGGCTCCAGACCGTTCCAAATTCACAGTGCTTCCGCTATCCAAATTCGGATTGATGCAGATTACACGTCAGCGAGTAAGACCAGAGATGAACATCACCACCAAGGAGGTTTGTCCTACTTGTAATGGTACTGGTAAGATCAGCGCTTCTATCATGATTTCTGATCAGATAGAAAGTAATATTGACTACTTGCTTACACAGCAAAATGAGAAAGACATTACTGTGGTTCTTCATCCTTTCATTTATGCCTTCTTTACCAAAGGCACTATGTCAAGAAGGTTAAAATGGTATCTCCGCTATTTCAAATGGATAAAACTTATCCAAGATTCTTCACTGGCCGTAACAGAGTTTCAGATACTCAATAAGTTTGGTGAGGAAATAGAACTTCAATAAAACAAAAAACCCTGACTGATCGGTCAGGGTTTTTTGTTTTAATTAGACTTGTGCTGTTAATTCCCCACCATAAACACGGCATTGGAGAATAGCAGCTTTCCATTCTCCCAGAAGCCTCTGAACAATGGGTTATCTACCATATAGATCACTTGTCCTCTACCTTTAGGCTCTACACCAAATACCAGGCTATCATCCAGGTTATCTAGTGCCTCAGAACCTGCAAACCCAGTAACAGGCCTTGCCTTTCCTCTAATCACGCCTACGTTAGAACCGTTTTCTAGAAAACTTAAGCGCATCTCATCAGTTTTCAAGGAATAGTACTCTGTTCCATAGCCATAAGCCAAAGGATGCGTGTTATCTAGTCTGATTTTAAATATGGCACCAAATATTGAGCTCTTCAAACCTTCTCTTTCCAGGGATTCATAAGGTTTTAATAATGACTCAGTAGTTGGCTTATCATCTTTCTTCTTTTTGTCATCCAAATATTCCTTAATGCCAAAACCATCCTTATCCTTAAATGAATTGAGAGCATTGCCCATCACAATTAACTTACCTCCATTCCTTACCCACTCACTCACATTTTTCAATGTACCCTCACTAAATAAGCTGTAGTAGCCATTTGGCACAATTAGTACGTTATATTTATTAAGATCAACACGGTTAAAATAATCAGTACCAATACTTGTAATAGGGTAATCGAGCTGGCGCTCGAAAAAATGCCAGATTTCACCATAACTCAATGACCTGGTTTGTGGTCCGGCAACTACAGCAATATTGGGCTTGTCTATTTTTGCAATACTTGATGAACCTAAATCTACACCACTATCCGAAAACCCTGTTGCTAAACTCAATAATTCAATTCCATATTGCTTAGCCGAAGTTCTGATGAAATCATCTATGCCCTTCGAAAAATTTTCGTTATTTCTTCTAGTGATTATGAGACTGCCCCGCTCCAGCTTCTTACCATCAACGGTTATTGCTTGCTGAGCCACCCGCACATTAACACCTGAGTTTAATAAGTGACCTAACCATTTCACGTCTGCAAGGCTGTTATATTTGGCAGCATAGGCATATGGTTTCCCATCTGCCAATGTTTTTATTTCTTCTTTTTTAAAAGCATTATCATAGTCTACCTTAACTGTTGTGGCATAAGCCTCCAAACCATACGCATAGGGCATTGACCAGGCGGTAATATCATAGGTCAATGAATCCTGTAATTTTGCACTAGGCTCAAATAAGGCAGTGATTAATCTTGATGTTGGTTGATAAGTATTAATCACCAAATCTTTTGAGTCAACTGAAAAGGTAACTTCACCACCATTTTTATAGCTGAAGCCCTTTAAGCTTTTGGATGATCCGACAGAACCATATTTGATAAAATTCTTGTCTAAAAACTCTGCAAGCTTGTCAAGCTTATCTTGATTGTCATTTTTAACGATATATGACTTATACTTTCCAAAAGGATTAGAGAGGTTCTGTTCGTAGTAGCTTTTAAATTCACCAGCAAGTTGGGCAGCGTTTTTAGATGCTATTTCTACAGTTGAGATACCTGTGGTATAATGATGTGCTATTCTGTCTTTAAGAGATAAAGTGTCACCATATTCTGTGATTATACCAAGACCTCCATATCCGCCACCACCTTGCTCGTAGGTCATACCAATGGCACCATTGTATGTGGGGTAAGTATCACCATAACTTGGATATAGCAAATCAAAACTTTCCTTAGTGAAATAAAGCCAGCCTTCTTTGTCAAAATATTTAGCATGGTTTTTCCCTATTGATACCTGAAACTCTTTTTGCCATGGTGTGATAACCTCGTGCAAAGGCTTGGCTGCAGGTGCAAAGTAATACGGATTGTTATACCCTTGCTCGTGATAATCTACATGGATATGAGGCATCCACGTATGATATATTTTCGAACGGTTCATCGACTCTATTTGTGTTTGCCATGCCCAGTCTCTATTTAGATCAAACAGGTAATGATTGGCTCTGCCGCCAGGCCATTCTTCATGATGTTCTATATCATCACCATTTGCATTATAATTCTTATTGCCATATTGGTTGTAATAATTTGCATACCTATCCCTGCCATCAGGATTGATACATGGATCCATAATTACTATGGTGTTCTTCAACCACTCTTTACTTTGCGCGTTATTAGGGTCGGCCAGTGCGTGTAAGGTGCGCATAGAGGCTTCGGTTGATGATGATTCATTACCATGAATGTTATAACTCAACCAAACGATGGCAATACCATCATCAGTAGCCTGGCCTTCCTGATATTTGGCTCTTTTTAAATTGTTAATTCTAATTTCATCAAGCTTCGCCATATTTTCCGGTGAGCTTAAAATAGCCACCATTAATGGTCTGTGCTCATAGGTCTCTCCATATTTTTGGGTAATTACATTATCCATAGTTTGATCTACATATTCAAAGTAGTCAACCACAGCATGGTGTCGGGTGAAGCGCTCACCTAATGTGTACCCCAAAAATTCATCAGGAGTTTGAAGTTTATTCTGCCCTAACGATAGGGTAGAAATGCAGGTAAGAAGTAGTAAAAGGTGTTTCATAATTTAATGGTTAAAGAATAGCTTAAGGTAATGAAAAAGGCTGCCACTTGATTCTTAGCGACTATTTTGATTACTAAATTTTTGATAAAAGGTTATTAATCTGTCTCAAATGATGCTGATGATGGGCCTCGATAAATTCAATGGTCTGATAAAAGTCGATATAACCAATCCGAGGGTGTTTGAATACTTTCTTTTTTAAAAATCTATCTTCCTGAGCTGTAAGCAAAAGACTAAACTTATCCCTGATATCAGTCCAGTTGCTCAGTACTTCTTCAATATCAATGTCATCAGGAATGGTTTCGCTGACAGTTCTTGGTGCCTTGTATTTCCATGGCATGGCCAGAAAAAATTTTAATAGCCAGAACCTGTATGTTGATTTGATATCCCTTGACTCCAATGCGGGGATTTCCTTTACCTTATTTGCCAAATATTTAAAAGTACCATCTTCAACTAGAAAGAGATGGTAATACACCTGCCCTAAAGTCCATCCGTCACTATTTACTTTGCTATTGATTTGCTCATGATTTAAATTTTGAACTTTATCTGCAAGTACTTTTTTTTGATCTTGAAGCTTATTGAATCTTTTTTTAATACCTGGATTCATACGAATAGTTAAAACTTAAAATGAATAAATTTATAGCGCCAACAGTAATGTTAAATTTAGATAAATACAAAAGTATATGAGCAAATCGGTAGCATTAGTTTTATCAAGTGGTGGTGCCAGAGGAGTGGCTCACATTGGCGTGATAGAAGGACTTTTAGAAGAGGGCTATAGTATTGACTCTATATCAGGAAGCTCAATGGGCGCTGTGGTTGGTGCCGTTTATGCCGCTGGCAAGCTCACAGAGTTTAAAGAATGGGTATCTAACCTTGACCGGGTTGATGTTTTTAAGCTGATGGATTTTACTTTAAGCACACAGGGATTTGTCAGGGGTGAAAAAGTATTCAATGAAATGAAAAAATTCATTGATGACAGAAACATTGAAGAACTGAATATTCCTATGTCAATTATTGCCACTGACATAGTGGGTAAAAAGGAAGTTGTTTTTAAAAAAGGAGAGTTATTCACTGCATTGCGTGCTTCTGCGGCCATTCCTTCAGTATTAAAACCAAGCCTTATAGATGGAGTTGAGCTGGTAGATGGAGGTGTTTATAACCCAATCCCGATATCTCATGTAAAAAGGCATGGTAATGATATTTTAGTCGTTTCTGATGTAAATGCCAATATCAAAAACACTTTGAAAAAAATAGAAGAAAAATCTAATGGGAGATTTGCTGAGCTGATAGAAAAATGGAACAGTTTTTTTCCAACTGAATCCAAACCTAAAAGGTTGAGCTATTTTGATTTGGTGGCAAGTTCGGTTGACCTTATGCAGGACAGGATATCAGATTACATTTTAGAAATCAATCGACCGGATGTTCTAGTAAAAATTTCAAGAAATACATGCGGAACATTTGAATTCTATAGAGCGGCTGAAGTCATTGAACATGGAAAGAAAGAATTTAAAAAAGCTTTAAAAAATGCATCAGAAGGAGTTAAATAACCTTATTGGTAATGTTGATATCTACTTACTGGATCAAATTCTGAAAGGAACATTTGATAACACGAAAAGAATTTTAGATGCTGGATGTGGAGAGGGGAGAAACCTACAATATTTTGTAAATAACCGATTGGAAGTCTATGGTGTTGACATCAATCCTATGGCAATAAAAATGGCCCGGATGACTTATAAAACTATTCCTATTGATCAACTTCAGGTTGAAAACCTGAACGAGCTGCCATATAAAGACGGCTACTTTGATAGCGTTATTTGCATGGCGGTACTTCACTTCGCTACCAATGAAAATGAATTTAAATTGATGCTGTCTGAGTTATCCAGAGTATTGAGACCTGGAGGAATCATGCTCATAAGAATGGCCACTAATGTAGGTATAAATACAAAAGACATTGGCGCATTCACCTACTTGTTAGAAGGTTCTAAAATTGATGTCACCTTTGCCCAGGCAGGGCTTTTCTTATCAGAACCGTGGAAGTCTGTAGTGGTAGAAGGCAAGAGGTCTATGGGTACTTTTCTCCTACATAAATAACCTGGCTAAAGCACTTTGTTCAGCGTTTTAATGTGAGATAGCCAGTTTTTGGGGACTTTCCAGATTTAAATTTCAGTTCGTAAAAATATATCCCCGAAGGAATAGGCTTGCCAGTATCACTGACACCTTTAAAAACATTGGAGGTGTTGTTATAATTATCAACTTTGAAAATAACATCCCCCCAACGATTATAAATTGTCAATTTATTTTCTGCCGCACCTTCTATTATGTCTATGTATTGTATAAATAAAAAGTCATTTAGTCCATCACTATTAGGGGAAATGGCATTATAAATGATTACATCGCCTGTTACTTCTATTGTAATGGCCTGCTGAATACAACTTGACAGAAGGTCACAAACTTCTAAAGTCAGTTGATCATTGCCAGAAAAGGCAACACCACCATAATTTAAGATAAGTTCTGTTCCCTCGATAACAGCAGAGGCACCACTTATTGGTTGGCTTGAAACAGCAAGACTGGTAAAGTCAATATTATTATCAGGATCAGAGATTATGGACATGAGGTCAAGTGTGATGATCCCTCCAATGGATGTTACTAATGGTGTTGGGTTTATAATTGGTGGCTGATTGACAACACACGCTTCAACGATAACTTGTATCGGGTCAGAGACCGGACTTTCGCAGCCATGTTCATCAAATATTACTAAAGTATAACTCCCCGAGGCAATGACATTGATTTGTTGCCCGCTATCATTATTTGACCATAAATAACCCTCTGCGTTAGGTCCGGACAGTGTGACAAAATCCCCATCACAAATTGTTAAGTTCCCAGAAACTGAAATAGTAGGTTTGGCCGGAACAGCATTAATAATTGCATCTACAGCTACTCGTGTGCTTTCACATGTTCCATTATCGATAGACACATAGAACGAGGTGGAAGCTGAAATTACAGGTGTCATAAAAATGCTATTCTCTTCACCGGCAATTGCCGTTCCTCCAATAGCCACATCATACCAACGGTACTGCCCGTCCATGCCGCCAATGGCAGATAAGGTTACAGCTCCAGTGCCACAGTTGACACCAAAAGTAACAGTAGGATTTGCTGGCACTGTTAATATTTCAGCCAAAACAGGCGCACGTACACTTTCACATGAGCCATCATTTATACTTACATAATAAGTGGTGGAAGTTGAAATTGCTGGTGTCATAAACAGACCGTTCTCTTCACCGGAAATTGCCGTTCCTCCAATAGCTACATCATACCAACGGTACTGCCCATCCGTGCCGCCATTGGCAGATAAAGTTACGACTCCTATGCCACAATTTGTGCCCGGTGTTACTATTGGGGCTGGGGGCAATGCATTGATAGCCAGGGATGCTGTGTTGGTAAATACATCAGTTACAAAATCCCCACTGATACGACAACGATAGGAAGCTCCACCAAAATTGCCAGTAGTATTGACCAGCAGGTTTGCTGTTGTAACTCCAGAATAGCCTCCGCCATCAATAATATCATTGTAAACTGAACCGTCAAAAACCTGCCATTGATAGGTAAGATTAGTGGTGCCTGTTGCGAGAGTATTCAATAATGCATTTTCCCCTTCACAAACTAAAGCATCTGAAGGTTGAGCAGAAATATTAATAGTGGCTGGTGGTGTAGCAGGAATACAGGAAACAAGCGCTTCCCACCCAAGATCCTCCACGTCACCGTCTGAGTTAAAAACAAAAGTCAATTCACCACCAGGGCTTGTGGCTGTTATATCAGCAGGAGAAATATTGCCAAAAAGTGTGGCTATCAAAGGAAAAGTGGCGTTCGGACCATCATAAACTGATAGGATATCGCAGCAACTCTCCGTTGAAAAGGACAGAAATGAAACCCGCACCTTATCAGTACTGCTTACTGGAAGAAATGTAACCGTATAATCTTCATCAGAGCCATAATCCAACAACCCTCCCGAATCTGTAAATTGAAGATCACAATCCTGTACGGTGATATCGTTCATTTGTACCAAGGCACTTGTTACAATAAAATCAGTTGCGCTTGTGGCCGTATTGCCGCTAACAGTAACAGTAATGAGCCCGGTTGTGGCTCCAAATGGAACAACAGCGGTAATACTAGAGTTAGTGCTGGCAGTCACCTCGGCATTAATACCATTGAACATGACGATGTTATCATCTGAAACAGCACTGAAATTTGTGCCTGAAATAATGACCGAAGTACCGATTGGGCCAGTGCCGGGGGTGAAACTGGTAATGGTGGGTACTGTAACGGGACTACAAACACCAACAATAGGTATGTCCCCAGTAATTGTCCAACCTTTTGCGGCAGTCAAATTAGTTCTTGCCGCTACAGCATCGGTGCCATATTGCCTTCCAATTGCCCCTAGTGTTCTGCCGTTTGGTGTGGATGGATTAGCACTCCAGCCAACTAACGTGGCTGAATAGTTATTACAATCGAGGCCACTATTGTTAAACATGTTGCTCATGCTAACGGCCGAATTTAAGACCCAGGCACCAATGTTTTGATTAAAGTTCCCCGCATCGGCAAACATGCCTCTCAAATCGGTAACAGCCGCAGTATTCCATCCACCGATGTTTTGGTTAAAGGTAGTAGCAAAATCAAACATGCGCTCCATAGTGGTAACAGCTGCGGTATTCCAGTTGCCTATGTTTTGGTTGAATGCGTAGGCATCGATAAACATACCAGTCATATTGGTAACAGCCGAAGTATTCCAGGCGCCTATGTTTTGGTTGAAGTCAAAGGCATCTTCAAACATCCGGCTCATGTTAGTAACAGCCGCAGTATTCCAGGTGCCTATGTTTTGATTGAAATCATAGGCATATCCAAACATGCTGCTCATATTGGTTACTGCTGAAGTATTCCATCCACCGATGTTTTGGTTAAATCGGTAGGCACTATAAAACATACTATTCATGTTGGTAACAGCCGAAGTATTCCAGGTGCTAATGTTTTGATTGAACATGAGAGCACCCATAAACATGCCAGCCATATTTGTAACAGCTGCCGTATTCCAGGCTCCTATATTTTGATTGAAGGCAACAGCATCAGCAAATAGATTAGACATGTTTGTAACAGTAGCCGTATTCCAACCATTGATATTGGATGGTGAATTCAAGACAGAGCACCCCTGAAACATCTGCGATATATTTGTAACACCTGATAAATCGGGAATATCGATAGCTGTTATTTGAAGATTTGCACAACTTCGAAATGCTGTCTGCATGCTCGTCCAGGCCGCACTCCCCCATTGTTCGACTTGAGTCAGTCGGTTACGATCAGTTCCATTGTTAATGATGATGCGTTGAAAGTTAGTTGGGTCAATTTGCAAACGAATGGTAGCACTGGCAGGTAAGCCGGTGATGGTAAGTGTTGATCCACTCCACGATCCACTGCCAGTTGCACTGCCAGGTGATATTTCCTGCCAGGTGTAATTTACCGTGCCACTTGTGGCGGTACCAAAAGAGAGTTGAGTAGCACCAGAGCCTGTTATGGCTAAGTTCCATTGCGTAATGAAATTTTGAGCCGTAGTGATTGTGAAATCATCTGTACTTGTTGCTGTATTTCCGTCAACATTAACAGAAATTTTTCCAGTAGTTGCTCCAACAGGAACTGTAGTAGTGATGGAGTTTGCTGTGCTTGCCGTAACAACGGCTGGGGTTCCATTAAATGTTACTACATTATTTGCTGGTGTTGTGCTAAAGTTTGTTCCGGTGATAATTACTGAAGTACCAATTGGACCAGCGGTTGGGGAAAAGGAGGTAATGGTGGGCATTATGGACAACTTTACGACAAATGCATCTACTTGGGTGCCATTTCCGATAAGATTGAACACACCACTTCCGGGATCAAAATCTGCTTCATTATAAAAATCACCAGTTATATAGATATTTCCTTGACTATCAACAGTAATTGCCGCCCCTAATTCAAAATCACTCAAACCACCCATACTTCCTGCCCAAAGAAAGTTGCCCAACGGATCATATTTGACTACAAATATATCGTAGGTGTTTGAAGTTGTAGAACTAAGGTTGAAAACACCCGGCCCGGGATCGAAATCTACAGTTCCCGCAAAATGACCTGTAAAATAACTATCCCCGTCTGCATCAATGGCAATCGCTCTACCGCTGTCCTCTTGATTATCACCTATTCCCGCCCCCCATAAAAAATCACCAGCTGCATCTAGCTTCAAAATAAATATATCCCCACCGCTAACCTCAGTTTCGGTAAAACTGCCTGGGCCGGGATCTAAATCTATTGAAGTAAAAAATTCTCCTGTTACAAATACATTGTCGTCAGCATCAGTAGCTACTCCCAAGAGTAAATCTGAAGTACTTGATATCAAATTTTTTGCCCAGACAAAATCCCCATTAGTGTCCAGCTTTAAAATAAAAAGATTTTTGGGGCCGGAGGAAGTGATATTATTAACTCCAGGGCCAGGATCAAAGTCAACAGTGCCATAAAAGTGTCCACCTATTATTACATTGTTTGATAAATCAACAGTCAGAGCAAAAGCAATATCACTACTTGTACCACCAATTGATTTGGCCCATATAAAATTTCCTGACTCATCTAATTTTAATATAAATACATCTCTAAAGCCCCCTCCTGAAACCGGGGTTAAAAGAAACGTACTAGCTCCCGGATCAAAGTCAACTGTTTCCCCAAATATTCCGGTAATATATACACTACCGACATCATCTGTAGCTAAAGAATAAGCCAAATCTGCATTTGAAGCTGGGTCGCCAATTGATACCGCCCAAATAAAATTTCCATCATTATCCAACTTTAATATAAAAAAGTCTGCAAGCCCAGAAGGAGCGGTTAGGTTGAAGGTTCCAGGACCAGGATCAAAATCAATGGTATTGCGGAACTCACCTGTGATAATGACATTCCCAAATGGATCAACCGCAATTGAAAGTCCTCTATCTAAACTAGTACTACCAAAACCATAAGCCCAAACCATATTCCCAGAGGCATCTAGCTTGAACAAGTAAGCATCTTCACTACCAGCTGAGATAAGATTATAAGTGCCTATACCAGGGTCAAAATCCGCGGTTCCACTGAATTTTCCCGTTGAAAATACGTTGCCTGCTGCATCAGTTGCAATAGAAAATCCCGCATCATTTCCAGTGCCACCAAATCCTCCAGCCCATTCAAACGATGGTGTTTGTGCGTAAAGATTTGACAAAAAGGCACCCAGGTGTAGCATTATATAGCCAACACAAAAGTGTTGAACAACCAATTTCATTGATTGTTTAGAAATTATTGATCGATTCTTCATGATAGCTAAATATGGAAAGCATGATGCCTAGGTTCACTTCATGGGTATTAAAATTAGAACCTACCGAATTAGAGGAGGGCATTTCAAAAGTGTAGCCCGCACGTAACTGATTTTTGAAGGTAGCTTGTAACAAGACTCCGTAAGTATTGAGGTTACGGGTAAATAAACCTGTGGTATATTGGCCGTCAATATTCACGTTAAAAGCTACATCTATGTTTGCTGGTGCATCAGCTACCCCGCGTAAAAGAGCGGTGGGTTTAAACCTCAATCGATCGGACAAATAAAACAGATAAGCAACATGTAAATAGTAATGGCGGTTATACAATTCAAATTCCTGTCCGGCATTTTTAAATGTGGTTGGCAACAGCCTGGGCACCGAAAAACCAATAAAATATTTGTCGCCAGTGAGCACAGCACCTGCGCCAATATTTATCCTTGTTCCGGTTTCACCCCCCATAAAGGCATTATCTCCCTGATCATAAACATTGAGATCAGCATATGAAGTGGTGTAGTGTTGGAAGCCGACTTGCATACCATAACTAAAGGCGGCATGTCGTAAGTTGAGTTTATAAGAAAAAGCAAGATTGGATTCTGTATTGGAAATGTTTCCAACTTGATCGTTGATGACAAGTAAGCCTGCCCCCACTTTATTCTCTAAAACAGAGGCATTGCCACTGACATAAAAGGTCTCAGGATGGCCCTCAAAACCTGCCCATTGGGTACGATAGCCAACCATAGCACTGAAATTATTATTGATACCGGCATAGGCCGGATTAATCAACAGAGGATTGAACAGGTATTGTCCATAAAGCGGATCTTGTTGAGCAAAAAGCGCAGTGGTTAAAAAAAGTAGGGCCAAAAGCAAAATACTTCTCATAACCCAAATGTCGGTAAATGATGTGTTCAGGAGTATCGCATGATAATGTGATACCAATCTGTATTCAAGGAGATGACTTCAAAGCAAGCTACTTGCTAGAGGTAAGCAATATCAAAAAATCAATTGTCACTATAAATTCTTGAATTCAACTTCCTAAGGGACATTAAAAAAAATCTGGATTGTTGAAGATGCCGCACTATTAATGGAAAATATAGACTGCGAGAATGACAATGGCTACTCCAATTAATAAAGTCATCTTACCAAACTTTTCCATTTTCATCAATTCCAATTTAGCATCACCCTTATATGCTTTTTTAGTTAATAAATTGATGATTATGATGAATATAATCAAAACAACAACCAACACTAGTTTTACTATTAATAAGGGAAGGGATGTAATCACATCCCAATACGGACTAATAAGATAGAGACCCGATAACACCAATAATATGATCCCTATATTCCCCATTTTACTCAAGACAAGGGAATGCATTCTGAATTTTAAGGCCTCTTCATCTGACATTTTAGAAACTATTATGCCTAAAAATGCGTGGGCAAAACTAGTGCCCAGTCCCATGGTCAAACCTAAAAAGTGGAATATCAGTGCTATTTCTCTCATGGTGGTATTTCTTTGATTTTAATTTGATTTTAGGGTATCGCATTATGCTTTGGTTGATTTTAAACCAGTTTTTCATGAATTGCCTTGCTCACTGCTTCCGTTTGCGAATGCACATGAAGTTTTTCATATATCTTTTTAATATGTGTTCGCACAGTATCTATACTGATTTCCATATCTGAGGCAATTAGTTTATAACTATTGCCTTTGCTTAGCGAGGCAAGAATTTGGGTTTCACGAGCTGTGAGATGATATGGATTTTGAACAACGGGTTTTTGTTGCATGGAGGATAACACCATGCGGGCAATGCTTGGGCTCATTGGAGCACCTCCTGTCAACACATCGCTAATAGCCTCAAACAATTTTGTGGAAATATGCTTTTTAAGTAAATAACCTGATGCACCTGCGCCCAGCGCCTCAAAAACATGTTGGTTGTCGTCAAAGACTGTAAGCATTATTATTGGCACCAGGGAATTTACCATTCGTATCTGCCTTACAGCCATGATTCCTGTAATTCCAGGCATATCAATATCCATTAAGACAGCATCAGGATTATATTTTTTAATCACTGCTGTTGCTTGACTGGCGTCAGAAAGTGATGCTACCAAGTGATAGTTTGTATCCAAAGAAAAGAGCGTAGTAAGGCTTTCTCTTAAAAGCTCATTATCCTCAAATACAACTACTTTAACAGACATAAATATTCATTTTCACCCAAAGTTGAAAGACTATACCTTTAATTCCTATACCTTATTTATGTGAGGGTCACCTCTAAGCTTATGGATGTCCCTTGATCTATAGCACTGGAAATTTTCAATGCTCCATTTATTTTATTTGCCCTCTCACGTATGTTTACCAATCCATTGCCGTCATTGGCCACTGCCATATCAAACCCTCTCCCGTCATCCACTATTTCCATGTGAAGCCTATCATTAAGTACTGATATGTTTATCTGCACGTGACCTGCATTGCTATACTTGGCGGCATTATTAATGGCCTCCTTAGCTATCAGGAAAATGTGTTTTCTCTTAAAAGGATCAATGGCTACTTCTTCAACATCGCTTAGTTGAAATACATACCCAATGTCCTTTGGCTCCAATACCTCACTTGCAAATTGGCGAAGTTTAATGATAAGTTGATCAATGGAATCATTCAATGGGTTAATTGACCAAACTATATCATCCATCCTCTCCATCATTTTGGATGAGTGATTATTGATTGTAGTTAAATGTTTAGTCTGATCTGTAGCATTTTGGTTCAGCGAAAGCTCACTCAAAATATTAATACTCGTTAACGTTGAGCCAATATCGTCATGCAAGTCACGGGAAATTTCATTTCTGACACGCTCCATCTCTACCAATCGCAGCCCCCTGTTGATCACCCTGCTTCTGTTGATAAGTACTATCGCCAAAATAATGACCAGGGAAATGACCAAACCCGCACCTATTTGGAAAACCCGCTGTCTGCTTAGTGCAGCCGCCTGCAATGCCTGATCTGCCCTCAATAATTCTATTTCAGCCAATTTCTTGTCATTTTGGTATTTCATTTCCAATTCCTCAGATGCTGCCCGGTTTTCTGCATCCATCAAACTGTCTTTCAAAAAGCTATACCTGCGAAAGTTCATCAGCGAAGATTCATAGTCTTTAGTGTCACTATAAATAGATGACATCATATTGTAAGCATCCAAAACAGAATATACATCATTGATATTGAGTGCAACTACCCTTGAGGAATCGAAATAATCGATGGCTGTTTTATACTGCAGCATTTCATAATAGGCATAGCCCAAACATGAATAAGCGAAACTAATTATGGCTCCATTATCTATAGATTTACCTAGATTCAATGACTTCAAATATTGTCTTTTAGCTTTTGGCAAATCCTCCTGATCATAATAAATATTTCCAATGCTGATTAGCGTTCCTGCCTCGCTTTGCTTATCGCCCATTTTCTGGTATGATTCCAACGCAATCATATAAGATTTCAATGATTCATCAAGCTTCCCTTGCTTCCTATATATTCTTCCCAACAGTTGTGATGCATAGGCACTTCCACTTTCATAGTTAGATTCATGAGCTAACTTTTGGGCTTCCAGCGCATAGGTAATGGCCTTTTCCAGATTGCCCAATTCGCTTTGTATGTTACCAATATTGGCAAGTACGGCACTTTGCCCCACAGGATTATGTACAAGACTGTCTTGCAGTTTGGCTGCCATAATAAAGTACTCAAGGGCGCTCAATTTGTTATTTCTGTCAAGGGCTACATTACCCAAGTCTACATAAATTCCGGCCTGACTTGAATGATTGTTGATGGCCTGTGCTACAACCAATGCTTGCTCAAAATAATATTGAGAAGAATCGAGCTCCCGCCTGCGCAGAAAATATAGTCCTAGACCTTGTAAAGCATCTGCCTTTTGTAAAAAGTTGTTGCTTTGTTGGGCCAAGTCAAGGGCTGCTGTAAGGTGGAACAAAGACGAATCGTAATTACCATTGGTGAGAAAGACCCGTGCCAATGAATTATAGATTTCTATGGTGGCGTTTTGGTCTTGCAGTTCAAGAGAAAGTTGCAGGGCCTGGTTAAAAAACTTGTAGGCATTTCTAAATTCATTTTTAGAGGCATTTTCCCCAAGCCAAATCAACGCCTTCAGTTCTGTAGAGTCATGCGTATGCCTTTCAGCTATAGTCATTACACTATCCTCCGAATTTTGCGCATATGAATTCGTGAAAAAGAAAATGAAAACAAAGGCATTGATGGCATTTCTCACCAGTAGAAATTTTCAATGAATTTACTGAAATCTTTTACTGAAACATTGTTTTCTACAAAGCAAATTTTGTTGCTCACATCTTACAATAAAGAAATACTGAACCTTTATAAAAAGTTTTGTCTCAAGTGTTTATAATCAAGAGAAATGTACATGCTGTTCAATTTTTCTCCGTCTTCCAATTGACAAATATTGACATAGTTTAAACAATTTGTTCTACCGTTTCATTTTAAAGCCTAAATTGGAGTGAAATAAAAACCTATTAATTACAATGAAAAACCTAACATTTGCTCTGGCAATTATTATAGCCACATCAGTTTCAGTGTCTGCGCAATCTTTTCGCGGTGTGGATAAAAGCCCACTGGATGTTGCCTATTTCCCTGACAATTTTGCCCATGATAGAAAAGGCGATCAGAAAGCCATTATGAAAGTGACCTACAGCCGCCCTGCAAAAAAGGATCGGGAAGTGTTCGGCAAGCTTGTTGACTATGACAAGGTATGGAGAACTGGTGCTAATGAAGCTACAGAGATAAAACTATATCAGGATGTCACTTTCGGAGGCACAAAAATACCTGCTGGTACTTACTCTATCTTCACCATACCAACAGCAACTGACTGGACTATCATTTTCAGCTCAGATTTAGACTATTGGGGTTCCTACTCTTACAAAGAAAGTAATGATGTGGCCAGAGTAACGGCAAAATCAAAAGAGGCCAAAGATGTTATTGAAAACTTTAGCATTCAGTTTGACGAATCTAGTAGCAACGCAGGCGTTATGAGACTTGGCTGGGATAAGGTAATAGTAGAACTGCCCTTTACTTATTAATCTCAATTGCAAACATTCTAATAAATCTCTTAGCTCAAGCAGTTAAGAGGTTTATTTTTTTAGGGACAACTGATATTGAAGCAGGCATATAGCCTATAAACTCGCCATCGGCTTCAATACCACAACTTTCTGTTGACGTTAAATCAAGCTTGCTGGCCGTTTTATATTCCACTTTTGAATGTGTGAGTTCCTCACCGCGCTTAATTTTTTTGATGTTTTTCAGATAGTCTTTGATGGTGATATCTCCAGATATAACCACAGAAAATTGGCCATCACTTAGGTCAGCTTTCGGGGCAATACACATGCCACTACCAAAATATTTGCCATTGGCCATCACCAGCGAATTGGTTTTGCCTTCGTAGTCCCAATGATCAGTATGGCACTTTACATCCTGATTTTTGTAGGTTAAAAATGTTCGGGCAATGGCGGTAAAAAAGGTAACGTTTGATCCGAAAAGCTTAGTTGACTTATTCACCCGTTTGACCACTTCGGCACCAATACCTATATCTGCAATATTCAGGAAATAGTGTTTTCTATTCTCCAGATCAATAACGCCAATATCTATTTTAGAACATTTTTCCTGGCTTACAGCTTCAAACATATCTGTCATGTTTGTGGGCACTTTAAGGCTCTTTACAAAATCGTTGGCCGTGCCATAGGGCAAAATACCCAATACTACCTCGGGGTTGTCATGCCGCATGATACCGTTGATTACTTCGTTTAACGTGCCGTCACCGCCCACGCCAACAATGTGTGTGTAACCTTCTTTCACAAACTCAAAAGCCAATGAGGTGGCGTGACCCTGAGCTGTGGTTTCAATGACATTGAACTCTACATTTTTTAATGCCTTTCTAGCCTCGGAGAGTTCCTTATAGAATTTTTTCTTCCGATGGTTGTTACCATTCAGAATGAACCCTACTTTGAACATAATGTTGTTATTTTCTGACCTTGTTGTTTTTAAACTGTCTGAGTTAAGACAAATAAATTTAACGAGTTCTGTGTTATTGTGTTTAAATAATTGAAATTAAAAACATGAAGGCAATTTGGAACGGCACCGTTATAGCCGAAAGTAACGATACAGTAGTTATCGAAGGAAATCATTATTTTCCCGCAGATACTATAAAAAAAGAATATTTTAAACCCTCAGATACGCATACTGTTTGCCCATGGAAAGGCACAGCTTCTTACTATACTGTAGATGTAGAAGGAGAGACCAATAAAGATGCCGCATGGTATTATCCTGAAACTAGTGATCTGGCAAAAGCCATTAAAGGTTATGTAGCATTTTGGAAGGGTGTGGAAGTGACTAAATAGGCTTTTCCTTAGTATTACGTCTAACTCTACCCAGGTATTTAAAGGCATCTACAAGCATGTAGGTGCCTATTCCTCCTGTTACACCACCAGCCACCAATAAACCCTGACCTAATTCATCATTTTCACGACCGAGCATCAACCCGCCTACTATGGTAACAGTGTAGCCAAGCGTGGCTACAAATATGCCCTTTTGAAATTTTGATTTAGACTTTTCTAAGTTTAAAGTAATATTTTCAACATCTGCTCTAATAGAAAGAATCTCTTGCTTCAATTCATTGATATCACCCTTTTCCTGAGCTTGTACAAAAAAGGACTGCAAGATTAAAAAAAGGGGAAACCCAAAAAACATTAATTTCATAAATACCTATCCATATTTTGGTCGAGAATTGTTATCAACCGTTTAGCCAGTCTTTAAATTCTTTGACCCTACTTCTACTTACCACCAAATTATCACCCAATGGTATATTTAACAATATTTCCATCCGATTAAAATCAGTCCTGGCTTCTTTAATTGCATTTATATTGACAATCGCCTGTCTGCTAACTCTAAAAAACAATTTCGGATCGAGTAAGTCATTTTCAAGTACCTCCAGAGTATGATCTATTAAGTATTTTTTGCCGTCAGAAGTAAATAAATGGCAAATCTTATCTTCCGCATAAAAGAGGGACACATCGGTGGTATTTCTGTATTGGATTCTTGTTCCCATTTTAACAAGAAACCGCTGCTTATAAGTACTTTTTCCATTGATTAAGTCAAGAATAACCTGTTGGTTTATTGGAGACGCATCATTTATCGAACTTTTAAGCCCTTTAAATTTATTGATAGCTGCCTGCAATTCATCATATAGAATTGGCTTCAGTAAGTAATCTATACTATTTAACTTAAAGGCCTGAATAGCGAACTGGTCATATGCCGTTGTAAAAATGACGGGCTTATTGAAATCGATTTTAGTAAAAATTTCAAAACTCTTGCCGTCTGCCAGCTGTATATCTAAAAAAACAAGGTCTATATTATCCTTATGACTTGACAAAAATGCTGCTGCTTCCTTAACCGTATCAATGCTTGTCAGTACCTGAATTGTCGGGTCAATATCCCTGAGCAATTGCTCTAACCTTTCTACTGCCAGTTGCTCATCTTCAACAATAACAACATTCATAATTCATGTATAATTGGAATTTTTACTTTAAACACCCCATTGGAATTTGTTATGATGGCGTCTTTACCGCATAGATAATCGTATCGTTTCCTAATATTGGCCAACCCAATATTGGTTGAATCTTCTTTGAACTCCTTTCTTAAAATGCTGTTCTCAACGATGATATGAGTATCATCACAGAAAATCTTTATATTCAGTGGGTTCGATTTGGACACCACATTATGTTTGATGGCGTTTTCGATCAACAGCTGCAATGTTGCTGGAGCTATTTGGGTATTATTTAAATTATCAGCAATGTCAATTGCTATAAACAGGTTCTCCTGGAATCTAATTTTTAAGAGATAGACATAAGATTTTAGAAAGTCCAGCTCTTCCTTCAGTGGTACAATTTTATTTTGCTCATGGTTTAAAACATACCTGTAAACAATGCTTAGCTGATCAATAAATTTCGAGGCTGAGTCAGGATTCTTATGCACCAATGTGGATAGCACATTAAAACTATTGAATAAGAAGTGTGGGTTTATCTGACTTCTTAAAACATTAAATTGCGCCTCGGCAGTCTCCTTTTGAAACTTTTCAGCCAAGAGCTGAGATTGATTGTATCTATTGACAAAAAAGAAAATGGCATTTATGGAATGTAGAAACAGATTTACTCTAAAAGTAAAACCTAAGGATAGTTTAAAGGTGAGGTATAAATGCGTTGGGTCATTAAAATATTTACTTAAGCCAAAGGAGGTGATTGCAGAATAGCCTACAACCATAATAAAACTTAATGCAAAATATATAAAAAGTGGGTGTGCCTTCTCTGACCATTTTGGAAATCTTACAACATGTTGAATCACACGGTTTCCCTCCCAAATTAGCCCAACTAAAATTAACAGGACACTAAAAAACAGAAAAGGATTTATAGTGAAACCGAAAAGTCGATCGCCCTCGGTAAAAAGTATATTTATGTAGGAATAGACTCCGAGTAGAAGTATAAATAAATATCTGAGCCTATGTTTAAACATAATTAAAGTTTAAAATGGTCGGGGGTAAAAAAGAGCCCCCCGACCATTAAAGATAAATATTATAGTGTTGGTAATAACACCCCGTCAATAACGTGTACTACACCATTTTCAATAGCAACATCTGCAGCTGTTACATTAAACACATTACCATTAACATCTGTTACAGTAACTCCATTTTCAGTAACATTAACAGTTAGCATTTCTCCGTCCAACGTTTCAAACATGTCACCATCACTTAAGTCGTGTGAAAAAGCAACTGCTGGTACAACATGATAAGTTAGGACATCAGTTACAGCCTCAGCGCCCAGTTTAGCGACAAGACCATCAAGGTCAGCTACATCTTGAGCTTCTAATAGGTCGGTAAAAGCCTGGTTTGTAGGCGCAAAAACAGTTATTGCCTCAGCTCCTGTTAAAGTTCCACCTAAGTCTAATGCTGTAACAGCATCTAGTAAGGTAGTTAACCCTGCATCTGTAGCAGCATCAACTATATTAGGCAAAGTAATCTCTGGCAATAATACCCCATCAATCACATGAACAACACCATTAGCAATGGCAACATCAGCTGTAACCACATTATAAGTTGTGCCATTTGCATCTGTAACAGTCACACCATCACCTGATTTATTAACGGTTAGCATCTGCCCTGCCAGTGTTTCAAACATTTGTTCACCATCGGCCAGGTCATGCGAGAATGCTGTAGCCGGCACAACATGGAATCCTAAAACAGCTACAAGATTGTCTAATCCACCAAGCTCTGCAACTAGCTCATTTAAATTACTAACACCGTAAGCTTCAAGCGCATCTCCAAAGGCATCATTTGTAGGTGCAAATACCGTTATTGCCTCAGCATCTAACAAGGTAGAGCCTAGATCAGCAGCTGTTACTGCATCCAATAAAGTTGTTAAGCCAGCTGAAGTTGCTGCATCAACAATATTAGGAAGTGTAAGCTCAGGCAATAAAACACCGTCAATAACATGAACCACCCCATTCTCTATAGCTACATCTGCAGTAACTACATTGTAAGTATTTCCATTAGCATCAGTTAAAGTTACACCAGCACTAGTTTTAGTTACTGTTAGCATTTGACCAGCCAGGGTTTCAAACATTTGTTCACCATCCGCAAGGTCAGCAGCGAAAGCAACAGCAGGAACCACATGAAAACCTAATACAGCTCCTAAGTTATCTAGTCCGCCTAGTTCTGCTACTAGTTGATTAAGGTCACTAACGCCATAGGCTTCAAGAGCATCCCCAAAGGCATCATTTGTAGGTGCAAACACTGTTATAGCCTCAGCATCTAGCAGCGTAGAACCTAAATCAGCAGCGGTTACCGCATCTAATAGCGTTGTTAAACCAGCCGCAGTAGCAGCTTCTACAATAGTAGGATTTGGTTCTGGTTCTGGCTCTTCTTCTGCACTTTCAGGAATTAACACTCCGTTAATTGTGTGAATTATACCATTACTTGCCTCAACATCAAATGGCTCAGCAATGCTAATACCGTTAACTGTTAAGTTGCCAGCATCTATAGCTATAGTCTCTGTATTAAGAGTAGCCACTGATCCTGTAGTTAGATCCGTAGATCTCACAGCGCCACTAACTACATGATACAATAAAATAGATTCCAAATTTTCAACTTCACTAACATTATCTGGTGTTATACCAGCATTTGCAAAAGCTGCATCTGTTGGTGCAAATACTGTAAAAGGACCTGCTCCTTTCAGTGCTGTTACAAGGTCTGCCTCCGTCAAGGCAGCAGCAAGTGTATTGTAGCCATTAGCAATGGCCAATTCCACAAGGTCCTGCTGAGTCACTTCTGGATCATCATCATCGCTGCATCCTACTAGTATAAGCCCAACTATAAGCATGCTAAAGAGGTAGGTAATAAACCTGTTACTCGTTTTTCTATTGTTTTTCATGATTTATAAGATTTTAAAGTTTGACATGAAAACAGTAAATGCCCGAACTGGATATGAATAAAAACCTGACCGTAAAAGAATTAGGAGTGAATGGTAAATTTAATTTCGTGAATGGTATTTCAAATATTATAATGTATATCCCTTATTTTTATTGGCTTAAGCAAAACGCCCCAACATGAAAACCAACACAAAGGACATCAATAAAACTGAAGATGAAATCCCTGAATGGCTCAAGGTAATACAGATAAATTCATGGGAAGCTGAGTTACTAATTTCTGCACTGCTTCTGTATATGCTCTTTCAGGTGCCTGAATTAATAGAAAACTACAGGAATCAGCACTATGAGTCTGGAGGGTTAATCTATGTGGTTTTTGGTGTTTTTATTAATGCCCTTAGGGTTCTTAGAATTGGATACTGTATTCATATTATAGCCAGAGGTATCTGGGTAGCCAGCGTAGGCCTCAGTTATATATACCCTAAAAGCCTCAATATGGAGGCCCTAAAATTCAAAGGAAAATTTAGGAAGGAACTTGAAAATGATGTGGCCCTCGACAAAACCATTAAGGGCCTTGAAAAGGTAGCCAGTATGAGCTATTCTATCTCTTTTATGGTTTCGGGCATGATTCTCAGTGCAGGTTTAATACTACTCTACTTTTTAATTTATATAGAGTGGATAATGGTTCCGGCCACCAAAAGTGGTGGTGGATGGCTCATGACATTGGCCATTATTGGTTTATTTGCCTTCAGTATTCTTGTATTGATAATGTTTGTTGATTTTATTACCAATGGATTTTTCAGAAGAGAGCCTTGGGCATCCAAGCCCTTTTACTACCTGGCATTGGTATTTCGCTTTCTCACCTTATCATTCATCTACAACAGGTTAAGCCTTACCATTATATCAAACTTGCCAAAGTGGCAAGCACATATGGTGCCTATATTGGCCGTTATACTGATTGGTAGTTATATGTTCATTAACGGCAAAATGAAGGACATTGCCGAAGAAAAATACCTGGAATCGGCCTTCGAATCTGTAAGCAGAATGAATTATGAGACACTCCGCAAAAAAGATGACCCCATTTTCGCTACTATCCAAAGTGATGTGATCGAGGAAAATTTTCTTAAGCTTTTTGTTGATACTCACGGACAAATCAGTGTGCTTTATTCAAAGGACTCAGTCTTTGGCGGAGGATGGAACAAATTAACAGAAACCCAAAAGTCAAAATATGCAGACCGGTTTATGAAGGTAGCCATTGACAATAAACGCATAGAAAACCTTGCCTGGCTGGACTATAAACACCCAATAAGTTATGCCGTTGGTTTTATCAACTACATAGATGTTAGCAAGCTAAAAAGTGGAATGCATACGTTAACCGTTGATTTAGATACGGCTAATTTCAATACCCTACAAAAGAAAACAATCCTTGATCGTGATCCCCCAATCGTCAGGTACGCTAAAATCAACTTCTATAAAGCAGAATAACTATTTACAATGCTCTTTAATAGAATCCTTAGCATCCTCAGAGCCTAGCTCAAGGGCGGTGTTGAGGTCAAGGCAGCCGTCATAGTTATCGCCCATACTGATCTTGCAAAGGCCTCTTTGGTGGAAAGTCTCAGGGTCTTGAGGGTAGAGTTCTATTGAAAAAGAATAATCCTTAACTGCCCCCTTATAATCTTCCTTGGCAGTTTTAGCCAAGGCCCTATTGTCATAATAAACTGGGTTATAAGGATCCAACTCAATAGCCAGATTGTAGTCTTCAATAGCTGAATCAAAATCTTCAAGGTTGTAGTAGATAACTCCTCGCAGGTTGTAAGTGTCAGGGTCTTCATCATACAATTCTATCGACTTTGTATAATCCTCCAGCGCTCCCTGAAAATCTTCATTGGTGCTTTTTGCCAAAGCCCTGTTTTCGTAAATAATAGGATCTTCAGCATCAATGGAAATCGCCTTGTCATAATCCTTTATCGCTTCATCCACCTGACCGATGTTATATTTTGCTACACCTCTATAGTTAAAAACCTCTGAGCTACTAGGGTCAAGTTCTATAGACTTGTTGTAATCATCAATAGCACTGATATATTCTTCAAGCTCTGCTTTAACCACAGCACGATTGAAATATTTATCTGCATCATTTGGGTCTAATTCTATGGATTTTGAGAAATCGAAATAGGCACCTTCTAAATCCTCAATATTATATTTTGCAAAACCTCTGTTATTATAAGCACTGGCAAATTTTGCATCAAACTTTATGGCCTTGTCATAATCTTCTATAGCTCCAAAGTCATCCCCAAGATTAAACTTGGCCTCGCCTCTATTATTTAAAGCCTCAGCGTAAGTTGAATCCATTTCCAAAGCAAAGTTGTAGTCACCAATAGCACCGTAAAAATCCCCCAGCTGGTTTTTGGCATAGCCCCTTTTGTTATAAGCCTCTTTGCTTTTTGCATCGCCAGCTATGGCCTTATTGAGCACCTCTATGGCCTCCTTAAATTTATTCTTTTCAATATGATCATCTGCAGTTTTAATCAGGTCAGCAGCCGACTGTCCAAACGCAGTTGTTGATATTAGTAAAAAAACAAAGGCGAAGATTCTCATAGGTTTTATAGATTTAGGGTCAAAAGTATTTGACGTTTGCCAAATATACAGATGATGTTCCGTAATATTAAACCTCAACAATTAAAAACCTTGGTGTTATTGAGGTCGTTACTATCAGCTATAAATTAACTAAAACCATTATGTTGAAACAATTACTGTCACTTTCCCTTTTGATCATTTTCTCATTTCAGTCCAAAGCTCAGGAAGAATCTACTGAGCCTATTATGGACTGGGAAAAATATGACCCGCCATCAACTTTAGTAGTGCCTGAGCATGAGGTAAAAAGTGCTAAATATCCTTTTATTGATGTGCATAATCATCAGTTTTCTATGCCAACGCAGAACCTGAACGAGCTGGTAGCAGAAATGGACAAATTGAATATGGCCGTGATGGTGAACCTGAGTGGTAGAGGCAGAGGTTCCGAAGAGCATCTGAAGGGCGCTTTAGATAATGTAAATAAGACTGCTGTTAACCGATTTATTGTTTTTACCAATATTGATGTAAGCACAATAAATGAAGAAGGCTGGACCGAGAAAACAGTTAAGCAAATAGAGAATGATGTAAAGCTTGGTGCTAATGGACTAAAAATATATAAGAGCCAGACCATGGCGGTAGTAGATGGAGAAAGAATAGCCATTAATGATACTAGAATTGACCCGGTATGGGCAAAATGTGGTGAGCTTGGCATTCCAGTATTAATCCATGCAGCCGACCCTAAACCGTTTTGGGATGAGCATGATGAGAATAATGAAAGATGGTTAGAGTTAAAGGTGCGATCTGGCAGAAAACGTGGCGCTGACAACCCAGCGCCATGGGAAACTATCATTGCTGAACAGCACGATATCTTTAAAAAACACCCTGGCACAAAATTTATCAATGCGCACTTAGGCTGGTATGCAAATGACCTTGCCACCTTGGCTAAGTTGATGGATACTTATCCAAATATGTATGGTGAAATAGGAGCTGTTATTGCAGAGTTAGGTCGTCAGCCAAGAATGGCCAAAGCCTTTATGACCAAGTATCAGGACCGAGTGATGTTCGGTAAAGATGCCTGGAATCCTGAGGAGTATTATACCTACTTCAGAGTGCTGGAGACTGCCGATGAGTATTTCCCTTATTATAAAAGATACCATGCATTCTGGAAAATGTACGGTCTTGATTTAGATGATGAGGTACTGAAAAAGCTTTATTACAAAAATGCTTTGAAAGTGATCCCAAATATTGATAAGTCGTTGTTTCCGAAGTAATTAAGAGACGTCATATCGAAATGGAGTATAACGGAATGAGATATCTCCTTGTATGTAGCACCAGCTATAAGGGGATTTCTCACTTCACTGCGTTTCTATTTGAAGTAGCGTTAATGAAGGAGATTCCGGATATTTTTTTAATAAAAAATTCCGGAATGACGGTTTTAGGAAATTATTTCAATAATTCCTCGGTTGTCATACTATCATTTTTTTATATTCACTTTTTCAACCACCTAATTTTTTAATCATGACACTCGAAGACATCCAGACAGAAATCACCACACTAGAAGGCCAGCTTACAGGAGACATGTTTCAGGACATGGACATCAAAGACAAAATCCATAACCTTAAAATGAAGTTGAATGGCACTAAGCCAATGGATCAGATGATCGAGTGTGAAGGTTGCGGGTCGTAATGTAGGGGGAAACCTATAATCAATTCCTAATCCTAAGGCAATAATGCCTTCAATTAAATACCCTGCCAGCTCTTTTAGGCGGGCAGATGAAAATTTGGCGAGCGGAGGTGCGATGGAGCCCTGCGCGCGAGAAATTTTCAAAAGCTTTTTTGATTCGTTTTTTGGCTTATCAAAAAATGAATACTTAAAAATACTTTCATAGCCATTACAGAATAATGGAAAGCAAAAAAACACTCTACGATCTCACTAAAGAGGACTGGAATACCCTTTTCCCAGTGAAACTGCATGATCATAATCCTGAATGGAAAATGATTTTTAATCAGGAAAAAGAAGCCATTCTGGATAAGCTAGGTGACACGGTGCTCAGAATAGAGCACTTTGGTAGCACTTCTATCCCTAACATAAAAGCAAAGCCCTATATTGATATCATCATAGAAATTGAAAAGGAGAAGTTGTTTGATGAAGACATTATTTCAAAGCTTAGTGAATTAGAATATACACACTTCAAGGTTCCTGAAAGAAAAGGTATTGATTCTTATATGTCATTCGGGAAAGGCTATAATCTTGAAGGAGAAAACGGGCAGATTTTCCATATTCATATGTGTCCTAACGATAATGTCATGTGGAACCAGTTGAACTTTCGAGATTATTTGATTGCTAATCCAGAAAGAGCCAAGGCCTATGAAAAACTAAAGATGGAATTGGCAGCTAAATATGTGAATGACCGTGGTAATTATATGCTTTCCAAAACAGATTTTATTAAGGATACTTTAGAGCTAGTCAAATGAAAAAAATCTTAATGACTCGAAAAAATCAATCCATTTACGCTCTTATTATTCTTTGTACTTCTTGTGTTTTTATTCATGCGGATGACAGTATCGATTTGGGAGGACGATACAGATATTTACAAGATTATCCTCAATCAATAATTTATCATGAATCACGTGGGTATGAAGGTATAGGAATTGAAGTAATTCCAGGCCTCATAAAAAATTATGAATTTAACAAAAGGTATATCATTGCTAAAAGCAAAAATTTAGATAGCCATGACCTGGAATACTGGATTATTGATAAGGAACAGGAATTCACGAAAATTCATCCAGTGGATTCTTTGACTTTTTTCCACAGCCTAATTAATAACAAAATTGAACTCTCTTTAAAATAATCCATTGTTAAAAAAAATCCACCATATCGCAATCATTTGCTCTGACTATGAGAAGTCAAAGGCCTTCTACACGGAGATACTCGGGCTAGAAGTTATACAGGAAGCCTATAGAAAAGAGCGCGATTCTTACAAACTTGATCTTAGCCTTAATGGACAATATGTTGTTGAACTTTTCTCCTTCCCTAATCCGCCTCAGCGACCAACACAGCCAGAGGCCACTGGCCTGAGACATCTGGCATTTGAGGTGGAGAACATTGAGGAAGTTGCTGCTCATTTAAAAAGTAAAGGAGTAGAAACCGAACGTATCAGAATTGATGCACATACCGGCAAGAAATTCCTATTCTTCTCAGATCCTGATGGTCTGCCTCTTGAACTTTATGAAGTTTAAGTAGCTGACTGCAAGCTGACAATCAATCTCAAATCCATCAACGGTTACACATTCCACCATTTTTTCATGTATTTTCATCACATGAAAAAGCTAATACTTCTATTAACCCTATCTGTATTCATAGCAGCCACTGCAGATGCGCAAACAGGTGATCAAAAATATCTGCCAAAAGTCCAGTCTCTGGACAGCACCTTATATAATCTTTATGCCGTAATCTCCGGTGAAAAAGGTGAAAAACGAGATTGGGATTTGTTTAAATATCTATTCCATGCCGATGCACAGTTAATTCCTTCAGGAAAAAATCAAGAAGGTGTCATTGGCGCCCGGTACATGTCGCCCGATGGTTATGTAACCAGTTCTGGAAAATGGCTGGAAGAGAATGGCTTTTTCGAAAAAGAGATTTACAGAAAAGTAGACACCTTTGGCAACATCACTCAGGTGTTCAGCACCTATGAGTCATATCGTTCTGAGAAAGATGAGAAGCCCTTTGCCCGAGGTATTAATAGCATTCAGCTTTTGCATGATGGCAGTCGCTACTGGATTATTAACATCTACTGGATGGCCGAAACACCTGAAAACCCATTACCAGAAAAGTATTTGCCTAACTAATGCAACAACCGAGAATAGTCGAGATTAAAGAAAAACTGATGGTTGGCCATTGTATCACTACAAGCCTGGCAGAGAATGCTACATTCTCTCTATGGTCAAAATTTAGGGCACAACAATCAGCAATAAAAAACAAGCTGAATACCGACTTGTATTCTGTAGAAGTGTTTTCACCTGATCTAAAATTCAATGAGTTTATACCAACCACAAAATTTGAAAAGTGGGCAGCTGTAGAAGTGAGTGACCTAGATAATGTGCCTGAAGGAATGCAAACATTAACCATAGAGGCAGGACTTTATGCAGTATTTATCCACCATGGCCCTGCAAGCACTTTCCCTAAAACCGCACAATATATTCATGGCCAATGGATGCCTCAGTCAGCATATCAACTGGACCAAAGGCCACACTTTGAGATAATGACAGCAGAATATAAAGGACCCAATGACCCGGAAGCAGAAGAAGAGATTTGGGTTCCCATAAAGAAAAAATAAAATGAGCGGTACACTTAAGATAGCCATGGCTCAGATAGCGCCAGTTTGGTTGAATAAACAAAAAACATTAGAGAAAGTCATGTCTTCCATCTCAGAAGCTGGTGATCAAAACTGTGACCTGATAGTCTTTGGTGAGGGTCTATTGCCAGGCTATCCGTTCTGGTTAGCCATGACCAATGGTGCCGAATTTGAATCCAGCGTTCAGAAAGAAATTCATGCTCACTATATCAAAAGTGCCGTGCAAATTGAGTCAGGTGACCTTGTTGCGGTATGTAAAATTGCCAAAGAAAAATCGGTAGCCATCTATCTCGGAATTATAGAAAGGGCACAAAACAGAGGTGGGCACAGCATTTATTGCTCATTGGTTTACATTGACAAAAAAGGTATTATTCAATCTGTCCATAGAAAGCTACAGCCTACTTATGAAGAGCGCCTTACATGGGCACCCGGTGATGGTCATGGCCTTAGGGTGCATGCTCTGGAAAGTTTTACGGTGGGTGGACTCAACTGTTGGGAGAACTGGATGCCACTTGCACGAACTTCTTTATATGGAATGGGCGAAAATCTGCATATCGCAGTATGGCCCGGATCAGAGCATAACACCGTTGATATTACAAGATTTATCGCTAAAGAATCCCGATCTTTTGTCGTTTCTGTTTCTTCATTAATGAGAAAATCTGACTTCCCAACTGACACTCCTCATTTAGATAAGATTCTGGAAAATTCTCCAGAAATACTTGCCAATGGTGGCTCCTGCATTGCAGGGCCTGATGGACAATGGGTAATAGCACCAGTCAAAGATCAAGAGGGTTTAATCATTGCATCCATTGATATTCAAAAGGTGTATGAAGAAAGGCAGAATTTCGATCCATCGGGTCATTATTCAAGGCCTGATGTTACGCAGCTCACCGTAAATAGAGAAAGGCAGTCTGTCTTGAAAATTATTGACTAGAGTTACCGCACATATAATTCCCCTTTTACAATCTCAGGAGTTGACTAAATTGTGATTCAGAATTAATTGAACCTAAACCATGAGAAGAATTTTTTCACTCCTCTTCATTGCACTTATAGCGTGCAATGCCCCAGTCGAAAACACTGAAGTCAGCAGGTGGGAAGCACAGGCCACCAATGTAGAAATCATCAGAGATGACTTTGGCGTTCCACACATTTATGGAGAAACAGATGCCGATGCGGTATTCGGCTTGCTGTATGCGCAATGCGAAGATGACTTTAATAGAGTAGAACAAAACTACATCTGGGCCACCGGAAGACTGGCAGAAGTCGAAGGTGAAGAGGCCATTTATAGTGATCTCAGAGCAAAACTTTTCATGACTGAAGAAGAAGCCATTGCCAATTATGAAAAAAGTCCCGATTGGCTCAAAAAACTGTGTGATGCCTTTGCAGATGGTATCAACTACTACCTGCACACACACCCTGAAGTAAAACCAAAACTGTTGACACGTTTTGAACCATGGATGCCCATGTACTTTAGTGAAGGCTCAATAGGCGGAGATATTGAAAGGGTATCTACCAAAGGTATTAAAGAGCTGTATGAAAAAAATCTTGATCATGCCGTGGCAGCTGCGGATCCCGGTTTAATGCGATTGGATGACAACGAACCGAGGGGATCAAATGGGATAGCAGTTGCTGGTGAGCATACAGCATCCGGCAAGGCCATGTTGCTCATCAATCCGCATACCTCATTTTTCTTTAGAGGTGAAGTGCATGTGGTGAGTGAAGAAGGCCTCAATGCCTATGGAGCTGTAACCTGGGGTCAGTTTTTTGTATACCAGGGTTTTAATGAAAAAACTGGATGGATGCATACCTCCACTTACACTGATGTGATGGATGAATATGTCGAGACTGTGGTTAAAAACGAAAATGGGTACTTCTACAAGTATGGTAAAGAAGACAGGCCAGTTAAAAGTTTGGATGTGACTTTGAAGTATAAGGATGGTGAGGCGATAAAGGAAAGGGATTTCACCATGTATAGAACGCATCATGGCCCTATAACAGGAAACATTGATGGTAAGTGGGTGGCTACGGCCATGATGTGGGATCCTGTTAATGCGCTGATTCAGTCTTATACCAGAACAAAACAAGATGGTCATAAGTCGTTCAGGGAGATGATGAATATCCGAACAAACTCTTCCAACAATACGGTTTATGCTGATGCAGAAGGCAACATTGCCTATTATCATGGCAATTTCATTCCTAAAAGGGACACCGCATTCAATTATTTGGAACCTTTGGACGGCAGCAACCCTGCTACAGACTGGCAGCGACTACATACGGTAGATGAAAGTATAGTAGTGATTAATCCAGAAACAGGGTGGATTCAAAACTGTAATTCGACACCATTTACAAGTGCTGGTGAGTACAGCCCAAAAGTTGAAGACTATCCGGTTTACATGTCTGCAAACCAGGAGAATCATAGAGGGGTGCATGCTATTAAATTATTAAAAGAAGCAAATAACCTAACCCTTGATGGTCTTATCAAACTGGCTTATGATCCATGGATACCAGCCTTCGAAGCAACAGTTTCCGGGCTGATAAGCGCCCTTGAAAATAATAACGGTGATAGGGAGATTCTTGATTCACTAAAGGCCTGGGACTTTACTGTTTCTAAATCTTCCGTTCAGACTTCAATTGCCCACTTTTATTGTTTAAACTATATGCGTGATGGTCAATTTCCTGAAGGGTTGTCTTATATGGAAAGGTTGAACTATGCTGGCAGCGAATCGCCTGAAGCGGAAAGGTTAGCGATATTGCAAAAAACAATAGACCAGTTAAATGAGGACTTTGGCACCTGGAAAACACCATGGGGTGAGATTAATCGCTATCAGAGAATCAATGGTGACATCAGGCAAGATTTTAATGACAGCTTGCCGAGTATAGGTGTGGGTATGGCCAGTGGGCGCTGGGGGGCATTAGCATCATTTGGTGCGACATCATATGAAAACACAAAACGCATTTATGGCACTTCTGGCAATAGCTTTATAGCTGTAGTAGAATTTGGTGATAAGGTGAAAGCCAAATCATTACTGGCTGGTGGACAAAGTGGGGATCCAAATTCCCCCCATTTTGACGATCAGGCTCAGCGTTATGCTGACTGCCAGTTTAAGGATGTTGCTTACTACAAAGAGGATGTTGAGAAAAGAGCAGCAACCCGTTATCATCCAGGCGAAAAATAATTTGAGGCGGCCAATCAGAGATTAATAAAACTGAAAATAAATATTGTAATTTTCCTGTTGGATAACCACATCACTTAAAAAACAAAACCATGGCCAAATCGCAGGATGCCAAGAAAAGTGTTAAAAAGGAAGCCCTGAAAACACCCAAGGAAAAGAAAGAAGAGAAAAGACTGAAGAAAGCAAAGAAAAGATAACCACGCTAGACCCCAAGCCGAATAACCTGGCCTGGGGTCTTTCAACAAAGCCAACTAGTTCTTCGTATCTCCTTCATCCTTTGAACCAACTGTCTTAAGATCATTGGCTCTCATGAATTCCAATATGGCCCTGGCTTTATCGACTCCTAAATTCTGATCTGGCATTTTCACATCATTTTCATCTAACAGCTGATGTGCTATAGAATCATGTTCCACCATAACGCCAACGTTCAGAATCATATTCATAATCCATTCAGGACTTCTTCTATTGGTAATACCTGCCCAACCGGGGCCTATCAATTTGATCGAATCACTTCTGTGACAGTTATCACATCGCTTTTCAAAAATGATCTTGCCTTCAGAAATGAGCTCCACATCCAGCGGATCGCTAATGTCGATATAAGTAACATTTCCTTTCACGGTAGTATCACTTTCAATTTGTTCATCTTGATTATTCTCAGGTGGTGGCACGCTACAAGCAAGAAGTGACGATATTCCAAAGAGAATTATATAAAATGCTAAAATTTTCATGGCCGTGTTGTTTAGTTTGATCATTTAATTAATACCCATATTAGCATCATTATTAATCAAATGTTATGATCTGGCGCATGATCAAAACTGATATATATCAAGAAAACTAGTTTAGTAAAAAAACAGGTTTATTTGATTACTTACTTACTAGTAAGTATATTTACCATCAAATGGACACAAAAACTGAAATAATGGACTTAGCAGAGCAATTAATACGCTCCAGAGGCTATAATTCATTCAGTTATAAAGATATTTCCTCGGCACTGAACCTTAAAAATGCAGCCATTCACTATTATTTTCCTGCAAAGCATGACCTTGGTAGTGCTATTATCAATAGAACAAGATTGCGTTTTGCTCAACACATAAGTCAGTGGAAAACCGATGCCCCAAAGCGGCAGTTGGAACAGTTCATCAACACATACGAAAAGGCAAATCAAAAAGAGTTGATTTGTTTTATGGGCTCCCTTGGTCCTTCCTATAAAACTTTACCTGAGTCAATGCAAAAGGAATTGACAGCAGCCAGCTTTGAAATACGCAGCTGGATAAGGATCATTCTCAAAGCCGGACTGGCCGATGGAAGTTTTTCCTTTAATGAAAAACCTGAAGATAAAAGTGATGCTATCATAACATCACTATTGGCCTCACTCATTCTAAACCGGGTAACAGGAGAAAACATTTTAGCATCTGTTAAATCAGTAATATTCACAGGCCTTCAGAAAGAAGCGCTTTAAATTGACAAATTATGAAAGTTAGAAGAGTAGCAGTAACCGGACTAGGGGCTTTAACGCCCATAGGAAACAATGTTGAAGAATTTTGGAACAGCCTGATAGCTGGGAAGAGCGGCTCAGCCCCGATCACTAAATTTGACACTACATTATTCAAAACTAATTTTGCCTGCGAGCTAAAAAACTTTGACTTCGAAGACTACTTTGACAAAAAGACAATTCGAAAAAATGATCCCTTCACACTTTATGCATTAATTGCATCCAGAGAGGCCATGAAAGATGCCGCTTTTAATACAGAAGAACTGGACAACAATAAATGCGGGGTAATATGGGCTTCAGGAAATGGAGGCATTACCACCTTTGAATCCGAAATGCTGGAATATGCAGCTTCTGAAATTGGGCCACGCTTTAGCCCTTTCTTCATTCCAAAAATATTGTCGGATTCTCCTTCTGGTGCTATCGCATTAGAGCATACTTTTAGAGGCATAAATTACTGCACCGTATCGGCATGTGCTTCTGGTACAAGTGCGGTGATGGATGCTTTTAACTATATAAAATGGGGCAAGGCCAAGGTCATGATTGCCGGAGGCTCAGAGGCACCAATAACCCAGGCAGCTATTGGCGGTTTCAATGCCATGAAGGCACTATCTACAAGAAATGATGATCCGTCTACTGCCTCCAGACCTTTCGATCAGGAGCGTGATGGCTTTGTAATGGGCGAGGGAGCCGGAGCACTAATTTTAGAAGACTGGGATCATGCCATAGCACGAGGAGCCAAGATTTATGCTGAAGTAGTAGGTGCAGGCATGTCCAACGATGCCTATCACAGTACAGCGACTCATCCTGAAGGACTGGGAGCCAAGCTGGCAATAGAAATGGCCTTGGAAGATGCTGAGATTACCGCTGATAAAATTGATTATGTGAACATGCATGCGACCAGCACACCAGTTGGTGATTTATCAGAATTACATGCTCTGAAATCATTGGTTGGAAACGGCAAAACATTGCAGGTAAGTGCCACCAAATCAATGACTGGTCATTTACTTGGTGCGGCTGGTGCTATTGAGGCAGTAGCCACAGTTAAAGCCATGGTAGAGTCAACTATTCCGCCTACTATCAATACTAAAAATGTGGATGAGGCCTTGCCAGATGGTATAGATTTGACATTAGGCAAAGCGGTGAAAAAGGAAATGACTTATGCCATGAGCAATACCTTTGGTTTTGGTGGGCACAATGCGATTGCGTTGTTCAAGAAGGTTTAACTTATTTCTTCTATCAGGGAGATTCTCACGCCTTTGTCTTTATTGACAAAGGCTCAGAATGACCTAGATAATTCTAGAAGTCATCAACAATGGCTTCTACAACTTCTTCTTTATCCTTCTTGAGCTTATTGCGCATCAGGAAAGATTCGTATTTCATCTCAATCTTGTCTTTCTGGTAGGGAGTATAAGATAATCTGAGATTTTCAGCAGTCCAGTGGTAAAACCCCGACCTGTAGTGATACTCAGGCTCTCCAAAAGCAGTTTTTAACCCTTTGTATAAATTGGGGTCTTTATCTGTAACTACAATAATTTGAAATATAGAGTCTCTGTAAGTCTTTACCTCAAGGTCATAGATTTTTAAACTGCCTATGCTTTCATAGTACCCCTTTACTGGAACATATATTTTAGCTTCTGGAAACAATTTGTCATCAGTTTCCTTTTTGAACTCAAGCCCCTCATAGTCCAGCACAGAAGTATTCACTTTTATGTCTTTGAAGCCGTTGCGCTTGTCCAGTTCCCTAACGTCCTGCGCTTCAGCAAGCCCCGCCAAAAAAAGAAATAGCATCAAAATGGTAACTCTCATAGTATTACAATTTGATGCTAAAATAACGAACTGTGATTAGAAATCAACTGATGTTAGTTTTCATTAATGTTCTGCAAAACACTCTGTATCACCTCGTTTCCAAATGATTGCTTCTCAGCATTAAAGTTTATTGAAACCCGAATGGCCTTTAATCCATGAGCGCCTTGCAGTTCCTCAAGTTCCAGCCATTCTACTTCATCTTTAAGGTAATCTACCGACTGCAGGTATGAGATATAGCGCATATATTCATCAGCTTCTTTCTGTTGCGTGTAAACAATGGCCACCTTTCCAGGCTGCGTTAAGCGCTCTGTGCTATCTTTGATAAAGGCCTTATCAATTCGCTTCTTAACAATTTCATACCTGATATTATAAGCACCATCCACATCAAAATGCTTCTCGTCTTTTCTAAACTTAATAGACAACGGCTCACCATGCACCAAAATCAGCTGAGTGATATCCAAAGGAGTAGACAAAGTAGGCTGCAGGGCCTCCACTTTATTAGCAATTTCACACATAGTGATCAACTGCCAAAGTCTGAAGTTATTTAGATATAAGGTATTAAAGGTTTTATCCTTCACCATTGACTGCCCAAGATAGATGTTGTATTCAACGCCATCGGTCTTGTACTTTTCAAAATAATGTGGGAAGATCTGCTGAGCTTCCTCCTCCACGGTGTCTAAATAAGCACTTATGGTCTCATTGATGGTGGTAAGGCTTTGCTCAAAGTCTTTACGCTTATTATAAATAACCCCAAGTTCAGGATCCAACTGCTCCTCATACTTTTCAATGATACCTTTATGCTCAGCGTCTATTATTTTAAAATGGTTGAATGCAGGCACAATTTCATTCTTCAGAAAGTCCAACACAGAAGTTTCATCTCCTGAATTAAGCCCTTTACTGATTTTATTAAGCTCATTGTCAATTCTGAATCTCATCTCATTCAAAATCGGCATTTCCTGCTTGAGGGTAACAGCAGCTATAACCTTTTTAGCCTGCTTCAAATTATCAATAAGGTCTTTCTGAATGGCAGTATTTCGCTCATTGGATGAATTGCGAATATCTGACAAGCCATATAGTGGATAAACCCCAGGGAACGTAATATCAGACAAAGTCACTTTTTTACCAGAATTCCTCTTGCCTAAAATCTTATAGCCTTCTTCCAAAAATTTCCATTCCACGCTCGGGTGAATTGCTGTGCATTCTTCCTGAATAATGGCCCGAACTTCAGTCTTCATATCCTCAAGCACGCGCCTTACTGCAGCAGTAAACATTGGCAATACAGCCTCCATTTTACTGGCACTGATAGGATTCAATTTACTGGCATATGGAGTTCCTAACTCAAGCATGCCTATGACCTCATTGTCATATATCAAAGGGGCTATTGCTACATTATTTACTCCCTGATTTATCAAACTTGTTTCTACATGGGTCTTATTAGCCATTTTAGAAAGGTCTTCAATAATTACAGGTCGTTGCTGCCGAAATGCCTTGTCATACATTGATCCTGCAAAATAGTTACATGAAAGACCCTCTGGCTCGCATGGCATCATAAAACTGTTCCAATTACTTAAGCCCTGATTAGAAATAATATTATTATCAACATCAAAAAAGGAAAGACCTAACTTCATTTCAGGAAGTTTGAAAATGGACCTTATCTTTTTCTGAATAGTTTCGAAGCTCATTGGACAGGTGACGGCATCCTTTTTCAGTAAGTCGTATTTTATCGAAGAAATCATTTCTTCAACCGTTACCTCGACAAGCCGGCATATATTAAAGCCCTGAAACACAAAATTACTTGGGTCTATGTGCTGCAGCCACAGCTCAGTATTGTAAAGGTCATCCATCATGAGGCTCAGATTCTCTTCACTGATGGGCTTAATTTCACCCACATTTATAACATCTACAAAGTCTGAGCTAAAGTCCACTTTGTATATTCTATCAAGACCTGTTGTTGTATCAGGTATAGTCACTAACATCGGGTCGTCCAGCTCTATGTTAGTGTTATAGAATTTTTTAAGAATAAGCGTAGAGGCCTTCACAATCTTACCAGCGGACATATTCTTAGCCTGATTTTTAAGCATAATGTCTTCCCTGATCTTATCTAAAGGAAGAACTGCTTTAAAACCTTCTGTCGCGAAAAACCCTTTGAAATTAAAAGGCACGAGCCCAGCTGAGAGTTCTGTGTCTACTAAAGCACTCGGAATAATGGCACTCATCAAAAAGCCGACAAGCGCTTTATGTTTTTCTAATGCTGCAAGATCATCAACAGGCTGTTTTAATTCCGGAGCCTCTTCTATTAACTTTAATATATGGTCGGTGGGATAAAGGCCGATACCATTATCCTTCCTGAGGTTGCTTTCCCAATATTCTACCAATGAACTTAAGTTCAATTGAGATTTGAAAGGAAAAGTATCTATAGGTAAATTTTTATTCATGTTCTTCTGGTTGATAGAATGAAGAACGAGAATGATTCTAAATAAGTTTAACCAAAGTGACTATTCTGCAACCTCCACGACCATTTCTATCTCAACAGCAATATTTGATGGTAGAGAAACCATGCCTACCGCTGCTCTGGCATGTTTACCTTTATCACCAAAAATTTCTACTAATAGATCCGAGCAGCCATTGATAACCTTTGGTTGATCGAGAAAGTCTGCGGTACAATTGACCATGCCTTTGACCTTAACAATTCTTACTACCTTATTGAGGTCTCCAATTTCTGCTTTTAAGGAAGAAAGCACGGCAATGGCTGCCACACGCGCTGCCTCATAACCCTCCTCCACAGTCATGTCTGCTCCTAACTTTCCTTTAATGGATGTGCCGTCAGCTTTAGAAGGCCCATGACCAGCCATAAAAACAAGATTACCTGTTCTCACAGCCTTAACATAATTGGCTATGGGCGGACTTGGTTCAAAAAGCTGAATATTTAATTTTTTAATATTCTCTTCCGCAGTTTGCGCAAAAGCGTAAGTAGAGGCAACAAGTAATAAAATGAGTAGTATTGATTTTTTCATAGGAGTTAATTTTAATAGGTAATTTCATAATTTTAGAATACTAATCCTACCAATATGAAAAATCGTTGTAGCTGGGCCGAAGGTCAATTTGCTGATTATGTAAAATATCATGATGAAGAATGGGGCGTTCCGGTGCGCGATGATAAAACGCATTTCGAATTTCTGATTTTGGAAGGCGCTCAGGCAGGGTTAAGCTGGGCAACAGTACTTAAAAAAAGAGAAGGCTATAGAAAGGCCTTTGCCAACTTTGAAGTAGAAAAGGTGGCAAAATACGATGAAGCAAAAATTCTAACGCTCATTGATAACCCGGAGATAATCAGAAACAAGCTGAAAATAAGAGGTGCAGTTACCAATGCTCAAAAATTCATAGAGGTGCAAAAAGAATTTGGCTCGTTTGATAAATATATATGGCAATTTGTAGGCGGCAAACCGATAGTAAACAAGTGGCAATCGATGAAAGAGTGTCCCGCCACAACACCGGAATCAGATGCGCTGAGTAAGGATTTGAAAAAACGTGGATTTAAGT
This sequence comes from Fulvivirga sp., assembly GCF_040218215.1. Taxonomy (NCBI): domain Bacteria; kingdom Pseudomonadati; phylum Bacteroidota; class Cytophagia; order Cytophagales; family Fulvivirgaceae; genus Fulvivirga; species Fulvivirga sp. The sequence goes on from NZ_JAVJQL010000028.1 coordinate 690,996, forward strand.
TTGTAGGAAGCACCGTAATTTATGCGCACATGCAGGCCTGCGGCTTGGTCAATGATCATGTATTAAGCTGCTTTCGCTACCACGAAGTTTAGATCTTTTTTACAATCTCGCTTTTAGGAAATTTAATCAACCAAAGCCCTGCAAGGCTGTCATTCTCAGCCTGTGGTTTAGTGTAGATTAAAAACTGATCACCTTCTTTTTGGATATTGTCAGTGCCATTAGGGTTGAACTCATAGGCCTCGTATAATTTAAGCTCTACTTCAGATAAGTCATCTTTACTCGTGAGATTTGAGATCTCACATTTACATGCGGTTTTAACAGAATCGATATTGTCGCTATCGACTGATTCTAAAACCAATCTGCCTTCTTCCAGAGCTTTTTTATAAATATCCTCCTGGCTGATCTTTTTAATCTTCCGGTCTTCCATTTCCTCATGTAGTGCCTTTCGCTGATCTTCAGGAAGTTGCCCTCCACATGAAGCAGCCACTATTACGGTGAGTGTTAAAATCACAAAATATCTCATGTCATTCGATTTAATACAAAATTACTATAAAATGATGCTATTTGTTAGTTTTGCTGTCTTAATCGTAATCCTTATGATCGCTAAATTAGAAGAGCTTAAACAAAGATTTGAAGAGGTGGGGCAGCTTATAGTACAGCCGGACGCCATGTCTGATATGAAAAAGTATTCGCAGCTCAATAAAGAATATAAAGACCTTGAGAAAATCGTTACACAATACAATACTTACAGCGATATTCTTTCTAATATAAAAAGTGCCAAAGATGTATTGAAAACGGAGAAAGACGAAGAGTTCCGTGAGATGGCCAAGATGGAACTTGATGAGCTGGAACCTGAAAAGGAGCGCATGGAAGCGGTGCTTAAAGAAATGATGATCCCTAAAGACCCTAATGATGATAAGGAGGCAATCTTGGAAATTAGAGCGGGTACTGGGGGCGATGAGGCGGCTATTTTTGCTGGCGACCTTTTCAGAATGTACCAAAGATTTTGTGAGAAGAGAGGATTGAAACTTACAGTATTGGATCTTACTGAAGGTACAAGCGGTGGGTATAAGGAAATTGTAAGTACGGTAACAGGCCATGAGGCTTATGGTACTCTAAAATTTGAATCCGGGGTTCACCGTGTTCAGCGTGTACCACAGACAGAAACACAGGGCAGGGTTCATACATCAGCGGCCACGGTAGCGGTTTTACCCGAAATGGACGAGGTAGATGTGGAAATTGATATGAATGATGTGCGAAAGGATACCTTCTGCTCATCTGGACCCGGTGGACAATCTGTAAACACCACCTATTCCGCGGTACGATTAACACACGCACCTAGCGGTCTGGTAGTATCTTGTCAGGATCAGAAGTCTCAGATCAAAAACTTTGAAAAAGCACTTAAAGTGCTGCGCTCAAGACTTTATGAAATAGAATTGGCCAAACATAACGAAGCAGTTGGTGCTCAAAGAAAATCTATGGTAGGTAGCGGTGACCGTTCTGACAAAATCAGGACCTACAACTACCCACAGAGTAGGGTAACTGACCACCGTATCAACTATAGCCAGCACAATTTGCCTGCTGTTATGGATGGTGAAATAGATGAATTTATCAGCCAGCTAAGAATAGCAGAAAGTGCTGCAAAAATGGAAGATGGGGCAATGGAATAATCCATGGTTTGCATCGTTAACATAAAATCTTGAAGCGGTTATTAGTTATTCCAGTATTGTATTGTCTCTTTTTCTCGTGTACGCCAGAAGAAGAGAAATTTACTTTTGACTCGACCGCCAGCCTTAGATTTTCTGCTGACACCATATATTTTGATACTTTATTCAGCACCATTGGTAGTGTTACCAAAAGGTTCAGGGTGTATAATGATGCTGAAAATGCAGTAAATATCAGCAGCGTTTCACTTGGCTCAGGTAGTGGTTCTTCATATTCCATTTTTGTCAATGGCATAGCAGGCCCTGAAGTTGAGAATGTGCGCCTTTTGGGTAAAGACAGCCTGTTAGTGTTAGCAGAAGTGACCATTGACCCTCAAGATCAGGATTTGCCCTTTGTAGTTTCTGATCAGGTAAATTTCAATACCAATGGCAACCTGCAGTCCGTTGAGCTGGTTTCATGGGGGCAGGATGCCAATTTCTTAAGGGATTCGGTATTGGTTTGTAACACCACCTGGACAGCAGAAAGGCCTTATGTGCTTTACAACTCAGTTTTGATAGAAGAAGGCTGCACATTGACTGTTGAAGAAGGCACACGCATTTACTCCCACAATGGTTCTTTCATATTTATACAAGGAACCATTTTAGCCAATGGCACGGCAGAAAACCGAGTAACATTTACAAATGACCGCTTTGATGAACAGTTTGCTGATGCTCCCGGGCAGTGGGGTGGGCTCATATTTTTAGTAGGCAGCAACAGCAATCAAATTGACTTCGCAGATATAAGAAATGCCAATGTGGGCATCTATTTAGGCACACCGGATGATGACGATGAACCAGATTTACGCCTTACCAACACGCGCATTGAGAACATGGGTGGTAATGAGCTGATCCCGAGTATTGATAGTCTGGTGCAGCCAGGTTTTGGTTTGTTGGCCATCTCTTCAGACCTGTATGCAGCCAATGTTTTGATCAATAACTGTCAGTTAAATGCAGTAGGTAATCTTGCTGGTGGTAATTATACCTATGAGCACTGTACATTCGCCAACTTCTCATTCAACTTTTTCCGCAGAGACCCTGTACTTGTGTTGTCTGACAACCTCTTGCTGGGCGATAATTCAGTTTTGTTAGGTGACCTTAACTTCTCCATGACCAATAGCATTGTTTGGGGAAGCCTTAGAGACGAACTTTTAATTAGTAATTCCGGGGAAACCAGCACAGAAATACTGTTTACCAATAACATCCTAAAAAGCCAGAATAATGCCTTCGCTGATGTGGATAACCTCCTCAATGAAGACCCTAAATTCTTTGATCCAGGCGAATTCAACTTTCAACTGGATACGCTCTCACCAGCCAAAGATACGGCCATTGACTTAGGAATATTAATTGACCTTGAGGGCACCAATCGTGATGATAAACCCGATATAGGCGCATTTGAAAGAAAAGAAAATTAAGCCCTGAAACCATTTAAGACGCTGATGGTTTTATCAGTATGAAATCAAAGGCTATTGTGTGGTTTAGGAACGATCTTAGATTGCTTGACAATGAAACACTCGTTGAGGCAGCGGCCAATTTTGATATCGTTCCAGTTTATGTTTTCGATCCAAGGCATTACGGTGTAACTAATTTAGGTTTTACCAAGGCAGGCTCATTTAAAACCAAATTTCTAATTGAGACATTGGTCCAGTTAATAACTGATTTGCAAAAAATCGGTTCAAATCTGGTCATAAGAATAGGCAAACCTGAAATCCTCATTCCTGAAATAGCAAATGAGATAAATGCAGTAAAGGTTTATGCGAGCAAGGAAGTGACCTATGACGAAATAATTATAGAAGCTGCATTGGAGGCCACACTTTTTAAGAATGGCATTGCATTGAAACTCATTTGGCAGCAAACACTTTTTCATCAAGAAGATGTACCATGGCCAATTAAGCAAGTGCCAGATGTTTTTACACAATTCAGAAAGGAAGCTGAGAATACAGTTAAGGTAAGAGCGCTTTTCCAAAAGCCAACCAAATTGCCAGTAGTCACCAATATTGAATTAGGAGAGCTGCCAACCTTGAGTCAATTGGAACTTAAAGAAGTGGTTAACGACAAGCGGGCAGTCTTGGATTTTGAAGGCGGAGAAGCAGCAGCCAACAAGCGCCTGGATAACTATTTTTGGAAAAAGGATTTGCTGAAAAGCTACAAAGAGACAAGAAATGGTCTTGTAGGAGCCGACTACTCTTCAAAGCTTTCGCCCTGGCTGGCAGTAGGTGCTATTTCACCTAAAACCATCTACTACGAGGTAAAAAAATATGAAAAGGTTCGTGAAAATAATGACTCCACTTACTGGCTCATTTTCGAGTTGCTCTGGCGTGATTTTTTCAAGTTTATGGCCAAAAAACACGGCCAGAAAATCTTTCTTGAAAATGGAATCTCTTCATTAGATCTGAGCCTTAAAAATGACCTGGATATTTTCGAATTATGGAAAAACGGCAAAACGGAAGATGAGTTCATCAATGCTAATATGAATGAATTGCGAATGAGCGGGTTCATGTCCAATCGTGGGCGTCAGATTGTAGCGAGTTACCTTATTCATCAACTTAAAGTCAACTGGACATGGGGTGCCGCATGGTTTGAGCACTCACTGATAGATTATGACCCTTGTAGCAACTGGCTCAACTGGGCGTATATAGCGGGTGTGGGCAATGATCCAAGAAATGGCCGCGAATTCAATATTGAAAGCCAAAGACTGCAACATGACCCTAAAGGCGAGTATGTAGCACTTTGGAACTAAAAAATATCTCCGTTTAAGGCCAATACAAGCACTTCTTAAATTTTATCTGTAGAAAGTTATTGCTCATAATTTCTAAACTCCGTATGTTTGCTATCTGGATTTAGTCTAAATAATGATTAACGAATTTTATACAGAGCAGACGGATAGTGAATCTTTCAACATTTTTGAAAAGAACACACCTATGGACAGCTTCGACTGTGTATTGAAAAAATGCTGTAAAAAGTATAAGAAGAAGGGTAGGCACTGTAAAAAATGTCCGAGGTTATGATGACGCTGGATAACAATCAATTGGAATTGGTTTACGAAACCAATAGAGCTTCACTACATCAGTGTGATACTTCAGAGATATATACCTTACGCTTTAATTCAGAAGTTGTGGAATTTAGGGTTTGCCAGTTGATTGCATTCAAAAGAAAAATCCAGAAAATTGACTTGGCTCAAATGTTTGCTGATGATACTGCTGATATAGAGATAGTTTACATGCCGCATTGTGACAGACTATTTGCTCTCAATATTCACGATGTACTTCAGTTAAAGGAGCTATTTGCCGGAGCATTTACCATGCTTGAGCTTAACAGCATGATCCACAAAGAGCTGGTAAGAAGACCTTTGTAAATCGCTTCATTTCTTTAGACTAAATTTAAATTGCTTTTAAATTCGGCAAGGGTTCAACTTTTGTTGTTCATTTGCGGTTGTACCATAAAGAAATTTCCGACATGAAAGATATATTAAGGAGACATTCCGTACTGAAAGATGAGATTGTTGATGTGATCAACAAACAAATAAAAATGGAGGCCCAATCATCGGCTGCTTACCTGGCCATGGCTGCATGGTGCGATGTAAATGGCTATGACAACTGTGCCGAATTTTTCTTTAATCAATCTAATCAGGAAAGGGAGCATCAGCTGAAATTCTTTCATTATTTGGTAGATATGGAGTGTGAAGCTATCTCTCCGGCAGTAGGTGACTCTCAGCATGAGTTTGATAAACTGAGAACGGTTTTCGAAAAGTCATTGGAAATGGAAATTGCAGTTACTGATTCTATTCATGATATGGTTCGTGTTTGCAGAAAGGTCGGTGATTTGGCTACAGAAGAATTTTTGAGATGGTTTGTGCAGGAGCAAATTGAAGAAGAATATGTGTCAAGAAGATGCCTTGAGTTATTTGACGTGCTTGGTGAAGACAAGCTGGCATTAGGCATGATTGAAGATCGTATCCTTAATGTAAAATATGATGGTGCTGGAGCTTAATAAATAAAATCTCCCCGGACTTGTTCCAGTGTATTTATTAAATCGTCATTTCGACTGAGGTACGAGGGAGAAATCCCACTATTACTGTGGGAGACCTCTCTCTGCCAACTGGCGGATTCGAGGTGACGTTACTATTTTTTGTTTGCTCTTTCTCATGAAGTATTTGAATTTCTGAAGGCTGCTTTTATTGATTGCTTTTTAAATGAAAGTCTTAGTGAATTAAAAGGCACCTATCTTGATCCAACTATGCTTCATCGTTTTCCGATTTTTTCGCTGTATCTATCAAAAAACCCTCGTCAACCTGTAATAATCAGAAACAGTAATTCTAAAAGCCTCTTTAGCCTGATGGGTATCGAAAATAGGCTTCCATTCTTCACCTGCTTTTATCTCAAATTGATAGCCCTGCACCAGCAGCTCATAGGCATCTGTGCAAAAATTAAGCATGGCCTCCCGGTTCATCTCATTGAGATTTATTTCCTTAACATCACCATTATTCGGATGCTGCACTCTTAATTCAATGTTTTCACTACCTATAGCCTCACTGGGTTCTACTAACAAATAAGCCTCATCTTGCAGGTAATTGACCACAATGGCCACGTTTAAAACCCGCTCTTTTGCATTTTTACTTCTATCAGAAAACCTGAACACATTAAATTTGGCAGCCTTGTTCTCTTCCAAATCATAATAGGACTGCCGTACATTTTTAAAAAAAAGCTGCGTATCGGTTCCAATTTTGAAAGTGAGATCAGCTCGATCAATGGTTTTGTCATCATCTATTTTACAAGCCGAAATAGTCAATAACAAAAGAAATGCAATTCGCTTCATGTGGTTATTAACAATGAATCACATTGTTGGTTTCAATTGTGTAAATAGCTTAATTTAGATTCAAATTAAAAACCTATGGGAAAGACAGCTAAAATCTTATTAATCGTTTTTGGAGCATTTGTAGTCATTATTGGAATGCTAGTCATGTGGTTTGTGGGTGTTTACAATACCTTACAAGAAATGGATGAGGATGTTGCCGGAAAATGGGCGCAGGTTGAGAATGTTTATCAAAGAAGATCTGACCTCATTCCCAATCTCGTTAACACGGTGAAAGGCTATGCCGACTTTGAGCAAGAAACACTAACAGGAGTTATTGAAGCCCGATCAAAAGCTACTTCTATAAATATTGACCCTTCAAATTTGAGTCCGGCTGCTATTAGTCAGTTTCAATCTGCACAAGATGGTTTGGGTTCGGCCTTGTCCAGGCTATTGGTAACCATTGAGCGCTACCCTGACCTTAAAGCCAATCAGAATTTCCTGGAGTTACAATCACAATTGGAAGGTACAGAAAACCGAATTGCCGTAGAGCGTAAAAGGTTTAATGATGCTGTACAGACACTAAATGCCAAAATCCGTAAAATACCCGCCTCTATGATTGCCCCTATGGCTGGTGTAGAACGCAAAGGATATTTCGAAGCGGACGAAGGGGCTGAAAAAGTGCCTGAGGTGAAATTCTAAAGAAAAAACATTAGCGAAAAAGCAGGCATGCCTGCTTTTTTGTTGTTATATGCCATGAGTTCAAATCCAGGTACATATCTCCTTGAGGAACGGAACAGTAAATTCTTGCTGTACTTAGGCGTGTATTCATCCGAACAAGGGATGTCTATACTTCTAAGGGATTTAGAGATTGTGAACATCTCACTGGGAACATCCGATTACAAAAACTTGAGTTGGGCAACTGAAACTGAATTTCCAACTTTTAGAACATCTGGTGAACTTTTGGACTTCCTGAACTCAAATGAAGTTTGGTTTTTAACATTTGAAGTGGATTTTAAGGATTATGGTTCATTAAAAACTCATGATGATGGGGAGTGTCACTTTGAACTTCTGAACAAGTCTGATGTAATCGAACTAATCAAGAAGTCAGCCCCTGAAAAATATTCTAACCTAATTCTTGCGAAGCTTCTTGAACTGCCTAACAAATACCTGACAGTGAACTCCAACGGTGAACTTCAAGTGTACCATACTTTCGACCAATATCTAGAGGAGAACCAAGACACAAAATTATGAGCTGGGACTTATTTGTACAAAATTGGGGTGACGTAAAAACACTTGATGAGATACCTGACGATTTCCAACCACAACCTATTGGCACTCGAACTAAAATTATCGAACGGATCAAGGAGGTTGAACCAACAGTGAACTTTAAAGATGAATCCTGGGGAATTCTTGAAAATGATCAATTTTCAATTGAATTCAACATGGGAGATGATGAACTTTTGAACTCGTTCGCAATGCATGTAAGAGGAAATGAGCTTGCAATCCCATGTATTGGTAATATTTTGAAACGTCTGAACCTTCGAGCAACGGACGGATCTACTCCAGAATTCTTTGATACGAACAACGCTATCAAGAGCCTCAAGAACTGGATTGAATTTCGCAACAAGGTACTTAGGAATACAGGCACATAACAGGCGCTAAAAATCCATAGTCTTATGAGCTACTTGCAAAGAGCATTTGAATCAGATACTTTTATAGAAATTAAAAGCCAAGCCTACGGATTTTAGCTTGGCGTTAGCAAGCATAAACACTTTGAGATTCACGAACCTTCTTAATAGTAGTGCATGGGTATTTTTATTCTTGAGCATACTGCTTTTTATTCCAACTTGGGGAGGTTCAGTCCGACTCATGATTGTATCTGCATCATTTGGTTTTGCTAACTTCTTAACCAGGCGAAAATCCAGAAAAAGCAAAACTATTGTTGGGTCAGGAATTTATGCTTTTTTCATCCTCTTAACTCTATATTTAACAAGAAGCGTGGTTATTCATCTTGATGGAACACCAGAAAGAGTGAGCATACTAACCAATGTAGAGGGCGAACCTGAAATTCATTCAAATTTCCGATGGAAAAAACATATTGAGGCTGATAGTACCTTTGTAATTCGAACGTCTTCTCCGGGTTTCCTGTTGGAGGATATCAACTTTGATCTCAAAGACAAATCTGGAAAGAACATTGGAGGTAGGGGAACTACAACAACATATGGAACTTGTGGAAATAATGCGCTAATTATTTCTCTCCAAACAATTTACTTGGATTTTGACCCTCGAGCGGATTCAACTGACACAGTAAACTTTCAGGCATTGAAGAATGAACAACAGAAAGTCTGCGAAAGCCTAAACTAACAAGAGAAAAAAATCACCCGCCCATCAGAGTCACCTAAAAGGGACTCTGATGAGTTTTAAGGTTATTATGAACATCAACAATCCATGACAAAGAAAATTAAATGGGGAATCATCGGCCCAGGAAAAATCGCCCATAAATTCGCAGCTGATTTAGTTATTTCAAAAGACTCAGTTTTATATGGTGTGGCCTCTAGAGACCTTGATAAAGCAAAAGCCTTTGGTGAAAAGTACGGTGCCACTAACTGTTATAGTTCTTATGAGCAATTAGCGGAAGACCCGGAAATTGATGTGATCTATATTGCTACCCCACATGTCTTTCATTACGAAAATACCATGATGTGCCTTAAAAAAGGTAAGGCCGTATTGTGTGAAAAGCCGATGGGAATAAATTCTGATCAGGTGGAAGAGATGCTTCAAGAAGCAGCCAAACAGAAAGTGTTTTTAATGGAAGCCATTTGGACACGTTTTATACCTGCAACAGAAAAAATGCTCGCGCTACTTGAGCAGAATGCTATAGGTGATGTGTTATTCGTTCATGCAGACTTTGGCTTCAAAGGAGATGGAAACCTTGAAAGTAGACTCCTAAATAAGAAATTAGGCGGAGGTTCTTTGTTGGATATTGGAATTTACCCTATTTACTTAAGTCTTCTAGTTTTAGGAATCCCCACAGACATAAAAGCTATGGCTCGCATGACGGAGACAGAAGTCGATAGCTACTGTTCCATGCTCTTCAATTACAGTAATGATTCTAAAGCCATTTTAGAATCAACCATAGAGGCCAAAACGCCAACTGAGGCCTGCATTTATGGTAGCGAAGGAACCATTAAACTTCATAGTAGGTTTCACCACTCTAATAAAATCACGCTGACTCAAAATGGAACAGATGAGGTCTTTGATATTGGGTACAAAGGCAATGGATATTTTCATGAGATAGAAGAAGTGAATAATTGCCTGCGCCAAGGTCTAACACAGAGCCCAAAACTACCCTTTAAGCTAAGTCTTGATTTAATTAAAATCATTGACCGCGTTAAGAAAGAAATTGGGCTAGAGTATTAAACTGGTTCTGGAGGGTTAGATTTTCAACCTATTATAATCGGCAAAACGAAAAGTACATTTTATACAGTTCAAGGTTAATTATCCGATACAGACAACATTTTATTTTTACATCAAAAACCACTTCAGGAGCTTTCAGAAACAGATTAGAAACAAAAAGACACATTCTGAAAAATGTACTTTTCATTTTGTCTGTAGAGGCTGAAGTATACATGAAAATTGGACATAACCAGATTTCTTAATCACCGTTTAGTTGTTGATTATACCACTCATTTCTCTCCGTAGATAGTATATTAATTCAGACGCAATCTTATTGATACCTTTGTGATATCCAAAATATGTACTTTTCGTTTTGCCGATTATACTTTTTAAGATAACCATTTATATAAAATTCACGGTTACTTAAGATGGTTGATTATCAAAAGGTAAATATTTCAACTAAATTAGATTGAAATCAATTTAATCATCATGAATCAATCCATCAGACCTCTTTTAGTTTGTCTATTATTTTTCCCACTCCTGCTTGTCGCGCAGGACTTCTCTGCATTTAAGTTTAGAAACCTCGGGCCACTTCGTGGAGGCCGTGTTACGGCTGTTGCTGGAACAAGAGTAGAACTCGGCACATTTTATTTAGGTGCTACTGGTGGTGGTGTTTGGAAATCAGTAGACTATGGTACTACTTGGGAAAATGTTTCCGATGGCTTTTTTGATACTCCTTCTATCGGATCTATTTCCGTTGATCAAAAGGATCCTAACATCGTCTATGTAGGTACAGGTACCGATGGGCTAAGAAGCAATGTGATTGAAGGTAAGGGAATGTATAAGTCAATAGATGCCGGTAAAACGTGGCAACATATTGGGCTTGAAAAGGTTGGCCAAATCGGTGCCGTTGAAATACACCCTGATAACCATAACATAGTTTATGTAGCTGCCATTGGTAATCCATTTACCCCTAATCCAGAAAGAGGAGTTTATAAAACTACAGATGGTGGCGAAACATGGAGCAAGGTATTTTATGTTTCTGATAAAGTGGGTGTAAGGGACATTGTGCTTTTACCAGGCAATCCTGAGATTGTTTATGCTACAGCATGGAAAGCCCAAAGAACACCTTGGACAATTATTAGTGGAGGTTCTCAAGAAGAAGGCGGAATTTATAAGTCTATGGATGGTGGTAAAAACTGGAAGAAACTTACTAAAGGTTTACCTACCGGGCTGATTGGTAAAATAGATTTGGCGGTACCTGATGTTGATTCAAAAATATTATATGCCCTTGTAGAGGCTCCTGATGATTTGGGTGGAGTTTATAAATCTGAGGATCAGGGAGCGTCATTTAAGCTAATGTCTAACGAAGGTGGTTTGCGTACACGCCCATTTTATTATACTAATATTGAGGTTGATCCGACTAATCCTGATAAGCTTTATGTAATGGCCACTGGTTATTATACTTCTGATGATGGAGGTAAAAACTGGAAGCGAAAGTCAGTACCTCATGGCGATAACCATGACATGTGGATCAACCCAGACAATTCGGATTTATTTATTCAAAGTAATGATGGCGGAGCTAACGTCACGCATAATGGCGGCAAAAGCTGGTCAACACAATACAACCAGCCAACATCTGAAATTTATCAGGTGGAGGTTGATGATCAATATCCTTACTGGTTATATGGCGGCATGCAGGATAATTATACCACTGTTGCCGTTCCTAGTAATCCTCCAGGATCTATTCAGGCTTCTGATGTAGGTTGGATAATGAACACTGGTGGATGCGAAACCGGACCTGCCGTACCAAAGCCAGGCAATCATAATATTGTTTATACCAATTGCAAAGGCCGTTTTGGTGTTTTCAACAAGATTACCGGAACAGAAAAGGCCTACTATGTTGGTGCTGCCAATTTATATGGTCATGATCCAAAGGATTTAACTTATAGGTTTCAAAGAGTATCTCCAGTTCATGTTTCTCCACATAATCCTGATGTTGTGTATCACACGTCACAATATGTGCACAGAACAAAGGATGATGGCAAAACGTGGGAAACTATTTCACCGGATTTAACAGCTTTTGAAAAGGACAAGCAGGTTATATCTGGTAGCCCAATTACAAGAGACATAACAGGTGAAGAGTATTACAGCACCATTTATGCTATCAGGGAATCATCAGCTAAAAAAGGAGTGATCTGGACGGGTGCTAATGATGGGCCGGTCTATGTAACTACAGACGATGGCGCCAACTGGAAAAATGTTACGCCAAAAATGCCATCAGGAGGAAGAGTTGATGCCGTTGAGCCTTCACCGCACAACCCTGCCAAAGCTTATGTTGCTGTTTTGAGATATCAGCTTGGGGATAGAAAACCATATATCTATAAAACTACAGATTATGGTAAAAGCTGGACCCTGCTAACAGATGGCACTAACGGCATGGATGCTGATACTCCAACAAGGGTAATCCGTGAGCACCCTGATAGAGAAGGTTTACTATTTGCAGGAACTGATGATGGCTTATTTGTTTCTTTTGATGATGGTAAGAAGTGGCAATCTTTTCAGCAAAATTTGCCTATCACTCCTATCACAGACATCAAGCTACACCAGGGAGACATTGTAATGTCAACTATGGGTAGAGGCTTCTGGGTTGGTGACAATATTAATGCCCTCATTAACTACAATGGAACGGGTAGTGAGGCTGCTCTTTTCATTCCAAAAGAAAGCATTAGAAATAGAGAAACCTATATGGGGTTTGATGAAGAGGAGACGCCTCAGTTCTCCAAACCTGGAGTTTATGTAGATTATTACTTGCCAGAAAAGACAAAGGGCGCATTAAAATTAGAATTTATTGATGCCGAAGGTAAGGTTGTGAATACCTATTACAGTGATACAACCGGCACTAAGATGGCACCTATTAAGGAAGAGAACATGGCACTTAATAGCACAACTTATATTGTGGATAAGTCGCTCAATAATCAAAAAGGTATTAACAGATTTAAGTGGGACATGTCTGCTACAGGCCCATGGGATTTCAGAGATAATAGAAAATATAAAAATGGCCCATTGGTAGTACCAGGTAAATTCACTGCCAAACTTTATGTTGGTGATAAAGTGCTGGAGCAGGCATTTGAACTACTTCCAGATCCTAGATTGAAAGAGGCCAATACTTCTGTAGCTGATATTCAGGCCCAATATGAGTTTAGCAATAAAGTAATTGCCTTAATGTCAGAAGCTCGAATGCTGGAAGATAAAATCAATAAGGAGCTAAAGAAAATCAATGCCAAGGAGAAACTGGAAGAAACTGATAAAACCAGGAAGGCTCAGCTAGAAGGTTATTTAGAAGAAATTCGTGAGAAGGACATCACTTATCCACAGCCTATGATCATCGATCAGATAGAATATTTGTACTACATGACAACAGGTGCTGACCAGATGATGGGGAAAGATGCCTACGATCAATTGGAGAAATTAACCAAGCAGTTTGAAGCGTTTAAAGCAAAGGCTGAGATCAAGTAAACATAAAAAACTCTGTGCTTCTCTGCGACCTCTGTGGTTTAATTTACCGTAGAGACACAGAGTTTTAAAATGTGGTAAGAAGGATTTACTCCTTCGTAAACCTGATGCTTGAGTCGTCAGCACGAATACTGAATTTAGCATTTCCACCTGCCAACTCCAGCACAGTCTCTTCCTCTTTTTCCCTGATAATCTCGAAATCATTGGAAGAAGATACCCTGCTATCATCATGGCGAATGTCAAATCTGCCACCACCACCTAGGGTCACGATATAAATCCCCGCGTCATCACCACGGATATAATAGTCACCATCATCATCAAGTGTTGTGGCCAGTTTAATGTCACCATCATTCACTGTGGCGTCTATCCTTGAGAATGCCGCATTATCAATTTCTAAATCACCATCATCCATTCTTACTGATAATCTTCCTGCCGCCTTGTCCATTCTTATATCTCCATCATCCAAATCAAATGAGAAATCTCGGCCATTGCAGTTTTTAAAATCTGCATCGCCATCATCAAGGTCAAGCACTATTGATCCATCTATATTGCTGATGAAATAGTCGTCATCATCTCCATCCAAATCAAGGTTCACGCCTCTGGGTGCTTCAATATCTATTTTGTAGGTCTCGCTCATATAGCCAACAAAGGAAATATGGCTCCCTGATGAGCGCTCGATAATTTCAAGGTTTCCACCTCGCTCTTCCACTTCAACGGCAAACTCTTGTGTGCCCATTGTCCAGCCTTTTGTGGTTATTTTTCGCATCACCTTGACGCGTACGTCAGTTCGGTCAGAACCACTTATGGTTATATCGGCATCGCTTGTTTTCAGAACGATAGTTCCTGACAAGTTCATAGCATAAGATTCATCGAGGTTAAATTCCCCATCCTGGGCGAATAGAAGAGTGCTTGAGAATAAAGCAGCAATTAGCAGTAAATTATTTTTCATGATAGTTTGTTGATTGAGTCTGATAGTTAGACCACACATTGTGGCAAAAGGTTGCGTTGGAATATGACAATTGCCTGAGATTGATTAATAATTACCAACAATCGTCATCTCGGAAATTTTATTCATTTCGTTTTTTAAAGAATAAAATTATCCGTGATTGGCCTTAAGTCGCAAAGAGATACCGGATAAATAAAGGTTTAAAAAAAAATTAAACCTTTATTTTCCGGCATGACGGTTATTTTATAAATCCAACCTAGATCATTCTAAATATATAGAATGCTTTTACTGTTTGACTGAAAAAATAAAAAAGCGCTACTTTACGTTGATTACAAAGCAGGTGAAAAAATTAATTTACATATCGATTTTAGCTCTTTTGCCGAATATCCTATTGGCACAAGAAGATGTTGACCCAAATAGCACGGATGAGCGTTTTTCCATAAGTTCACCGGTAACAATCGACCTTGATGAAAGGGAGGATTATTTGGAAGATGTAGAGGTAAAAAAGAAGAAACGCAAGCGCAAGGTTTTTTATGGGTTAAAGACCAAAAAGAGATTTACCAGAGAGGGTTTTGGAGAAAGAATGACCTACGAGCTGTTTTTTGTATTGAAAGAACCCATTGAACTTGACACCTACGTGCGTGACATCTACTGGTATGACTACAGAAGGCAGGAAATTAGAGTTGGTGGCAAGGTAGATCAAAAGTATGGGGCAATACTGCATGGCACATATAAAAAAATGCAGGGTGATCAGGTGTTAAAAGAAGGCATATTTTTTAAAGGTATGAAACATGGGCGCTGGATGGAGTATGATAAAAATGACCTGCTGGTAGACAAAGAAAAGTACTACAAAGGCTGGCCAAGAGAATCACAAGTTACTTATTATGACCGTGAGCATGATCATATGAGGGAGATTATTCCTATTGAGTATGGTGAAAGGGAAGGCAACTACTATTACTTTTTTGAAGATGGCCGCGTAGGTGTAGCGGGGGAATACAACTGGGACAACCGCGTTGGCGACTGGGTGGAGTATTATCCTTCAGGGCGTAGAAAGAAAATCATCCGCTATTCAAAAGACGCTTTTGATGATGAATTTAGACCCTTTATCTGGAAAGAATGGAATGAAAAGGGCAAGCTGGTTTATGAGAAGCGGTAGTCGATTCATATTGTTGAAGTCTGTCAAACAAGCACTAGCTAAGGCATGATATTAGAAATGGAATACCCAGTACTGCGTTTGGTATTACGCTATGTTCTGCCCCTAATATTATTTATGGGTTTAATTTACTTCATATCCGAAGAAATCATTTTACTAGACTTAATAGTTCTAGGGATTTTGTCAATACTCTTATACAGTATATTTTTTCAATTTGAATATAAAAAAATCAAAATTAACCGAGAACAAATTTTAATAGAGTATCCAGTTAGTTTTATTAGAAATACAAAAATCATAAATGTCAATGAAATTGAGTTAGTTCAATTTAAGCCAATAAACAATTCTTGGGCGGATCCCTTTATAAAAATTTATGTTGGAGAGCAAAGACGCATTAAATTGACTTTTCCAAAACACATGCTAATCAGTATTGTCAATCATTTGGAGATTTTGAATATAAAAGTTGAAAAAATATCATATTAGTACCGTGCTAGCCAGTGCTAAAAGTAAATAGTCTACTAATAAAAAGCATCTCGGCTAGCGCTCGTTTGCAACGAGTGCTTTCAGCTACTCTTAGCTCAACTATAACTAATGCCAGTGCTCACCAATTAACGAGTACATTTAATCTTTTCCTTATTTCAACATCAAGCCATATCTTTATTGGATGTCTGAAAAGTATAAGTTTCACAATCCGGAAGGCCTTTATTTTGTTACCTCAACCATTGTTTATTGGATTGACTTGTTTTCTAGAAATGAATTCAAACATATAATAGTGGAATCTTTGAAATATTGTCAGAAGGAAAAAGGTTTAACCATTCACGCTTGGTGTTTAATGTCCAGTCATCTTCATATGATCATTAGTGCTAAGAATGGTGATTTAGCTAGCATAATTAGAGACTTTAAAAAACACACATCAAAAAGGATAATTAAAGAAATGGATTTGATCAATGAAAGCAGGAAGGAATGGCTTTTACGTGCATTTAAAAAATCGGGAGAACCATTGACTAGAATAACCAATTACAAAGTCTGGCAAGATGGTAATCAACCTAAGGAAATAGTTACCAATCAATTTCTAGATCAAAAATTAGATTACATTCATCATAATCCTGTGGAAAACGAAATTGTTGAAGAACCTGAACACTATCTTTATAGTTCGGCTAGAGACTATACTGGGGTTAAAGGTTTGTTGAATATTGAACTTTTGGTATGATAAGCACTCGTTAAAAACGAGCGCCAGCTAAGGTGTTGCATTTAAACAAGGTATATGAAGAATATGAAAAAGATATGAATGAAGGGAAACCAATTGATGATGCTTTTCTTGCTAAAAATAGACTGTCAATATATGGAGTAATTATCTTTGGAATTCTATCTTTAGTTGGCCTATTTATGGAGTTTTTTTAATATAGGTTGTGAGCTAGCGCTCGTTTTTAACGAGTGCAATTAGATATTTTTCTAATAAAAAGCATCCTCAAAATGCTCAATCGTAAACTCACCTTTAGATTTTACCAGGGCGATAACATCAAACCGCACATCTCCTTTCCAGTCTGTTTCCTGAATGTAGTGCTCTGCCCCTTCCATAATTTTGGCTGCTTTTTTATCATCTACGGCAACTTCAGGTTCTCCAAAGGCCGTATAACTTTTGGTTTTTACCTCTACAAACACCAAAAGCTGTTCGTTGGTACAGATAATGTCTATCTCTGAGCGTCTGTGCCTGAAGTTGCGGCAGAGTATTTTAAAGCCTTTGCTTACCAAATAGTCGGCTGCGGCCTTCTCACCCTCAAAACCAATTTTAGCTTTTGTGTTCATAGAATTATCTACCTTTGAAGCTTGTTATAATGCGGTGTCATTGCAGAAAATTTCTTCTTAAACTAAATTAAAAGAAGAAATTTATCCGTAATCTCAATATCTGGAAAATAGATTCCTGAGATTTATTGTCTATATAAATTTAAGACATTATTTCACCGAATGGTCAGTAAGAAACATAAAAAGTGAACCACATTCTCAATAAAAAAGTAAAATTTATAGACTTAGGCCTTATCGATTATCAGCAGGCATGGGATTACCAGACTGGAATTTTTGATGGCATTGTAAAGCTTAAGATTGAGAACAGAAAAGTCACTGAAGCAGATCAAAAGCCAACCAGCAATTACCTTCTATTTTGTGAGCACCCGCATGTTTATACTTTGGGTAAAAGTGGTAGTGAAGAAAACCTTCTGCTTGATGAAAAAGGCTTAACAGAAAAGCAAGCCACCTTTTACAAAATCAATAGAGGTGGCGATATCACCTATCACGGTCCGGGTCAGATTGTAGGTTATCCAATTATTGATTTAGATAATTTCTTTACTGATATTCATAAATACTTGCGTTTGCTTGAGGAAGCTGTGATTTTAACGCTGGCTCATTATGGTATTGAGGC
The DNA here is from genome assembly GCF_040218215.1 of Fulvivirga sp. Taxonomy (NCBI): domain Bacteria; kingdom Pseudomonadati; phylum Bacteroidota; class Cytophagia; order Cytophagales; family Fulvivirgaceae; genus Fulvivirga; species Fulvivirga sp. The sequence continues at coordinate 708,914 of NZ_JAVJQL010000028.1, forward strand.
GGGTCGAATTGAAGGTCTCACAGGTGTATGGCTTGATTATGAGAAGCAGGAAAACCCAAGAAAAATATGTGCTCTTGGGGTGAAATCGAGCCGTTGGGTGACCATGCATGGTTTTGCATTTAACGTCAATGCTGATCTTAATTATTTTAATAATATTATACCCTGTGGCATAGATGACAAGGCCGTGACTTCCTTGAACAAAGAGTTGGGTCATGACCTGCCTATAGAGGAAGTGGAACTAATACTTAAGAAGAATATAGCGAGCCTTTTTGAAATGGAGCTAATATGAAAAAAGACATTAAAAAACCGCAAGTAAAAAATGTAACGGTGGCTATTGCCAAAAAAACCAATGAGCTTAATGTTGATGAGTGGTCGGTCTATCTGATCAACCAGAACAACTTTAAAATAGAAAACACGTTAGTGGCTTCAACGGGTTATGGGGAAACGGCTGGCGAAATTCAGAAAACATCTACCTTAAGACACTTCCTGGAGACCATAAACCCTCATAGTGCCACTTTAATTGAGCCCATCGCTGAAGATATTTTTCACCTAAACAATGAATACTGGGTGAGTTATTATGTTGAAGGAACCCTATTCGATAAAAGATTCATTTTTCTTCCAGATTCGATAAAAGACGAAAATTTAACTTACATTAAAGAGTTAGATACCAAAGGCATATTGCATTCGTGATTCGCGATATAAAAAATATTCTTTTTCTCGATATTGAAACAGTAGGACAAACTACTGATTATCAAAGCCTTGATGAGCGGCTAAAAAACCAATGGGCTAGAAAAGCGTCATTTTTAAAAAAGGAAGAGGGCATTACAGATGAACAACTGTTCTTGGACAGGGCTGGAATTTATGCTGAGTTCGGAAAGGTGGTAGTTATAGGTCTTGGCTACTTTCATATAGAAGGAGAAGAAGTTCAACTAAGAACCAAAGCCCTGTCTGGAGATGATGAAAAAGAACTCTTGTTGGAATTTAAGCACTTGCTGAGCAAAATGGCCCCTGATATTAGGCTTTGTGCACATAATGGAAAAGAGTTCGACTTTCCCTATTTAAGTAGAAGAATGCTGATCAATGGCATAGCATTACCAACGGCACTTAACCTTTCGGGGAAAAAACCATGGGAAGTTAATCATCTTGACACCATGGATATGTGGAAATTTGGGGATTGGAAGAACTACACTTCTTTGGATCTTTTGGCAGCCATTTTTGGCATCGAATCCAGTAAAACGGATATGGATGGCAGCATGGTTAACACAGTTTACCACGAACAAAAAGACCTGAATAAAATAGCGAAATACTGCCTTCAGGATGTAGTAGTTACAGCCAAGCTGTACACAAAACTACAGAGCATCGAGCTCCCTGAGATTAAGGTAATTGAAACCTGAATGCACTAACGCTTAACCAATTAATAATTTTTCACAGAGCACTACCCGCCAAAATAGTTGCATCTTTACAACATCTTATAGATAAAAATAATGAGCAAAAAACGAAATAAAACCAAGTCAGGTAAAGCTGACGATATAAAGCAAAAGCTCGCCCACAAAATAGTTAACCTACTTAATTCAAATATTAATAGAGCCTACACGGTAAGTCAAATCACTAAAAAACTTGGCTTCCGCAGAAAAGATTATAATCGTGAAATACCATTTGTTGTCAACCTGCTGGAAAAGGAAGGCAAGATTGGCCAGTTAAGCAATGGAAGTTATAAAGGCAATCACGAGCCTGATTTTGTAGTTGGCAAGGTAGACCATGTAAACCAGCGGTTTGCCTATGTTATCACTCCCGATGAAGAGGAGGATATTTACGTAGCGGCCAAAGACTTGAAGTATGCCATGGATGGTGATACTGTTAGGGTTGGAATTAAAGACAAAAAACATGGTAAGCACCGTGAGGGTTTTGTACTTGAAGTAGAACAGCATGGCAAAGACCAAATTGTAGGAAGAATAGAATTCTCACCAAGGTTTGCCTTCGTAATACCTGACAATCGAAAAATCCATCAGGATATTTTCATCAACCTTAATGATACTAGTGGTGCTGCCCATAACGACAAAGTTATTGTCAAGATCACCCAGTGGCCATCTGACGATAAAAGTCCTGAAGGCGAGGTGATCAGGGTATTGGGCAAGGCTGGTGACAACAATGCGGAGATACACTCTATCATGGCAGAATTTGACCTTCCTTTTGAGTTTCCCAAACATGTGGAGGAAGAAGCGGAGGCCATCAGTGATAAAATTTCTAAGAAGGAGATTGAAGCCCGGAAGGATTTCCGTGATGTATTGACATTTACCATTGACCCGGCTGATGCCAAGGACTTTGATGATGCCATATCCTACAAACCATTAGACAATGGCAATATTGAGATAGGTGTCCATATTGCTGATGTTACCCATTACGTGCTCCCGGGTACTGATTTGGAGAAAGAAGCCTATGACAGGGCCACTTCAGTGTATCTGGTAGACAGAACGGTGCCTATGCTTCCTGAAAAGCTTTCTAACGGATTGTGTTCGTTAAGGCCTAATGAAGATAAGCTGACTTTTGCCGCGGTATTCGAGATGGATGAAAATGGCGGAGTGATTAATGAATGGTTTGGAAGAACGGTGATTCACTCTGACCGTAGGTTTACTTACGAAGATGCCCAGGAAGGTATAGAAAGCGGAGAGGGTGATTATTGCAAGGAGCTTCAGACATTAAACGCATTGGCAAAGAAACTTCGGGAACGAAGATTTGGACAGGGTGCAGTGAATTTTGAAACCACAGAAGTAAAATTCAAGCTGGACGAAAACGGAAAGCCTTTAGGGGTTTTCCCAAAAGTGAGAAAAGATGCTCATAAGCTTATTGAAGAATTTATGCTGATGGCAAATAGGCAGGTGGCGCGCTTCGTGTACAACAAGAAAAAGGGGGAGGAGAAGCTGACCTTTGTTTACAGAACACACGACTATCCTGACCCTGAAAAGATTGATACATTTGCCACTTTTGCCAGAAGGTTTGGCCATGAAATGCAAACAGAAGAACAGGCCATTTCTAAATCACTGAATAAATTGATGACCAATATTGAAGGCAAGCCTGAAGAAAATGTTTTGATGCAATTGGCTATCAGGTCAATGGCAAAGGCAAAATATACCACAGAGGCCATGGGCCACTTTGGGTTGGCGTTTGATCATTATTCGCACTTCACATCTCCTATCCGTAGATACCCTGATATGATGGTGCACCGATTACTCCAAAAATATTTGGATGGTAACAAGTCGGCCAAAAAGGAAGATTATGAAGAGAAATGTGTCCACTCTTCTGAAAGGGAGAAAAGAGCCGCTGAAGCAGAAAGGGCTTCCATTAAGTACAAACAGGTTGAATTTATGTCAATGGTGGAAGACAAAGTGTTTGACGGCATTATTTCTGGCGTTACCGAATGGGGTATTTTTGTTGAAATAGTAGAGACCAAATGCGAAGGTATGGTGCGGATGGTTGATCTTAAGGATGACTATTACGAATTTGATGAGAAGAACTACCGTGTAATTGGCCGAAAAAACAAGAAAATGTACGAGCTTGGAGGCAAGGTATTGGTAGCGGTTAAGAATACTGATATAGACAGAAGAACAATTGACCTGGAATTTGTTGATGAGAAGGACAAATTCTTTTACGAGTAGCGATTGATTACATGCAAAATAAAATAGCAAAGCTTCACGCTCTGATTGAGGAGCAGATTGAAAAACAGGAATATGGGCAGTCTCCAAAAGAGCTTTATGAACCCATAAAATATATCATGTCACTGGGCGGCAAAAGGCTTCGCCCCACATTGGTTTTACTGAGCTACAGCTTGTTTGAGATAGATCCTGAAGAGGTGATAGATCAGGCACTGGCCGTGGAGGTTTTCCACAATTTTACCTTGATGCATGATGACATCATGGATGAAGCGCCATTGCGCAGGGGCAAGAAAACTGTGCATGAAAAATGGAATGGCAACACCGCTATTTTATCTGGCGATGTCATGCTGGTGAAGGCTTATGACATGCTTTTATCTACCAGAAAGAAGCAGCTTAAACCTGTGCTCAGAATATTTAATAAATGTGCCGCTGAGGTCTGTGAAGGACAGCAAATGGACATGAATTTTGAGACCCAAAACAAAGTTACTGAAGCGGAATACATTGAGATGATCCGCCTAAAGACTGCTGTGCTGATAGGCATGAGTTTGGAACTTGGGGCGATACTTGCCGAAACTAAATCTTCGACTCAGGAATACTTGCGTGAATTTGGTGAGAACATAGGCATAGGCTTTCAGCTGAAAGATGACTTGCTTGATGTGTATGGCGATCAAAAGAAGTTTGGTAAGCAGGTAGGTGGTGACATCATCTCAAACAAGAAAACCTTCTTGTTGATAGAGGCCTTAGAAAGGGCCAATAAAAAGCAAAAAGCAGAGCTCAACAAATGGCTAAAGGCAACAGACTTTGACCCTGCAGAGAAGGTGAAAGCGGTAACTGCTATTTATGATGAAATAGGCATCAAAGAACTGACTGAGGTCAAGATGAATGAGTACTTTGACAAAGGCTTCAGTGCTTTCAAAAGAGTGGACGCCTCACTTTCTAAAAAGGCACTATTAAGAGAGTTTGCAGAGGCTTTGATTGATAGGGTGCATTAGAAACAAGTAACCCGGTGACTCAAAGTCACCGGGTTACTAAATATCTTACAGAAACTAGCGCAAGTGTCCACTTGTGCCTTTCTCTTTGAAGCTCTGGGGCAGTTCAGGCGGGTACTTGAATTAGTATGGATTAATGTAAACCAATACATTTTGAATAGCAAAATCTAATGTTAACCTCTGATTCGAAGAATAGCACATAAATGTAATTGTATTCATTACGGCTAATTATTTCAATTTCTTGCTTACTATCAATGGTTAGTGATAATGCTTGGAGGTTGTTTTTACTTACTTCTAAATCTGCTATTGATTTAAAGGATGGGCCTAAATTTTGATTTAACAATTCACCAATATTTTTATTTTCGAGCCTGATATTATAGTTATTGATTTCAGAAACAACAATTATCTGAATCGTTTCTTTGAAAGATACTTGTTCTTTTAGTCGAGAGTAAAATATGGTGCTATCAATACTAAAGGTGTTGTATAATTTGGATTTATACTCTTCTTCATAGTCACTTAGATCAAAAGTGACTTTTAAGTTTTTATAACTAACATCCTTAGGCGAAGTGCATGTGCTTATAAAGGCAAGTAATAATGTTACCCTGAGAAAATTCATTGTTTTTATTATGACATAGTTCTACTTTAATGAAAGTAATCTAAAATGCCTTAAAACAAAAAACCCTTCCGAGTTACCGGAAGGGTTTTCAACAATCAAAACTCAAAAACCTATTTGAAATTTATCTCCAATGTGGTGGTCTCTAAAGGATTGTAAGGGGCAAGATTTTGTATCCTTTCGGCCATTGGGTTCCAATCAGCGCCAGGAGAAAGCTCTGATCTTATAAAACCGTCCCTGTCAAAAAACCCGGGAGGGTTGGTATTTACCAAATAAGCATCTAATAAATTCTGAGGGATATTTGGGAACACAGACTTAATACGTGTTGTGAACACGTTTCTGACAGAATAGTCTTCCAAAAGCATAGCCCTGCTGTCAGCATCTAAGTTGCTTGGTGGTAAGCCTACTTCAGCGACAGCTAAGTTTAGCGCATCATTTCCAGAGGCTACAAAAGCCCAGTTAAACCCAACATTCGCTTCATCAAGCAGCCTTGCTCTTGGGTGGTTAGAGTTGCCATACACATCTATAAAGTCACCTTTTTTACCCACGAACATTCTTAGGTTTTTCATTGAAAACTCATCGGCATCGGGTCTGTCAAAGGCAAGTCCTGCAATGCTTACTTCCATAGTTGCATCATAAACATCATCGCCTGAAGCGTCATAATCTATTCTGTAGATAGCGTTAAAACCATTTTCGGTATCATTCCTGTTAATGTTGTAAGGCTTTAAGATTGAAATGCCATTTAGTGAAGGCTCATTGTTCCAGAATACCTGCATGGCCATGCCGCCATCAGCCTCGTTTTCAGAATCAGCATCAATAACGGTGAGCATGTATTCCCAGGTAGTACCTTCAAATTCTACATTTTGTGTTACTGTCAAGGTTTTGTTACGCCCATCATCTTCACTTTCATATGTTAATACCTGCAGGCTTTCAATATTAAAAGTCTTGATAGCTGAAATAATTTCCTCGGTAATTTCTTTTGAAGCTTCACCTATGAAAATAAATAGTCTTAGGTGCCTGTAAATGGCATCTCCTGATAATTCTTCTTCGGTACGTCCAATGCGTCCACCGCCCAGTGTTGTTGGGTTGCTTATTGAAGAAGGGATGTCAACTCCAAAGGACTCAGGTAGATAACCCTGCTCAGCTACAATTTCCGGGTTCTCGTCACATGATGTCAATCCTATAGAAAGCATCAACACAAGTGCTGCTACTAATAATAGTCGAAAATCTGATTTTAACTTTTTCATAATTTTGATTTTAAATTCTTAATCTCTTTTGGTTAAAGGATGTTTTTATATCCTTTCGCTATTAGAACACACCAAGTTTGATCTACCCTTACTCTGGGTGAAACATTTTTTTATTCTATTAATGTCGTATCAGTAACCAATAAATTTTTTTAGGTGGCATTTACACTGAATTTAACAAAAACACCCCCGTAAACCCCTCAAAGTAATATTTTGACATCCCCCTAACCCCCTTCAAAAGGGGGAATTCCTCCCTCAAGGGAGGTTAGGAGGGTGTCTTATCCGAATCATTTTTATGTTTATCAATCCAATCAATTATCGACTGCAAAACATGACTTATGTTCTTCTTTACATCCATATCATCAAACCTTAGAAATGTCACGCCATACTCTTCAATTCTCGTTTGCCTGATTTTATCCCTTTCAGGTGCGCCTTCATGATAATGGCTTTCACCATCAATTTCAATTACCAGTGACAATTCATGACAGTAAAAATCAACAATATAATCAAGCATAGGCACTTGCCGATGAAACTGATGGCCAAGCTGTCGATTTTTGATTTCACACCACAACAAAACTTCCGAGAGGGTACTATTCTTTCTTAGTGCCCTGGCCTTTTCTTTTAGGTCTGCTCGATAAGGTATAATTCTGTTTTTCGGCATAAGCACTGAAGTTAACAAATATAAAACACCTCTATGATACTCTCCGATGCGATTTTTAACACCCCCTTTCAAAGAAGGAATTCCTCCCTTCAGGGAGGTTAGGACGGTGTGGTTTACTCCACAATAGTAGTATCCGTAACCACAGTAGTCACCGCAAAAAAGCCAACAGCACCTTCACTAAGGTTGGTGGGGACCTGGTCTTTTTGTATGTCAAACACTCCGCCTCGCCATTCCGTTTCCGAAAGAAAGGACCTTAAAAACTCCTGATATGCCGGACTTATGGAGTACCGCCTTCTGATCACCATACTTTGAGCAGGAAAGTAGAATTCTTCTTTTTCCGGAGCATAGATTTTCTGAACATCAATATTTTTCAGGTCATAGTAAACCAACTTTGCCCGGCATTCTTCTGGTTGGCCTACACACTCTTGAGTACCACTCCAATCAATATGATAGTTGATATAATTTGGATTGACCCCGGAGTCTTCAAAAGTGATTTTGAACTTTTGTGGCCCATCTACCTCTACCGGTTCATACTTTAGGGGAGGAAGCAACTGCCCGGGCGGAGCTGCATCAAAAGCCCTGTATTCTTTGCCTTTATATCTGATAATTAAAGCATAGGCCTTTCCAAATACTGCCCGCAGCGAGTCTGTAAAATACTCTCCAGAGCCTCTAGGCCGCTCTCTAAGCAACGTAAAATTTTGATCGCTATCAGCTATAATCACCACCGCACCTGTAGCAGGTATTTCAGGTTGGTTTTGTGAAGCATATGGATGTGTAAGTTTTATTTTTTGAGCCACTCGTCTATTAGTCAAGACACCTTCAACGACCAGTAAATCGGTATTTTCAAACTCAATGGTTTCATCAAGCACCTCTTCGCAGCTCCAACCAAACGTGGCCAATAGAATTAATATGATCAAGAGCCTCTTATTCATAATATCCTAAAATTATAAGTTAATGAAGGCGTAAACCTGAAAAGGTAATATTGTGATGTCACCCTATTATCTTCCAGCAAGTTGGCCGGTATTTTAAACTCATTTTCTCCAACCTCGGTCTTATTATAATTGATAAACAGGGTATTTTTTCGGCCGTATAAATTATACAATGACAAGGTAAGGTCATGGTGAAACTTAGTATTCTGAGGCTTATTTAAAGTGAAAGTAGCCGATACATCCAGCCTGTGATAATCGGGCAACCGGGCATTGTTTTTCTTGCCATATACCGGAGTTTCCTGATCGTTAAATTTGTAAAATCCCACTGGTGCAGAGTATGGCGAACCTGTGTAATAGATCCAGTTGGCTCCCAAGGTTATTCTTTCCGTAATGTCATAAGCAGAAACAATATTGACCTCATGCGGACGATCATAGAAAGCATTAAAAGTTTCACCATTGTCTATCTCATCAAAAGTTCTGGTGGCTTTTGAATAAGTGTAGCCTGCCCAACCTCTTAATCTGCCCACCTCCTTTTTTAAGGTGACCTCGGTGCCGTAGGCTTCTGCATCTCCAAATAGTAATTCTCTTTCTACAAGCGGGTTGAGCAATGTTTCCGCATGGGGTTCATAGTCAATTTGATTGAACATCCTTTTGGCGTAGGCTTCTACATTAAAAGTTAATCCACTATTTGGCCAGCTTTGTTGATAACCCAGGGATACCTGATTAGCAATTTGTGGTTTTATATTGATGCTGCTGGGCAGCCATACCTCAAGTGAGGTAAAAGGACTAATGGAATTGGTAATGAGGTGGAGGTTTTGAACCGTTCGGGCATAGCTGAGCTTGATGGCAGACTGACTGTTGATGAAATAGCTGATACCAAGTCGCGGCTCTGCATTTCTATATTCATTATAGTCTTCCCCAGCTTCATAAAACAGGGTATCAGTCACATTTTTGTTTTCATCGAACTGAAACTCAAAGGCGTTACCTTGGTTGGTCCACGTGGTAAGTCTTAGCCCATATTTCAACCCCCAATGCTCACCTAGTTTCACCTCCTGCTGACCATAAAAGACACCTTCAAAGGCATTTTTTATAGAAACGAGTGGGGGCTGAACATTTGGATCATCCGTGGTTAGGTTACCAGGATTGAAGTTGTGGCCATTGATAGCCAGCCCGAAGGTGACCACATTATCAGGGTTAACGAAATAGGTAAAATCACCTTTGATATTTAAGTTGGCAATGTGAGATTTCCACTTGGTATTATTTTCAACATCAGTGTGCAAATAATAGTCATAGGAGCTCGCTGCTATTGTAGTGTTTAGAAATAACCTGTAATTGACTATATGACTCCACCTGAAAGTGCCTGCCAGATTAGCCCATTCTATCCCGCTGTTATCAACAAAATAATTATCCCTACCGGAATAAGTGGAGAAATAGATTTTATCCCGACTGGAAAGCTTGAAATTTAGCTTTGCTGTCAAATCATAAAAATACAACTGCTTTAAATCAGGATTTTCCCTTTCAAAAATCCACTTGATGCGTGATAGCCTGCCGGATACCAAAAAGGAGCTTTGATCTTTCCTAATGGGGCCTTCTACACCTAGTTTGGTGCTTATTAAACCTACATTTCCCCAAACCTGAGTACGCTTGTCATTCCCCTTTTTTGTACGAATGTCTATTACCGAAGAAAGTCGGCCGCCCATAGAGGCTGGCATGTCACCAGAATAGATGTCTATACTGTTTATGGCATCTGGAATGATGGTAGAAAACACCCCTAGCATATGGCTAGAATTAAATATTGGTGCATCATCAAGCATTATCAAATTTTGGTCACGGTTGCCACCTCGCACGTAAAAAAAAGTAGAGCCATCAGAATGTGCCTTTACGCCTGGCATAAACTCCATGGACTTTACCACATCCATTTCTCCAAAAAGTGCTGGCATTTCGCTCACTGCCTCGGGGCGTAAAATAGATTTGCTGAGCTGAATTTCTCCAATTTCCGGGTTGGGACCAGAAGAGATGACAACTTCTTCTAGCATTGGAATAGTTTCCTTTAATTCTATTACCTCTTCCGCAGTACTATGATCATAGGTTTTGCTGATATCACCATATCCAATAAATGAAAATTTAACATCATGTTCCTGGGCAGGCACTGTCAGAGAAAAGAAACCGTAGACATTGCTTGAGGTTCCAATATTGAGCGAGGGTATAGAAACGGTCGCCCCAATAAGTACTTCCCCATTTTTGCTGTCCTTTATATAACCGCTTATGGTATAGGTCGAGGTCCGTTTGTCATTGACTTTTTTTTTAGGCTTTACGATAATCTGCTTCTCAACAAAATCAAACTCAATAGAAAACTTGTCACTCAAATCATCAAGAATCTCACTAAGGGATTTCTTGGCTGAGTAGGTAATCTTTTCTGATAGAGGAAGCTTGTTGGGGTTATAAGAAAAGGAAACAGCAACCTTTTCTTCAATGATTTCCAGCAGCCTTTTTAGTGATTCATCGTTAACGTCAACTTCAATTACCTGATTTGCATCTTGATTTTGAGAGAAGGAATCAAATGGCGATAAAGCAGAAATAAGTATTCCGACAATTAAGAAAAACTGTTTGGCTTTTATCTCCATGAAGATGGTTTTTAGCATCCAGCATTGGTAATGTTTACCTGATTCTCTTCCCTGACTATTTCAAGCTCTAAGGTAGACTCAAGAACATTCAAAACGGCATCAAATGATTGATTATCAAAAGTAACGCTCACTTTGCAGTTTCCTCCTACACCTTCAACCAGATTCAGTCTCATGTTATAAACATGATTTAGTGTAGAAATCACCTCGGCTAAATCTGCATTTTCAAAGATGATGGTTCTTGTTTTCCAAGCCAGAAAGTTAACATCGTCATTTCTGCTGCTGCTTAGTTCATCATTGTTGTGGGCCAGCACTCCTTTATCGCCTGCATTTAATTTTATGGATGCTTTGGTTTCAAGAGAAGACAAAGCAACTAATCCTGTGGCCACAGTAACTTCAGTTTTATCGCTTTCAACGGAATTGATATTAAATGAAGTTCCTAAAACCTGCACACTTGCCTCTGCTGTATTAATAATAAAAGGCTTTTTCTTGTTAGGGGTGACTTCAAAAAAGGCTTCACCTGTAAGCTTCACTTTTCTGTCAGTAGCACCAAAATCTTTTGAGTAAGCCAAGGTCGAATTTTTGTTTAGAGTAACTGTTGAGCTGTCTGGTAAGACAAAGACTTCAGCTGATGCTGCAGTTTCATAAAACGTTTCATCATTCTTGAGAAGGCTTAGGTATAATATGGCTCCTGAAACTAATAATATCAAAAATGTGGCGGCAACTTTATACCAAATACTTGTTGAAGAAGTGACCATTTCAATGGTCTTCGTTTTGCCTTCTACATTACTTTTGAACTTGCTCCATTCTGCATTCACATCAATGTCCAATGCTGTTTCTGAGCTGTGGCTTTTAGTTAATGCAATTACCTTTTTGCTTTTCTCGAAGATCTCCTGATTGGCAGGGTCATCTTTTAACCAACTAGCAAGTTGTTCCTCCTCCACGGAGGTAGTTTCACCAGCCAGAGACTTGGCAATTAGTTGTTCAATATCGTTTTGTTCTTCTTTCAATTTTATATGCTTACCTGGATAACACTCAAGTCATGGTTTACCCTTATTTAAAAAGTAGAAAAATTAAAATTGTTAAATATTCTGCCAAATGCTCTCGTAACAATCTCAACGCTTTTGACATTTGAGCTTCTACCGTTTTTACCGAAATTTTCAGCCTGTCAGCAATTTCAGCATACTTTAGCTCCTCTACTCTGCTCAATTCGAAAACCTCGCGGCATTTCTTTGGCAATATGTTAAGTGCAAATTCTATGTCTTTGGCCAGTTCTTTTGTTTCAATACTGCTGTCTTCAGCAGAATGTGCCCCATCATTAACTTCAGATAAGGCCACCATCTTCTTGTTGTCCCTGATAAAGTTCAGGCACTTGTTACGCACAGCAGTGTACAAATAGCTCCTGTAATTGGTGTCTGGTTCCAGCGTTTTATCCTTCTCCCAAAGGCGCACAAATACATCATGAACAATGCCTTTGGCATCATCAAGATCGTGCACATATTTCATGGCAAAACCCGTAAGTGGCTTAAAATGCTCCTTAAATAAGGTTTCGAATAAGGGGAGATCGGTCTTGTTCAAATTAGGGTCGACTTTGAACTAAATATACACTATAGAATGGGAATGTAAAAAGTGATAAACTATTTAAGTTGACATGAAATCATCACATAGAAGAAGACTGAAAATTTATGTAATCTTGGTGCCATGAATCTGGTAGCCTTTTTGTCCTTTATTTTCATTACCACCTATACTCCCGGGCCAAACAATATTACCTGCGCTTCTTTTGGAATGCATTTGGGATACAAACAGACCTTTAAGTTTTTGATGGGTATAGTATCAGGGTTCTTTACAGTGCTTTGGATTTGTGTTTTGCTCTCATCGGTGATCCTTGAAGTAGCACCGTTTATCAATACCTACCTTAAGTATATAGGAGCAGCTTACATTTTGTGGCTTGCCTATCATACATTAAAAGCGAGCTATACTTCTTCATCGGAAATTAAAGTATTGGCCACATTTAGCAGAGGGTTTTTACTACAAATGGTCAATCCCAAAGGCATATTTTATGGGATGACTGTTTTTACAACCTTTCTCTATGAACCAGACAAGGCGGTAATTTCACATGCTCCGTGGATATTTGTTTTGGCAGCAGTGTGCTTTAGCTCTGTTTCTGTGTGGACCTTGTTCGGCAACTTTATTCAGAAGTACATGCAGAATGAGACCCTGAAAAAGGCTATTAACATTGTCCTTTCCTTGGCGCTGGTTTATACTGCACTGCAGATTTTAGAGTTGTTTTAACTATCTGCGTCTATAGAAATATAATACCGCTTCTATTTCCCTTGGCTCTTCACTTAAAGTGAAAAAACCAGAACCATCTTTCTTCCAGGCAATGGATTCTCCTTGTGGTTCGATAACATAAGGTACGAAGGTAGGCTCCGTCATTAAAAGGTCAGCGATTGATTGGCCGTCTCTTTTCCAATAATAAATACCATCATAAGTTTTGGTGAGAATCTCCTGGCCATCTGGAGTGATGTCAGCAGCTACCGTGTTGAAGAAAGGCATTTCACCCAGCTTTTCAAGGGTATTGGTCCTTGAAGTTGATTGCGGATAGCCAGCTTTATAAATACCAATGTTTTGCTCTCTTTTTGAAAGCACATAAATGTCTTTGGTTTGGGGGTCTACAAAAAGACTTTCGGCATCACGTCTTCCATCAGGATAAATGAAGGTAATGACTTCAATATTAGAAATTTCCCTGCTTTCATCAGAAAGTTTAGGTTCTTCAAATCTGTAAATGTATTTGAGCTCATGCACGGCATTATTATCTCCCATTTCAGCAAGGTAGATGTAGTTTTTTTCCGCTTCTGGTCCCGGGCCAGTGTAGATATCTTCCCAGTCGCGGTTATCCACTCCTTTTAACTTAAACTCAGCTTTGAAATGGCCATACTCATCAAGTAGAAATATCCTTGCCTTGTCGCCACTGTCATTATGTGTCCAAAGCATGTTCGGATTGTTGATGCCTGCAGCCAGCCCTGAGGCTTCATTGATTTGATTATTTTCAATCTCTCCTCTCGACTCGGCTGGGTAGAAGGGGCTTTGTGCAAGAACACTGGCTGACAACAGCATAAAGCCAATAGATACTATTTTTCTGGCTGATTGAAGGAACTGAATATTCATAAGTAAAAAAATTGAAGCCTGAACTTAGCACAAAAAATAAATTAAACAAAAGAGGTTGGAAATCATTTTCCAACCTCTTTATGTGCTTAATTATCAGCCGGTTGATCCAGGGGTTGAATAATATCAGACCAGGAATACAGTTGAAATGTTTTGTCATCTGACATGGCGACAAATAGTCCTTGCGGAAACTTGGTGCCAAGAGGAATACTTGTAACATCACTGCCGTCACTTTCATTGGTAGAAGTATTCACAGCGCCTAGAAGCTTGTGCTCATGTGGATTGGTGGCTGAACCTTCCCTTGCATATATATTGAAACGGTTAGCCTGCTGATCAGAGATCAGAATATAGCCTTTACCACCATCCATTTTGTAGATGGAAATGCCCTCATTATCATCTTTAAAATCACCAGAGCCAAAAAGTGCTAACTCAGTGCCTGTGCTATCTGGGTGTGCATAATATTTATGTGTGCCAGTTCCTTCGTCTGAGTAATAAACATAACCGAGCTCATTGTCCACGGCAATGGATTCTATCTCTTTGATGCCACTGAATGCTCCAAATTTACGGAGTAGTTGAACTTGAACCATTCCGGTGCTATCTGCAATAAGATTATATTGCCACAAATATGTGCTATCAGTTGGGCCAGACTTACGGCCAACGATGGCTGAAATCTCATTGGTTTCTGGGTTAGTGAAAAGCGCTATGCCCATTGGGTCCCTTAGCGCTTCGCCTTCAAAAACTTCAATGCCTCCATTATCCAATGGCTGTATGTCTGGCAAGCTGAAAATCCTGATGCTGTTGGTATACCTTTCTGTGCAAACGGCAATATCCAACATTTTGTCGCCAGCTTTTAGACCGTAAGCGATATCAACATTGTTTGGTCTCTGGATTCCTGATACAGTTTTCTCTTTAATGATATGGCCTTCCAGATCATAAACGTATAGACCGCCTACACCTTCGTCACCTCCTTTGTCAGTACCTATAATCAGACTTTGAGAGGGGTCTTCTTTGTTTATCCATATTGCAGGATCATCAGTGTCATGGGCCGCTGGTTCAGTAACAACTAAAGGTTTAATGTTGGAAGGAACATCGACAGTTGCTGTAGCTTGTTCCTGTTGTTTTTGATTACAGCCAGAGGCTGCCAATAATATTGATAAAATTAATATTCTTTGATGCATATAATGTACTTGTAATATGAAAAGAAAGCTTGCCTAGCACCATTCCTCAAAAGGATGATCACTAGACAAGCCAACATGTTTTTAATTGTTTCTACTTCTTAAATAAGTCAAACTTAGCACCAATATTAAAACGGGCATTGTAATATTCACTCTGCATCGTTCTTGACTGGATACCCTGATAATATCTCAAAGGCTGATTAGTTAAGTTGTTACCTTCAAGGAACACTCTGAATTTTGGTGTGATAGCATATGAAGCATTGATGTCAAGAAATGTTTGCTCATCATAGAATCTGTCTTCGAAAGAATCTCCACCAATTTCATCTATATAATCACTAGCATAGTTTACAGATATTCTAACTACCAGTTTTTCTGTTTCATAGCTCAAAGAAACGTTGAACATATTGTTTGCCGTTCCCGGAAGCTCAAGGTCATCGTCCTCTCTACCTTCGATACCTTCAGTAGTAGATTCTGTTCTGGTATAGTTTAAATATAGCCCTAGACCTTTCCAGATTTGCTTTTGGAATGATGCTTCAAAACCATAAACACTTGCCGTTCCACCATTTCGTGGGAATGAATATTCTAAGTCATTTCCAAATTGAGGATCAGAGTAGTTTTGGGTAGTTTGACCATAAATAAAACTATCTACATCTTTATAAAACAAACCAGCAGAAACCAATCCTACAGTGTTGAAATATTTCTCAGCCATTAAATCAAAATTCATAGCTGTGGTTGCTTCCAAATCTGGGTTACCTCTTGCCAATTCCTGATCACCTGGGCTGAATTCAGCATAAGGTACAAGATCAAAATAGTTTGGTCTTGCAATGGTGTTAGTCCACGCCATTCTTAATATAAACTCTGGGTTTATATCATACTTCAAATGAACTCCAGGCAAGAAATTAGCATAGTTGCTGGATCTTGTTTCTTTAGTAAATGTCTCTTCGTCAAGGTCTAGAATATTACCAGTGTATTCAATGTCTGTAAACTCATATCTTACCCCAACTATGGCAGAGAATTTGGAAGTAAACTGATGGTCAGCCATCACATAACCTGCGTAGATATTTTCCTTTGCCTCGTAATTACCAGGTAAATATTCATCAAGAACATCTTCTCTTTCAAAGATTGCCGAGTTAGCAAGATCTAATCCACCAAGGTATTCAGGAGTCGCGAAAAATCCTGCCTGATACTGAGACCCTGCTAAGAAATCAGGATTGCTCTGGTCACTGTTTGGCACGCTTGAAAGTGTAGTAATAAGGTTATCATCCAGCGGGCTGTACTCAAAGAAGTTGTTTTCCCTGTTTTTGTCCTTTGACCTGAATCTACCGCCAAATTTAAATATTCCATTTTCGCTGTACTGATATTGGAAATCAAGCTTTCCGTTCAAGTCAACATCTTCAGTATAGCCGTACTGTTCGGTAATCTCATTCAGCTCTAAATTGAAGTTGTCTTGTCTGTTAGTAAGGTAAGCAAAGGGCTCTTCTGGATTTCTTACATCCATCAAGATGTTTTGACCACCATTTCTGAAGCTCATGTAACGCTCATTAGGTCTTTCTTCAGAAGCTTTGGCATAAGTTACACTCCAGGTAGATTTTAGCTTGTTGAAAACATGCTTACCGCCTAGTGTTACATTATACACTCTTTGGTCTTCAAGTCGGGCTGCCTTTATTCTATCGCTGTCTAAACCACCTTTTGTTTGGTATTCTACACGGCCATCAGTTATATCATAAGTGCCATTTTCTAATTTTGTAAAAGCACCATCATCAAAGGCATCTTCTAATGAGCTAACACGCATTCTAAACCTGTTTTCCCAGTCATCTCTCCAGTTGTACATAGAAGATAAGTAGAGGCTGTGGTTAGAATTAATATCATAATCAAGAGCAAGCGAAGTACTTCTTCTTACACGTTGTACCTGATATTCCCTGATATCAAACTCATCAATAACAGCGCCTTCGTCAGTGTCAATCCAAACGGCTTCTATATCATTTGATCCAAAATCATGGTTGTTATAAGAGGCAGATAAGATCACTCCTAATTTATCATTTAAGATTCTATCTCCAATGGTAAATGAACCCGTGTAAATAGGCTTATCAGACAAGAGGTTTACTCCTGATGCCAGTGTACCCGAGAATCTAAAATTTTCAGGAGCTCTTCTGGTCACAAGGTTTACTGATCCTCCAATTGCATCTGCATCCATGTTTGGTAGCACTGCCTTGTTTACTTCTACAGTTTGTATCATATCAGAAGGAATCAAGTCCATCTGAATTCTTCTGTTATCACCTTCTGCAGATGGAAGACGCTCTCCATTCAATGTCACAGAATTAAGTTGCGGAGCCATACCTCTGATGATAATGTCTCTGGCTTCACCTTGATCATATTGCATTGTAATACCAGGAATTCTTTTCATAGCATCACCAATGTTAGCATCTGGAAATCTTCCCATTTGGTCAGAGGCCACAATGTTGGTAATATTAGAGTTGGTCTTTTGCTGATTTAGTGCTTTTGCCTGTCCTTTAAGACGGTCACCAATCACCACGACTTCATCGCCAAGCATGGTGCTCACTTGCATATTGAAGTCTAATGATATACCAGAAGTAACTTCTACGTCTTGTTCTATTGTAGCATAGCCAATGAAGCTAATCTTTATTTGGTGCGACCCTGTTGGTACATTAAGCAATGTAAAGCTACCTTGATTATCAGTTATTGCGCCCCTATTAATGTCCGTAAGTACTACCAGTGCGCCAGGCATTGGCAGGCCGTTTTCATCTGTTATTTTTCCACTTACTGAGGCAGACTGGGCAAACAGCGCTCCCGTGAAGAGTAAAAAATAAAGTGTTGATAGTAATTTTTTTGTCATAGTCATGAGTGGTTAGATTTAGCCAGCTAAGCTAGTAACACACTGTTATGACAATTTGAGAGAAATGTTAAGTCAAGGATATGATTAGGAAGCTGATGTTAAAACGGTGTTAATTATAAGAGAAACTGTATCAGTTGGTTTAATCAAAAGTTTAACTGTCTCACCAAAAATCTATTTTGATTGCCCATTTTGGATGAAAGTGATTTGTTAACAAGATGTTAATTCGCGAAGGATGACATAAATATTTACTACTTTCAAAGAGCGGTTGAAAAATTGTTGATGAAAAGAAAATCCATTTTAGCACTGGTCATCATGGCTGCCATAAGCATACTGGGCATTGTAGCTACTCAGGTGTATTGGTTTAACAAAGCTTTTGATACGGAGGAGGATCTGTTTAATCGCGATGTCAATACGGCTTTATTTAATGTAGCCAACCAGTTTTTTGAGATTAATGAGGCAGCTGTTCCTACGGTGAACCCAATCAAACAGCTCAGCACTAATTATTATGTGGTGATGATCAATAATGAGATCGATGCCAATTTGCTGGAATATTTACTGAAGACTGAGTTTGAAAAGAGAAACATCGCTTTCGATTTTGAATATGGTATTTATGACTGCACTAATGACAAAATGGTGTATGGTAATTATGTTTCTTTTGATCAAGAGAAAACCCATGCCTCTGGTTCAGGCCTTCCTAAATGGGAAAATCAGAGTTATTATTTCGGAGTTCAGTTTCCTAATAAAGCATCCATTATTACCAATAGGATGGGCATCTGGATTTTCTCTTCATCCGTTCTTTTACTGGTAGTCATTTTCTTCTCCTATGCCATGTTTGTTATACTGAAACAAAGAAGACTGTCTGAAATTCAGAATGACTTTATCAACAATATGACCCATGAGTTTAAGACGCCAATTTCTACTATAGCTTTGAGTGTTGATGTTTTGAGTGATCCTAAGATTACACAGCAGCCCGAGCGCTATCTTAACTATACGGCTATAATTAGGAATGAAAACCAGCGCCTTAAAAACCAGGTGGAAAGGGTATTGCAAATGGCGGGGATGGATACCGATGAGATTGCTCTTAAAAAGGAGCCAGCTAATATCCATGAAGTAATAGCAGAGGTAGTAGAAAGCATATCAGCCGGGGTGGAGCAGGACAAGGAAATTCAGATGAACCTCAATGCTGCCAATACAAGCTGTGACATTGATAAACTACATTTTTCAAATGTCCTTTTTAATCTTCTTGATAATGCAATCAAATATTGCAGTAACAAGCCTGTAATTAAAATTGAAACTTATAATCAAAAGCAAAATTTGATTATAAGAATTCAGGACAATGGCATTGGAATTGGTGCTGAAGATAAAAAGCGGATTTTTGAGAAGTTTTTTAGAGTTTCAACTGGCAATCTTCATGATGTCAAGGGCTTTGGGTTGGGGTTGAGTTATGTTATGCAGATAATAAAGGCGCATAGAGGAAAAATAGAATTGGAAAGTAAGGAAGGGGAAGGCAGTACTTTTACAATTACGTTAAAAAATGGCAAAGGGTAAAATTCTAATGGTTGAAGACGATGCGTCTTTGGCTTTTGTAATCAAAGACAATTTGTGTTTGCATAAATACGAGGTGGTCCATTGTGACAATGGGCAAGATGCGCTCGCTGCATTTTCAAAAGAGCCATTTGACCTCTGTCTGCTAGATGTTATGCTTCCTAAAATGGATGGATTTGCTCTGGCTGAGAACATCAGGTCAAATAATAATAAAGTGCCCATACTGTTTCTCACTGCCAAAGCAATGCAGGAGGACCGGCTTGAGGGTTTTAAAAGAGGCGGTGATGATTATATCACTAAGCCCTTTAGCATGGAAGAGCTGGTGTTTAGAATCGAAGTGTTTTTAAGAAGAACGGGCAAGCAGGATATTGTTCTGCAAGAATACCAAATAGGTGAATACACCTTTAATTATGAAGACCTCAGCTTGAGTTATAACTCAGAAAAGAAGCACCTGACCCAAAAAGAAGCACATATTCTAAAATTCCTTTGTAACAACAAAAACAGGGTAGTCAAACGAGAAGAGATATTGATTGAAGTCTGGGGAGAGGACGATTACTTTTTAGGAAGAAGCCTGGATGTGTTTATATCAAAGCTGCGTAAATATTTATCTAAGGATGAGCGGGTTTATATCTTCAACAGACATGGAGTGGGCTTCGAGTTTATCATTGAGGATCACTAATTCTGAATTTAAATTTTTAAATTACACTCAACTTAAAATATAGAATCACTTAATAGCAATCTAATGAAATTAGAAAAACTGACTCCAAACTTGATGGTCGAAGATGTGCAACAAACCATCAACTACTACCATGGCGTTTTGGCCTTCGAAACAATAGATACCGTCCCGGAAAATGGAGAGGATTTAGTATGGGCACGCATGAAAAAAGGTGATGTTGAGATCATGTTTCAGGAAGAGGATAGCCTGAAGGCAGACATTCCTGAGATAAGACACGAGAAAATTGGAGGAGGCACAACCCTTTTCATACAGATGACAGGTGTTCAGGAATATTATGATTACCTATATTCTTCTGCTGATGTAGTAGTGCAAATGAAAGAGACATTCTATGGAATGAGGGAATTTACCATCAGGGATATCAATGGCTATTATTTGACCTTTGCAGAGCCTATCTAAAAACTTAAAATGCTAAAAATATTCTAAATTACTAATATTATTAGTAATTTAGAATATGAATGATCTACTCAAAGGGAGAGGTACGCAATCGCGCGTAAGTAATGATTTTCTGAAATCAGAAATTGTTACTGATAATATTGAAGGTATTGATGAGCAGATATTATTAGAGCGCCCAAAAACTGAGCTCTTCTACGAAAGTCCCAATAAAGTTGTAAATAGAGTGACCAGCCCCGATGTGGGCATGGAGTATTCACTCAATCCTTATCAGGGCTGTGAGCATGGCTGTATTTATTGTTATGCCCGCAAAACCCACGAATATTGGGGCTTTAATCTGGGTTTGGATTTCGAAAGCAAGATTGTAGTTAAGAAGAATGCCGCTGAGCTGCTTGAAAAACATCTCCTCCAGACATCATGGAAGGCTAAGCCAATTATCCTTTCAGGCAATACCGACTGCTATCAGCCTATTGAGAAGAAGCTGAAAATAACCAGGTCTTTACTGCGGGTATTTCAGAAGTACCAGCACCCTGTTGGTATCATTACCAAGAATGCCTTGGTAACAAGAGATATAGATATTCTTAAACCATTGGCTGAAAAAGGCCTTGCCAAAGTGGTGATTTCAATTACCACACTGGATGAAAAGTTGCGGCAGGCAATGGAACCCAGAACCGCCAGTGCGGCTAAGAGATTGCAGACCGTGAAAGAGCTGACCCAAGCGGGCATTCCAGTTATCATCATGAACGCTCCTATTATTCCGGGCTTAAATCATCATGAAATACCAAAAATCATTAAAGCTGCTGCTGATCATGGTGCTTTGGGTGCTGGATATACGACAGTGCGGCTCAATGGTAAAATAGCAAACATCTTTGAAGACTGGCTGGAGGTTCACTACCCTGACAGAAAGGAGAAAGTGATGAATCAGATTAAAGCCATGCATGACGGGCATGCCAATGACAGTGAATTTGGCAGGCGCATGCGCGGTGAAGGCAATATTGCGCTGACTATAGAAAAGCTTTTCAAAATATCAGCAGGCAAGTATTTCAAAGATCGAAAATCTCCGCCTTGGAATTTGAGTGCATTTAGGAAGGGCGGTAATTATACCTTGTTTTAATAAGGCCCTTGTTGATGTTGTCACCAACAAGAAAACCTATATATTATCAGTTGGTGGCAACACTAAATGAGGTATCAAACGCCTGTTTTATATCCTTTAAATCCATTAATCGACCAAATGTCGTTCATATGTCATAAATGCATGAAACATTATAACTTTATAAAAGTTAGAACAGGTGAACCTAAAACAAGACTTATGAAAATCTTCAGTGCCATAACTCTCATTCTATGTAGTATTCTATTAGTATGCTGTGCTGCTAAAAATAACAATCATGAAAACAAGAAAGTTGAGGAACCAGTAGCTATTGATCCGGCCTTGGCTGCAAAATTAGACACCGCCTACTTTGCAAGCGGATGCTTCTGGTGTACTGAGGCTGTTTTTGAAAGAGTTAATGGAGTAGTAGATGTAGTGTCAGGTTATTCGGGAGGCACTATCGATAACCCTACTTATGAAATGGTAGGCGCAGGTCTTACCAATTATGCAGAGGCAGTTAGAATTGCTTATGATCCATCTGTTGTGACCTACGAATTGTTGGTGGAGTTCTTTTACGCTAGTCATGACCCAACGACATTAAACCGCCAGGGGCCAGATGTTGGTAAGCAATACAGATCAGCCATATTTTACAGAACTGAAGCAGAGAAAAAGTCTGCAGAAGACAGGAAGGATTATCTTGATAAGTCAGGTAAATATGATTCGGAAGTTGTTACCCAGATTGTTCCGTATACTAACTTCTATATTGCAGAAGACTATCATCAAAACTACTATGAGTTGCATCCTAACCAGCCCTATGTTTATTCTGTATCAAGACCCAAGGTGGAGAAGTTTGTGAAAGAGTATAAAGACTATCTAAAGAAGAAATACAAAAAGTAATTTTTACCAGCGCCTTAAAGCTGCTGATCCAAGAATTTATTTCAATTAATCGCTTTATTTGTATAACGGATAATTATACCACTAAGGCATGAAAGAGGCATTTGAAATATTAAGGGTTTCCAGAAGTAATCAGCTGGCAGTTATTAAGGATTTAACACTTGAGCAGTTAAACGTAATCCCCCAAGGGTTTAACAATAACCTGATGTGGAACCTTGGCCATGTGATTGTTACGCAGCAGTTGTTATGTTATAAACTGTCAGGCAATGCGCTGAATTTGGATGAAGATTTTGTTCAGAAATTTGCCAAAGGCACACTGCCATCACCCAATTTTGAGCATACAGATCTCGAGAAAATAAAGAAATACGCCAGGAGTTTACCCGACCTTTTAGAGTCTGATTATAATTCAGGACTTTTCAAGACCTACAATAAGTACCCAACAAGTTATGGCTATGAATTGAACTCTATTGAAGATGCCATAACATTTAACAATGTGCATGAAGGTGTTCACCTTGGTTATCTGATGGCCTTGAAAAGGGCAGTTTTATCATTAACATAAATTAATATGGATTCTGTTGTATCAGCTGCCTGGTTAAAAGATAATTTTAATGACCCTGACTTGGTGATTTTAGACGCCAGTCTAAAGGTAAATGTGTCAGGCAAGAAGTCTGACTATGATGGAATTCAAATTACAGGAGCAAGGTTTTTTGACCTTGAAGGTACGTTTAGCGATGCCAGCTCAGGATTACCCCATACCCTTCCGTCTGCTCAAGATTTTCAGGAAGCAAGTCGGGCATTAGGCATCAATAATAGCAGCAAAATTGTGGTATATGATAATATGGGCATTTATACTGCACCCAGAGTTTGGTGGATGTATAAAGTAATGGGGCATAAAAATGTAGCCGTGCTGGATGGTGGTTTGCCTGGCTGGGTCAAGCGAGGGTTGCCAACAGAAGATATAAAGGAACAAGAAATTGAGAAGGGCGACTTTACCGCCCACCTAGATATTGCACAAGTCAAGAACATTGAGGATGTAAAAAGCAATCTTAATGCTACCGACTTTACTGTTATCGATGCTCGCTCAGCCGGCCGATTCAATGGCACAGAACCAGAGCCAAGAGCAGGATTAAGAGGAGGCCATATACCTAATTCATTAAGTGTTCCTTTTCAGAGTCTGATTGAAGGCGGCCATTTTAAGTCTAAAGAAGAAAGGACAGCTATCTTTTATGCACTTAATCTTAAAGATGAGCCAGTAGTATTTAGCTGCGGATCTGGCGTGACGGCTTGTGTTACCTTGTTGGCTAGCGAAGGTATACTCAATAATGAGAAGGCCGTTTATGATGGCTCATGGACGGAATGGGCGCAGCGACTTGATCTGCCGGTGGAGAAGTAGGGTTGCTCGCTGGACTAATTAGGATTAGGTAGAATAATATTGTTAATCAGGAGTTAGAATTTATTAATACATGAGAATAATAGCAGCCTTATTTTTTTTCTTAATGTCTTATGCTTCGGCATATGCAGATTATGGTAAGGTGTATTATTTTAAATGTGAAATTATAACGAGTGATACTACTCTGGTTGGATATTATATAGCTCCTTTCGAGCTAATATCGGATAGTATGATGGTTAGACTCAAGCAATCAAATGAGTATCTAACCAGAACTATGTTAGACGAGTGGAATAAGTCTAACAACAGAAGTGATATTGATGTCTTTGATTTTGTGCATTTATATGAATTCCCTGATCCAAACCAGGATTTGAAAAGAGTTAGTGCCGCTAGATTTGTATCGACCAGAAAAACGGTTATTTCAAAAAGGAGTATTAAGGAGCTTAAATATCAAGACGTAGTTATATATGAATCATGGGGCTATGGTGTATCTTCTTCGATTGAGAGATCTGATACTGTTTGGATGAATAAGAATCCAACATTTTATGAAATTGATAAAAGAGATGGCTGTTGTCCACAAGCTTTTTTTATTCATGATGGCAGTTCAGAATATGAAGAATTAATAAACAAGATTATTTCGACTGAACATTTTGAGGAAGGGGAATTTAAAACACTATACAATCAACTAAGAAGCCATAAGGTTATTGCAGTCACGTTATGTTTTTGCAATTGACTTAATTGTATAGACTAAATCTTTATATCTATCTCAAAATTTTGACTTGCATCCACCTCATAAGTCACCTGCCTTGAACCCAGAATATACTAGAGCTCATCGCCATAGTTAGCTAAGTCCTATAAACCACTGTGTTACAATATTTCGTATCTTTATAAAAAGGTGAAATTATGAGTGCCACAGAATTCTATTTATTGAGAGAGGAGTTAACTAAGTGGGTGGGTTCCCTGAATGATTCCAGCCTTCTAAATTTATTAAACTCCATAAAGCTTTCAAGAGGTACTGCTACGGGTGACTGGTGGGATTACCTTAATGACAAAGAACGTAAGAACATCACATTGGGCTTGAAAGATTTGGAAGAAGGAAATACCCTTACTTCAAATGAATTTTGGAAAGCTTTAGAGTCACATGAATAAACCATTAGAGGTTAGGTGAACGGCACGTTCATTGAGAAATGCTCAAGATATTCGCGATTATCTCATCAGAAAATTCACCATCAAGGAGGCAGAAGATTTTTTAAAATTGCTCTCACAGTTTGAACAGGTGATTTCGTTATTTCCTGAGTTGTACCCTGCTACTAATTCTTACCCCAACTTGAGAAAGGCCGTTTTGCACAAAAACACTTCGGTGTACTATAGTGTTGAGAAGGATTCAATTATCGTGGTTGCCATGCAAGATAATAGACAGTTAAAACCAGGGCGATAGCATACGAAATTTAGTAAGAGTAAGGATTTTCCTTACCAGAAAATGATTTGAACAGTATTAACGAGACTCTATACCTACTCCCACACTCCCCTCTTATTAGTTGTTTAGGTCTAAAAATACCCCTAAAAAACCAAAATTCACAATCATTCAGATTTATTAGGATCAAATTATGCCCTAAAAAATCGTTTGCATGAAATAATATTATTAAATAGGGTTAAATAATACCCTATAAACTTAATATACATTGATTTTATTAGTAATTTGATTCTTTGTTGATGCAATAATCACTAATGCATTACTCAAAGCTTAGCCTTAAAATCAATACCTATAAATCACTACTAAAATGGAATCAACCAAACTAAACCGAAGAGACTGGCTCAAATCAGGACTATTATCCATTGGCGGACTAGCCATAGCGCCTCATTTGAGTTTTGGAGAAACACCCAGAGTATTTCCTAACACTGATAAATATGGCGATTTCTTATACAGCCCTTTTTTCAAAGAGCATATCAATAAGCCATTTGCTGAGCCAAAGGCACTATTAGCAAAATTGAATGCCAATGAAAATCCTCACGGGCCGTCTCCAAAGGCGCTTGAAGCTTTTAAAGATGCGGCAGTTAAAGGCAACAGGTATGCCTGGCGTGAGCTGTTTGATTTGATGGAGAAGATTGCCGAGAAAGAAGGTGTAGCTGCTGAAAATATTATGATGGCCCCTGGCTCTTCAGACCTTTTGGAGAAAACAGGAATGGTACTTTTTCTTGACGGTGGCAATGTGGTTTCGGCAGACCCATCTTATATGTCATTAATAAGAGTGGCGGAGGCGACTGGTGCCAGCTGGAAAGGCGTTCCGCTAAAAGATGATTGGTCGCACGATTTAGACGGTATGGAAAAGGCCATTGATGCTGATACTAAGTTGGTATACATCTGCAACCCTAACAACCCAACCGGTACCATCACTGATGGCAAAAAGCTGGAAGACTTTTGCTCCCGAGCATCTGATAAAGTTCCGGTGTTTATAGATGAGGCTTATTTGGACTTCATGCCCGATGATGTACAGAGGAGCATGGTCTCTTTGATCAATAAAGGAAAGAATGTAATCATAGCCCGCACATTCTCTAAAATTCATGGCATGGCAGGCCTTAGGGTTGGTTATGTGGTGGCTCAAAAGGAGATGTTGGACAAGCTGCAAAAAATAACCCGAGGAGGCATGGGCATCACTTACCCTTCTATATATGCTGCTTCAGCCAGTATGGATGATACCGTATTTCTTGAAAAGTCCAAGAAGCTAAATACTGAATCTAGAGAGCATGTCTATGCCAGTCTTGATGCCATGGGCATGGACTATGTGAAGTCATACACCAGCTTCGTGCTTTTCCCGATAGAGCTTGAAGGCAAAGCATTTTTGAAAATGATGACCGAGCAGGGCGTTGGTGTGCGATCATTTGAAATCCATGGAAAGAACTACTGTAGGGTTAGTATGGGTACTATGGAAGAAATGAAAATCTTCAGCAAAGCTTTGAAAAAAGTGATTGTCTAATTCACCACTAATTAAGAAGCATTTAAAATGAGTTTGGGTTTTCAAAAGGCAATAGGCTTTCTATTACTTATTCTTTTGGGGTTGTTACTCCAAAAGAAGATCACTAATGATCAAAACTTAAAAGGTATTAAAGTACTTATTTTAAGTGTTGCCTTGCCGGCTACCATCTTTGTAGCCCTACTCAAAATAGAACTCGAGCTGGGGCTGATGTTGCTCCCAATTTTGGCCTTGCTGTTCAACTTTATACTGTTGACCCTTTCATACTTTTTACTCGGAAGTTTTGGGGTAAAAAAGAATTCAGCAGAACACCGAACATTATTGATGCTACTTCCATCATTGGCTCCGGGCCTCTCATGTTTTCCATTTATAATCGAGTTTTTAGGGGATGGAGAGCTGGCCATGGCCGCTGTGGCGGATGTTGGCAATAAGGTGTTTGTACTAATCCTGCTTTATATGCTGGCCATGCACTGGTACCACTTGCAGTTTAAGTCTAGCCCCCAAGAAGAAGGAAGCAGTAAAATCAAAAGTCTATTACTGTCATTGATCAATGAACCCATTAATATGGTGATGATCATCGCTTTTGTTCTATTAGGTTTTGGCATTCATTTGTCTTCCTTTCCGGTATTTTTAGAAAATACCATTTTACGGCTCAGCACTATCATGACTCCATTGGTACTGCTTTTTATAGGTATGGCCGTCAAAATCAAATGGAAAGAGCTAAAAACCATTTTCTTCTTATTGACATTAAGATCGGGAATCACATTTATCCTCAGCGCTGCGTTTATCTACTTTTTTCCGGCACTAACACCAGCCGTAGCATTGCTTGTGATTGTGTTTCCACAAAGCTCATGCAGCTTCTGGCCATTTGCCCACATGAGTGCAGTCAATACTCTGGAAGAGAAGAATAGAAATTTAAACAACACGTTCAACACCAATTTTGCAGTATCAGTACTGGCACTTTCATTGCCTTTTTCAACACTGCTGATAATAGGAATATTCACTTTTCAAACGGTCTTTCTAAACCCATTTATTGTTGCAGCTATTGGCCTAGGGTTGATTGGCGTTTCTATTATACCAATACTTGTTAAGGCCATTCATACAACCGCCAGCAGCGATCGTTCTATAAAGGAAATCCCCTTCTTCAACAGAATGCTGGAAGATTTGAGATCTAAAAAGGCTTCTTAAATTTCTGTTCCTACCTGATGTCTTAAGATGTCTCTCAAAAAACAATTAGATTAGTCAGATAAATAAAACATGTGTTTGGTTGCTGTAACCAATTAAAAAATGAAATCTGAAAACGTCATATCGCAATCAGGAAGGGAATTTAATTCGAAGATTCTAAAAGAAGATTTAGACTGGGCTTTGGAATTGAAATGGACTGAATCAATTTGGAAACCAAAGGATGCATTAGTTGATAAAAATGGCGGATCCACTTGGTTATACACAGGACAAACTTTTGATGATAAAAAGATTTTATTAGTTAAAAATGGATGGACTCATGATCATTGTGACATTTGTTCAAATGACATTAGAGAAAATGATTCATGTGTTACCAGTGACAATCAAACTCTATGCATTGAATGCTATAAAGACTTTATAAAAAATAAAAACTGGTGGCAACAAAACTTATTAGGAATAGTGCCCTGTAAAATTATCAGAGTCCTCTGCAAGCGACTCTGATAAGATTGACTTCTCCTCTTCAAAATTTCAATTAGATTAGCTAGACAAAAAATAACACGCACTCGGTTGTTGATAATGGGGTGTAGGCATACAATAACTGCATGAAAAAATTTCTTAAATACGTACTCCTAGTTATCCTTAGCAGCTTTCTGACAAACTGCGAAATGCCAATTAACCAGGAACCATTTGATAAGGAGCTATGGAACAAGCAATTTGATTTTGGGTATACACATCGTGAAGAAATGCTTGTAGACCTTGCAAACAACCACCTTAGATTAGGAATGACTCAAACAGAAATTGTCAAACTTCTTGGACAACCTAACAAAAACCCCACAAACGTTAAACCTAGTGAGCATGCTTATTTTCTAAATGAAGAATATTCTTGGCCGGATATCGATCCAACGGTTATGAAATATCTTATTCTATCCTTCAAGATCGGCTCAACTCTTAATGGCATTTACAAAAGAACAAGGAGATCTGGAAAAGGAACTGAAAACAAAGAACTCGTCTTAACATCCTCACCAATATAAAGAAAACTAAGGCCAAAATTATTAAAGGGCACATTTGGACTTCACCGCCCGAAGTTCCCTAAATCTCTATCTCCAACTGATGTCTTCTTTTATATCTGGTGTGATGTCTCTCAAAAATCAATTAGATTAGCCGGACTAATAAATAATAACACTCGGTTGTTGATATCGGGGTGTTAAATGTCATTGACTAACAAATGATTCTTCAAATCTACTTTTTCATAGTTATTGCTAGCTTTTTTGGTTGTATAATTATCTACATCACCTATCTTAATAAATTAGGAATCAACACTAATCCTAACCGCCCTTACTTTGGTAATCCTGTTAAGGTAATTGAAGAATATTTACAGTCGAATAGTCCTGATTTAAAGGAAACTAGAAGGTTGGAATTTTTAAAAAAGTGGTACATAATAAACTTCTTGCTATTAATTATTGAACACCATTAATAGCATTTTTAGAAGTTACTTTATTCAGCTAGTCTAGATTGGATTGTCTACAGAGCGAAATAAGGTCATGTAACATGTTGTAAGAGCTCACTTGGATTCACATTGTGAAGTCCCTAAATCTCTATCTCCACCTGATGCCTTAATATATCTTCCATGGTCTCTCTTTCTCTGATCAGCTGGGCTCTACCATTATAAACCAACACCTCAGCTGGTCTGTATCTAGAGTTATAATTAGAAGCCATAGAGAAGCCATAGGCTCCGGCATTTTTCATCATTATGATATCACCTTCTTTTACCTCATGCATTTTCCTGTCCCACCCGAAAGTGTCGGTTTCGCAGATGTAACCCACAACGGTGTATACCCTTTGCGTACCCTTTGTGTTTGAGATATTCACTATTTCATGATAGGCATCATACATCATTGGGCGGATCAGGTGATTCAGCCCAGAATCAACACCCACAAATACAGTTGCCGGAGTGGTTTTTACCACATTGGCCTGCACTAAAAACACTCCTGATTCGCTTACCAAATACTTACCCGGTTCAAACCACATTTCCAGCTTTCTGCCATATGATTCGCAGAAGGCATCAAATGCTTTCCCCATTTTAACACCAACATCATACACGTTAGTAGTAATGTCACCTTCTTTATAGCCTACTTTAAAGCCACTGCCAAAGTCTATAAATCCCAAATCAGGGAAATCACGAGCTACACCAAAAAGTATCTCAGCAATTTTTAAGAATACATCGGCATCTAAAATGTCCGAACCAGTATGCATATGCAATCCGGTAACATGAATACCATTGGTCTTTACAACCCTTAATATATGTGGGAGCTGATAGATAGAAATACCAAATTTTGAATCAACGTGACCAGTAGAAATTTTCGCATTGCCACCAGCCATAATGTGTGGGTTCAGCCTGATGCAACACGGAACTTTATTGTGGTATTTATGTCCAAACTGCTCTAAAATAGAAATGTTGTCGATATTGATCATCAACCCAAGATCCACAGCTTCCACTATTTCAGCAAAAGACACACAATTGGGAGTAAAAAGTATTTCGCTGGGTTCAAAACCTGCTTTCATGGCCAATTCAGCTTCCTGCACAGATACAACATCTACCCCTGCGCCATGCTTTTTCATTAACTTAAGAATGGAAAGGTTGGTTAGGGCCTTAGCAGCGTATTTAATCTTAATTTTTTGATTAGAAAATGCATTTTTTAACGCCTGCAATTGCGAAACAATTTTATCGGCATCATAAACATAAAGCGGGGTACCAAACTGCTTTGCAATCTTAGTAAGGTCAAGACCCTGCATTGTATAGGCTCCATTTTTCAATTCCATGGTCGAAATTATTCTTATGCTGCTTAAAAACCAAGCAGAAACCGCTAAGGATTGAATTTATTGTTGTGTGTTAAAAAAAGTTAAATAGAATTAGCCAAGGGAATAATCCCTTATTTTTGTATCATGAAAGGCTCTACCATATGGACAATTATCGTATTAATGTCAGTGGCATTGGTGGGCCTAACTTCATTTCAAGTGTACTGGATCAATAATGCCATTCAGCTGAACAAAAAGGCCTTTAAGGAAAATGTAATCTCTTCTTTGCATCAGGTAGCCACTACTTTAGAGCGCAGGGAGGTGGCGGAGATGGCCACGGCCAATATCTTTTCTTTTTATTCCAAGGATGATACCCGATTGCGGTATGAGTTTAAGCAAGAGGGCTTCTTTTCTGATGGCAAGCGATATGTTTATATCAACCATGATTCAATTATGCCTCCTCCCGCGCCACTTCATCCTTCAAAAGTTGATGATCTAAAGTCAGTTACCGTGCTAAAACAGCGTATTTCTAAACCTTCTGAGACGATTGAAATTATAGTAGAGGGCGATACGCTATCTGGCTCATCACGGGATTCTACTTTTAGGATTTTGGCCAAGGCCGAAATGGTTAATGTGGTCTTGGAGAATTTGATGGGGCCTAAAACAGAGCATGAAAGAAGAATAGATCTAAACAGAGTAGATTCTCTTTTAAAGAAATCGTTGCTCAGCAAAGGAATTGACCTCCACTATAATTATGCTGTCTGGAACGCTGATGAGAATAAGTTTTTGAGTAAGGAAAGGGAAGACCCCAGTGTTCTTAAAAAAACAGAATTTAGAGCTGCGCTATTTCCAAATGATATTTTCGAGAACGCTAACTATCTGCTGGTCAATTTTCCAAACCAAACATCCTTCCTGTACAAACAGATTTGGACCACACTGGCAGCATCCATACTCTTCATTTTGATTATTGTGACATGCTTTAGCTATGCCATCTACATAATATTCAGGCAAAAGAAGCTTTCTGATATTAAGAATGATTTTATCAACAATATGACGCATGAGCTCAAGACCCCTATAGCTACTGTATCACTGGCTGTGGAGGCTTTGAATGAAAAGGAGATGCGTGCTAATGAGTCAACCCTACTCAGGTACCTGGGTATGATCAAGGATGAGAACACTAGGCTTTTTAACCAGGTAGAAAAAGTGCTACAATCGGCCTTGCTGGATAAGGACTCATTTTCCATAAAGCAGGAAAAGCTTTCAATGCATCAATTGATCACCCAGGCCACGGCTAATCTGATGATAGCCATTGAAGATAGAAGGGGAAAACTAGAGCTAAACCTTGATGCCATAAAGGACAGTTTAATTGGCGATGAACACCATTTGAGCAATGTACTGAGGAACCTGATTGACAATGCTATAAAATATTCAGTGGAACAGCCCACAATTTCAATATCCACTACTTCGACAGACAGTGCTTTTGAAATCAACGTGCGGGATAATGGCATTGGCATGTCCAAAGACACTGTTAAGAGGATTTTTGATAAATTTTATCGGGTGCCTACCGGCAACAGGCATGATGTTAAAGGTTTCGGGCTGGGGCTGAGCTATGTTAAAACCATTGTGGACAAACATGATGGTCAGATTCAAGTGGATTCTTCTCCCGGGAAGGGGAGTAATTTTAAAATCACATTACCTTATGGCGGATAAACAAAGAGTCCTTTTGGTGGAAGATGACCCTAACCTTGGGCAGATATTGAAAGAGTATTTAGAACTTAAAGGTTTTCAGACTACGCTGGCTAGAGATGGACAGGAGGGTTTGGAAAAGTTTAAAGTCGGGCAGTTTGTACTTTGCATTTTGGATGTTATGATGCCCAAAAAGGATGGTTTTGAACTGGCTGGCGAGCTCAAAAATATAGACAGTAACATTCCTGTAATTTTCCTTACTGCCAAGGCTATGAAGGAAGATGCCATCAAAGGGCTTACGCTTGGCGCTGATGATTACATTACCAAGCCATTCAGCATGGAAGAATTGCTGCTAAGGATAAAGGCCATATTGAAAAGAACCAATCAACAGCCTCCTGAACTGGCTGAGGAGGTACAATTGGGCAATTATACCTTTCATCCTGATAAAAGAGAGTTGGCTTTAAATGGTTCTGCCAGAAGCCTGACCACCAAAGAAAATGAACTTTTGAAAATGTTTGTTTCCCATAAAAACCAGGTTTTGTCAAGAAAAACCGCCCTTCAACACATTTGGGGAGACGATTCTTATTTCAATGCCCGCAGTATGGACGTTTATGTGGCCAAACTTCGCAAATACCTCAATCAGGATGATTCGTTGCAGATATTGACCATACATGGTGAAGGTTTTAAGCTTGTAAAATTCTAAATATTTTCTTATTTTACCTTTTCCCCTTAGGAAGAACAGGTAAAAGTGCGGCCCTACAAATTCCTTCGGATATTTTAATAAATTTTTACGTGTTGTATTATCAATCAAATATCTTGATTGATTAGAATTGTAATCTCTAAACCAACGGACATCAATGATTCAGATTATACCTTCAATTGTCATAAATGATGGAAAAGTTATCAGACTTCAGCAAGGCGACTTTAGTAAGGAAATAGTGTATGACCAAACCCCAATAGACCTTGCCAAATCTTTTGAAGATCATGGCATTGAAGTAGTACACCTGGTGGATTTGGATGGGGCAAAAAGGGGGCAACCCAAGAACTATCATATTCTGGAAGCCATAGCCGGCTATACTAATCTGAAGGTGGACTTTACCGGAGGAATCCATACCGATGGGGATATTTCCAAGGCCTATGAATATGGAGCCAGTTACATTACCGCAGCAAGTATAGCAACAACCCGAAAGGAACTATTCGCTTCCTGGATAGTGTCATATGGTAGGGAAAAAATTACGTTAGGTGCAGATGCCCTTGATGGAAAAATAGCCATTCGTGGTTGGCAAAAGCAAACAGACCTTGACATCTTTGAGCACATAGATTATTTCTATTCCCGTGGCCTTAAGTATGTTAAAACCACTGATATTTCCAGGGATGGTGTGATGGAAGGCCCTGCTTTTGATCTTTATCAACAAATTATTGATAAGTTTCAGGACATCTGTGTGCTTGCCAGTGGTGGTGTGAGAGATGTTGCTGACATTGAAAGGTTAAATGACATGGGCGTTTTTGCTGTTATTTTTGGTAAGGCTTTCTATGAAGGAAGAATCAAACTAAAGGAGCTGGAGAAGTTCATCGTTAAGGTATCATAAAAAAACCTCCTGAATTACTTCAGGAGGCTTAACTGATTTCAACTTAAACCAAATCGAACTATCAGTTTACTGTAATGTCAAATTCAAGATCAATATCAGACTCACCATCTTGAGCGGTGGATGTAGCTGATTTAATATCTGGCTGATGTTTCAAAATAATCCTGAATTTTCCTGATTGCGCAGTTGCAGCAGTTTGCCAAACCGTAGTTAATCCTAATGGATTACCATCAGCATCATTTTCAGAAGCATCATAATTTACCGCACCATCCCTGCTATCCACATTGCCATTGCCAGAAGGACTGGAAAATAAACCAGAAGTAAATTCATAAAAGAACATATGTTCATCATCTTCTTCCCTTATTTCATCTGTAATACTTTCACCTTCGATTGTATTATTGATTTCCAATGTAAGGGTGTAGGTTTGATCAACTGAAAGTGCAATAGCAGGTGTAACAAAATCAGCTGCACCGTCACCATCAGGATCAGTTGCAGTAACAACAACATCCGCTCCAGCACCGGCCGGTGAAAAAGTTAAAATTACTTGATCGATTACTTCTTCTTCGTTTTCAGCTTCAGGAGCATCATCATCGTCACATGATGCAAATCCAACCAATAGAGCTAACATTAAAATGTTCAGGTATTTCATAATTCTAGTTTTTGTTTTAATTATATGCAATATTATTGCAACTGCAACAATGTTGCAAGAAGATTATAATTTTAATTGCACCCCAAGTTGAAAGTTTATGCCAGGTTCATCAGCAAAGTAGCGTATCAGGTTAGTGTACTGTCTGTAAGAGGTGTTTAATGCATTTAATACCCTCAATGAAAAAACCCATTTTTGTAAACTTAATTCAGATGCCAGGTTAACCAATGCATAGCCATCAGGTGCTTTGGTAAAGTCAAAATTAGCATTGTTATCGATGAAGGGGTTGTAATCAGGGTCATCAACAAAGACTTCCGGTCTTATTACCCTGGGGGCATTGTATTGCTTAAAGGTATAACTAATATCTGCCTTGGCGCCCCACTCATATTCTCCGATTTTCGTTTTGTAGCTAAGCCCATAAGAAACCATGTTTGGAGGGATATTAAATAGCACATCGTTATTTCCAACATCTTTGGTATAAAGAAAGGTACCACTTATTTTAGAAGACCATCGCAAGGTATGTTGATAATTAATAGTGAGGTCTGCCCCGGCAAATACAGCATCAGTCTGTTTGTATATAAACAGGGGAAGTGTACCTCTTACTGTTCCAGAAATGCCACCAGGCGCTTTATAAATGTAGTTATCAATGATGTTTACATAAGGAGAAGCGTCAATTTGAATAAGGTCATTTGAAAAGGTATAATTGGCTATGAATTTATACCCTAACTCATTTTTTACATCTAGAGTGTTATTATCCAGCACTTGAGAGGTTGACAGTGTTTCTCCCTCAAGGGTATACCTGTAAAACCCGTATTCATTGGTAAACTGATGCTTACCAAAACTATAGAGTTCAGCTATGTTAGGTGGCCTCCAGGCTGTTGCAATATTGAACCTGAGTTTGCCGCTAGTTTTTAGGGTTTTGGAAATACCTAGAATACCACTTACACTCGTAAAGTTTTGTTCGTTTCTAAAAATATCGTTGCGGCTGTCCCTACCTCTGAACGAAGCCAATTGTATATCATATCTAAGTCCAAAGTCAAATTCTACATTAGGGTTTAATGGCCTTGATTCGGTAATAAAAATTCCAAACCGGGTGTTATTATAATTTGGTATAAAAGGTATGGTGTTAGTTCCGGGAATATTATTGTTGTCCTGGTACAACCACTGTCCACCTATTGAACCCTCCCATTTGTTCACAATCGGATGCAGCCATTCTGCATCGATGGAGTGTGTTGTAAGTTCTAAATCTATAGATGGTACTTCATTATTACTGCCTCTTCGTACATCAAATTCCTGGCGGTTATTCATTTGCAAACCATATGCTATATCCAGTCTGCTATTACTAAAATTATATTGGGCTTCAGTTTTTAATAGTGTGTGCGTTACCCGCTGCTTAGGTGTATTTATACTATAGGAGAAAGCAGAAGTAAAATCAGGAACTTCATCATTAATGGCATCTGCCAAATCTTCTATATTTCCGGTAATAGAACCCCTTAGAATTCCAAGTTCTTGATCTAAGTAGCTGAAAAAGGACTTTATGTCCAGGTTTTTTCGATGGTACCTCAAACCAAATGCAGTACTATACTCCCGCATACCAGTGTTTGTCAATTCATAATCCGGGGCACTCATATCACCTTGATATCTGGCAGCACCCTGTGCCATCCACGCCAGATTGCCATATCCTTTTTGAATAAGTAAGTTGCCGTCAACTGCCCTGCCATTGGTTTCTCCTTTTAAATTCAAATCACCATGCAGGTGAGAAGTTAATTCCATTTCAGGTGGACGAATCAGAATTACTCCACCCAATGCATTGGGGCCATATTTAACGGCAGAAGCACCTTTTATTACC
Source organism: Fulvivirga sp. (assembly GCF_040218215.1). Lineage (NCBI taxonomy): Bacteria > Pseudomonadati > Bacteroidota > Cytophagia > Cytophagales > Fulvivirgaceae > Fulvivirga > Fulvivirga sp. The sequence continues at coordinate 745,571 of NZ_JAVJQL010000028.1, forward strand.
TCGATTTCATCAATAAGTGAGGCATCAATTTCCGGGGCATGTTCCTGACCCCAGTCTTGGCTTTCATGTCGGATACCGTTGTTGATTATTAGAATTCTGTTGCTGTGCAAACCATGAATTATCGGCTTTGCTACATTGCTGCCAGTTGTGAGTGTTGATACCCCTGAGATACTTGATAATACATTTCCTAAAGAAGAAGATTTAATCTGATCTAAATCTTTACCCTGAATTTTCGTAGTTGTGTTACTCTTAAAAGCGTTGGCATTGCTGAGTTCTTCGATTACAACACTTTCAAGTATCAAATCGTCTGGAGCCAGTTTAATTACTGGGTTATTATGAAATTGATCATGGTGATGGGTTAAGGTTTTATAACCAATGTGTGTAAATACTAAATCGAATTCATCTACGCACAATGCTGTTAACGAGAACTCCCCATGCTCATTAGTGGTTGTTCCCTTATTTGTATTTGCCAACTGCACAGTGGCAAAGGGTACCGGCTTCAAATTGGCAGCGTCTACTACCTTTCCTTGTACAGTACAGCTGCAATCATCTTTGCACGATTGTTTTTGACCAAATGCGTTTAGGCTCGAAAAAAATATTAATAGAATTAGTAAGGGTCTCATAAGTTAATGCAACAAAGTTGCAGAAACTTATTCAACATCAGCAAGGAATTATGCAAATGGTGATATTAGTACTTATAGGGAAATCTATTGATCTATGACGTTAACGTCATTGAATTTGAATTTTTGAATCATGTAATAAAGTACATTAAATCCTAGAACGGACTCGTTGTTTTCGGCATTACCTGCATTTTCGGTAGTGTTACCTGCTGTACCTGAAGGTGTAATTTTTTCTGCCGTCTGTACTTTTTTTGGTTCAATAGGCTTCAAAACCTTTTTCTTTTCCTGAGTATTATTGGCAGCTGGCTTTACTACTGAATTTTCTTTGATGGATGTCGCATTGTTATGTGTGTCACCAATACCATCAGCGGGTAATTGCTCTTGATTATAATTACCGTCATTTTGATTAAAATCCCCCAAACCATGACCCGGGCTACCCTCTTGGGCTAAACTATAAAATGGATTTAGGAATAAAACCCCTGATATTAACAGGACAGTCAATAATGGCTTGTTAGTAGTTTTACTCATCTTAACTTTTCGAAGTGCCCTAATATACGCATTAAAATCCAAAAGGTTATTGAGTCCATTGGCTCATGTACCTTATTTTTGTTAATTACATAAAAATAAAATTATGGAGGAGATTTCATGGGCAGATTTTGAAAAAGTAGCCCTCAGAGTAGGTACAATTATAAGGGTTGAGGACTTTCCAGAAGCCAGGAAACCTGCCTATAAACTATGGGTAGATTTTGGCCCTGAAATAGGGGAAAGAAAGTCTAGCGCGCAGATTACAAAACATTATTCTGTTGATGAATTAATAGGAAAACAGGTTGTAGGCGTGATTAATTTTCCAGAAAAGCAGATAGGCCCTGTTATTTCCCAGGTTTTGGTTACTGGATTTGCTGATGAAAATGGCGATGTAATATTGGCAGTACCAGATAAAAAAACGCCAAATGGTGCTAAATTGCACTAAATTATGGCCGACTCGATATACATCAAAAACCTTAAGCCTGTAGACCTCACAGAAATGTACATCACATTTCTTGATGCCTTTTCAGATTATGCCATTCCATTTAAGCTGACTAAGGAGCAGTTTGTAAGAAAGTTTGTCCAAAAGCTAAAGATTGATTTCAACCTCACTGCCGGAGCCTTTAATTATGATGGGTCTTTGATTGGGTTTATTTTTTCTGCTGTCAATTATTATGATGGTAAACTTACAGCATATAATGGCGGTACCGGGGTAAGACCAAGGTATAGGGGTCAGCAGATTACAACTCAGATGTATGAGTATCTTAGGCCACTTTTCGATGAAAGAAAGATAAAGCAATGCGTGCTTGAAGTGCTTACATCTAATGACAGGGCTATTAGGGCTTATCAAAATATAGGCTTCGAGAAAACCAGGTTTTTTAAGTGCTATATTCTGGCAGATGTGGATAACTTGAAGGTAATGGCGAACAATACAAACGTGGATATTTTTGCAGTGAGACACCCTAATTGGGATGTTTATGATAAGTTCTATGATTATCAGCCAAGTTTCCTTGACTCTTCCAGAATGATAACAGACAACCTGGCCAATGAAACAATTATAGAAGCCCGCATTGAAGATGAGTGTGTGGGATTTGCAATTTTTCAGCCTTCATTTGGGCGAATTAGCCAGATCGGTATTAAGCCAGATTCAAGAAGAAATGGGATTGGTAGTGCTATTATTAATTACATTTTTGAAGGGAGTCTACAGAAAAAGCTTACAATAATCAATGTGAATGACGAAGCTGAAGGTACTAAGTCCTTTTTCACCAAGTTGGGATTTGATAACCAGATTGATCAATATGAAATGATATTGTCATTATGAGGTTTAACGAAATTGCTGAAGCCACTAATGGCATGGTGCTTACAAATTATTCCAACGATCAGATCAAATCCCTGATCATAGATAGCCGAAAACCATTTATATCCCGAGATGCCCTTTTTTTTGCTATAGCTGGTGAGCATCATGATAGTCATGACTTTTTGGAAGACCAGTATGCCAAGGGGGTTAGAAATTTTGTCGTTCAAAAAGAAGTAAAAATAGGGTCTGAGGCGAACGTTATTCTTGTTGATAACACTATTAAAGCGCTGCAACAAATTGCAGCAAAGCACCGCTCGCTATTTAAATTGCCCGTGATTGCGATAACAGGAAGTAATGGAAAAACCATTACCAAAGAATGGCTTTTCACTTGTCTGAGTCCTTTCTATAATATCGTGCGAAGTCCAAAAAGTTTTAATTCGCAGGTCGGGGTGCCCCTTTCTGTGTGGGGCATAGACAAAGCTCACAATATGGCCATTTTTGAGGCGGGCATATCTCAACCCAATGAGATGCAAAACCTTGAAAGGGTTATTCAGCCTACCTTTGGCATTTTCACCAATCTCGGTGCAGCCCATGATCAGGGTTTTGTATCCAGGGAGCAAAAGTTATCTGAAAAGGCACTGTTATTTGAAAATGTAGATAAGGTGATTTTCAATGGAGATGATGACCTGATTTATAACAAATTTTCGGTAAAGGGCTTTTGCTGGGGACATAATGATCGTTGCGCTCTTAAAATCATAAATGTTGATAACTCTTCGAAAGGTGTGCAGGTACAACTGCAGTTGGAGAAAGCAACTTTTGAGTTAAAACTACCATTTGCTGACTCGGCCTCTTTTGAGAATATGATGCATTGTATAGCCACAATGCTCTACCTCAAAATAGGTAAAGAGGATATTCAGGAGCGGATTAACAAGCTGCTGCCTGTAAATATGCGCCTCGAATTGAAGAAGGCAATAGGCAATAGCTATATCATCGATGATACGTACAATAACGATTTGGGAGGACTTCAACGTGCCATTGAGTTTTTAATAGCGCAGCAACAGAAAAGCAGGAAGGTTGTAATTCTCTCGGATATATTGCAATCGGGCTTGCCGGATGAAGTTCTTTATAACCAGGTGTTTGAGAAACTTCAGGCAGCCCATGTGGAACTTGTCATAGGAATTGGAAGCGACATAAGTGGTTATCAATCTTTATGTAAACAACCGGCCTATTTCTACAATAGCGCTGATGAGTTTCTAGATCAAATGGGTCAGTTAGACCTGAATGAATCCGTGATTTTAATTAAAGGGGCCAGGGTTTTTGGTCTTGAGAGGGTTGTGAAATCTTTGGAAGAAAAAATCCATGGGACAGTACTTAAAATTAACCTGGATGCCCTGACCAACAACCTTAATTTTTACCGGTCGAAGCTTGAAAGCAAGACTAAAATTATGGCCATGGTAAAGGCTTTTTCTTATGGAAGCGGAAGTTTTGAAATTGCCAATCTCATGCAGTTTCATCGTGTTGACTATCTGGGTGTTGCCTATGCAGATGAAGGTGTGAGACTAAGGGAAAACGGCATTCACTTGCCCATTATGGTGATGAACCCAAGCCCAGACAGTTTTGAAAGTATCTATAAAAATAATCTGGAGCCCGAGATTTATAACCTTGGTCTGCTTAATCAATATTTGCAATTTCTGAATGGCCGTGAAGGATCTATTCATCTAAAAATTGAAACCGGCATGAAGCGTTTGGGTTTTGATGAAGATGAGATAGAAGCACTTGTTGACACCCTCAAGTCTAATAGTAATTTAAAAGTGAAAAGCATTTTCAGCCATCTCGCGGGAGCTGATGATGGTGCTCATCAGCAATTCTCAGAACAGCAAGCTGATAAGTTTAAACGGCTAAGCAGTAAACTGATGGCAGCTCTCAATGAAAAGCCTCTACTTCACCTGTTGAACTCTCCGGGAATTTTACGTTATCCACAATTTCATTTTGATATGGTGAGGTTGGGTATTGGACTTTATGGTGTTGAAGCGGGCAAAACCGAAGACCAAAAATTGCTGCAACCGATAAGCGAGCTGACCACTATAATTTCACAACTGAGAACAGTTAAAAAGGGTGAAACAGTTGGCTATGGCCGTAAGGGTATAGCAAAGAAAGATATTGTAGTTGCTACCATTGCTATTGGTTATGCCGATGGGTTTTCAAGAGCATTTAGCCAGGGCAAAGGCTTTGTCTGGGTTAATGGACAAAGAGCCAGTGTCATTGGCAATGTATGCATGGATATGACCATGATAGATGTGACGGATATAAATGTAGAAGTGGGAGATCAGGTGGAAATCTTCGGAAATAATATATCAATTATTGAATTGGCTGATGCCATTGGCACGATACCATATGAAATTTTGACCAATGTTAGTCAACGGGTAAAAAGGGTGTACTTTACGGAGTAAACCCTTTTGAAAGATTTTCTTATTTTTTGTACAAAGCCTTCCCAGCCTCATAATATTTATCACCTTCAGTCCAGAATGGTGTAGTCGGATCATTGGCTATTAATCTACATGCCAATACATAGGCACCAAAGAACTTGTATAGGTAATCATAATCCAGTGTTTCCGGATTATCTGCTGTTTGATGGTAGTATTTACCAATCTCAGCATCAAAAGCTGTAAAACCAAGGCTAAAGGTAGGAGCAGGTACTCCCTTGGCAGCAAAACTTACATTATCTGAGCGGTCGAATAGGCCTTGCTCCCCAGCCGGATCGTCAATTGCAGTTATCCCAAATGTCTCACAGGCGGTTTTGATATGATCTGCAGCTGTGGTACGCCCAAGACCTACAATGGTAGCTATGGAAGTGTCATTGTAACCGCCATTATCACTGTTAAAACAATAAACCATCTGCTCCATCGGTATCAAAGGGTTTTCTGCATAGTACCTACTTCCCAAAAGACCTTTTTCCTCAGCTGCAAAAAGTATAAATAAGGCAGACCTTTTGGTTGGGTTTTTAGCAATGCTTTCAGCCGCGCTCATCACTGTCACTACACCTACGGCATTGTCTCTTGCTCCATTATAGATGGAATCCCCTTCTGCATTTGGTTTACCAATACCAATATGATCATAGTGGGCAGAGTAAATAACAAATTCATTTTTTAATTTAGGGTCTGTGCCTTCAACCATTCCAACAATATTTTTGGTGGCTATGTCTGTAGCTGTGCTGCCCTCAATTTGTACCTCAACAGATTTGTTGGACTGGAAAGTGTTCTGTCCTTGTTCATCACTTTTCACCATCAGGTGAAGGAAGTTATCAGTATCAGTGCTTTTAATTTTTGTGGAAGACCTTCCATAGTACCTGTTGAGTCGTGTCCATTCTGCATCATTAAAACTGGTCAGTTGAACCAAGCCAGCGGCTCCTTTTTCTTTGGCAAGTTTTGTTTTTTCTTCAGTGGCAGCAAAGGCAGCATTTAGGTCAGCGGCTTCTTTTGAGCCAGCCAGTGCAATCACCAACTTATCTTTAACATCCTTTTTCTTATAATCCTTCTCAGTTCCATATGCTACAAAAACAGTCTCCATTGATTTGGTGATATTGCCACTGCTTAGTATTACAATATCTTCAAAGGACTTTTCTCCAATAACGATTTTTTTAGTGGTTGCAGGGGTAACCGTTTCCAACACTATTGGCTGAAAGTATCCATCCACAGCGCCAGGAACAGGCTGCACGCCATATCGCTGGAATGTGGTCGATAAATATTTGGCCGCAATTTCAATTTCAGGGGATCCGGTAGCGCGACCTTTTAGCTCATCAGAGGCCAGGAAGTAAATGTGGCCTTTAATTGTGTTTTGAGATATGGTGGCCTTTACCAGCTCAGCATCTGTTTGTGCAAAAGCCGGAATGGTGGCAATCAGTAAAACGGAAAGTATTATGTGTTTAGTCATAAGGTTGAATTTTCTCGAATATAAGGGAAAACTGCTTAAAGGAATAGTCTTAAAATGACAATCGGTTTTAGCCCTATTTAATTTGAAGATGAATATGATCGTCATGCCTCACTGTCTGGCAACCATGAAACCTAATTTTATCAATAGAGCTCAAGCCCCAGCGTTGTTTTAGATGTGGTTCGATGAATATTTTAGATATCGATTGATTAGCGGCAAGCATACTTATAAGCTCGGCTGTTTTTTCTGCATTGACCTGATACTTATTTTCACTCCATTTTGGAATCAGGTTGGTTAGGAAACCATATTGCCAGTAGCCTTTGTCTCTGCATAGTTGTGGATAATTTGCTTCATGGGCTTTTGGTGCCTCATAAATACCATAACCAATAAAAGACGGAGCATTGTTGGTAGGCTGACCAGATAGTTTTTCGTCATAGTAAAATGCCAGGTCAACCTTTTTACCATCATTATGACTTAAGTGCGGAAAAAGTGGAAAACCATTAAAGAAAGGGAAATTGGCATCCAAATAACTGGTTTTGGTTCCTGGGTATCTGCTGTTCATTTCATTTGAAATGGTGAGTAAATCAGACTTCAACTCTGGCCTAACATAATGACGGTTGAGAAGGCAAGTCATAACATTCAGAGGCTGTAATGAGCCACTTAAAGGAAGTGCAACGCGTCCGAAGATTGGTGCGATTAGCGGGACAAGTAAGAGCGAAGCGCTTAGATATAATCCTACAAATAATGCGAATGACTTTTTGAAATCAAATGTTATTTTCCTGCCAATAACTACGGTGACGAGGTAAAGAATTCCTCCTAACTGTGTAATCACAGTTAAGAGGATAAATATCAAAATGTGAACGGCAAACTTTAGAAATCTCATTAGTCATATGAAACTAATCATTTATAAAGAAAACCTCATTAATTGCTTCACCTACTATTGATACACCAACCCAAACCCATAAGCAAACAATGGATCCTTGCTATCATAGGGCACATCTGTTTTTTGTTCTTCAACGGCTTTCATAGAGGATGGCAACTCGAAGGGAAGCTTACCTTTAGGTGCAGAGTTTCCGAAAATAATTTCACATACTGATTTGTCGCTGGCGCCATAATTAGCAATTAGGGCTTTTGAAGCTGCCGCAATATCAGGAATCACTGCAGGCCTGTCCAGATAGATATCCACTACTGTTGGCACAGTTTTAAGCAGCTTCATGATCTTCTCCTTCTCTTCACCTTTGAAATCCAGATCACCATGATGAAATCCTAGTGCAAATGGATTTTTTGTATCTGCCGGATACCATGGAGTGTTCACTCTAATGATGGCAAAGTCCGCTGCTTCTGGCGTGGCAACTACCTCTGCATATTCAGCCACAGTAGCACTGTCCATATTTTCAATGTATACTTTTAAGGTGTTTTTAGCCAATGGAAGTATATTTTCATCATTTTTAAGCAAAGTCATGGCTTCCTGCTGTGTTTTTGCGCCCAGAGCCTGCCATTCCGGTTTACCTACAATATCATTTACCTTGGTTTCATCTACAAATGGATTATCAAAAAGGCCCAGCTGAAATTTCTGCCTTAATAACCTGCGTACTGAGATATCAATTCTTTCTTCTGACAGTTTGCCTTCTTTAACCAATTGCACCACGTGCTCCGGCTTGTTTTCACCACCAAACTGATCGCATCCAGCTTCAATAATTCTTAAAACCCTTTCCACTTCACTCAACTCTTCCACGCCCCAGGCGCGTGCCTTCCAAACCACATCTGGTCCCATGGGCACATCAGAGATTAACCCCCAGTCAGTGCACACCACACCATCATAGTTATATTTTTCACGCAGCAGCGTGGTGATGATGGCCTTGTTATATGCCATGGCGACATTTTCATCAGTTTGGTCAGTAGGCACACCATAGTATGGCATAATTGCAGCGGTATTGGCTTCAAAGGCTGCCTCAAAAGGAATCAGATGATAGTCAAAATTATCGCCAGGATAAATTTGCCCTTTCTGAAATGAAAAGTGCGGATCAAGTCCTTCTTTCTGAGGACCACCACCTGGAAAATGTTTGGTCATCGTGGCTATTCCATTTTCATCTAAAATGGTGCCTTGCATGCCTTCAATGTAAGCCTTTACCAGCATAGCCGAAAGTTCAGCATCTTCACCAAAGGTGCCGGCAATGCGCGCCCAACGAGGCTCAGTGGCCAGATCTATTTGCGGGTGAAGTGCCTCTCGGATACCAATGGCCAGGTATTCTTGTCTCACTATATCTCCAAATTTTTTCATCAGGGCCTCATCACGTAATGCGGCAAAACCCAGCGTCTCGCAAAACTGCGAGAAGCCTTTGGCACTCATTGCAAAGATGTTATTGCTGAAATGGTGACGAGGGTCCGAGGCTATGGTTACAGGAATGCCCAATCTTGAACTTTCGGCTACCAATTGAGCATTGTTATACCATTTAGCAAATACGGCAGGGTCTTCAGGAATGCCCCAAATATTGAAGTAGTTCATCTCACGGTCATTCATATTTTCCACAATGCTTGGCATTCTTGCGGCAGGGCCTTCAACTCCTTCTTTGCTATCAGGCTGTGCAGTAGTGCTTACGCCAGTACCGTTAATAAACATAATACCAGCCTTTTCTTCGACAGTCATTTGACTGAGCAGGTCATCTATCCGCTCCTCTATGGGTAACGATGAATTCTCATATTTGTCAAGCTGGTTATTATGATTGAGGTCTCTGTATTTCTGCCCATTGGCCTCAACTATGGCCTTTGATTTTTGCTGTACGAGATCCGGAAGGCTGGCAGTTTCCTCATTTTTAGTAGCCGTCTGGCAGCTGATAATTACTGCCGATAGAAGAAGAAATAGTGACTTTTTCATTGTTTTAATTTCAATGTGTTAATATGACACATTAAAGATAATAAAATATTTTAAACCCAGGACTATTGACTGGTTTATTGAAGCAAAAGATCTTTTGATGGAGTACTAATTAACATTCATCCCATCAATCCACTGCTTTATAAGTGCCACACCCTCTTTGTGTTCTATTTTACGACCAAGTTCGGGCATCATTACGCCAGGATCTAGCGACTTAATGCGATGATATAGAATGGATTTATCAGGATTTCCTGGAACTATGCCATACTTCAAGCCTCCCGAACCTCTGCCTGCAGCTATTGGAGGCTTGCTGATACCCAGTTTATACTGATCAGTCTGAGAGGCATAAAGATAGAGCCCTGTGTTTTTGGCCGGCCCCTCAGGACTATGGCAGTGAGCACAATTAATTTCCAACCAAGCCCTGGCACGGTCTTTTATCATAGCTGTTTCGTCATCATAGTTGGTAAGACTTGGAATATCAGTCTCAGGCAGACCTGTTAACAGCCCAGTCTCCTTCCACTGTTGCAATTGACCATCGCGATTGAGCTGTCTGGCATTTGGTCCTATTGGAGAAAACCTGCCATAGCGCTCGTGGCAACTCTTGCATTGTACCTGATTGGGCACGGAATAGTTCAGGTCAACTTTTACGCCTTCGGTATTCTTCCATGACACATCAATAGACGCCCCTGCTATCTCCAAAATGGCTTCAGTCTGCTCTTGATTCCAAACATATGGTACTGCTTGCCAGGCAGTTGGTTCATGAATCAATAACCTGGTTTCAAGTATTCTTCTTTTGCCTTCTGGCTTGTTAAAATCTTCAGGGTAGTAGAAGTTTTTTATTAGCACCGAGCCAACCGGAAAATTTAATGTTGCCGAAGGCTGATAGCCCATTGTACTGTCTTTGGGGAGTTTAATAAATCTTGCCTTGTAGGCATAATCGCTAAAAAGAGCTGAATTGATATCATAGGGAAATACACCTTTGGCAGGTTTTAGCTTAGCCATTGGTAATTCAAAAAGCTCCCATGCACTCAATTTCTCAGGCCACTTACTGGCTTTTGAAGTTCCTGATAGCGATACTTCTTTGATTTCCTTTGGTGCATCTTTCTGTCTACATCCAAAAATCAACAAGGAAAGCAGTATAAATAATGACTTTTTCATCCTAAAAAATTGGGGCTATTGACTCAGCCTCACATTGATAGGCAGTCCATTCATCAGTAAGCCCTTCCAGGTTGTGTTCAGCATCCAATTCTGCAAATTTGATATCGCCATTATTATTAATACACAGTTGTATTGGGTTGTCAGGATCACGGATACCATCAAAAACTATATCAGGAGTATTGAATGGAAACTCAGTAAGAAACAGCAATCCAAAATCGTTTTTGACAGTAGGAAACCACTTGCTGTTATCAAAGACATTATGGTGAATATTGATGTTGTTAGTGAAAGCGTTGTACTCACCGGTATTGGTTTTTTCGGTGATCAATCCATCCAATTGGGTGCCATCTTCTGCCTCCATCAGCTCTACTAATTTATAGCTGGCTATACCCACACCCAGGGTTCTGTTATCTGTCAGTTCATTATTAAATATTTCAATGTTTTGCGTTGCCAGCAATAGTATGCCAGTACCGGGAGGCACTATAGCTACAATATTACCTTCCGGAGCAAAATTGCGATAGTTATTTTCATAGACCTTGTTTTTATAAACCCTTGTAGTATGGCCACTTTGTGTAAGGCCGGGCATATCGAAAACAAGGATGCCACCTGTGTTATCATAGGCTTCATTTTCATAAATCTCTACCCAGCGTGAGTTTTCACTTTCTATGCCTGCTACATTATTGATTACAATGTTGTTGCGGATGATCACGCTGTCACTCTGGCCCACATAAATACCTGCATCTGATGCTCCAATGGCAATACATTTCTCCAAAATCACATTCTTTGACAATACCGGATAAAATGCATAGGCTCCATTTTCTTCTGAGGGTTCACCTGTCCATTGTGATTTTACACTTCTGAAAGTGATGCCTCTGGTATCGGTCACTTTAATGTTATCCCCTTTGGCATCTTCAATGGTGAAACCTTCAAAAGTAAGGTTGATGCAGTTACTGCCCTTGATGCCCTCGGCACCTTCCTCCTGCATGGCAAAAGATAGAACCGTGTTTTCAATCCCGGCCCCTTTGATGGTCACATTCTTTTTACCATCTATCAGCAAGCTCTTTTTAAACATATAATTGCCTGCCGGCAAGTCGATAGTCTCACCATCAGCGGCATTGATAAGCATGGTTTGCAGGTCTTTTTCAATGGAACTCCATTCACGCTCTTCTTTACTGGAGCAGGAAAGAATTAGTAATGAAATTAGGCTAAAACAGAAAAATCTCATGCAGCATTTTGGAAGATGGCTCATGGGGTGTAACTAGTTAGGTGATCTTAAGACAAACTAAGTTTATAATAAAAACTTAGAATAAGCAAGTCAGATTTACAACCAACCTAATAGGATCGCGATATTAACTACTGGTGCGCATTATTCCTTTGGGAAGGGTAAATTGTGCTGTCTCAAAAAGGAAAGCTTGTCCCAATACCCCCTTTGAAATTTGATTTTACCATCAATGACCTGAAAGAAACCGCAGCCTCTGAGCCCTAGTGGATCTTTCCATTCCAGAATTGCCCATTCTCCATCTTCAAAAATATTTTCAATAATGCACACCATGTCTGCGGTGGCAAATTCATTTTCGAACATGGTTTTAATGGCGGATTTTCCATGTATTGGTTCATTGATAACCTGATGATTAATGGCATCCTCATGGTACAGATCTGCAATTTCAGCGGCATTTGCTTTGTTGAATACGTCTACCCAATGAGTAATGAGTTGTTTTGGTGTCATAGCATAATGAAAGTAATAATTTCTATCTAATCTGGCAATCCATTACTTCCTCAAAATCTTCTCCATGGCCTTGCCTTTGGCCAACTCATCTATCAACTTATCCATATACCGGATCTTTTGCATGAGCTCATCTTCAATTTCCTCTACCCTGTAGCCGCAGATGACCCCGGTAATTTTAGAAACATTGGGGTTTAACTGTGGAGCTTGCTCAAAGAAGGTTTCAAAATTGGTTTTCTGGACTATTTGACTTTGTAGCGTCTCATGATCATAACCTGTCAGCCAGCAAATAATTTCATCCACCTCAGCTTTTGTGCGGCCTTTTTTCTCCGCTTTGGTAACATAATGTGGATAAACACTGGCAAATGCCATGGTGTATATTTTATGCTTTTTCATAATTCAATATTTCCTTTCAAATGAATTTTCGTTGAATACATAAACCCCACTCGGACTGGCACCGCCAAACCATAACTCGCCCTGCTTGCTTTGATATATTGTCCATATATGATTACTTTCCAGCCCATCCTCTTTAGTAAAGTTGGTGAGTGACTCACCATCAAAACGCCAAACCCCAGACTGATGGGTGCCAAACCAGATATTGCCTGCATTATCCTCGCCAATAGAGAAAATCCTGTCAAGTGAGTAGCCTTTAGTTTCTTCTTTTTTTAAGTGATGAAGTTTAGTAAAGTTAATGGTATTTTCTCCATCATATTTAATAACACCAATACCATTATTGCCAATCCAAAGGTTGCCCTTGCTATCATAAAATAAACTTCTGATGTGCAGTGCACCCGTATCTCCAGTTAAACCAAGGCTTTCATTATTAATGATTTTAAAGTCCTTGCCATTGTAGCCAATAGCAGCCCCGTAGGTGCCAAACCAAATCATATTATCTTCACCTTTCACTAGAGGTGTGGTTACTGAATAGTAGTTTTCTTCTCCAGCCTTAAGCTCAGCGGGAAATATCTGGTAAATAAGTTTGTTGCCATTATAGCGATATACACCAGGTTGACCTTCTCTCGTGTTGAAGCCAGTACCTTCATCTCCTTTAAACCAAAGGTCATTGTCACTGAGCTTCCACTCATTTTTTGAACTGTAATCTCTTTCTGCATTAGTAGTTATTCTTATGCCATCATAGCTACTTAAACCATTACCGCATTCAAACCAGATAGTGCCGCTATCATCTTCATAAATTGTTCTTATTTGGTTGTCACTTAATCCATTTTCTAATGTAAAATAGGTGAGCTCATCACCATCAAATAGAGCGGCACCCTCCTGGTGGCTACCAAACCAAATATTGCCTTTGCTATCCTCCAAGATGGATCGGATGCCTGATGTATATTTTAATGGAAACGGATCCTTTTTGCTCTTGACCTGAACTTCTTCAGTGGGCTCCTTAGACTTACCACTATCAGCGCAAGCACTGATGAATCCAATTAGAAGGATAGCTGGTAGCAGAAAGTTGAATTTACTTTTATAAGATTGGCCTTTCATTAAATAATTAAGTTATGAAGCGGAATATAGTATTTCTACATTAAAACCACATAACTGAAAGGGCTTTTGACACTCATACGTACTTTGATTTGGACAGATGTCGGTCAACAGAGTATTTACCAGGTCCTGATATAAGTATCGCTACAAAACCAAAAATGTAGAGAAGAAGCTTTTCCTGACCGCTGAAGCCGTCACCACCATGGACTAAAAATGCCGCTACACAAAGTGTGAAAATTACTGGTATTGATGCAAAGCGGGTGAATAATCCTATCATGATCATTAAAGAGCCAATAACCTCAGCACCTGTGGCCAGCGCAAGAGAGAACGGTGCCCCTAACCCAATGAAATCGAGAAATTTAATGGGCTCATCTCCAAATAGTCTACCCACTTTACCTATACCGTGACCGAAAAGCAAAAAGCCCCCGAAAGTAACCCTGAGAAGTAGTGCTGCTATGCTTCCTTGTTTCGATAATGCTGTGTAGTTGTATTTGATCAGTTTCATAGCGTCTATTTTTAAAACAAGTATACGGTAGATGTTTGAACATCAAAAAGGATTTTTGATGTGTGGTCAGTATGAACTTGCTTAGAGTCTCTTAAAGGTGACTATAATCGGCAAAACGAAAAGTACATTTTTCAGAATATGGCTTTTTGTTTCTAATCTGTTTCTGAACGCTCCTGAAGTGGTTTTTTGATGTAAAAATAAAATGTTGTCTGTATCGGATAATTAACCTTGAACTGTATAAAATGTACTTTTCGTTTTGTCGATTAAAAAGTGTCTGGTTTTTCAATGTCATAAGAAACTTAAAATTCAGAGCACACGTTTAATTAATGTTGTAACATTGAATTAATATGGAAAGTCTGAACCCACTCAAAGACCTTATTAATAATTTTCCTAAAACAAGCTTTAAAATGCCTGTTTTGTTTGTTGGCCATGGGTCTCCAATGAATGGGATTTTAGATAATGAATTCAGCCAATATTGGTCAAAACTGGCAGAGGAAATACCGACACCAAAAGCCGTATTATGTATTTCTGCGCACTGGCTAACGCATGGCACCCATATTACAGCTATGGATTTCCCTAGAACCATTCATGATTTTGGCGGCTTTCCAAAAGATTTATATGATGTAGACTATCCAGTCCCGGGAGATGCTTTATTGGCGGCCACAACCAAGTCATTAATTGACAAAACAGATGTTGTGCTCGATCATGATTGGGGTCTTGATCATGGTACCTGGACAGTGGTGAGACACATGTATCCAAATGCCGATATACCTGTACTTCAACTGAGTATTGACTATAATAAACCAGCTAAATACCATTATGAATTAGCAAACCAACTCAGCAAGTTGAGAGAACATGGTGTTTTGATTATGGGGAGTGGCAATATGGTTCATAATTTGAGAATCATGGATTTCAAAAAGATGAACAGTACTGAAAGTTATGGCTTCGATTGGGCCAATGACTTAAATGAGGTATTCAAAAACAAAATTGCTAATGGCGATCATCAGTCAATGATCAATTATGACACGCTACATGAAGCGGCTAAATTGGCCATACCTACACCAGATCACTATTATCCTTTGATCTACACTTTAGGCCTACAGGCCAAAGATGATAAGGCTTCATTTTTTAATGACAAAGCTGTCGCTGGCTCCATAACCATGACCTCAGTCCGGTTTGGCTAGACTGTCCCAAGCCACTTTTTTATAGGTACGGCTAATCGGGATTGTGTGACTTTCAATTTCAATTTCTTCCTTATTGAAATTTGCGACCTTTTCCCTGTTGATCAGAAATGAACGGTGCACTCTCAGATATAAATCAGGTAATCGTTCTTCAAGGCTACTGATCTTTTCTTTAGTAATAACATTACCGTTATCAACCAGATTGATCTTCACATAATCTCCCAGGCTCTCTATAAACAATACCTCCTCAAAACTTATACTCACCTGCTTTCTGTTCGATCTTACAGTAAAGTTTCCTGTTTCATACTTTTCCTTCTCTTTAGCTAAAGTGGATATCTTTTGCTCATCCATGATGGAACGCTTAACCAGCGATATGAACGAAAACAACAGCACAATAAAATAAAGAACGGTAGCTAATGAAAAAGCATCGGTCATATATGGACCCATATTTTTGTACGAATAATCGGCCAGAAAAATAAAAGAAAGTGTCATTACAACCAGCTCGAAGTAAATCGATACAATGACCATGTAAACTGTATAGAGCGAAAACTTGAAATACTTTTTAGTCAACAGGTATTTGGGAACCAGATATAAATTAAAGAAGTAGCAAGTGCCCACTACAACAGGCAGTAGCATAGAAACAAAGTAGAATGAAGTACTAAAGTCGTCAAATTGACGACCAAAAATCAAGGTCAATAGCACAAGCACTGCCGCCCAAAATACTATGTGTAAGGATAGTTTCACAGCTGCTAATATCTGCCTTTTGATGGAATAAAGGCATAAAAGTCGATGGATTACCTGTTTAGGGCCGCTTTTGACATTGTCCCTCCGCTCATATCGCAGCTACATTTGTGTCCAGATGTTTAACTAAATTTATACTAATTATGATTGATCTATTTTATGCCGGTGACCCATTATATATGGGTCTGCTTACATTGGTGCTTTTTATTAACATGGTAGTGGCCACCATGTGTTTTGTAGCCATCAAAAAAGGTGAGCTTACAATTGATGAAATCCGAATAAAACTAAAAACCATTAAAAGCATAGGCCTTTTTGGTTTAATACTTGGAATATTTACTCAGCTCATGGGTCTGCATGGTATGTTCCTGGCTATTGAAGAAATAGGAGAGGTCTCTCCAGCATTATTAGCTGGAGGTTTAAAAGTATCATTGATAGCAACCGAATATGGCCTTGTGATATTTTTATTTTCTTACCTGATATGGTTTGGGCTTACGGCTTTGAATCTAAAGAGCAAATAATTAAAATGAGAAGAGGGCTATAAAGCCCTCTTCATTAATTTCCTGAATCATCCTCATCAAAATAAGCATCTTCATCAAAATCTTCAGCGTTGATGGTTCTGCCAATATCAAGGATTTTAAATTCTGTTCTTCTGTTAACCTGATGTTGTTCCTCTGTAGTAGCATTAGGTATAATCAGCTTAGATTCACCATAGCCACGAGCAACAAGCCGGGTTTTATTAATGCCTTGCGATACAATATAGTCTACAGCCGATTGAGCCCTACGCTCTGAAAGCTTCAAGTTGTACTGATCTGTCTGACGATCATCAGTATGTGAGCTCAACTCAATTTTTATCTCTGGATTATCCCTTAGTATGGTCACCAATTTATCCAGCTCCAAGGCCGCATCATCTCTAATCTCATAGCGGTCAAGATCATAATAAATATTCTCCATCACGAAGATTTTATCAATTTCAAGCTTCTCAAGTACCATTAGCGTATCAAACTTCACATCTGTAACGAGCTCAGTTAAGGTTTCCCTGTCAACGGATCTACCTACTGTTGTAAATGGCTGTCTGGTAATCAGGTATTTCTGCTTGCCTCCCTTTTTGGTACCTACCAAATTGTAATGTTCGTGTTCATAAACACGGAATAAGAACTTTCCATCATCTTCAGTAGTAGTTTCGTCAATTTGATTTCCTTCATAGTCAAGCAGTTGAACCTCTACGCCCGGTAATATTTCCAATTCATCTTTATCATTGTAAGTCATGGTTACCCCTTCAAGATAGTAATTCACAATTTTCAGATTTGGATCTTCATTCACAAATGTATAGATGTCATCATCCCCTTCTCCTCCATCACGATTGGAGGTAAAAAAGCCTCTGTCCGCTTTGAATAAAAACATTCCAAAGTCATCGGCATTTGAGTTGATAGGCTCTCCAAGATTCTCAACTTCAATCATGCCGTTGCTTCTTCTGGCAACAAAAAGGTCTAGCCCTCCAAACCCAGGATGTCCATCGCTGGAGAAATACATTTGCCCATCATCAGATATATAAGGGAACATCTCATTTCCAGTGGTATTGACTTCCGGGCCCAGGTTTTTCACATTGAAAAATCTACCTCTGGCATTTCTCTTTGCACTGTACAGGTCAACCCCGCCATACCCGCCAGGTCTGTTAGAGGCAAAGTATAATGTTCTTCCATCTCTGCTGAAGGCTGGAGAAGAATCCCAATATCCCGGGTTGTTAATGTTCAGCATACGGGGCTCTAACCATTCACCATTTCTTAAAACAGACATAAACAGGTTAACATCTGCTGTGCCCTTACGCTTTCCGGAATTGCCACGTGCAAAAACCATCGTTTTGCCGTCAGGGCTAAAAGTCAATGACCCCTCATTGATATTAGTATTGTTGATCAGTTCGCTGATAGACTTTATGGATGTACTGTCAACCCTGGCTCCTTTGGTCTGGGCTTTGTAAATATTAGTGAATGGTGTGCCTGTGGCCAAATAGATTTTACTATCGCCTCTGGAAGATGTAAAATATAATTCGCCATCATTATAAAC
The DNA here is from genome assembly GCF_040218215.1 of Fulvivirga sp. NCBI lineage: Bacteria > Pseudomonadati > Bacteroidota > Cytophagia > Cytophagales > Fulvivirgaceae > Fulvivirga > Fulvivirga sp. The sequence goes on from NZ_JAVJQL010000028.1 coordinate 763,669, forward strand.
TGGTGCGTATTCTGCTGAAGGCGAATTGACTGCCGACAGGTTTTTAACTTTGAAATAGTTTTTCTTAGCCCTTATTTCATCAAGATTGTTCAGGTTGTCAAACTCTTCATTGGCCCTGGCCACAAAGGTTTCGTCCGTAACTTTTTTTAAATATTCATTGAGTTCGCCCCTTGCCTGTTCATATTGCCCTCTGGACTTGAGTGCAAATGCATAGAACAGCTGGATGGAGTCATTCTCCATACCATTGAGCATAGCCCTTTCATAAAATGGAGCGGCTTCAAACATTCTGTTAGACTGGCGATAAGATTCTGCTACAAAAAAGTTAGCCTCTGGATCATCAGGGTTTTTTTCCAGCACCTTTGAATACATATCTATCGTATTCTGAAATCTACCCAAAGAAAATTCTTTGTTTGCCTTTTTGTTAACGCTACATGCCGACACAAATACGGTAATGGCAATGATTAAAAATTTACGCATATGGCTCATACCATTAAATTTCATTCTATTATCGATTTACCGTTCTGAATTGATAACGACAAAAAAATTAGTTCTGTTGTAGGGTTTTAAAATATCTGCTCACCCAACTTTTTAAAACTGGCTGCTTCCAATCTTCATCAAGCTCCTTTTTAGAGCTAACGGAGTTATTAACTAACACTGCAGAAGAAGGAATTTCTCCATTTTCAACTTTTGCTTTTAAGGTGCTGAGTGATTCTATAACTATCTGTCCGTTAAATATAAATGCAATTTTCGTTCGGTCAAAAAGGTCTAATTGATATTCTGTATCTATTGCTTTCATAAATGCAACAGAAGCATCGATAGAACAGCCTGTAGCCTGATTAAACGACTCATCTACGGCTACAATCAAAAACCTGTCATCACGGATTTCGAAAGATGTTTTTAGTTCTTTGCCATGTGCCGCCCATTGCTCCAGAAAAGCATTAGTGTTTTTGGTTATTGTTTCTTGTTCGTCAGCAGTTAATGCTCTTTGAGATTGATATACCCAAACTCTGGCATTATCTGGCATTAAGTCAAAAGGTGTAGTCATAGCAGTCAAATTTATGAATAAAACTGAAACTGGTTACGATAAGTTCTTAAAAGCTAAAGAAGCAAAAGTCATCAGAGCGACTTTTTTGAAGCAACATAACCTATTACCTTTTCCGTTAGTTTGGATAAGCTGAGCATATAAGCGTTTCAAATGACCAAAATGAAAAAGACATTTATATTATTATCAATAATTTTTACAAGCTGCATTGGCACAGATGTGGTAGATGACCCAGTAGTTCCTCAAGAGATCACTATTAATGAAGCGACTCAGGCCATAATGTTGGGTGATGAGAGGGTATTTACCGTTACCTACTTCAATGAATATGGCATAGAGGAAACCATATCTCCCGACTGGTTTATTGAGGATACTGAAATCGCCAGCGTTAGTTCATCTGGAGTAGTAACAGCAAAAAGCATGGGACAGACATCGCTGATTGCCAAATTTAATGAGGCCGAAAGTGAGCCTGTATTGATCACGGTGACCGGTTCAGTAGATGATGTTGCCACCGTAATTGTACAAGGCGAAGCCACTCAAATTGACATTGGTATATCTATTCAACTTACGGCAATGGCACTAAACATATTAGAAAACGAGATTATGGGATTGCCAGTAAGCTGGTCAGTTGATGATAACAGCATTGCTACCATTAATGACTCTGGCGTGCTAACAGGAAAATCAGAAGGTGTTGTGAAGGTAACGGCCACGATTGAAGGCATAAAAAGTGATCCCTTCATTGTTAATGTTGGGGGGCAAGCCAAAACCACAACCTTGAGTGGTGAAAGTGGATATACTGCAGAAGGAACAGCTACCCTGTCAAAAGGGGCTGATGGTACGGTTACACTAATTTTAGGTGAGGATTTTAAGACCTCTTTTGCTTTAGGCACTTTTATATATTTATCAAACTTCACCTCTGGAGGTGATACTAAGGCCAATGGACTTGATTTGGGGGAGATCAAGGAAAATGGTGCACATACATTTAATGTAACTGCCTTAGATTCTGATGTCGATCTGACCACCTATAGATATGTCATTATTTTATGTAAACCTGCTTCCATCACATTCGGGGTTGGTGATTTTCAAAAATAAATTATGAAGAATATATTCACACTTGTACTCATTCTTTTTTTAGCTCAGACTTTACAAGCTGGTGGTGGCTGGCCACAGCAAAAGGGCAAGGGCTATTTTAAACTAGGGCAGAATTTCATCATTGCTGATAATTTCTATAATCTTCAGGGCGAGGTCATAGGCATTACAACTATCAGTTTATACACTACAAGTTTTTATGGTGAATATGGCATCACCGATAGACTAACAGGAATGTTATACATGCCTTTTTTTGTGCGCAGCACCCTTAATGAAGTGGAGCGCAGGCAGTCAGGAAACATAGAACCCGGAGATGCTGTCAATTCTTTTGGAGACACTGATATAGCATTTAAGTATGGGCTGACTCCCGGAAAAAGCATTGCCGTTTCGGCCACAGTTTTGTTTGGCCTGCCACTGGGTAAAACTGCTGAAGGAACGACAGATGCCGGAGAGCCAAGAATTTTACAAACCGGAGATGGTGAGTTCAATCAAATGTTAATGATTGATGCCAGTCATTCTTTTTACCCAACTCCGCTGTATGCCTCTGTGGGTTTGGGCTATAACAACAGAACCAAAGGCTTTTCTGATGAAGTTCGAGCTACTGGCGAAATAGGCTATCAGCCTTCAAGTCACTGGAATTTGGCCATGAAGTTATTCATCACGCAATCTACCAATAACGGAGACCCGGATGGTGGAGCAGGAAGTGGCGTTTTTGGTAATAATGTTGAATACGTTTCTTTTGGTCCGGAGGTAAGCTACGTTTTTAAAGAAAGTTTTGGTCTTGTTGCTTCTGCAGCATTTGCCAGCAGCGGACAAAACCTGCTTGCCGCTCCAAATTTTGGTGTTGGTGCCTTTTTGAAATTGTAGCTTTAGCCCTTTCTTCTTTAATTAAACTCCCTTTAGTTTTTGTGGGTTTCTAGAGGTGTGAAATACTCTCGAAATTAATACGCGATCAGAAGTTACTCGATAAATAATTTTGTAACTCCACACTAAAATAAATCTATATTCAGATTTCTTATGCTCTAAAAGTGGTTCAATAGGCCCCATTTTTGGTGTACCAGCCAGAAGAGACGAAGCGCTGAGTATTTTATTTAATACGGTTTCGGCATAAGAAACACCTTGTTCTTCTTTGATATATTTTATGTTCCGTTCGAGTTGACTAAATGCTCGTTTAGACCAAATTACTTTAACCATTCCCGTGATTGTAATTCAACCTGAGATTGTGTTAGAATTTCACCTTTTTTTTCCTGTTGCTCAGAAATTTCAATATCAGAAAGTAACGACAATTGCTCGTAGACATCCTCTAATGTTGAGTCTGGTGTTAGTCTGTTGGCTATTTGAATTAAATGTTCTTTTAGACTGGTTTCCATATTAACTAAGTTAACGAAAGTCGTTTTGATTCCGTTCTGATGACGTTGAATTTTAATATTGATAAAAACGAAAAAAAGTCTTTATTCTTATCAACTCTCCCTGATAGTCTCCACCGGATTAGTCAATATGGCCTTGTATGATCGGGCAAAAACCGTGATGGCAGCTATTAATACTGCAATGATTCCGGCAGCTCCAAAATGCCACCATTCCAGTGCTATTTTATAGGTGAAGTTTTCTAGCCAGGTGGTCATTATGTACCAGGCAAATGGCCATGCCAATACATTAGCTACAAGTACCAATACTATAAATTCCACGCTTAATAGATTAAGAATGTTGCTGGCCGTGGCACCAAGCACTTTTCTAATACCAATTTCATGAATTCTGGAGTTCACCCTGTAGGTTACCAAACCGACCAGGCCCAGAAAAGCGATAAGAATGGCAAGGCCTGAGAAATAGCCAATAAGCTCACCCGTCTTTCGCTCTGACTGATATAGTTCATTGAGTTTTTGGTCTAGAAACAGGGGAACAAATGGCTTTTCAGGTTCAAACTTTTTCCAGCTTGATTCAAGTTTTGCCAACGTATTATAAACATTGCCTTCACTAACTCTCACAGCTACGTAGCTGATGAAACTATTTGAGAAACCTATAAATAAGGGTTTAATATCAGTTTTGAGGCTCATAAAATTGAAATTCTCCACCATACCAATAATCTGCCTTTGCCCCCGGCCCCAGCCAATCTGCTGACCTTCCCAATTCTTATCTTTCAGTAAATCAAGCATGGCCTCATTCATCAGCAGGTTTTGATGATCAGCCTCATTGGTCTTGTCAAAGTCTCTTCCTTCTATGATATTGATGCCGAAAGTTTTAGCGAAATCATGATCGGTAAAAAAGCCGGGTATGTTCTGTGGGTCATCATATCCGCTGATCCTAAATGGTCTTGATGGAACATCCTGACCTAAAATATCAGAAACAGCACTGGCCGCTACCACCTGTGGATTACTCAGAAGCTCAGTTTTAAAACTTTCAGGGTTTTCTATAATCGTTGTTCCTCTGATAGGAATAAGCACAATCTCTTCCTTGCTAAAGCCCAGCTCTTTCGAAGTAAGAAATTGATATTGCTGATAAATTACAAAAGCACTTACCAACAAAACAATAGATATCATGAACTGAAATACCACCAACGATTTTCTAAACAGGTTGATGCTTTTATTTCCAGTAGATTTAGATGTTTTCAATACTTCAGCAGGCTTGAAGCCAGAGAGGATAAATGCAGGGTAGACGCCTGACAAAACACCTAAAAGCAACGTGCCCAAAATCACCACACTGATGACCGGTAGGGTAACAATTTGCTTAATATTGATCGAAGCATCCAACAAATACTCAAATGTGGGGAGTATAAAGTATATGGCCACAATGGACAGTATGAGGCTTAAAAGGCTTAACAATATGGACTCTCCAAAAAACTGCATGATCAGGTTTTTGCGCGTTGATCCTAACACCTTTCGCATGGCCACTTCTTTTGATCGCCTTGTGGCACTGGCTGTGGATAAGTTGATAAAATTGATGGCCGCTATTATCAAAATGAAACCAGCAATTACTGCAGCTATATAAATAGACTCCTTACTAATAGTCGGTTCTATTTCCTGATAGAGGTCTGTAGTGGTATGTATATCCACCAAAGGTTGAAGGTACAATGCACTTAAATCAACAATCTGCTGGGGGAAATGATCTTTTACCACCTGTTGCATGTAGCTTTCAAAATCATCAACAGTATATCTTTCAGGCAGGGTAACATAGGTATGAACAGGGTTCCAATACCAACCCTGCCAGCCCCAATTATTTCCGGTGGCTTTGAAAATGTCTTCGAGGTTTAAAAGTGGCACCAGAAAGTCATAATGAAAGTGCGAGTTGGCCACCACATCTTTGGACACACCGGTAACGGTTAACTCAAGGCTATTCTCCAGAATAAGTGTCTGGCCAAGCACATCAATACTTCCAAAATAGCGGTTAGCCGTACTTTCAGTAATCACTACCGATTGAGGTTGCTTAAGTGCTGTTAGCTGATCACCTCGGATAAGATCAAAAGAAAAGGTTTTGAAAAATGATGTGTCCACAAAGAAGATTTCCTTTTCGTAGAATTTCTTAGTCTTGTCCACATCACTCATCAATGGCTCTTTTTGCCATGCCTTGTACATTCTGGTGACTATAGCATCCGGGTGGTCGCTTTGCAAAGTAGGACCAACAGGCCACGGAACAGATGACGAATGCTCCTGAACCGCACCATCTTCACCCGTTACTTTTTCAATAACCCGATACGTATTTTCAGCATTGCTATGGAATTTATCAAAGCTCAGCTCATTGGCCACGTAGCTGAAAATAAGCAGCGAACAGGTGAGGCCAAGGGTAAGGCCTAAGATATTGAGTGCACTATAAAATTTGTTCTTCATCAAATTTCTATAGGCTATAGTTATATAATTTCTCAGCATGATGGTTTGGTTTGTTGATGGGTAGCTATTTTTATCGCCACTGATGACATACGACTTAAAAGAAAAGATTACCTCCTTGAGCAAAAGCCAATTGGCTCTGTATTGCGGCATGCTCAATACCCTTAGGCGATACACTTCTTCCAAATCGCCACGTACCTCATCGAGGTAGTCTTCATGACAAAAGGAATTGAGTATGGATAGAATCCATTTTGGAGGATGCCGTTCCATAGGCTAGTCAAATTTTAATTTAGGTACGGCAGCCCACAGATTGCTTCTGCTTTTTTGGATTTCCTGAAGCACCTCATAGCCCGATTGGGTGACATTATAGAGCCTTTTCTTTTTTCCGCCTCTTAGTTGAGTGGCTTCACCAAGTCTTGAATCAATAAACTTTTTGGTCTCCAGCCTCTTGAGTACAGTGTGTACCGCGGGAATAGAAATGGACTTGTGCATCTCCTTTTCATACTCTGCGGCTATAGATACCGCATAAGCTTCTCCTTCATTGAATTTTAAAACCAATAAAAGAATCATTTCCTCAAGGTTGCCCAGTTGTGTCATATTAATCTATACATCTATTTAATTAATAAATGTATAAAATATACGAGGCTTTTCAAATAAAGTTTTTGAGCTTAATAAATGTCAGCCTATAAATATTACCCAAATATCCGTTAAGGGAAGAATGATAGTAAGGAGTGCCAGCAACATTGATATAACACAAAGGTGCTTTACTTCCTTTTTGATTATAGAAGCTATACTTAGAATTAATGAAGCCAGTCCTATTAAAGTATATTTAAGCAACGAAAAAACTTGAAAACCATAATATTCTGGATCATATTGAAAACCTGATCCAATTTGGTAATGCTTGAATAAAATAATTACCAAGCCTACTAGAGAAATAAGTATTGAAGCTTTTGAGACAGGATGCTTCATTGGTTGATATACTTGAATAAGTATGATACAGCTAGGCATATTAATCCAAGAATTGGATAACTACCACTTTGGCCAAATGAAGCTGCAACAATTGAAGGACTAATGTCACCAGCAGCTTCTATTGCTTCAAATGCCATCATATAGCCTCTTATATATCCTATAATTCCAAATATTAACCCGATAGCACCTAAAGGAACAAGTGATCTTGCTTCCTCCACGCCCTCCTTAGATTTTAGAATATATTGAGCTACACCCTTGTAAATGATAAAGACTAATAATACGTACAGTGCTACTGAAAGAAATGAGTCAAGTGGGGAGGGTATTAACATATTTCCAATAATACCCACTTCTGCCCAATTATTCACAAAAATGCTATTTAGAAACCTCTGCCAGCAGTGATTTTAAGTGGTCATTTTCAGGCTCAAGTTGAAGACCTTCCAGTGTGGCCAGTCTTGCTAATTGGTCATCACCAACCATCATATAATATCTGGCCAAACTATATTTTGGATAGTATTCTTCCTTAAATATTTTACTATTAATCTGATACACCAATTCTGCCTGAGGTATCTGAAATGAAGTAAATAGTTTGAGTGCATAGGTATTTAGCTCGTACATGTTCATTACCAATGGCGCATAGGTTGCGGCCAACGAGTCGATGTTTTTATGAAGCGTTTTCACCGGAGTAGTTTCAAATAACTTATTCAACTCAGTAACCACCCTGTAGTTTGGTTCATATTCATTATTTGAGAGCACACTAATTAAATCCTCCTCCAATGAGGTTACAGGCGACTCCACAATACGGCCAACCTCTTCATCCTTCTTATAAAAAACAAAAGTAGGCACGCGGTGTATATTAAGGTCTTGCTCTTCTCCAAAAGGACTTTGCTTATAGTCTTCAAAGGTGTTGCTCACCCCAATAATGGTGTGCTTCTTGAATTTTGCATCATCTAAAATCCTCAAAAATTTTGGCACTTCTCTTCGGCTATCACCACACCAGGTTCCAAAGAATATTTGAATAGAATCAACTTCACTTAAAAGCGGTTTAATCTGACCCAGCAGATTTTTGTCAATGGCGCTCGAGTCATAATTGGGTTCATACCATTCTTTGTAAGGTGATTTGTTAAGGCTCTTGACACTGATGGGTCCGAGCAGGTTGGGTTGGCCTTTGGTATTGAGCTGGTATCCCCTTTGGGCAAATGCAGCTGATGAACAAGTGATGAAAAGAAAAATGGCGAAGTAATGTTTCATGGTTGTAGGTTTTTCCCAAACCTACTCACATCACTTCGCCAGCTTTGTTAACGAATTCTTAAATATTGTTATCGAGTTGTTAAACTTCGATTATAGTCCTTCTGACTCGGCAATCAGCTCAGCAAGATCCTTCACCTGCACTGAGCCTTCTTTCTCCTTGTTCTTAACACCATCGCTCATCATGGTCAGGCAAAAAGGACAGCCAACAGCAATAGTATCAGCTCCTGTTGCCAGAGCCTCCTCAGTACGGTCAATATTTACTTCTTTATTTCCCTTCTCGGCATCCTTAAACATTTGAGCCCCACCAGCCCCACAGCAGAAACCTTTGGTTTTGCACCTTTTCATCTCCACCAATTCGGCATCCAGCGCCTCAAGCACTTCTCTTGGAGCTTCATAAATATTGTTGGCCCTTCCCAGATAGCAAGAGTCATGATAAGTGATCTTTCTGCCTTTAAATTCACCGCCACCTTTCATGCCTACTTTACCGTCATTGATTAGCTGTTGCAAGAAAGTAGAGTGGTGGATTACCTCATATTTACCTCCTAATGCAGGGTATTCATTTTTAATGGTATTAAAGCAATGCGGACAAGCGGTCACCACCTTTTTAACATTATAGCCATTCATCACCTGAATATTGGCCACCGCCTGCATCTGGAATAAAAACTCATTTCCGGCTCTTCTTGCAGGATCTCCCGTACAGGTTTCTTCCGGGCCGAGCACAGCGAATGATATTCCTACCTTGTTCAAAATTTTCACAAAGGCTTTGGTCACATTCTTATATCTGTCATCAAAAGAACCGGCACATCCTACCCAAAATAAAATCTCCGGGCTCTCTCCTGAACTGGCCATCTCGGCCATGGTTGGTACTTTATATGTAGTATCGCTCATTAGTTTTAGTATTTAGTGGTCAGTAATTAGTATTAAGACAATTTCCGTTGTGAGATTAAATTAATACTAACATCTCAACCTTCTTTCTTTTCTGATTTTAAGTCATTCGCCCAATTAAATCTGTCCGTTGGAGGAAATTTCCATGGGGCAAAATTGGTTTCTATATTTTGGAACATTGAATTCCATGAAGCAGGAGAGCCAGATTCTTCCATGGCTACATACCTGCGCATTTCTAAAATTATTTCCAGTGGATTGATATTGACAGGACAAGCCTCCACACAGGCATTACAACTTGTACAGGCATTGATCTCCTCTTTAGTGATATAATCGCCCAATAAAGATTTACCATCTTCCAGGCCTTTACCGCCCTTCGTCAGACTGTTACCCACTTCCTCAGCACGGTCACGCACATCCATCATCACTTTTCTTGGTGATAGCAGCTTGCCTGTCTGGTTCGCAGGGCACTCAGAAGTACACCTTCCACACTCTGTACATGAATAGGCATTTAAAATATTTTTCCATGTCAGGTCATTCACATCTTTAGCTCCAAAGCGGCCAACCTCCGCTGGCAGTTCATTGCTCGCCTCTGTAGGAATGCCCAACATCATGTTTACTTCATTGGTCACAGCATCCATATTATTCATCTGCCCTTTAGGATTAATATCTCCATAATAAGTATTTGGAAATGCCAGTGCTATATGCAAATGCTTAGAATAGGTAATGTATATAGCAAAACCTAAGATGCCCACAATGTGAAACCACCAGGCAGCACGCTCAACAAACACCAGAAATCCTGTACTGAAATTTTCGAAGATTGGAATTAGCATGGAGCTAAAAAACAATGAGCCTGTAGCATGAAATTTCTCTGGCATCCTTGTTTGGAGAATTTGATCTGCCGCATTCATTTTAAGAATAGCAATCATCAAAACAATCTCTATTACCAAGATCAGGTTAGCATCCAAAGTTGGCCATTTCTTCATTTCTGGCGAATGAAAGCGTTTGACTTTTAAGACATTTCGTCTGATCAGGAAAACAACACAAGATAACAATACTGCAACTGCCAAGAATTCGAAGATATTCATCAGAACATTGTAAAACCCTCCGAGGTAAGGCGCAAACAAACGATGGGTTCCTAAAGCACCATCGAGCACAAACTCCAGCACCTCAAGGTTGATTACCAAAAAACCAACATAAATAAACAAATGCAATATTGCCGGAATAGGTCTTTTAAACATCTTTTTCTGACCAAAAGCGACAAGCAGCATGTTATTTAATCTGTCAGACTTGTTACCAGAAAGGTCTACATCCTTACCCAGAAGTATATTCTGCCTTATCCTGGATATCCTTTTAGATAAAATGAAAGCTGCCGCTCCCACCACTATCAAAAAAATCGCTTGTTGTACAAATTGCATAGTTGAGATATTTATTATCTATAATTTTAACAAAAATATTTGCACCAAATACAAAATTCTATAAGTTTGCATCCACTTTTAACGGTGCTGTAGCTCAGTTGGTAGAGCATCGGACTGAAAATCCGTGAGTCGGTGGTTCGAGCCCACTCAGCACCACCTCCAAAAACCTCTTGATTATCAAGGGGTTTTTGTTTTTTTAACCCTCTCAGAGTACTTTCCAAAAGTAATATTTAGACTTGAAAATAGTATGCATGCCGACTATTTTTGTTCTAATTTATAATAATTCTTGATTGTAGAATTCTATCTTTATTCCTTTATGAACTCTGATTCTATAGAAAGACTTTTGTTCACCTACATGGCGCAGGTTCTGCTAGCCGTAATTCTATCATTTCTATTTTACTCTTACTATAAAAACTACAATCGGTCTTTCCTCAAATGGTGGTCTGCAAGCTGGGGCAGCTATGCAATATTGTACATCAGTTCAGCGCTCCTTTTTGTTCTTCCCATAGAGCAAAGAGATTTTGTTTCATTTCTGGCCATATTTAGCACCTACACGCAGTTGTTGTTTATCATAATTGGATTAAATGAATACATTTTACAACTAAAAATAAAGCCGAAAACTGTTGTGTTGAGCTGCCTTGCAGTTGTCGTATTTTCATTGATAACCTATACTATTGGTAATGGCGATGCCACTGCAACTAATTTAAGGTATGTATTAAGGGTCGGTATAAAATCCAATATTGTTGGGCTTGGATTCTTATGGCTCGTTTATAAAATTTTAGTTTCCAAAGCATTCCATAAAAGCCTTAGCAAAACATTTATGCTACTGGCTTTTATGCTTTATTCGCTTCAGCAGCTTTGGCATGCGTCTATCGTATATTTTAACGCCTCTGGGTATTCTGTCCCATTTCCTATTACATCATATGGTATTATTGACCTGTTCTCCCTATCCCTTATTGGCATTAGTATGGTAATGTGGCTACTGGAAAATGAGCACAATAGCCTGATAAGGTCGAATAAAGAACTAGACAGCTTTTTGTACAGTACATCACATGACTTGAGAGCCCCAATTGCATCTATGCTAGGATTGACAAATCTTGGCAAGATTGAATCCAAGGATAGTACCGCCCAGAATTATTTTGAGAAAATTGAAAGGCAATTAAGAAAATTGGATACCATATTTGGTGATATTCTCAGTTATTCGAAGTCCGCAAAAAGTCCTGTAAAAATCTCCAGGCTTGACTTTCAGCATGTAGTCAAAAATATCTATGCCCAGCTTAAGTTTAGCAATAGCGGTACTATGCCAGCACTAATCATAGATGATAGTTTTACACAATATTTCTACTCAGACAGCTATTTGATTGATAGCATTTTAAGCAACTTGGTCTCCAATGCCATTAAATACTCAGACGGTAAAAAAGAAAACAGATTTGTAAAAACTTCACTTCATAAAACTGGCAAGAACAGCATTATTAAAGTTGAGGATAATGGTATAGGTATTAATGAAGATAGTTTGCCGAAAATCTTTGAAATGTTTTATAGGGCCACTGGTTACAATGATGGCTCCGGGCTTGGTCTATACATAGCTACTCAGGCCGCTGCAAGAATTAATGCTACTATTGAAGTGGAGTCAACAGAAAATGTTGGCAGTACGTTCACACTAATACTAAAGGAAAACAAGAAGTAATTATTTACCCGAATTCATGTGCTTCAGCCTAATTACTTCCTTATCTGTCAAAAACCTCCACTTTCCTCTTGGGAGATTTGATTTGTCAAGACCTGCATAAACTACACGGTCAAGTTTCACAACTTCATAACCAAGGTGCTCGAATATTCTTCTTACAATCCTGTTTTTGCCGATATGAATTTCTATACCAAGCGATTTCTTGTCATCAAGGTAGGAGAGCTTGTCAACCATGGCTAATCCATCTTCTAACTGAAGACCATCCACGATCTTTTCAAAATCGGCCTTGGTTAAAGGTTTATTTAAATCTACCTTATAAATCTTTTTAATATTGTTCGATGGATGTGCTAAAGAAACTGCTAGTTCGCCATCATTTGTAAAGAGTAGCAATCCAGTAGTGGCCCTATCTAATCTACCTACTGGATAAATTCTTTCTTCGCCAGAGGTTTTGACCAATTCCATAACTGTCCTCCTTTCCTGCGGGTCATCTGTCGTGGTGATAAACCCTTTAGGCTTATTAAGCAGAACATAAACTAATTTTTCGGCTACTAATACTTTGCCTTTATATTTTACCTCATCGCCCTGTCCAACTTTAAAGCCTAGTTCAGTAACAACCTCACCGTTAACTTTTATTTCACCTGTGGCTATCAGCTTGTCAGCATCCCTGCGCGAGCATACTCCAGCATTAGCAATGTATTTATTTAACCTGCTACCTGCGCTTGGTGCGGATGCGGGTTGGTTTTTTTTGAAAGTTCTAGAATTCTTTTTCATGAGCGGCTACAAAGTTAACACTCTAGCCGTCATTTTCTTCACCTATTGTATTTTCAGCTTGGGCAAAGTCCTTTGGGGTAGGAAGTTCGCTGATACTATTGATACCAAAGTACTCCATAAACTTTTCGCTGGTGCCATAAAGGACAGGTCTACCAATAGCTTCTGATTTACCTTTTATCTCTACCAATCCCTTTTCAAGAAGCTTCTGTACTGAGTAATCACAGTTCACACCACGAATAGATTCCAGATCGCCTTTGGTGACAGGCTGTTTATAGGCAATGATAGAAAGTGTCTCAAGGGCTGATGTAGACAGTCTTCTTTTAGATTGTTGTTTCAGTAATATACCAATACTGGCCTGATAAGCTGGTTTGGTAAGAAATTGATACCCCCCGGCTACATGGTTTAATTCAAATGAATACTCATCCGCAGCATATTTTGCTTCCAGGTTTTCCACAGCACCCAAAATGTCTTTCTCGGGTACATCCGCCTCAAACATCTCATTAAGGCAAGACTGTAAATCTTTAATCTTAATGGCAGAAGGAGAGCAAAATATTAATGCTTCAATATGATTTTGAAGAAAGTCCAACTCAGTTTTGCTGACTTAGCTTGGCTTCAATAGATTGTGTTGTATGAGGTACGGCCTTTAACCTTTCTTTTGAAATCAGTTTTCCAGTCACTGAGCAAATACCATAAGTACCATTCTTGATACGCACCAATGCGTTTTCAAGGTTATTGATAAATTTTTGCTGACGACCGGCCAATTGGCTTAAGTTTTCCTTTTCAGCAGTGTCTGCCCCATCTTCCAATACCTTGGTGTTTCCAGAAGTTGTATCAGTTCCTTCATCATCACTTTTGTTCAAAGTTCCCTTAAGAATCTTTAACTCGTTTTTGGCCTTTTCTAATTTCTCAACGATCAGCTCTTCGAACTCTTTAAGTTCAGCCTCAGAATATTTAGTCTTTTCTTCCATGCCCATGTATTTGAATTTTATTAGAACTGCTGTCTAAAATGCGCCTAAAAATAATTTAAGCAAATCAAAACAAAAAAGATTACATTGAAATAATCTTTACAAATTATTTAACCCGCTCAACAGCAGCAAATTAGATTCAAAAACTAGGCGTGACTTAATTCGATATTTGGCCTTAGTTTCTTAATTCTTTCTTTCAAGGACTTTAAATCCATGTTAATTCGATATTTCATCCGGATATAACGCCTAATGGCCTTTGGATTTTGCCCCTGCCTGGCAAGCAGCAAAATCGCGTTGTCGATTATACAATTCATAGCAGCTTTTTTTATTAATTAACTCATATTTTTTGAAACAGGTTTACTTTCAGCCATTAAATTTCTGTTAAATAGAAATATTAGAATAGTATCTAAATATGCTACTAAAATCTACTGCCAATCACTACTTTTTCTTTAAAGGAATTAACTTCTCCGCTAGAATTAAAAACTTCAAAAAAGACAATATAGTAGCCTATTTTTGCCCTTTGCCCATTATTATCTGAACCGTCCCAAGTGTAAAAGCCCTCTGTGCTCAGAAAATCATTTAAGGCTATTATCTTTATTTCCCTTCCCTGTACATCAAACACCCTGACATTGGCCACATTGCCAGTCTGGGTAAAAGCATAATTTATGGTGGTAAAATCTCGTTGCCCACTGCCATCAGGTATTATCACCTTAGGCTCTATGGTAATTTCGCCCTCTAAAGCTGGGTTAATATTTCTTACGTGAGAATTTAAATAGCCGGGTGTAGCAAAATTTTCTGATGCTGCTGCCGACATCCAGTTGTTATCATCTTGTGTGCTTACTTCAAAACTTATCCTCTCCAAAGAAACTCCATCTACATCATTGATGATATCTGCATGCAAATCTTCTGAGTAGGCGAAGTAATCGTGCACAACACCTTTATTATTTATAATCGCGACCAGTCCCTCTTCATTAGGAAATGACGGCAATGCAGTCATCTCTATAAAGGCCGTTTCCATTGCTTTTGGGTATTGGTCCTTCAATATGATATTGTCGCTGGTCAACGCAAGATATGACTGCGGTTCCATAACCTTGTGCTCAGAAGAAATAACCCTGGTTGTATTTATTACCAAAGAATCATTTTCCAAATCTCCATTGGCTATTGCCCAATTTTTAATGGTGATATACTTATTTGAGGTATTAACGAGCTCAACAAAATCAACTCCATTTGGTCGGGGATTGAAAAGTATTTCATTGACTAAAACATCGCCAACAGCGGCCTCCTCAATAAGAAATAAGTCGGCACTGTTGAATTGATCATTAATAATATTACCCGGACAGTCGATGAGATTTGCTACCACAACTTCATATTTCTTACCACTAATCAAAGGTGTTTCGTCAGATAGTATGAGGTAAACTGTTTTAATATCCACAGTCACAATTTCACTCACCATGAGGTTATCCGAAAGTGAGTAGTTGGCGTTGTAAACGCTCTCCTTATCCAGTATTTCATTAAAAGTAAGTTGTATTGAGTCGCTGCTCAATCCATAAGCTGCTTCCAGTTGCGGACCCATATTATCAGGCATTTGACTGTGCACAGAATTTACTCTTCCCGGTGTTCCCCCTGTTTCATCTTCAGAGGCAATCCAGTTTAAGTCTTCTGCGCAAAAATTAGCCGGATCAATCAATTCGAGCGAATAACCACCATCATCTTTAATCGAACTCCTATACCATGAAGCCGAATAAGCAAGTGAATCAATAGTCGACCCATTCTCATCAATTAAGAAAAGAGAGTCACTGCTATTATTGAGTGTTGGGAAAGCTTCCAGCCCAATGACATTCTCAAGGGTACTGAATTCCACTTCATTTTGAGTGTCAGTTAAAACCACAAATTCATCAGATTCTAAAAGATAGTATGGCAAAGACGCGGTTCTGGACTTATCCGTAATTTTCCAATTTTGAAGGTTGATGGTTTTTCCACTGTTATTGAACAATTCTATATACTCAGCATTTGCCACATCAGTTTCAATGGATGGGTTGGCCATAATTTCATTAATTGCGACTTCCTTGTAATTTATATTTGGGTTTTCAAATAGCAAAAACTCTTCAGTCACAGGACTTATTGAATTTCCAGTACAGTCTTCAACTCCAGAAACCGCGATGGTATAGTTTAGATTAGGCGTTAAGTTTGATGAGAGCTGTAACGTCAAAATATTATCTTCTTGACTAATCATGCTTATTTCAATTGTTGGATCAATGATGAAATCACCAAGCTCTATTGATTCTGGCTTAATATATTCAGAAAATTCTATTGATAGTTCATTATCATTTTGAGTTGTTACCGCAATTAACTCAGGTAAACTGGCTCCTGACTCAATATCTCTGACCGAGTTTGTATTCCCAGGTGTTGCGCCAGAGTTATCCACACTGGCTATCCAGTTTGTACTAATGCTACAAGTATTATTTTCATCTATCAATTCCAAAGAAAAGCCACCATCATCTTTGGTAGTGCTTTGATACCACGAGCTCGAATAGGCTAAAGAATCTACCTTGGTTTCAGCATCAGTCAAAAGTTGAAGTGTGTCACCAGAATTATTTAATGTAGGAAATGCAGAAAGACCAATTACAGGCACTTCACTATCAAACAAAAGTTGGCTCCCTGCCGGGGTAAGAACGACAAATTCAGATGGGTTGAGAAAATAATATGGAAGAACTGCTGTTCTGGATCCATCCGTAAATTTCCAGCCTTTGAGATTAATCAGCTTATCACTTTTGTTCAATAGCTCTACAAACTCAACATTAGGGGAAGAAGTCTCTTCAGAAGGATTAGCCATGATCTCATTTGCGATAACATCACGGTAATTAATCTCTGGATTTACAAAAAGCTGGAATGTTTCATTATTAAAACCAACGGTATTTCCTGTGCAATCAGAAATGGTAGCAATACTTAACTGATAATCAGTATTCGGTACAATTGAACTTTCAAAACTCAGAAATAAGGTGTCATTATTTAAGCTGACATTATTTACAATAAGACCCTGGTCCACCTGAAAATTAGATGCTTCTATTGATGTGCTGTCCAGTGGCTCCGACATTAAAACAGATATCTGCTGATCACCCATAACTGAAATAGAAATGATAGAAGGTGTTGCTGCACCAGCCAGGGGATCATTTACAGAATTGATTTCTCCAGGGGTGCCTCCTGTTTCTGAGCTTGTAGCCTTCCAGTTATTGGCACCGCCACAAATATTATTCACATCTATTAACTCTAGCGAATAACCTCCATCACTTTTATCTTCCTCTGCGTACCAATCATTAGAATATGCCACTGAATCTATAAGTAAGTTATCCACATATTTCAATGAAATCTGATCAGAAGTATTGTTTAATGAGGGTAAAGATGAAACGCCTATAACATGTCCATAAGGCTCGAATAGTGGTTTGTTCGCATTAGCACAAATAATCACAAAAGCCTCGGGTTCGAGAATGAAAGTAGGCAAAGTCACAGAAGTGCTGGCATCTGAAAACTTCCAGCCTTCAAGGTCGAAGGTTTTTGAGCTTTTGTTAAAAAGTTCTACAAATTCAGCATCTGGCAAGCTGACTGCCGGACTTGGATCAGCCATGATTTCTGTGATCAGTACATCTCTAAATTCAGGAGCATCAGGAAAAAAGACATTAAAGTCTTGAGCAAGAGTAGCTATTGCATTGCCTTTTAGATCCTCAACATTAAAAATTTCTAAAGTGTAGTCTCCATTAGCTAATTCAGCTGAAAAAGTTAGTCTCACTTCGTTTGGTGCGGTTAAAGTTGCTGTAATAGGGTTGGCCAAACCGACCAAAGCATAATTTGCTGAATTTTTAGCAGACGCTGGATCAAGTGATTCGTCAAAAGTTAGCAATATCTCTGTCTCATTTATGACCGCTAAGCTTGTTAATGTAGGAGCACTGTTATCGGTATTGATCTGACTGATTACTACATCATCAAAGTAATAGTCAAAATTTCTGGTAGAAGTATGATATACTTTAAATCCGAAAACTGTTCCAGATAAAAACTCAGTATCTGTTACTGTACCAATGGTATTAAAAGTATCTCCCCCAGTAGCATCAGCTTCTAGCAGCCATTCACCCGCAGCAGTCCTAGTAACTCTAACGTGAACATTAATCCCTTCAAATATACTTGGGTTTGGGTCTGAAATGATTGCCGTAGCTGAGGTCGTTTTGAACAAATCAATACCGTCACCACTGCCTCCTTCTCCCAACCTTATGAAATATCCCTGTGGATCTGAGTTCAAATCGGCTTGGTCACTGAGTAGAAATATTTCTACCTTATTGGTGCTGCTTGGCGCTTGAGAATAGCGTACTTTAAATTGCCAAGTAGTTTCAAAGCCTGAAATTGTTGTAAATGCTGTCGTAGTGATTGACAAACTTGTAGTTGCACTTGGACCTGAACTTTGTAACTCGCCAGCATTTACCTGAAAATCATAACCATTCCCAGATAAGTTGGAACTAACCCAAACCGGGTTATTAGTAAAATCTCCGTCCTCAAAAGCATCATTGACCTGAGCCAAAAGCGGAATAGAACTCATTATGCAACCGAATGCAATAAAAAGATATGCTAGAAATCTTTTCAAATGGATAGCGTAAATATTTAAAATACTATTTTTGCTTAGTATTAAATTAACATAGAATTTACTAAAAATGAAATTAGCAGTTGTAGGCGCGACTGGCCTGGTGGGTCAAGAAGTACTTAGAGTACTAGCCGAAAGAAATTTTGAGATTGATGAACTATTAATGGTCGCTTCTGAGCGCTCTGTTGGTAAACAGCTTTCTTATAAATCGAAGCAATACACTGTTATTGGATTAGAAGACGCTGTAAAAGCCACTCCGGATATTGCCATATTCTCAGCAGGTGGTTCTACTTCTTTAGAGTGGGCTCCGCGTTTTGCAGAAGTAGGGACTATCGTAATTGATAACTCATCAGCATGGAGAATGAACCCTGCACATAAACTGATAGTACCTGAAGTTAATGGTGAGGTGATAAGAATAGACGATAGAATTATAGCAAACCCTAATTGCTCAACCATACAGATGGTATTGGCACTGGCACCGCTTCATAAGGCATATAAAATCAAAAGGTTAGTAATATCCACTTACCAGTCTGTGACAGGTACGGGAAAAGCGGCCGTTGATCAATTGATGAACGAGCGCAATGGCGCAGAAGGAGATAAAGTTTATCCACATAAAATAGATATGAATGTGTTACCACATATTGATGTTTTTATGGATAATGGCTACACAAAAGAAGAAATGAAGATGGTGAACGAAACCAGAAAAATTCTTCAGGATGATGATATTGCAATTACTGCCACAGCAGTTAGACTACCTGTTATGGGTGGACACTCTGAGTCAGTTAATGTTGAATTCTACAATGATTTCGATATTAATGATGTTAGAGAAAAGCTTGAAAATGCTGAAGGTATTATAGTTGAAGATGACATTGCGAACAACGTTTATCCAATGCCATTAAATGCACATGGCAAGGATGAGGTTTTTGTTGGCAGATTACGCAGAGATGACTCTCAGCCTAACACTTTGAATATGTGGATAGTGGCAGATAACCTGAGAAAAGGTGCTGCTACAAATGCTGTGCAAATAGCGCAGTTCATGACTAGCAATAACCTCGTATATTGATAGAACAACTTCTTGATAAGGATGTCCAAAACTTTATTTTGGAAAATGAAAATGCCGATCCTTTTGCGCTTTCACTGAAAAATAAGGAATTCAAGGGCATCCCTATCCAAGAGCTGGCCGCTCAAATAGCCTCCAGACAAACAGCCAAAACTAAACTTCCTGATTGGTACAAAACCCAATCCTTAGTTTACCCTCCTAAAATTTCCATGGAGCAATGCTCCTCGCAGCTTACTGCCCTGTATAAGGCGAATTTAGTTGGTGGAAAATCTTTTATTGATTTAACAGGTGGTGCTGGGGTAGATACCTGGGCATTCTCAAAACGTTTCGATGAGGGTATTTACATCGAGCAAAATGAAATCCTGTATTCGATAACCAAACACAATTTTAGTGCTTTGGGTGTGGATAACCTTACTACTCACAACACTACGGCTGAGCGTTTTATTGAAGGCTTTAAAGGCACGGTGGATTTCATTTACATCGATCCGGCCAGAAGAGATAAAAACCAGAATCGTGTATTCCGGTTTTCAGATTGTGAGCCAAACATAGAAGAGCTTTTGCCTAAACTTTTGAGCATCGCCAAAAAAGTGATGATCAAAGCTTCTCCAATGTTGGATATTGATTTAAGTCTAAAGTCTTTGTCCAATATATCAGCGGTGCATATCGTTTCTGTAGGCAACGATTGCAAAGAGGTTTTGTACTTTGCTGATACTCAAGGTTCAGAAAATGTTGAGTTTACTACAGTTAACTTAACAACCAGCGGCAATGAGATATTCAAATTTTCTCTGGCTGATCTAACTAAGAGTGATGCTGATTTTTCCTTACCCCAAGCTTTTCTTTATGAGCCCAATGCCTCAATAATGAAAGCCGGTGCCTTTCAACTTGTGAGCAGTGAATTTAATGTAGCAAAACTTCATCAGCATACACATTTGTACACAAGTGTAAGCCTGCTAGAAAGTTTTCCTGGCCGTACTTTTAAAATTGAAGCGGTCATTAATTTCGACAAAAAACTTATCACTAAACTAATTCCCGAAGGGAAGGCAAATATTGCTACCAGAAATTTTAAGGATGATGTGGCTCAAATCCGCAAAAAAACCAAATTAAAAGATGGTGGTGAAAAGTATGTGTTTGCCTGCACCAATATTGACAACAAACCAATTGTGATTATTTGTACTAAAGTGAATAGAGCTCTTTGAGAATTCGATAAATCACATAAAAAAGAATAGCAGCAAAGCCATAGACCTTAATCACCTTTTTACGATTCTGACGGTCTTCCCACCAGAGCATAATCCAAGGTTTAAATAAGCCTATTAACAAAAAGAATAAACTTAGAAAAGCTGCTGCCAAACTTATGTCTGCAAATAACTGCATTTTACTAAATTACAATGCTAAAACAGATTGCATCAATATTGGAAGATAAAATTTATGTGTCGCTAAGGACACAAGTTGAAAAATATACATCCTTGACTCAGGAAGAATGGCTTCTGTTTTCTTCATACTGGGAACAATGCGCATTAAAGAAAAACGAATACATGACCAAGTCCGGTCAGATAGAAAACTGGTTTTACTTTGTTTATGATGGTGTTTTAAGACTATATGCTGATAAAGACGGTGAGGAAATCAATGCAGGATTTACATATAATAACGACTTCTCTGGTGAGTATGCGTCCTTCCTCTCTCAAGAGCCTACGGAGTTCTACATTCAGGCGATCACAGATTGTTCCTTATTGAGGATCAGCTACCAAAGCCTGATGCGCATGTTTGATGAGCTCAAATGCATTGAGCGTTTTGGGCGCCAATTCAATGCTAAAATTCTTATTGATATGGCAAAGCGACAATTGGAATCAAGGTCTTTCTCCGCAGAAGAGAAATACAAAAGGCTGTTAAGTCAAAGTCCGCACATATTGCAATTGGTACCTCAAAAGCATTTGGCCTCCTACCTAGGCATGACCCCGGAGACCTTTAGCCGATTAAGGGCCAAGATCCGCTGATTTCTTGATATAGATCAAGTTGAGGAAAACAGCTGACCTGTACTTTTGTAAAAACTTTAAACATGGCTAAAATATCCCAACAAGAGTTTCTCACGTCATTAGAGGATGAAATTTCAAGACAACTAGACTTTGCCAAGAATCTGGAAGAGTATTCTGACGAAACATTGAACCAAAAAGTAGATGCCAAAAGCTGGAGTGTATTAGAGTGCTTTGAGCATATGAACCTTTCTATGATTGTTTATATCGATCAGTTAAAAACAATGAACAATTTCAAACCATCAAATGGGCTTATCAAATTTGGTATTAAAGGCAAGTTCTTTTCAGAAGGCATGCGCCCAAAAAATGATAAAATAGCCTACAAGATGAAAACATTTAAAAAACTCACCCCGGCAAGCCATTTAGACAAACAGGTAATTAAAAGTTTCCTCAACCATTCAAAATGGGTTTTAGATTTTATAAAGGCTCATAAGTCACATGACCTAAATAGCCTCAGAGTAAAAACAGCGCTTGGGCCATTGGTAAAATTAAATGTAGCCGAAGCATTAAGTTTTGTAATCACTCATAACGAAAGGCATGTCTGGCAGATTAAAAATGTGTTGAAGGCCATAGAATGAAACGGTTCTTTTTCAAATAACTATTCTTTTAGAGGCAAAAAATTCGTAAAATACGAAAAACCAACCCTTTAAATCGATGAAAAATTACCTAAGCCTAGCCCTGGCAGCCACATTAGTATGTGGTCTTGCATTATTTTCAGCCTTTAATTCACCAGAACATGAGAAAGCTGAAAGCACCGAATTTGTTAGTTCCGTCATGCAAATGTGGGGAACATCCAGAATGCATACGCTCGAAGTACTGGATGCCATGCCAGAAGAAAAGTTCACCTACAAGCCAACCGATGAGAGCAAAACTTTTGCCTCTCAGATGGTACATATAGGTTACACCTTAAAATATTTTGCGCAAGGAATGATTAAAGGTGAGCAGGTAGCCTATGCTGAGCCTGACGTCAGTACCATGTCCAAAGCAGACATAAGAAAACTGGTTGAAGAAGGATTTGACACTTACACTGCAGCAATCAAAGAACTGAAGCCTGAAGACCTTGCTGTAGAAATGCCATTGGGGCCTGATTACAAAATCACCAGACAGCAGTCCATTATTTTTGCTCATGACCATGTGACCAATCACAGGGCAAAAGCGAATTTATATATCAGAATGAACGGAATAGATCCTCCGACCTATAAATTCTAAACTTATTTTAGGAAGGTGTCTTCTATGTTGAAAAACAAGCCTCAGGTCGATTAAATTATATTTCGATCAAAAAATAGACATATCATTACCATTATAGTTGTTGGAATGTTGTAAACCTTGGTTTTCCACATTTCAACAACTTATCTAATCCT